>JAIELF010000027.1 GCA_019753235.1 bacterium
CAAGTCGCCGAAAACACGGTTTCGAGGAAAACCAACCACGCCCTGGCTTCGACTTTCGCACATTTATGGAGGTTAAATTGGGATCGCGCAAAAGCGAGCCTCCGTGTGTGGCAATGAGGACACGCCAAGCGATGGAGGCAATACTCGGTGACATGCAGTTTGAAAGGCGGAATTTCTGCAACCTGATGACGGCGAGGCTCAACATCCTCGCCCGACAACTCTTGTCCACATCGACGGCAAGCTGTCGGCGTGCACTCGATCGTCTCGGCCACTTCCCTCGGTCGGCACGAGCATTCGCCTGTGTCGCTCATGGCCAGGCTGGCCGCCACGCTTCTTGCCGCTTGGCTTCTCGAGAGGACGACGCTTCACGTGAAAGGGATCGCTCGAGGGGGGCTTGGAAGAATTCGAAGAATTCTGCTTGAGCGGTGCCTTGAGATCATCAACCTCGGCTTCAAGATCCGCAACTCGCTTCTCGAGTTGATCCATCTGAGCGAAGACGACCAACAGCGCCGCTTGAGCGGGCGCGGGGATCGTGTCCCAAAGCTCTTGCGGAATCCGAATCCTCGGCATCTCATCCATGCCGAACACACTAACCGAATCAGACGATCAAAAACAGATCACTTCGTGAACGGGTACAAAATGAGTTCCCTCACTTGAGAGATACTACACATGCTTTTGTCAAGTTAAATCTGAGTGCTGCTTGCATGAATTGTCCATCACGATCAAACTACGAGTCACCTGATTTGTGAAGCGGATCACGACCGATAACATTTATTGTCGGCCGCAAGTACTACGGATCTTCGCGCAGGAGAAGCCGACCGTTGATTGACAAACGGGACCGGTTCGCAAGCGAATCTCGACCCTATGCTGCCTATCCGGGCGGCTTTTGATTGGCGAAGATCTATAGGCTCTATCTGGTCTATTTCAGTGATGTCTTCACATAGACTTGCATCAGGACTATTTCTTTGGAGTCAGTTTCCAGATTCCCTGACCGGTCGGGGAGTTGGTCATGAAATAGACCTCTCTCGCTTCATCCTCGCCGAACGACATGACGGGAATCGCGCTGGGGAGTGGGATCGGTCGGTGCGCGGTGACGGCATTCTTTGAGCGATCGTAGTAGAGTGCCCACATCTTGCCGCTGACGTAGTCGGCAAAGAGATAAGCGCCATCGAGTTCGGGAATTGCTTTTCCACGATAGACCGGCCCGCCGGTGATCGACTTGCCAACGTCATGCGAGTACTCGAAGATCGGATCGATTAAAGCAGGGTCAGCTTCGCTGGGGGACTTGCTCTTTGCGAAAGGGTGTTTCCCCTCGCGCCGGTTCCAGCCATAGTTGCCCCCCTTCGTGATCAAGTCGATCTCTTCCCATAGATCTTGACCGACATCGCTTGCCCACAACTCACCGGTCTGCCTATCGAATGCCATCCGCCAAACGTTCCGCAGGCCGTAGGCAAAGATCTCGGGACGAGCATTCGGCGTTTTCACGAAGGGATTGTCCTCCGGAATCGCATAGGGGGTTTTCTCTCCCTGATGGTCAACATCGATCCGCAGGATTTTGCCTAAGAGGGTCGAGAGGTTCTGCCCGTTGCCGAAGGGGTCGTTGCCCAGTCCGCCGTCGCCGTGCGTGATGTAAAGATAGCCATCAGGCCCGAAGAGAATCGTTCCGCCGTCGTGGTTCCAGAATGGCTTATCGTAAACGAGCAAGATCTCTTCGGAATCGGGATCTCCCTGCGTCGGGTCATCCTTTTTCACTCGGTAACGAGCCAATACGTTTTGATGCTTCTTCGCGGTGTTGGTGTAATAGACGAAGAACTCGCCGTTCTCTTTGAATCGCGGATGAAAGGCCAAGCCTAGAAATCCCTCTTCGTTTGTCTTGTCGGCATAGGCCACCTTCGGCACGATCGAAAGAAAGACGCTCGCCTTTCGGCCAGTCGGATCGATCGAATAGATGACACCCTGCTGAGTCGGAACGAATCGACGACCCGAGCCATCCCCCGCATGGGTGAGCAGGATCGGCCGGAGTGGAACAACAGTTCCATCTTCGGACTCGCCCCAACCTTCCCAAGAGATCTCAGGAAAAGCGGGTTCGATACCCAGTGAAAGGGGCCTTTCATCAAGTTCCGCCAAGGCAATTCTGCCGGCAAGGACCATCGCCATCGTCAGGAAAGTCCGCGTCACACGATCCATGAGAGATCCTCTTTCTAAGAGTGGTTCAGAACTCATTCTCAAAATCGAGTCTCCTTTCGTCCACGGACCAAGGCTGATTCTCGGCCAGATCGATGGAAGATTTTTACGCTACGGCCTCCACCTGGAGAGCTCGATCGGGCATACTCCAATCATGGGGACAGTCGGCACGCGGGGTCGACCGATAGAGATCGACGGGGAAACCAGTCCATGAATCATGTTGGAGGCACCTGGATTCTGTTGCTGGCAATCGCCGCGCTGGCGATCGCCGAGGACCCGCCTGCCGCGGTTGACTTTGCTCGCGATGTGATGCCGATCTTGCAGGCGCGGTGCGCTTCGTGTCATGGGTCTGACAAACAAGAGAGTGGTCTTCGCCTCGACGGGGCGGATCAGATTCAACGCGGAGGCGACAATTACTCCAAGCTGATCACAGCGGGCGATCGGAACCAGAGCCCCCTCTTTCAATTCATGAGCCGAGAGGATGCCGACCTGCGGATGCCACCCAAAGGGGACCAACCTTCCTCTACTGAACTCGACACTATAGGGCGATGGATCGACCAAGGGGCGCATCTTCCGATACCGCCGAAGGACGATGCCGCCGATGGAGAGAAAGGAGCATCTGCCGCATCCTTGGCTCACTGGGCCTATCAACCGGTCGTCCGACCCGCGACGCCCGGCGTCATCCATCCGGAGCAGAGTGAAGGGCTGATCGATCGATTCATCCAAGAGCGATTGGATCGAGAAGGACTTTCCCTGCAGCCGATAGCCGATCCCCGCACCATCGCGCGACGGCTTTGGTTCGATCTGATCGGGCTTCCGCCTGAGATGGAGGATATCGAAAGGCTCACTCGTCTGGATCATTCTGACCAATTCGAACGAGAGGTCGATCATCTGCTGGCATCGCCTCGGTTTGGCGAACGCTGGGCTCGGCATTGGCTGGATGTCGTTCGATTCGCAGAAACAAACGGCTTCGAGATGAATCAGCCGAGACTGCGAGCTTGGCCCTACCGCGATTACGTCATCGAGTCGGCCAACATTGATCGACCCTATGACGAGTTCGTTCGCCAACAGATCGCGGGCGATATGCTGGCGGCCGATGAAGCGACTGGATTTCTTGTCGGCGGACCTTGGGATCAAGTGAAAAGCCCCGATCCCGCTCTGACGGCACAGCAGCGCGCCGACGAGTTGCACGATATGGTCAGCACGACCGGCAGCGCGTTTTTGGGACTCACCGTCGGATGCGCCCGATGTCATCGTCACAAGTTTGATCCGATTTCGCAGACCGACTATTACCGATTGAAGGCAAGTCTCGAAGGAGTCAAGCATGGCGAGCGAATGATTGAAAGGACTTCTCTGCGGACTCAGCCCGGTCAACTGGCGCGTTGGAAGAAAGAGTCGTCATCGATTCGCCAGATTGTCCGCCGATCAGCCCCACCCGCCGGGATTCGAACGGTGCTTTGGTTGGATGACACTGTTTCGGCGCCGGAACATGGAAGGATCGACCTTATCGATTCAACATCGACCCAGGTGCCGCTCCAACCGGGCGATCAGCGAGGACAAGTTTCTGATGAAGGTTCTTCCGGTCGGCTGCCGACGCTGGTCTCGCGATTTCGCCAGTGGAATGCGACGGGCTCGAAGAACCTCATCTGTTGGCGACCGATGCAGGCTGGCACGTATCGACTTTGGGTCTCTTGGGGAGCAGGCTCGTCGACCGGTGCCGTCGATGCTTCTTATTGGCTCGACCGGGACGGCCGACTTGAAACGACCGGCGATCAGGTCTCTTTGGCCACCATCAATCAGCAGCAGTTCGCCGACGGATCGGCCGCGCCCGTGGATGTCCCTGTCTGGAGCGGAATGAAATCGATCGGCACCGAGACGCTGCTCGCGGAATCGTGCGTGTTCCTTCGGTCAGGCTCGTCGGCAAGCGTCGTCACTGCCAGCAGCATCTGCTTCGAAGAGGTGACGAACAAGAACTCCGAAGGGACGATGCCCTCGATTCGTTCGCCCGTCGTCACGTCGGGGAATGTCGAACGCTTTGAGCCACAGCCTGCTCGCTTTGTTCGCATGACCATCGAATCCACCAATAGTGCCGAGCCATGCCTTGATGAACTCGAAGTCTTCTCGGCCGAGGCCGAGCCTCGCAATCTAGCGCTCGCTTCCGCGGGGGCGAGTGTCACCGCGTCGAGCACGTTCCCAGGACATCATTTGCATCAGCTCGCCCACCTCCACGACGGCGAGTTCGGCAACGAGCGAAGCTGGATCTCTGGGGAACCGGGCCGAGGAGAAGTCGTTGTCAAGCTCGCCGAGGAAGCATTGGTCGATACGGTGGTCTGGGGGCGTGACCAAACCGATCCACCCAAGTACGACGATCGCTTGGCGACCCGGTACCACATTGATCTTTCTCTGGATGGCAAGAATTGGAAAGAAGTCGCTTCGCACCGCGACCGCTTCCCCGCCACCGGGGCATTTCCCCATGCCTCGATCGATTTGGCTCGGCAATCGGCCGATACCGCGAAGGCCATTCAGAAACAGCTCCGCCGGCGAAAAGAATTGATCGCCCTTCTTCAAGGAGCCGCATCTTCGAATCTGGTTTATTCCGGAAAGTTTGATCCACCCGGGCCGACGCATCGTCTGCATCGAGGAGACCCTCTTTCCCCGCGCGAAGAAGTTTCGCCCGGTGTGATTGAGTCGCTGGGGCCGAAGGCCGACGTTAGCAATGCATCAGGCGAGCGCGATCGTCGGCAGATGCTTGCTGGCTGGATCACGGATCCGGCCCATCCACTTCCTTGGCGAGTGATTGCGAATCGGCTTTGGCAACAGCATCTCGGAGAGGGCATCGTTGCGACGCCCAGCGATTTCGGCTTAAACGGAATTCCTCCAACACATCCAGTTCTGCTTGATTTGTTGGCGACGGAACTTGCCGACCATGACTATCGCTTGAAACATCTTCACCGCTTCATCGTCACGTCGCGAACGTATCGGCAGAAGAGCCAGTCGAATTCGGAGGGAATGGCTCGCGACGGCGCGAGTCGACTCTACTGGCGATATCCGCCGCGTCGGCTTGATGCCGAGCCTCTTCGGGACACGATCCTGTACGCTTCGGGAAATCTTGATCTTTCGATGGGTGGGGTTGGCTTCTCTCTCTTCGAGCCGAACGACAACTACGTCCGGGTCTACAAAAGCAAGACTCTCTTCGGGCCGGCCGAATGGCGACGAATGATCTATCAGACGAAGATCCGGATGCAGCTGGATAGCACCTTCGGAGCGTTTGATTGTCCCGATGCCGGCCAGATCGCTCCTAAACGAAGCCGATCGATCACGCCGTTGCAAGCGCTCAACCTGCTCCACTCGGGATTCATCTTGCAACAAGCAAAGATCCTTGCCGACCGAGCGACGGAATCGGCGGGCAAGGATCCTATCGCCGTCGTGGAGCGAATGTTTGAATGGACGTTGCAGCGTCCGCCGGACGACCTCGAGCGGCAGGCCGCCCTTCAATTGATTGATGCCGCCGGGCTGGAGGCCTTGGCTCGCGGGCTCTTTAACACCAATGAATTCTTGATGATCGATTAGAGGATTCACCCCATGCCAGCTTCACCCTTCTCGTCGGCGGGCAAACAGTTGTTGAGCCGACGAAAGTTTCTCGGCCATGCGGCCCACGGGCTGTCGGCCGTGGCTTTGGCGAGTTTGCTTGATCGTGATCGCTTGCTTGCTGACGCGCCCCCTTGGCGACCAACCATTGATCCCAGCTATCCCCATGCGGCCAGGCCAAGCCACTTTTCACCGAAGGCGAAACAATGCCTGGTCATTTTTTGTTCGGGCGCGATCAGTCAGATCGACACCTTCGACTACAAACCGGAATTGATCAAACGACACGATACGCCCATGCCCGGCAGTGACAAACTGATCACCTTTCAAGGCGAGAACGGCAACCTGATCCGGCCTCTTTGGCCTTTCAAGCCGCGCGGTGAGTCAGGCAAGATGGTGTCGGATTTGCTTCCCCAACTGGCCGAGCTTACCGACGATATGTGCTTCATTCATTCGATGACCGCGAAGAGCAACACCCACGGGCCGGGCGAAAATCAGATGAGCACCGGGTTCACGCTGGATGGCTTCCCCGGGATGGGATGCTGGGTGACGTACGCGCTGGGAAGCGAGTGCGACGACCTGCCGGCATTCGTCGCGATTCCTGACCCGCGCGGGGTGCCTCAGTCGGCCACCAATCATTGGAACTCGGCATTCTTACCTGCCGTTTTTCAAGGAACACCCTTCGGCGCCGATAAGCCAATCCCGCATCTCGATCGGCCCGCGTCGCTCTCCGAAACGAGCGAGAAGAATCTTCGCGAATTTCTTCGCGTGATGAACGATCAACACCTCAAGCAGCATCCCGATGATTCGGAATTGGCCGCACGCATCGCCAGCTATGAACTCGCGGGCCGACTACAGATTCGTGCGGCCGAGGTTGGCAATCTCTCGACCGAGTCGGCAGGCACGCTTGACCGTTACGGCGCGACGGATCCGCATCCCATCAAGGCGGGCTTTGCTCGCAATTGCCTTCTCGCTCGCCGGCTGATCGAGAAGGGTGTTCGCTTTGTTCAACTTTTCAATGGTGCGTACGCGATGGGAGAAGGGGTCGGCAACTGGGACGGGCACCGGTTTCTCCACGATCAGTACAACCTGCATGCGCCTATTCTGGATCAGCCATTGGCGGCACTTTTGGTCGACATGAAACAACGCGGGCTTCTCGATCAAACGCTGGTCGCTTTCGTCACGGAGTTTGGCCGAATGCCCACTTTTCAAAAGGGAGCCAGCGGGCGAGACCACAACCCCAAGGGCTTTACCGTTTGGCTGGCGGGGGCAGGCGTCAAGCGAGCTTTCTCTTACGGCGCGACCGATGAATTCAGCTATCAAGCGGTGGAGAACGTCGCCACGGTTTATGATCTTCATGCCACGATCTTGCATTTGATGGGGCTCGATCATCACCGCCTAAGCTATTACCACAACGGAATCGAACGGCGACTGACCGACGTTCATGGCGAAGTCATCAAAGGCGTGCTCGCCTAACGCCGCATGAAGCCCTAGCTCTCGACCAATACGATTTACTCGTAGTTGGCGGGCTCGGAACCCGAGATGGACGAGAGTGATCGCAAGATGGCGATGTCGATCGATTGATTGACAAAAGTCACTGAACCATCCCCGAGGAGAAAATTCGCGCCGCCGGGATGGCTGCTGTGAAAACTCCCGACTCGCTGCTTTCGGTTGGGATCAAGAGGCCGACGGTGATCGCCGATCCCGGTCCCTGTCCCCACTTGATAAACACTTCGGCAATTGACGAGCTCGAAGTACCCCATGATCCCCGAGGGGGAGAGGTCGTAAAAGGAGCTCGATACAGGAGAATAGTTGAGCGGCCAAACCGTCGTTGCCAGATTGCTGGCAAGGAGGACACTGGTCTCGGTTTTGTTGTCTAGGTCGCCCGCTTTGTTCAGCGGCGGCGAACATCATCACCAGGTGCGCGCGGGGAACTATTTCGCGATCAGGACCACGATGGATCGCGGGGCCAGCACGATATAGCGAGAGTCGACGAGTGGTTTTTCCCGACCAATCTCGACAATATCGTCGGGAGAAGGTTTGGATGTCTGTACTGACAGATGCCATTGGGTGCCGATGGGGGGAGAGGGAATCAGAAACGTCAACCCCTCCCAGTACATGTTAAAGGCGACGTAAAGAACGTCGGCAGACCCGTTCCCCAGGGCCAACCGCAACATCATGCCAAGCGTTCGGCTATCGCTGGACCAATCGGGCCGCCAGGGAGTCACGCCGTGCCAAGTGACCTCGAGCGGCATCGTCCGGGCCGAGCCGTTGCCCGAATGAAGAGAGTGGCGGAGTGCCGGATGAGCCCGGCGAAAGGCGAGAATCAATCGGCAAAAGCGGTGAAACTCTTTTTCCTTTTCCGCCAAATCCCAACAGACCCAATTGAGGGGGCTGTCATGGCAGTACGCATTGTTATTCCCCTGCTGGGATCGACCGAATTCATCACCCATCAAGATCATGGGGACGCCTTGACTGACCATCAACATGGTGAGGGCATTCTTTCGCTGACGAAGCCGAAGTTCGTTGATGGCGGGATCGTCGGTAGCTCCTTCAACGCCCGAGTTCCACGAATCGTTGGCATCCGACCCGTCGCGATTCTCTTCTCCGTTGGCCTGGTTGTGCTTCTGATCGTAGCTGACCAGATCGGCGAGCGTAAAGCCGTCGTGACAGGTGATATAGTTGACGCTGGCGGAGGGCCCGCGATCGGCGTAGAGATCGGGCGATCCCAATAATCGCTGAGCGAACTCGCCGACTTGGCCGACATCCCCCTTTAAGAATCGTCGAGCGGTATCCCGATATCGACCGTTCCACTCGGCCCAGCGTCCATAGGAAGGAAACGAACCGACCTGATACAGCCCGGCCGCGTCCCATGCCTCCGCGATCAGTTTACATCGAGCTAAGACCGGGTCATGCGCCAGGGCTTCAAGCAATGGCGGGTTGGCAAGAACTTCGCCGTCGCGACCTCGACCGAGAATGCTCGCCAAGTCGAAACGAAAGCCGTCGACGTGATAATGCGACACCCAGTATCGCAAGCAATCGATCACCATGTCGCGAACGATGGGATGATTGCAATTGAGGGTATTACCGGTGCCGCTGTAGTTCAGATACTCGCCTTGCGGCCCGAGGATGTAATAGGTTTTGTTGTCGATTCCGCGGAAGCAAAACGTGGGGCCGCTGGCGTCTCCTTCGGACGTATGATTGAAGACAACATCGAGCAAAACCTCGATGCCGGCCGAATGCAGATCCTTGACAAGAGCTTTGAATTCGTCGGCTTGCAGGCCGAACTTACCGGTGGCGGCGTAACCCGCTTTGGGAGCAAAAAAGCCGACCGTGTTGTATCCCCAGTAGTTTTTGAGAGGCAAGCCGGTCGTTGGATCGGTTCGAGGATTGTCGAGTTCATCGAACTCAAAGATGGGCATCAGTTCGATGCAATTGATCCCCAGCGATTTCAAATAGGGGATCTTCTCTCGCAAGCCCGCGAACGTGCCAGGCCAACGAACGTTCGAACTCGGGTCGGCCGTCAGCCCGCGAACATGGGCCTCGTAAATGACAAGATCTTCCATCGCGTGCCCCGGCGGTCGATCGTTGTCCCAGTCGAAGTCCGAGGGGACAATTCGCGAGCGATAGTTCGCCCCGCCGTGGGCCGAGCCTCCCCACGAATCTCTCCCAGAGATCAGACGAGCGTAAGGATCGATGAGGACCTTGCGCGAGTCGAAGCGATGTCCCGATTCCGGTTCAAATGGTCCTTCAAAGCGATAGGCGTATTCGATCTGATCAGGATCGAGCCCGAAGACGAACATCGTGAAGACGTTGCCGATGCGGAATTCGTCGGGGAAAGGAAGATCGGCGATCTGCTCCTTCGATTCTCGATCGAAGACCAACAGCGTGCAACTGGTCGCATGGGCAGACTGGATCGAAAAGTTGATTCCGCCCGCGATGGGGCGCGCGCCGAACGGAATAGGCGAGCCCTGTCGCAAAGGATGACCGTCGATATGGTGCGAGGGATAGACATCGACGCGATGCAGAAACAGAGCCCCTCGTTTGCTGTTTCTGGGCGAGGAGGGTGAGGTCGGCTCGATCGGACAAGTCGTTGCCAAGTGGATGCCGACCGCGTCGAGCATCCCTTCGAGGGCCGGCGAAACACCGGCAATCGAGAGGTCCACCCCCGAGCAACTCAGTTGGCGAAGGATAAGCACCAAGATCCGAATGCCGAAACTGCTGAGCTCGGTCGTCTCCGAAAGGTCGATTTCGATCGCGTGGGCGGTCTCCATCGAGCCGAGAATCTCTTCGTCGATTCGCCTGAGTGCCGCTCCGTCGAGTCGGCCGGGGAGTTCCAGGCGAAGCTTCGCCCCCTCTTGCGTCAATGAATACGCCATCGAGAATTCACCCCTCAGTGCGATCCGAAGAGGGCCCATCGTCCTCGAACCATTTCGCACGGCCACGTCATCGTTCGATGCGGAAAGGTTACCTCACCGGACCGTTTCGGCGAGTTTCGGAGAAAAAATCGGCCATGCCTGCATACCAGTAAGTGATCAAGGGACAGCCGGTGGTGCTGCGGAGAGGGGACCGTTCGGGCCTGCTCCTACAGGCGTTAAGGTCAGCGCATCCAGGCCGAAGGTGCATGACTTGGGGCTGGCGGATTTCGACGTCGAAACGACGCGAACTTGCAACCGATTCCCGGTCGGTCGGAGTTCGAATTCGCCCAAATCATAGGGAGGCATCCGAAGGGGTTCGATATGGAAAAAATCGATCGGATCGCCGGCCGACTGGTCATTGACCGCGACGCGATGGATGCCGTAATCCACCCCTTTAGAGAAGTAGGCCATGACGCGATACTTGCCCGCTCGCGGCGCATCGAAGGCAAGGACCAATTCGTTACCAGGCGCGATGCCGTGCCAGACAAGGTCCGCATCCTGACTCCAGGGCCCCGCGTGTTCCTCATGAATTCGATTCTCGAGCGTCGGTTTATTGCCGAGCGCGCGGATGACGGCCAACGATTCTCCTTCAACGGCTCCGTCGATCTTGGGGATATCTCGCGGGGGAAGTGTCGGCAAGGCAACATCGACTTGTTGCAGCCGGCTTTGCGGGGCGGCCGACCAGGCATCTTCGTACCAGTAGTGGACCGTCCCGAGGCAAACACCCGGCGCGACCGACTGTGTAAGCCAATCGAAGCGGAGACTGTTGGAGAATGGAACCGCATCCAGTGTTCGCCAGCGAACGAAGCTTGAATGGCCAAAAAAGCCGGGACCATCGATCCGCGTGAGCCCCCGAAGGCCATGAAGGAGCCGTTCGGTCGGTTGATCTTTCACACCGAAGAAATCAGCCAGCTCGGCTCCGGGTAAGCTTGATGGTTCTTGTGAATCGACGACGATCTCTTCCCGCGCCGTCCCCCAGGTCGCGGATGTCGGACTAGAGACACACAAACTCGATCCGACATAGGTCCCCCGGCCGGAAAGCCGCTGCTGGAGCCCGAGGTTCTTCTCTTTGCCCCCGCTGGTCTCTTGCTGCCAACAGGCATGAAAGTAGACACTCCGGGCATCCCAGTTGTACGGCCCCACGAGCGCGTATCCTTCCACGGAAACATCGGGCGGCGCTCCGACGAGCGGCTCGATCGAAGGGATTGGCCGTTTCGATTCGCGCGGCTTCAATAGCCGGCGAAGCGGCCCCTTCTTTTCCCGCGGAGCATCCTTGAGCGTCACCGGCTGGGACGAACCGGGCCCTTCTAATGCGATCTCGGCTCTCTCGACAAACGGCATGGGACAGCGAATGATGTATTCCCCATCAGCAGTCACCTCGCTCGCCAGCGATCGATAAGAACCCCCACCGGCCATCGTCGCGAAGAACTCGACGACCGGCACTCGAACCGTCGTCCGACCATCAAAGGAGATCGCCAAGATTGATTCGCGAAGTCGCGCAGGATCGGACGCGGATACCTTTAAGTGAAGCTCGCCGATCATCCCCCCCGTCCCCTTGGGAAGCTGAATCTCGGCACTCGGATGGCTTGCGGAAAGAGAGATCGGAAAACGGAGATCCCAGGCGCCGGTCGGCTCTTGTGGCTCGCGGCCAAGCAAGACATTCTCGACGCGGGTCAAGGTCGGCTTGATTCGTTCAAAGTTCGCTGGCGTGAAGGTCTCCACCGGCGTTGTCGAATCGTAGAGCCTGCTCGACACCTGATAGACCCATTCGTCGGTCTGGGCGGGATCGTCGACTTCCAGCGTTACCCTCCCCTGCAACGCAAATGGAATCGGAAACTCCACGTCGACCTGTTCATCCAGGTTCAGGATAAACGCCGGCCCAAACGGAGCGACGCCGCCGGCGGCCAAATCGTCGAGCGTCCCCTCCAGGGTCGGCTTCGAAAGGTCGTCTAAATAGACCCGGAGCACACCCGTCGGAACTCGGGGAAGCAACAACCGAGCCAGTGTGCCCGGCCCCGCTTCGTCAAAAAGGACGTACTCGGTGCGGCCCTTCTGCTGGATCGCGGGGAGCGCGGGGCGACCGACTTTTCCCGCCGAGGATTTACCCGCATCGTTCCCCCATGTCCGGATCACCATCTGGTAAGGAGGATCCGCGAGCCTGCTCCAGCGATCCAATCGGACCATTTCCTTCAGGAGACTCTCTGTCGTGACGGAGTCCGCTTGGGCCGCCACCGTCGCGAAGAGGAACAAACTGGCCGCGATGGATCGTCGCATGTCGGTCAGCTCCTTTCGTCCTTTGAAGATGTTTCTTTCACCAGGGCGGGCGAGTTCTTACTAAGTCACCTTTGGTCGGGGTCGACGCCTCGGGCAAGGTCGGTCATCATGGAGACCAACCCGTCCCACGCGGACCCGTCCCACGCGGGCCACGCGGGCAGTTGGGAGAAAAAATGTCCGGCTATCGTTTCGATTACTTATGAACCTAGTGGATCGGCCCCCTCCAGCCAAGTTGGCCCGCGACGTTCAGTCGCCACCAGGAGAAAAATTAATCGACGAATGAACAGGTCAGCGATCGTATGTCTGATCCTGGCTCTACCTCTCTTCAGAGGAACGGCGGCGTTCGGCGCGGATGCTCCGCCCGCCGATCGTGAACCCCGCCGTGCGTGGGGGCTCATTGTCTGGATCGACCATTTTGCCGACCGCTCCCTCGACCGAACGGATATTGAACCGGCCACCATCGATCGGCTTCACAAAACTCTTGCCGACACCAAGCGATTCCCGAATCTGGCGGGTCGGCTGGAGATGCTCCTGAGCTCACCTGGTACGAACGCCGAGCAATTCGCAAGTGCTGCCAACGTTCGGCGATCGCTTGAACGAATTGCAAAACGGGCGGAGCCGGGCGATGACCTGCTGCTGATTTGGATCTCTCGCCACACGCGTGGCCCTGGCGAAACCCGTTGGCTGACGTCCGATGCCGACTGGAACAATCTCCCGGCCAGCAGTCTTCTCACGGGCGAGCTCGGAGAACTCCTTCACATGATTCGGTGCCGAAACCGAGTCATCGTCGTCGATTCGCATTCTGCACGAGCCGACGATCCCACGGGGCCGAGCGATCCTTCCGTTTTGCTGGGCCCATTGACCGAGTGGGCCGGTCCACGTCGGCTTGTCGTTGGTTCCAATGATGGCTATCGCCAAGACCCGTCGAAGTTGTCGGCCGCGTCCAGGATTTTCTTCACCAAGCTGACCGATGCCCTCGCTGGCCAAGCGGACATCGCGGGGGGCGAGCCCGATGGCTGGATCAGCACCACCGAAATCATCGACTTCCTCCGGCGCCAAGCACCGTTTTCCACCGTTCTCGGCTACGATCCGAATCGCTGGATCGGCCGAAACCCCGCTCCCCGATCGAAAACCGACGTCCGCCGGGCAGCACTCGTATCCCTTCGCGACCGGGGAGAACTGGACGAAAGCACTTTGGCTCTGGGACTTCGTTTGCTCGAAAGGTTACCTCGATTCGAGGAGGATCAGAAGTTACGCCAAGCGTTCGTCGCGTTGGCCGCGGGGAGTCGCTCGGTCGACGAGTTGAAGGAGCAGCGTCGTCAATGGCTGGGGCAAAGACAGCTCGACGACGCGAGCACGGTTCAATTTTCTCGTCAAGCCTCGCAAGTTTATCGCGAAGTGCTGGCTCGGCATGTTCATCCAGAGGATGCCCCCGCGGCCATGGAGGAAGGTTGTGCCGATCTAGCGGAAGCCTTCGACGTGGCCGAGGAGGACTGGGTTCCGCGGGCCGTCGCTGACATATTGGCGGCAACCCCCACCGACCCGGCCATCCCGCTGTCGGCATTTCGCTCGCGGCTCGGTCGGAGGCCGAGTTTGACCACCCCCGCGGAGTTGATCCTATTGCAGGGAATGCTCCATGCGCTGGACCCCTATTCCGCGTATCTTCCTCGCGATGTCTTTGAGGAGATTCAGCAGCAAACGCGCAGTCGATTCACAGGCATCGGGGTCGTCCTCCAGGAAAATCCCTGGGAAAGAACGCTGCAAGTCCTGATGCCGATCCCGGGGGGACCGGCCGATCGCGCCGGCCTTCGTGATGGAGATCGAATTCTCTCAGTCGATGGAGCCAAGACCATCGATCTCGGCCCGAACGAGGCCTCTCAACGTCTCTCCGGGCAACCCGGCTCGGTCGTCTCTCTCGATATCCAACCTCTCGGAGCCCCGACGCGTTCGCTCACGATCCAACGCGAAGATGTGCCGCTCGTCACCGTGGTCGGATACTCCCTTAAGGCCGATCAAACTTGGAATTACTGGATTCCCCCTGCTCTGCCGACCGGCTCCTCGATTCCGTTTCGCCCCGCGTACATCCGCATCACTCGTTTTGCCGGCGACACCGCGGATCGGCTCCGCCGAGTGCTGCGCGATTTGGAAAGTCAGGGGATGACCCATCTCATCCTAGATCTGCGGTTCAATCCCGGTGGGCTGATGGAGTCCGCGTGCGACGTTGCCGACCTATTTCTCAGCGAGGGGTTGATCATGCGCGTGATGGACCGTCAGGGAAAGAACCGGGATCGTCACGCCGTTCGGCTCGGTACATTTCGCGATCATCAATTGGTGGTCTTGATCAACGGTGAAAGCGCGAGTGGAAGTGAGATTGTGTCGGCCGCCATGGCCGACAATCGTCGCGGTCTTGTTGCCGGCAGCCGATCGTTCGGCAAAGGAAGCATTCAAGAGATCGTCTCCCTGCCGGACGGGATGTCGGGTCTCAAAATCACCTCCGCGTTGTTCCTTCGCGCGAATGGAGAGAACCTCGAGCGATTCCTGGGCGGAAGGCGCCCCAGCGGCGAAATCTGGGGCGTTCGACCTTCGATCGGGTGGGAAATCCCGCTCTACCGCGAGGAGGTCGAAAAACTGCGGGGGATACTGGCTCGGCAACAGTACCTCGGGGCAGGTCCCCAGTCTCTCGAGGGTGATCCGACCCTCCGTCGCGTTTTGACGAGACTTTCGTCCGAACCGACGCTGGTGCCGATCGAGGGGAAATCCCCTGGACTGTCGAGCGACCCAACAAAAACACCAGCGGCCAGCTCAAACTGATTGATCGTAATGACCTGCGACGGAATTTGCCGCAACATCATCTGGATGTAGACCAGATCGCTGCTATACTCATGCTCTTGATTCCAAGGATGAACGGCGGAGATCGGCGAGTGGCGCACGATATTCGTTGGCGCGCGATGCTCCTTTTCGGCATGCCGGGAAGCGGGAAAGGAACGCAGGGCCAAGCCATCGGTTCGATCCCCCCATTTTTTCACGTTTCGACCGGCGATATTTTTCGACAACTGTACAAAGCCGGTCCTCTCGGCCGAGAGGTGGAACGATTCACCTCGGTGGGCAAGTTAGTCCCGGACGAACTCACCGTTCAGATTTTCTTCAATCACATGGACCTTCACATCCGCAAGCAGACTTTTCTGCCCGACCGGAACATCATCCTTGCCGACGGTATTCCTCGAACCCGCGAGCAAGCCCGCATGATTGCGGAGAAAATCGACGTTGTTCGGATCCTGTTTTTGAAGCTTCCCGATGAAGAAGAAGCGGTTCAGCGAATCAAACGCCGGGCCATCAAGGAAGGCCGGCTCGATGATGCGGACGAGTCGGTGATTCGGGATCGCCTGGCGACGTTTCATCGTCAGACCGCCGACGCCTTGAGCTACTACGACGATTCTCTGATCACGGAGATCAATGCTGCCGACTCGCCGATCGCCGTCTTGGCCGAACTGGCCCGCGAGATCAACACTGCCCTTGTCGAGTCCACCCCCCTTTCCACCCAGCAGCGCTCGTAAAGGCCGGCAATTTGCTCCGCCAGCTCGCCCGCTTCTAAGTTCTCCTACCACCGCTTCTCCGCCTTTGGGGCATTGTTGGAGAGGGAAGACCGGGGGCGGGGGATGTGAAGCGTTTCGGTCGGTTTCGGTCGTACTGCTGGGTTCCATCAAATTGCCATTTCTTCGGACGAGCGGTTTTGTAAGATGATGGCGACGGAGGTAGGTCGTTCTGATCTGCCGAGACATCCACTCGCATCAGCGTCAAGTGGGACTTACCTCCCACTTTTTTTGTTGGGCAGGCCCAACGCGTCGACCGAGTCTTTTGCTTGGCCGCCGCTCTAGGGTAGGCCCGCGAGATGACGGTTGCGGTAACCCCAAGGCCTTGTTGATTATTGGTAATGCCAATCTGCGGGGCGTTGTTCCTCGACCGTCTCTTCACGAGAGGGAATCGACACGACCTTTTCGAATGAGATGTTGGTCTTTCGGGGCTCGCACCAACGGCCGCAAGACCGAGAGAGATTCGACGGGTTGATGCGCGGGAGTGTTGCATGAGCAGTGAATTGCTTCGAATCGTCGATGCCATTCATCGAGACAAAAACATCGATACGGAGATCATCTTCAGCGGCATCGAATCCGCTTATCTGACGGCAGCGCGTCGCCACTTCGGTGAAGAGGTTGAACTGTCGGTCAGTGTCGACCGAACGACCGGCGAGATCACGGCGTCGGCCGCCGGCGAACACATCGATTCGTTGACGCTTGGTCGTATTGCCGCCCAAACCGCCAAGCAAATCATGATTCAGAAAATTCGCGAAGCGGAACGCGACTCTCTTTACGAAGACTTCATTGCCGAACGAGGCACCGTCGTCGTCGGGACGGCCCAACGGAATGAGGGGAGTGTCGTCACTGTCAACATCGGCAAGACCGAAGCGATCCTGCCCCGCAGCGAACAAATGCCCGGCGAAATCTATGCCCCCGGCGAGCGCATCCGCGCGTTGATTTTAGAAGTCCGCAAGAGTGGTCAGCGATTGAAGGTCGTCCTCTCACGAGCGCACGGCGACTTCGTTCGCCGTCTGTTTGAACAGGAAGTCCCCGAAATTGCCGAGCATATCATCGAGATTCGCGGCATCGCTCGGGAAGCTGGTTTCCGCACCAAAGTCGCCGTCAGCAGCATCGACAGCAAGGTCGATTGTGTCGGCGCCTGTGTCGGCGTCCGAGGAAGCCGAATCAAAAACATCACCGATGAGCTCGGCGGCGAGAAGGTCGAGATCATCCGCTACAACGAGTCGATGCAGGTCATGATCCCCAACGCCTTGGCCCCGGCCGAGATTGAGGAAGTACAGATCTACCCCCGCATGGGCCGGGCCATCGTCCTGGTGCGCGAAGACCAACTTTCGCTCGCGATCGGGAAACGAGGGCAGAACGTGCGACTCGCTTCCAAGTTGGTCGGCGTTGACATCGAAATCATGACATTCGACGAGCTGACCGAGGAAATCGACAATGCCGAGTCCAACCTCAGCACGATCCCGGGGCTCAGTGAAACAATGGTCGATTCGTTGATCGAAGAAGGTTACTTCTCGTTCGACGATCTCAGCGTCATCGAGCCGGACGACTTGAAGGAACTGACCAACCTCAACGAAGAGGAATGTGCCGAGATCGTTGCCTTTGCCGAACGGCAGTCGGAAGCAGGTGCTGGGGAGACATCGAGCAGAAGCGCGATCCTTTCAAGCCCCAGCGCTTCGCGACCCGCGCCCGGCGCGTCGTCGGACCGCAAACGAGCCGGCGTGCCGACCATCGACGAATTGCTGGGATCGGTCGAGCCAGAAGTCAAAGAGCAAAAGCTCACCATGGATCAACTTTTCGGCAGCAAGCAGTCGGCGGAGGCCGCGCCTGTCGAAGAAGCGCCTGTCGAAAACGCTGTTGCCGAGGTCGCATCTGACGAAGCCGCTTCTGACGAAGTCGGACCGGTTGAAGCCGAGGGGCTCACCGTCGAGGGCGATGCTTCCGAAGAGTCGGCCGATCCTGCTACTCCGGAGGATTCGTCGGCAGATTAATCGGTTCCCGCGGGGGTTGGTTCGCGTTGGAACGGCCATCCGAAGGAAATCTTTTACCGACGAAAACGCGTCGAATAGGGCGAATCGGTCGAATCGGGGTTGCCGAGCCCATGCGGGCAAGGAGAATATCCAGGCAAGTTCTTCGGAGCTTTGCCTTAACGAGGTTCCGAGTTCGGGTCAGACCCATCCGCCATCTCGGCATTGGCCGAGGCGCCATCTCGGCATTGGCCGAGGCGCCATCTCGGCATTGGCCGAGGCGCCATCTCGGCATTGGCCGAGGCGAGATGGTTTGGACATGGCTAGGCCGGTGAACAGGTGTGGGGCCCGAAACGGGGATGGATATCATGATGATCGAAGAAAAGAAAAGAGACCGGACAGCGGACGGCAGAGAATGATGGGACTGTTCATTGTCCCAAACCGGTTGACTCGGGAATTAATCCTCGGGTTAACCTGGGTTGAGCCACCGATGGTGTTGGCTTCAAAAGGAGTGCGGTTTGAGCAAGGACAAGGTGCGAGTTTATCAACTCGCCCGAGAACTGGATGTCGAGAGCAAAGACCTGGTGGAGATGCTCCAGGCCGCGGGGGCCGACGTCAAAAATCACATGACGGCGATCGACGCGGATATTCGCCAGCTTGCCGAGGACATCGTGAGCGGCAAGATCAAACCTGGTGCGGCACGGGTGGCGGCGCCGCCGATCCCTCCCCCTGCTATGACTCGGCCAACTCCTGTTCCACCACCCCGGCCCGCTAAGCCCGCGGAGATTCCCGACCCGCGAAAGAAAAAGCCGACGGCGATGCCCTCGTCCGTCCAGCCAGAAGCGCCGCCTGATGAGGCGCCTCCAGAATCGACCGAGATCTTCGAGGCAGTTGTCGAGTCTGACATGCCTCCCGCAGTGGCCGCGGTTACTCTCGCGCCTGAACCCCCGGCTCCGTCGGCCGAGGATAAGCCTGCGTCGCCAGCGCCTGCGTCATCGACACGACCGACCCCTAACAAGATCATTCCGACGCCGGGCCGAGGACGAATCATGTCGATGGATTCTCCGCCTGCCGGCGCGGGGACATCACGAAGCGGGCCGCGCGACCGAGAGCGTCGCCCTGGGACACCCTCCCGCCCGATCGTCGCTTTGCCGCCGACCATGATGCCGCCGCCACGCGACGGAGAGCGGACGCCTCCCCCGCCCGGCCCCAAAACGCAAAAGCCCGTGATGAAACTCCCCGCCGATCAGATGCGGGGAGGCAAGCTGCCGATGCCCCCGATCCCTGGAACGCCAGCCCCGTTTGGCCCCACGGAAGACGAAGGGGATGATCGCTCGAAGGGGCATCAAGGTGGGGCCCACGTTGGCCGAGAGGAACGACAAAAGAGACGTGGTCAAAAAGCCCTCGAACGGCGAATCGTTGATCCCAATGCTCCCGACGATGATGACGAGAGTCGTCGCCGGCGAGGGGGTTCGCGCCACAAGCTTAAGAAGGATTTAAAGCCCGCCAAGGCGGCAGGTCCGGTCCCGATTATCATGCCGACCACCATCCGGGCGTTTTGCGAATCGACCGGCATCAAGTCGGCCGACGTCCTCTTCAAGCTCCTGGAAATCACTGGGACACGACCGACGATCAACTCTTCCATAAGCGAAGAAGAAGTCGGCATGCTTGCCCTCGCCTACGAGATGGAAATCGAGATCAAGAAGGAAAAGGGAACCGAGGAGATCATCGAAGAGAGTCTCTTCAGCCTCGAAGACCCCGAAGAAGATCGCGAGTTCCGTCCGCCGGTCGTCACCTTTATGGGTCACGTCGATCATGGCAAAACGTCGCTGATGGATCGCATTCGCCAGACCAACGTGGTGGCCAGCGAAGCGGGTGGCATCACTCAGCACATCGGCGCTTATCAAGTTGCCCCTAACAACGACCGGTTGATCACCTTTCTCGATACGCCCGGCCACGCCGCTTTCACCGCCATGCGAGCGCGGGGGGCGAATGTCACCGACGTTGTCGTCCTAGTGGTGGCGGCCAATGACGGCGTGATGCCACAAACCGAAGAGGCCATCAACCACGCCAAGGCGGCCGATGTCCCGATCATTGTCGCGCTCAATAAAGCTGACTTGCCCGGGGCCAACTTCGAACGCGTTCAGCAACAGCTCTCGGCCCATCACCTTATTGCCGAGGCGTGGGGCGGCGACACCATCATGATCCCCACCAGCGCCACCACAGGGACCGGGATCGATCAACTCCTCGAGTCGATCCTGATCATTGCCGACCTGAAGGAACTCAAGGCCAACCCGAAGCGATCGGCCATTGGAAGCTGTATCGAAGCATCGCTTCACGGCGACAAAGGTGTCAAGGCAACGCTGCTTGTTTCCAATGGAACCTTGCGGGTCGGCGACGTCATCGTGTGCGGCCCCGCGTACGGCCGGGTTCGCAGCATGCTCAATGACCAAGGAAAAGCCGTCACCGAAGCGGGACCCTCGACACCGGTCTTGCTGTACGGTTTGGACGAAGTCCCCGGGGCCGGTGAACGCTTCTTTGTTATCGACGACTTAGCTCGTGCCCGCTCGATTGCCGAGGAACGTCGATCGCGCGAACGGGTTGAAAGCCAGACCGTTCGTCAGCATGTCTCGCTGGACAAACTCTACAACGAGAAGAACGCTCGCGAGGTTCAGGATCTGAAGCTGGTCTTAAAGGCCGACGTGCGTGGTTCGCTAGAAGCCATCAAGGTCGAACTTGCCAAGCTTGAACACGACGAAGTCAAGATCAAGTTATTGCACGATGCCGTCGGCGCCGTCAACGAAAGCGATGTTCTCTTGGCCGACACGTCCGACGCGATCGTGATCGCGTTCCAGGTTGTCCCCGATAACGGCGCCGAGAGTTTGGCTCGCGAAAAGGGAGTCGAGATTCGTCGCTACAGCATCATCTACCAGGTGAGCGACGACATCAAAAAGGCCATGGAAGGGATGCTGATCCCCGACAAGAAGGAAGTGCAGCTCGGCCGAGCCGTGGTGCAAGAGACCTTCAGTATCAGCCGGTTCGGCACCATCGCCGGTTGCCGAGTCATTCAAGGGACCATCGAGCGAAGTGCTCAGATGCGGATTATCCGCGATGGGACGGTGGTCGGAACCTACCCGATCGAGTCGCTCAAACGACATAAAGACGATGCCCGCGAAGTTCGCGACGGGATGGAGTGCGGCATCAAGATCGCGCACTTTGACGATGTGAAAAAGGGCGACGTCCTCGAGGCGTTTAAGATCGAAGAAGTCAAACGAACGTTTTAAGGTGATCCGAGCCAATCTCGGGCACGCGAAGCAAAATGGAGGGGCACAATGACCAGGCGAACCGAGCGAGTTGGAGAAGCCATTCGCGAGGTGGTCAGCCGGGCGATCCTCTTCGAAATCAAAGATCCGCGCGTGCAGGGTGTCACCGTCACTCGATGCGATGTCACCGGCGACTTGCGACATTCGAAAGTTTATGTGTCGCTGATGGGAACCGAATCGGTACAAAAATTGGCTTTGCGGGGACTCGAAAGTGCCCGAGGCTTTTTGCAGCGTAAGGTTGCCGAACGGCTCGAAACGCGATACACCCCGCATATTGACATTGTCGTTGACGACAGCGTCAAGAGAAGTCTAGAGATCGCTAGGCTGCTCAGGCCGGTCATGGCAACCCCCAGCGAGTCGGAAGATTCGCCCGAGGTCGCCGATGAACCAGCCGACGACGAACCCCGCGAAGAATAGCGAGGCGTCGGTCGACGGGCCAGGTGATCGTCCCGGGCACCCCATGGAAGTGGGCGCTCCCCTCTGGTTGGCCAAACCCCGCCAACAGGAGAAGTTCTCGAAACACTGGGAAGGTGTTTCGGTGCTGTCAAGGAGGATCGATTGATGGGTCTATCGAGCGCGCTGGCCCCCGTCGTGACGGATGCGGTCGAGACCGGAGACGAGATCGCGGCTCCGCTCAACGGAAAGTCGAGAATGGTTGCCCCTAATAAGCAGCGCACGCTCACGAAATTGATGTCTCTGCTCGGAAAGAGCTTCGAGGCGCCCCCACTAAAAGAATTATCGGTGATCGAGCACCTCCTATTCGGAGCAGTGCAGGAATCGATCTCGTACTCCCGGGCGATTGAAGCGTACGCTCATCTGATCTCCCACTTTCACGATCTGAACGAATTGCGAGTTAGCCACGTCAACGAAGTGGCAGGCTCTCTTCAAAGCGATCTTCCCGATCGAGAGATCAAAGCGAAGCGGGTGATCCAGATTCTCAATTTCGTCTTCGAGACGACCTACAGCTACGACCTTGAGCAGATGAAAAAGAAACCGCTCAAGCAAGCGCAGAAACAGCTCTCCAAGATCCAAGGGACAACGCCTTTTGTCGTCAATTCGGTCGTGCAGCGTTGTCTCGGAGGACACGCTCTCCCATTGGATGCTTCCATGCACTCGGTTTTACGGCTCATCGGGATTGCGGATGAAGGCGAAACGAGTGACCAGATTCAATCGAATCTCGAACATCTCGTCCCGAAAGCCAAAGGGATTAGCTTTTGTTTGCAGCTGAGCGAGTTGGCAGCCGAGCCGGCCAAAAAGCAGAGGATTCTGCTCAAAGACCTGATTCCTGCGGCCCCCCCGAAGGCGAAGCCGACCAAGGCGACGAAAGCCGTTGACGCCAAGCCGACAGAGACCAAGTCGGCCAAGGTGAGTGCGGAAACGCCCACTACGACAAAGAAAGCCCCCGAAAAGAAGCCGACGAAGAAAAAGTCGTAGCCGATGATCGGGTTCTTCTTGGCCCGGTGTTCCTACCGCGAGTGACTCCGTTTCTATCAGGAGGCGTCAAATGGATGGGCGGGCGAGGCGTATTGTCTGCACTCGGGCGATTCCTTTGCTTCGACCATTGCCATCAAGCGAGCGACTGACGACATTAAGTAGGTACGACGCTATCGGTTCTCTTGAGTGGCATCGCGGGCACACAAGCGCGTAGAAAGAAACCGGCCCTTCCCATGACGTGTTTGGGGTCGGGGGAAAAGCTCTCTTCCAAAGACGAGCTGGTCCCTCCTTCGCGAAAAGGATCGATCCTGTCGGCAAGGGGGATCGAAAGTGTACCGCGAGTAGTCCTTCATCAGCGCGGGAGTCGGCCTTGGGAACCAGTCTTGATTTTCGCAAGAATCCATCCACGGTGTGCGTGATTCTCGGCGGCGGAAGAGGAACACGACTTTATCCTCTCACGAAGGAACGTTCGAAGCCGGCCGTGCCGCTGGGGGGAAAGTACCGTCTCATTGATGTCCCCATCAGCAATTGCCTTAACAGTCAGCTCAACCGCATCTATGTGTTGACGCAATTCAACAGCGCGAGTCTCCATCATCACGTCAGCGGCGCCTATCGCTTCGACCGCTTTAGTAAGGGTTTCGTCGAGGTTCTCGCCGCCGAGCAGACGCCTGACAGCGAGCAGTGGTACCAAGGGACCGCCGATGCCGTTCGCCGAAACATGGTTCATTTCGGCGACTGGGACGAGATGCTGATCCTTTCGGGCGATCAACTTTATCGAATGGACTTTCGCCGGCTGCTCGCCAACCATCGCCGAACCAATGCCGATATCAGCATCGCGGTTCTTCCCGTCGAAGAACGCCAAGCCAGCGGTCTTGGAATCCTGAAGGTGGATACAAGTGGTCGCGTGATCGCGTTCCACGAGAAGCCCCGCCCCGAACAACTTCGGGGTCTCGAGACCGAGCCTGAACTCTACAACGAATTTCAAATCGATGCGGCAGGTCGGCCTTACTTGGCATCAATGGGAATCTACGTTTACAATCGCCGAACACTGGAAAAGCAACTCCTCGAAACCAGCTATGTTGATTTCGGCCGAGACGTTTTCCCAAGCAGCCTAAAGAGCCAGCGGGTCCAGGCGTTTCTCTTTGACGGTTACTGGGAGGACATCGGTACTGTCCGATCCTTCCACGAGGCCAATCTTCAAATGGCCGACCCGCACCCCAAATTCCCCTTTTATCACGACGATTCGATGGTTTATACCGCAGCCCGCATGCTTCCCCCCACGCGAATCGGAAGAGTGTCGATGGAGAATTCGTTGATTGCCGACGGATGCCGAGTCGGGGACTCGACCATCAAGCGATGCGTTCTGGGAATCCGCAGCATCGTCGGTAAGAACGTTCACATGTGCCGAACGTTGGTGATGGGGGCCGACTATTATGAGACGGCAGAACAGATTCGCACAAATAAGGAAGCAAGGCGACCGAACATCGGGATCGGCGACGACGTTATCATTGAGGACGCGATCGTCGATAAAAACGTTCGTATCGGCTCGGACGTCATCATTCGCAACCCCGAGTCGGTCGAGCCGAAAGAGACCGATCTCTACGCGGTTCGTGATGGGGTCATCTGTGTCGTGAAGAGCGCGGTCGTTCCATCGGGTACGCGCATCGGCAAATAGACCGAGCCGAACGAAAGTGGCCTTATGCTCGATACCCAACCTGCTGGCCCGCCCCACCGATGGAGCCCTCGGCAGGAATGGGGATTCATTCTTCTACCGATCGTGCTGATCCTCCTCTTCTTTAGTCGGTGCTTCCTCCGTGACGAGCAACTGATCTTTCGTGACGCGGGACATTTCTACTATCCGTACTTTCAGCTTCAGGTTCAGCAATGGCAACAGGGGGAAATCCCCCTCTGGAATCCTCACGAGAACGGAGGCGAACCCCTCGCCGCCAATCCTTCTTCGACCGTTTTTTATCCCGGCAAAATTCTCTTCGCGATGTTTCCTTACCCATGGGCGTTCAAGCTGTACCTGATCGGTCACTTAGTGTTGGCGGCCATCACCAGCTACGGGGCTGCCCGCCGATGGGGATTTCCCGCGCCGGCGGCGTGCATGGTGTCGTTGACGTACTCGTGCAGTGGCATGGTCCTTTTTCAAGTCTACAACATCATCTATCTGGTCGGTGCGGCTTGGCTTCCCTTAGTGATGACATGGGGATGTCACTTGGCAGCATCGCCAAGCCTTAAACTCGCGCTCTGCCTTTCGGTCGCATTGGCGATGCAGATTCTAGGTGGAGACCCTCAAACCGCGCAGATGTCCCTCCTCTTTTGTCTGGGGATAACACTGTACGGAAAGATGGCCTGGACCCGAGCAACGCTTCTTCTGGGGGCGGGCCTCGCGGCGGGGTCGGGTATTGTCCGATTCGCCGGTTCCGTTCGAACTTGGCTCAACGAAGTCTTCGCGCGCTTGGCGTGGATGGATTCTCTCTCGTCGATCTGGTCGGCGGCTGAGTCAACTTCGTGGCTCACCGCAAGCCATCTGGTCTTTGCGCTTCTAAGTGGTGTCATGGTCATGACCATGCTGTGTCGGCAACGACGTGACCGGGCAATCGGTTCGCTCATCATGCTCTTTGCTGCCGGGATTTTTTCCCTATGTTTGGCCGCGATCCAGGTTTGGCCCACGCTCGAGTTCACTTCTCTTTCAGGTCGAAACTCACCCGACTTCCCAGGCGAGACGGTCGCCTTCAGCTTGCACCCGGCCCGCCTGATGGAAGTTTTTTGGTCGAACTTCTGGGGCTCGAGTCGCCCTCTCAACACTCGCTGGTTTCCCTGGGCCGAGGCCGAGAGGTCGGTATGGGTCCCCAACTTATACGCTGGCATCATTCCGTTGTTACTGGCTCTCGGCGCGATGAGACTGACGCGCGGAGAAGCATCATCGCGAACCTGGACGTGGATCCTCCTTGTGTCGCTGCTCTTATCGTTCGGCAAGTTCGGCGACGGCCGTTGGCTGTGGGACCCTCAACGTTTTCAGGCCGTCCCGCTGTTGGATCTAGAACAAGGAGCCCGCTGGCACGGCGAAAGCACCGGTCTCTATTGGCTGGCGGAGCAGACGATCCCGGGCTTCCAGCAGTTTCGTTATCCGACCAAACTTTTCGTCTTTTCCGCGTGGGCCTTGGCGATGCTGGCCGGTCAAGGAGTCGCTTGCTTGATCAAAACAGGGCCAACACGAAGACTCTTTTTCGTAACAGGGATCGCATCCTTGATCGCTTTGTGCACGCCCTTTCTCGCAGCCATTGGCAACCAACTTGTTCGCGCGTTGATCGAACGTTTTCAAACCCCCGCGGGAAGCTACGGACCATTCTTACTCGACGAAGCGATCCAGGAGTGGTTCTTCAACCTGGTGATCGGAATGTTCGTCGTGATGTTTTGGATGCTGTTGCTGGTGGTGCGATGGCGGCAGCCCCGTCTGGCCCCGTGGGTCGTCGTCTGTTTGTTGATGCTGTCGGCCATCGACCTGGCTATCGCCCATCGGGACATTGCTTTGACCATGCCGCAATCCCGCTTTGATGTGGAGCCAGAATCGTTGGCGCGGATTGCCGAGTATCACGACCAGCATCATCCCGGCGAACCCTATCGTGTCCATCGAACCCGCCTCTTCGAACCGACGCGTTTCTTCCACACGAGTTCATCCGACCGCGTGGCCGAGCAGGTCGCCTGGGAGCGAAAAACGGCGCAACCGAAGTACGGATTATCCATGGGAATCGATTACACAAAGACCGAAGGGACGATGAATCTTTACGACATCGACTTCTTCTTTGCGCCATGGGTCGTCCCCGCACCGTCCTCGGTTCGGCAGAGTGCTGGCAGACCGATCGATCGGATTGTTTACTATCCTCGAACCGGCTTTGACCTCTGGAACACGCGATACTTCGTCCTTCCCAAACAGATGGTCCTGGACGACGTCGAGCGAGGGATTTTGACGTTATTGACCAGCAAACGAGGAGAACCACTTCCGGTGGTGGCGGAATGGCCTGTGGCCGAGGATGACTGTGTGATCTTCGAGAACGTCGACGCGTTGCCGCGCGCTTGGGTGGTACATGAAGTCGAAGTTTGGCCGACGATCGACAACATGAGGCGAGCCCCCCGGGTCGAGCCGATGGAGAGACTACTCTATCGATCGCTGGACGCGGGGATCCCTCTTTGGCAAGGAAGACCGTTTGGTGACTATCCCCTTGATCGTCGCGCGATGGTCGAGCCGAGCAGCCCACAAGATATCTCGTCGTTGCTTTTACTGCAGAGACAACAGCCGGCATCCAAGCCCGCGTCTTCTGTTCATGTTCGACGCGAAGGGAGTCAGCGAGTCGTGCTGGATGTCGACACCGAACAAGCCGGCCTCGTGGTATTGGCAGAGTCGCATTATCCCGGATGGGAGGCGACGGTAGATAAGATGCCGGTGGTGATTCACCGCACCAATCGCGCTATGCGCGGGGTCATGGTGCCGGCGGGCAAGCATGACGTCTGTTTCGAGTATCGCTCGAAGAGATTTGTCACCGGCGGGATCGTCTCGACGATAAGCTTCGCGTTAGCGCTGCTGGTCTTTTGTTGGCGGGAAAAGAGAACGGTCCGTCGCGAATGATCGGCACTTTTAGAGATCACCCACAGGTTGATTAAGAAGCGGTGGTGGCTCGGCCGTTATTCATGGCAACAGGACTCAGGGGGATAGTCACAGGTTCGATGTCGCCGGCAATGTCTTCGACGGTGACGGTGTCCAGGTAGGCAAACATTCTTCCCTGGGCTTCGCCGAGAACTCGTTTAAGCTGACACGAACTTTCGATCGCACAGACGTTGTTGGTGCGAAGACAATCGAGGAGTGCGGGAGGCCCCTCGAAGGTGGTGATGACTTCGCAGACGGTGATTTGCCGAGGTTCGCGAGCGAGGACGCTGCCGCCTCCTCGGCCTCGGCGGGCCTGCACGTAGCCGTGCCGACTCAACTCTTGGATGACCTTCACAATGTGGTCACGTGAGATGCCGTAGAAGCGCGCGATTTCCTCGGCCGTCACGGTCCGATTGCGATGCCAACTCAAGTACATGAGGGAGCGGAGCGCATAGTCGGTGAAGAGATTGAGCTTCACGACAGTCCTCGTCCGGTCCCGGTCACGGGACGATGGGGCACTCGCGCTGTTTCCAAAGAAGAAAAAGCTTACTCGTGCCGAAGATATCCCACGCTGGTTTCGAAAAAGCGTCGGCGACGGGCCGACACGTTCTCGGACAGGGATTGCGAAGAAACCTCGACCTGCGAGCGGACATCTTCGAGATTGGCTTGGCATCGGCGACACTGGACCACTTCGATGTGAAATCGAATGTAATCCGCCTCGTCGGGAACCAATCCTCCCTGAAGATACGCGCCCAAACGCTCGCGCGAGGCACACGTCAATCGATGACGCTGCCAGATTGTCGCGAGCGAATAATCGCCCGAACCGACCTCCTCGACGAGCTCCTTTAAGACTTCTCTCCATCGTGGGGATGTCCGCAGCTTCTCTTCAAGCCGGGTCATCTCCTCGGCGGGGAGCGACTCTTCTAGGTAGCCGATCAACTTGATCCGGTTGGGTTCTTCCTCCATCAATTCCCTGGATCCTTCTACTGATGCTGCGAGAGAGAAGGGTTGGCCGCGGCATGGTGGAGACAGATTCGACAGACGAGCCGAACCCGTTGCCAGTACCGGGGGCAGACTTTTCCTTCGCGAACATCAAGAGCGGCCCACTTGCGTGGAATCCGCTCAACCAACGAACGAAATCCAACTGTCGCAAATAATATACCAGTTCAGTGTTAAACAGGAATCACGACTCCCGTTAAGGGGGCCAAGTCCCCATGGGACCGAGCTTTCGAGGGGAAACGCCCTCTCCGGAATGCCGATAGGAATGCCTCAGGGGCGAGAGAAAATGCGCCGATCGAAAGCAGCTTTGCCCATAGGCCGGGCTTCATTCAAGATGAGGTTGCCATGGGCCGGAATAATCGAATTCGGGCGTTGATCAGCCACCTATTCGCCCTTCGAATCGCTTTGCACCCCCCGGGTGAGTCGCTCGATCATCTGAAATTTATAATTCGCGACCTGCTGCTCGGATAGGCCGAGTTCTTGAGAGACTTCCTGATTCGACCAGCCGGCGACGAAAAGAAGCTCCATGCATTTGACTCGGCGATAGTCTCCCTTGGCCAGCCATTGTCCCAGCATCTCAGAAAGAAGGGCGACCAGACGGGCCTCTTCCCCATCGAGCCGTTCTCGGCTCGCGAGCAGACTCGAAGGTCCGCGAACCCGTGCCGACGGCTCGGCCGGGGCACCCGACTCTTGAAGATCGCCCAGCAGACCGAGCGGATGTCGCCCGTTCTTGCGAAGGTGGTCGCGAATCTTGTGGGCGGCAATGGTAAAGAGATAACTCTCCAGGTCGCGAGAAGAATCATAGTGCGGCAAGCTTCGCAAAAGACCCATGAGCGTCTCTTGCACCACATCATCAACAGCATCGCGATCAGAGAGTCTCATCCGCACAAATGCGCAAAGGCGACCTTCGTACGCATCGATGAGATCTTGCCAGGCTCGCGGGTCCCCCGCGCGAATCCGATCAATCAACCAAACTGCTGTTGTGTCCGACATGCACGACCAAGCCGCTTGCTCGAGGGAGTATCAAACTCTGGGCTAGCGTTTCCAGTTTCGCCACCAGCCCCCCTTTGACCATACACCAGCCGGCACCAACTGTCGACCCGTGCCGAGCCGAAGAAACACACTTGCCCCTCCCAGAACCAACACCGAACCGGCAAAAATCTTCATGAGCGCCAGCGAACGACCGGCCACCTGATCGTTGATGAACTCGTGATAAACCTGTTCAATTCGCTTTTCATCCAACGAGGGGAAATCCGCGCGAGCTTCGAGCAGCGTCACCCCGGAAGTCCGGCTTGGGACCTTCTCTAGACGAATATCTTTGGCAAAGTTTTGCCGAGTCCATTCAGAACTCGGAACCCAGTTGGCCATCTCGACCGGTCGCCCTGCCCGGATCGCCTCGGCAACAAGCCGCTCTCCCATCAACCGAAACAATGCTCGCGATGCTTCCTTCTCATTCGCGCCGAGTGCCGACATCGCGGACGCCGACGGAAGATCCTTCGTCGATGCTTCCTCCGAAGGTTTGTCCTCTTCGCCGCGCACAGGCACGATTGCTTGAGCGGCCAAGTTCATCTCGTTGGCCGCCTGCTTCACCGCGTCCGCATGGTCCTTAGCTATTCTCATCGCGTCAGGGACTTTGTGTTCGATGGCAACGCCCGTTTGATTTCGATCATGCGGGTGATGACCCGCGCTTTTGGCCCGATCGAGTTCGCCCACGAACGAACGAGAAGGACGATCATGCCCCTCATCGTCATCCCAAAACAACGCGGCTTGAGGAACGTAATCTCTCAGTCCGTGGAGCAACGTGCCGCCCTCCGAAAGCTTCCAAATGCAAACGCCAGCAATAATGATCCAGCACCAAAGTAAGACACGACGAGGTAGACGCTTTTCGACGAGGGGCGGCGAAACCAAAGGTGGAGGAACATTCGCCGATGGCGGTGGGGACGGAGGAACGGGGACGGAATAGTTCGACATAGCCCGTCGCTCGCGCAGCTGTAACCAAATCACCATCAGCATGAAAGCAACGAGTGCCAGAACGAAGCTCTTCAACAAGACGCACGCCATCACGAACGCCACTAGGATCGCGATCGTCAGCCATTTTTTCTTTCGTCCATGTCGCCCCCGCAAACGATCCAGCGACGTTCTCGACAGCTGACGAAAGCGGAACTGCCATTCGTCCTCTGCCGGAACCCCTGCCGGGAGAGGATCATGGCGAACCCAATACGACCAGACTTGGAGCGCCGCCCATATCACGGCCACGACCATCAACAAATCGAAGAGGACCAACATGCCGACTATTCCTGACTCAAAACTTTCGCCGATGGGCAACCAAGGGCAAACTACCGTCCCGCGAACTGCCGGCGTTGCCGACGCCGACGAAGCAAGATCGATTCATGTGGGCTGACCCATTGAACGATCAACCCGGTAAGTCCCATGGCCGCGGATACGTAGTACGCATCGATCTCGGCAATGATGCTTCCAATGGCAAAGGCGGTCACCGCGGGCCAAACGATCCATCCAATATTGACTCGGCTGCGCCGATCCGCACTCACCGCGTTATGCCAATCCGGAATCGCGAGGGTCAATCCACACAGCGTCGCGTAGCCGAGCAAGTGTGGCCCTAGGAGATCGACTCCTCGTTCACTCCAGACGGCCGCCAATCCCCCTGTGAGGAGAAGATCGGGCTCGATCTGCAACAACCAAAGATCGAGCGAGAACCACGCTGCCCCCAGCGCGAGGCCAAAGAGAAGCGAATGGAGATGGCGACCGGCGGCCTCGGTTCGCGAACGTCGCCAAATCGCCCCTAAGGCCACGATGCCGACCGAGGAAAGAGCCGTCACCGTCGATAGAGCAACCGCCTCGACCATGGTGGGGCGGTACGTACCGTCGAGCGCGGTCCAGGCCTTCAGACTCACTGCGGGCAAAATTGAAGAGAGCAAGCCAACCAGAAAGATCTGCCAAAGGAATTGGCTCGCCTCTCGGCGTTTGGCCTGCCAAGTCCCAGGCAGGGGCGGAATCGAAAGTTGCATGTCCCCGACCGCGCGGTGCGGCATGGTCTCGGCCATAGAGACCGCCGCCACGGGGGGCGTTTCTCTCGACGGAACGGGGGCCGACGGTTCTCTGTCTCGCTTACGAGGATCGCTACTCCCCGTCGGCAACAAGGAAGAAGGTGTTCCTTGGGTCGCGATGGATTGAGGAATGGGTTGCCCCATGGTGACCGCATCGACGGCTTCGAAGAGAGCGGTGGCCGAGTCGAAGCGGTCATCGGGATTCTTCGCCAGAGCTTTGACGAAGAGAGGGCGATAGCGCGTTTCGATCCGTGCCAGATCGGGCTCGGCCGTGAGGTGCTTCATGAGAACCTCACCGGGCGTCTCACCATCGAAGGGAACATCCCCCGCGAGCATTTCGAAAGCGATGACCGCGGTCGAGTAAATGTCGACGCCTCGGCCGTAGTTGCCGGTGGAGATTTCAGGCGCCATGTAATGCACGGTGCCGACGCTTTGCGTCTGATTGCTGCGTCTGCTGACCGAGAGGAACTTGGAGAGTCCGTAGTCGCCGATCTTGACGGTCTCATCATCGCGAAAGATGTTGCCGGGCTTTAGATCGCGGTGGACGATCCCCGAACGGTGCAGGTAATCGACCCCTTGGGCGATGCCCAATAGCCATTGGCGAGTCTCGGAGTAAGGAAGAGAACCGACGGAATCTTTGAGACGGTCTTGAAGGCTTGGCCCGTTGACGAATTCCATGACGATCCAGTTTTCGCCACGCTCGGTCTCGCGCACATCAAAGAGGTTGACCAGATTCGGAGACTTCAGGTTAAGGCATTGTCGCACGCCGCGCAGCTCGACATCGAGATGACGCCGAACCAGCTTAAGGGCGACCTCTTTCCCGCCATCGCTGACGGCATAATAGACTTCGCCAAAACCACCCCAACCGACCCCTCGCTTGATGGTGTAACCCGAGAGAGGCTGATCACCCGATCGATATTGGAAGTCCATCGCTCGTTCCTGCTGGCTTCCTTTTACTCTAGACAGCACCGCCAGATCCTCGATTGGCCGGCTCATGATTGCAAACTCCTCGTGACGGGCGAAAGCGTACCCCTCTGAGTTCGCCGACCGGTTAGCGGGTTTGGATCGGCTCCCACCGAAAACTTCCCCAGGATCCTTCGATTTGCGAATTCGGTTCCAACCCCGCACATCCCCCGGTCCGTTTTTGGTCGACCAGCAATTCCTCGGGGCCCCTTATCCAGTAACGGTTTTGATACCAGTTCAGAAATAAAGGATGCTCCCATTCGGTCCGAATGATGGCATCCTTCTTCGGCCCCAGGACCGCGGTTTCCCCCAGAAGGATAATGCCGTCGACCGAATGGTCTAAGCGATGCCGGCTGCTGACGACCAGCCGAGCCGTCCGCGACCAGGGCTGGGGCTGAAAGTAAGTCAGCTCGACACGGCGAAGCCGAATGATGTCGCCGTGATGGAGCAAAAAGGACTCGCCGGTCTGACCGTTGACGGTTGCTTCGCCCCTTGGGATAAGCACCGTGCCGGCCGACCCGATCATGAGATCGGCATGATGAGCCCGCAAGTCGCCGAGAATGGAGATATCGTTGCTGGTCCCGCCGGCCTGACCGATACGAATTTGTGATTGGGTGTAGACGAGATAGGATCCGACCGCATCGATCCACCAGTAGAACGCCTGGGGCCAATTCGATCGGCTTTCCGACATGGATTTCCCTGGAGATGGCGAGTTCGATCCTTTGATCCGGACATCTTCATTAGAGCTTATCAGTCCGCGTGCCCATCGAGCAACCGCGGCCTGGAGATCGGCCAGAAGTCCCGCCGTCGGAGCGGGCCCCCTTGGCTGGGCGAAGTTATCCCTCTTTACACCCGCCATCGACCGACGCTCCGTTTCGAACCACCCGAACCCCAGAAGAGGAATGCCGACCTGTTGATCGATTCGCCCGTCGGCAACCTCCGTCACGGGCCGAAGGCTAGCCGAGCTTGGTAAGCCCTGCTAGCCGATCGGCATCGTGATCAGTCGGCATGCAGACGAGAAGGTGGTTTTCCTTTCTCCCGCTGGAATCATCTCGATTTAGGCAGAAGGATGGCTAGCCTTCTTTTGGCTAAAGAAAGCGTCGATCTCCTGCGTGAGATTCGCAGGAGGAAGTTCCTCGGCCGGTACCGGTTCGACCGTGAAACCCTCGGTCTCGATCAGCTTCTGATCGACGGCAAGTCGTTCCTTGACGTCGGCCAGCGCCTCGCGAGCCGCCTGAAATCGACCTTCGTCGATGACGATTCGCTTGGCCACCTTCTTCGCTTCGAGAATCTTTTGCTGAGAGTCGAGACTTTCAATCTCTCCTTCCAGTTCCTTCTTCGAATCGAGGAGTTCGACATAAGTATCGCGAGCGGCAGCGAGCTTGGCCTCGCGGGCTTGCAGAACCTTGCTCTTATCGGACAGATGATCACTGGCTCGGCGGAAAGATTTGAATCGTCGGCTGAGATCCTTTTCCAGATCGACCAGGGTAAAAGTTCGCGAGCCGATTGTGTAGGTCGCTTGCCCCTTGCCGACTTGTTCGCGGAGAGCCAGGATCGCTGTCTCTTGCTCCTGCTGATCCTTCTGAGCCAGAGTCACTTCTTGTTGCAGCCGAGCGACGCGAACTTCTTCGATGGCAATATCGCGGGCAGCGCGGTGGATATCAGGCCCCAGTTCCGACACGAGTTGCTTGGCTCGTTCGAGTTGGAACTCCAGGGGAATCTGCCCCTTGAAGTAGCCGACCGTTTGAACGTAAGCGGTCCGGGCATAACTTCCCATGCTGGTGCCGGTGATCAGATAGGCTCCGACGCCGAGCATCGCTAGGCCGGTAAATATCTTGCGACACATCTTTCGATTCTCCTTCACGCCCGGCATCCCCCGACCCCACGGGCTCGACGCTTCGGGACTCTTACTGAGGTTGCTCACAGGAGCACTTCCCGAGCCTCTGCCGCTCGATGCTTAATCGCGATCGCGGCCTACGCTCGGGGGGTGCGGTGAGCACAACGGCACCACCGGGACCAGCCCATCGCCAGCCCCACACCCAAGAGATTCGCCCGCAAACGATCGATCTTGGCCGTCGCATGAGCAAAAGATGAAATTCCCCGGGCCCGAGCCGGGAGCGAGGACTATTTTCTCATCGAGAAAAGAAAGGCTAGGTTTGCCGAGCGGCTTAGGGGCGCCGGGCACAAGTAACAAGGTTACGCTCGGTTGACGCCCGCTGTCCCTGCTTCGACAACGAATGAGGCGATCGTCTTGAGCGGAGCCCCCGGCTTGGTGACGAAGTCGACCATTTGGTAATCGCTTCGCCATTGCTTAGGAGTGACCGTGCATTCGACATATCCACGCTTACTGTTCTGAAACTTCACGAAGGGGTTCTGATCAAGGATCATTTTCTCGGGAAACTTCAGCTTACCCCCATCACCGCCACTGGTGATCGACGTGCCGACGAACTCGCTGGCGACGGGCTTGGCCTCTTTATCATCGAAATCGACTAACAGATCGTTGCACCAGTTTGAATGGATATCACCGGTCAGAACGATCGGATTGGCGATCTGTTTCTGGGCGATGAACTCGAGCACCCGACGCCGCGCGACCGAGTAGCCGGGCCACTGATCCATGGAAAACGCTTCGCCTTTTCCGGGCGAGAAATCGACGTGGGCCATCATCACCTGTTGGGCGAGGACGTTCCAGCGACACTGAGAGACTTCCAAGCCCGCAAAGAGCCAACGCTCTTGATCGGACCCCAGCATGGTCGCCATCGGATCAATGGTTGATTTGTTGAGGGGCTTCAAGCCGTCCCCGAAAGGTTGATCCGAGCGATACTGTCTGGTGTCGAGCAGACTGAATTCCGCAAGGTTGCCGAACCGAACCCGCCGATAAAGTTTCATCCCTGGCCCGCTCGGGATGGTGTCGTGTCGAAGAGGCATATGCTCATAATACGCCTGGTACGCCGCCGCTCTTCGCACGAGAAAATCTCGCGGGTCGACGTTCTCCTCCTCGGAAATCTCGCCAGCGTAGTTGTTGTCGACCTCGTGGTCATCCCAAGTCACCATCCAGGGGCACTTCGCGTGCACCGACTGGAGGAACGAGTCCGTCTTGTACTGCGCGTGGCGATTGCGATAGTCGAGCAACGTCTTAATCTCGGTACTGCCTGTGTGAGTTCGGACTCCTTTTCGGCCAGGGCCTTCGTAAATGTAATCGCCGAGATGAAAGATCAAATCGAGATCGCTCTTCGCCATATGCTCGTACGCGGTGAAGTATCCCGCTTCCCAATGTTGGCAGGAAGCAAACGCAAATCGAAGTCGCTCGGGCGAAGAACCATCCGCGGGCATCGTGCGAGCCCGGCCAACGGGACTGACGTCGCTGCCAACGGCAAAGCGATAGAAATACCATCTGTTAGGCTGCAGCCCCTCGACCTCGATATGCACCGAGTGCGCTAAAGTGGGCGACGCGACGCCTTCACCCTGTCGAACGATTTTTTTGAAGCTCTCATCGTCGGCTACTTCCCAGCGAACCGCGACCGCGTCGCTCGGCATCCCACCTCCCTCGGTCGGCTTGGGAGCCAGCCGAGTCCAGATCACCAGACCCGTGGCCGTGGGGTCGCCGCTGGCAACTCCGAGCGTGAAGGGGTTCGCCCCCAGCGATAGGTTCTTTCGAACGACTTCGTCGCTGGACCAACCTCGCGAAGCAACCAGCAAGCTCGACGCACTGGCGGCCAGGAAAACGCGTCGATCCATCCGCCGTCCGATGTTCCTTCGCAACATGTCTTGCGCCTCTCTTGGAGTGGGATCTTGCTGCTGGTTCCACTGAGGAGGTTAGCCAGCCTCTGAGAAGGATTCCAAGGAGAATAGGAACATTCGTGGATTCTTCATGAACGTGATGCCGACGAGTGTTCGACCCGCTGACGGGCCTGTTCGAGGAGTTTCAAAAATTTCGGCTTCATCGTTCGAGCGATAAAGAAGCGCTCGGCGAACCAACCCAGAACGGGGACCTTGACTCGGAAGCGGGTGTGCCAATCGACACGCGTCTGTGTGCCGACTTGTTCAAACGTCAACCAACCTCGTTCATGATCGAGGGGCGTCGGCTTTCCGTTATCCATGGCAGAAACGATTTTGTAGTCGAAACGACGGGGTCGATCGAATTCGAGTATCTCCTCCGAGAATAGCATCGAACCCGCTTTGACTTCGCGCACCGCTCCTCGGCCATTTCGGTCGGGCGAACCCTCTTTGACGAGCTGACAGACCAGCCCTTTCCCGGTAAGAAACACCGCGTGGTCGGCAATCTGATCGAAGACGGCTTCCGCCGTCGCGTCGAACGTCATCGCGACATGAAGGTGGTACATCGATGCCATTCCCCCAGAGGAAGCCTAAGACTCTGACGGGTAGGATACAAAGAGGATGAATCAAGCGTCACGAGAAAACTAACACCACCATCACGGAGCGATCGAGCCCTCTTCATGGAGTCGACGCAACCACGACTACTCGGCGCCGAGGCTGATCCGCAGCGCATCGACTCGCTCGGTGTAGGTGGGGCGTGTCGAGTGAAGGTGTTCCCCTTCGCTGATCAGGCGTAGTTTGTCATCGCGGTGGATGCCGTACTGATCGAGCACTTCGATGAATGCGTCAAGATGACGAGCGTAGATCACGATCACCTTGTGGTCGTCGAACTGCACTTCGCTGGGGCCGGCAGGATCGATCACTGCCAATCCCAAGCAACCATCATCGAGAAGAACGTCTCGAAAATCTTCGAGATAGCTTTGGAGCACGGGACGATCGATATGCTCGCGCAGAAAATCGCGCGATGCGTCGCCCGGCCGTCGACGTTCATGATGTGTCTCGATGACGACGTCGAGAATGTCCCCCATCGTCGCGACGAGGTCGGTGAATAGGTCGTAGAGGATCTCTTCGGAAGCCGCCACCGCGATCATGGGGATCTCTGTTCGCGATTCTTGATCGCGATAGATCTCGATCCGGTAGCCCTGCCGGGGGACCACTTGTAAGTCGAGCGAGGGACGAATCGCCCCGGTCAGGCGAAAATCGCCGTACTGATCGACTTCGAAGTGATCTCTATATTCGCGCACCGGTCGCAGGCCCGGGCGATCTCCCGACGTCCACTTCATGCGAGGGTTTCCTTCGTGGGCCCAGACTGCCCGCAAGGGGTTTTGACGGACCCCTCCCGCGCCTGGTAATCGAACTATAAGTCACCTTTCAGAATTGGCAGACTTCTCCTGCCGGTTCCTGCCCCTTCCGCTACGAAACCGCCATCGGCGAGCGTACAACAGAGAGGAAGAGGGTGATTCTCGTCTTGCGAAAAGGAACTTATCGCGTGTTTTCACTCGATCACCGCCGCTCGATCGAATCGACCACCGTCCGGCAGGTCCTCTTCGCGTCGCTAGCGCTCTTTGCCCTCGGGCCCCTGCGGGCGGCTGACAACGCCGACCCCGGCGACACGCCTGATCCAACGATTGTCGACCAGCGTTGGGAGTCCGCGTACATCGGCAGCGATCGGATCGGCTTTTTCCATGTGGTGACTCGGAAGGTTGCTGCCCAAGGAAAAGGTGTCTTCCACACTCGGCAACATGGCAGATTGACGGTTCAGCGGTTCGGCCAAAAGATGAGCATGGAAACCTTGGCCGACTATTGGGAGTTGGAGGATGGTCGGCTCTACGCCACCGCCGCCCAGAGTCAGATTGCTCAAGAGGTATCACGGAGTCGGGGGACACTCGTCGGGCCGGGCAAGTTTCAAGTCACCATCGAAAGCAAAGGGACAAAGGTATCGGAAACGCTGGACTGGCCAGCGATGGTCCTGGGGCCCTATGCGCAGGATGAATCGCTTCGCAAAGATCGGCTCACGCCGGGCCAAACGCGATCCTTCCGAACATTTCTTCCGGAATTGAATGTCGTCTCGAATCGGACGCTTCGCGCCAAAGAGTTAGGGGACACGACTCTTGCTGACGGAACAAAAGCCAACCTGTTGCAAGTGATCGAGACCAGCGATGCCGCCCCCATCGAATCGACTCTATGGCTTGATGAGGAGGGACAGACCCGGCGAATGTCGCTGCCATTGGCAGGTTTTCAGATGACGACGTATCGCTCGACTAAAGAGGATGCTCTGCAAGCGACGGTCGCCGGCAACACCGATCTGGGCTATCAAACGCTCGTCAAGCCGGATAAGCCGGTCCCCCATGCACACTCGCTGGCCAGCGCCACGTATCGGCTCCGCTTTAGCGATGATCAGGCCGCCAGCGCGATCACCGAATCTCCCCATCAAAAGATCTTATCCCGGCAAGGTTCCACACTCGATGTTCGCATCCAAAGGGCCCGGCCCGAAAACAAACCCTCCCCGAGCCCTGGCGACGAATTTCTCGGATCGAACACTTACATTCAACCGGACAACCCCAAGATTCAAGCGGTCGCCAAAGAGGTCACCAAGGGTTTCGAAGACCCCTGGGAGAAAGCGACGCTCCTCGAGGCATGGGTCGACCAGAACATGTCGAACCAAGACTTTTCCATCGGCTTTGCCAGTTCGAATGAGATCATCGATACCCGGCGAGGAGATTGTACGGAGCACGCGGTTCTGTTGGCCGCCCTTTGCCGAGCCGAGGGAATCCCCGCGCGGGTGGCCATGGGTCTGGTTTATCTCGAACAGTCAGAGAGTTTTGGTTACCACATGTGGACGGAGGTATTTGTTGGCGGCGATTGGTACTCGATCGACGGCACGATCGGGCACGGCTCGATCGGGGCCGGCCATATCAAAATTGCCGACGGCTCGCTCAAAGGGGTCGATGCCAACAGCACGTTTCTTCCCATCTTCAAAGTCATCGGCAAGCTGCAAATCGATCTCCTCAACACCCAGTGATGCCCTGGATTTGTCCCACCCACTTTTTGCCGACAGTCAGGGGCCAAATCCCAATAGGTCTCTGTTTTTTTGAGGCTTTTGGGGAGGTCCTTTTTTCAGTCGTACGGAAATCGCGATGGCCCTTGCCGTGACAAAGGCAGGATCATTCCTTCGCTATCCAACTGCCGTTTTCACCATCACGATTTAAGACTTTCCAAATCTGTCGATCACCTAATGAACGTGCCAGCGTTGTTTGTCGCCTGAACCGTTCCATGCGAGAGAAAGAATCGGCAAAATCCATTCTCGAAATTGGCAGAGACCCGATCAACGCTCTCTGGTTGTCGCCCTGATCTCGACGAGAAGCGTTTCTACTCGAGCCCCGCCATCGATTCGCCTAAGGTCCGCTCAAGCGATAAGCTGGAAGAGAGACTCTCTCGGGGAGAGAAGTTCTTTGCCAGAATCATCGAGGGAGCAAGCGGGCTTGGCCGATCGTCATACCATTGCCTCCGCTTCTCTTCGCCAATATTTGAATCGCTTTCGCGCTCAGCTTCGAATTTGGATGGCCATCGACGGCATCGGTCGGCTTCTCATCGCGGCATCACTTCTGCTGACGGCGAGCCTGCTACTTGACTACGTTCTGGACCGTTTCGGACCGGTATCGGTCGGCCCGCGTCGGCTCATCTCGGTGGGATTGGCGGCAACGATTCTGTTCTTGGTCACTCAGTTGCTGATCCGACGACTGGTTCGCCTTCCTCATGATCATGCCTTGGCATCCTGGATCGAAGCCAAACATCCCACCTTGGCGGGTCGGCTGATCACGAGTCTCGAAGGAGAGAACTCTCTGTCGCCGATCTCGAGAGAACTCGTTACTCAGGCAGGTCGCGAGGCGGCAGAGATCCTCGTTCGGATCCCCTCTTCCTCGCTTCTGCTGCCGGCCCGACCCATCGCGCGCCTCGGGGTCGGGATCCTCGGGAGCCTCATCATCGCCAGCTTGGCCATGCTCTTCCCCAGGATCACCCAGACATGGTGGAGTCGAGTGATCGAGGGGAGCAATCGCGAGTACCCGCGTTGGACCCAGCTTACCTGGATCGATCGGACCGACACCGACTCCGAATCGAACTCGCCGACGTTGAAGCCGCTCGCGATGAAGGTTGGTCGCGGACGAGATGCCGAGCTGATGATCAAAATCGTTCCCGGTTCGCATGATCCCGGATCCGTTCGTTTGGATATTCGTCGCGATGGAATCGTCGAACGGGCCCCGCTTCTCATGACATCCACCGAGCCGGGCCGATACCGCTATCTCCTTCGCCAAGTCAATGAGACCGTCGCGATCCGGGCCCGTGGAGGAGACGCTCGAACCGATTGGCGATCGATCGAGGCGGTTGATCCTCCGGTGATTGCCGACGGCCAAGTCGATATCGATCCCCCCGCGTATACGCGACTGGGGCGCCGTACCGTCCCTTTAGTAGGAACGAATTTGGCGGTGCCTATGTTCTCGACCGTCACGCTGCGCTTGCGTTCGAGCAAGCCGATCGCGTCCGCCAGCGCCCGCCGTCTAAGAGAACCGATCGAGGTCGAGCTCGTCGTCCCCGACAATCTTCTCCTTCGGACGACGATCGACAAAGCTTGTTCCCTGCAGATCGATCTGACCGACACCGACGGCATCGACCTGGCCGAGCCTTTTGTCGTCGATCTGGAGGGGACGGCCGACCGAGTTCCGTCGTTAGCCGTTCGGCCGGTCGGCATTTCGTCGGTGATCACGCCGCGCGCGATCGTTCCTCTTCGAATGGAAGCGGACGATGATTATGGTTTGGGCAACGTCACCATTCATGCCGCCGTCGGCTCGCGAACGATTCTGGAACGAGCCCCGATCGATGGTGAGCCTCCCTGGGGGAAAAGGATTGAGCAGGTGCAAATATTGGACACGGCCGACTGGTCTCTGAAGCCCGGCGATAACCTAGCTATTCGGGTCGATGCCAATGACGAAAATGATGTCAATGGGCCGGGCCGAGCGTCGTCGGAGGAGATTCGTCTAGAGGTCGTCACACCGGAAGAATGGCTCTCGCGTTTCGCGGCCCGCGAGATCCAGCTACGTCAGCGATTCGAACAGGTGATATCCGAGCTTGCCGACGCCCGGCAATCTCTCGAGCGAAGCTCGCTCGAAGAATCAGACCCGTCGACGGCCGCCACGATGGCACGGCTCGCGTTGGACCGCGGACGGTCGGTTCTTCGCAAGGATCGAAGCGAAAGCCAATCGATCGCGCTCACATTTGCCGACATGGCCACGGAGCTGGAAAATAATCGCCTAGACAACCCTGCCCTGCTGGGTCGGCTGCGCCGAAACATTGTCGAGCCCATGCAAGCGTGGGTCGACGAACCCTTCGCACAGGCAATCGCGTCGCTGGAGGGGGTTGCCGACCCTCCTTCGCGTGAGGGACTGGCGGCCGTTTTGCCCCCCTTCGACGAACTCCTCTCTCGTGGGCAGGCGATTTTGTCGGCCATGCAGAAACTGGAAACGTTTCAAGAGGCAGTCTCGCTTCTTAAGACCATCATCAATGACCAAAACACTCTCCGTCAGGCGACCCAGGACCGCCAGAAGGAGCGGGCCCGCGACATCCTGAAGGATTGAACTCGCCTCGACAACGAACACTCCCTTTCTGATCGAGACGGACGTGACCTTTCGCGTCGATCACGACGAACAAAGAGGCATCGATCGGTCCGCATGGATAAACTACATTCAGTGGTGGCGAGTAGGCATTCGACGAGAGATCGGCAGGCGCGATGGGTCATGGGATTCTGATCATGGTGGTGGGTTGTCTGGTGGGCCAAGATCCCCCCCTTCCCACGACGACGGCTCCGCCCGTCTCGGCCGCTTGGCAGTCGCGCGTCGAATCGCGATACCGCGAGTTTGAAACTCTTCTTTCCCGCATGGCCGACACTCTCGGCCCAACCGATCCAGAGCGAGCCGCCCTGCTCCGCAAGGCCTTCAGCGAATCTCGCCGAGGACTGGTGGTCGCCCAGCTTCAAGAGATCGTTCAGCGTATGGAGAAGGGAGAGTTTCCGCAGGCGATCAAGGATCAAGAGGATGCCCTGAAGGCCATGAATGACGTGCTCGAGATCCTTCTCGACGAAAGTCAAAATCTTCAGAAGCAGGGTGATCGTCAGGAACTCGAAGAGCAAATCCAAGAAGCCAAGCGGCTCTCGAACGAGCAACGCCAAATTCAAGAGCGCACCAAGCGCTCGGCTCCGCGCCCCGACGAGCCGACCGACCCGAGCGAATCCCTTCCTCAGGAGCAAAAGAAATTAGCCGACTCGGCCGATCGCTTTGCCAAGAAACTCCAGACGAAGGGTCAATCCCCCGAAGGTGAGTCCGTCCCAGGTCAATCGCCTAAACCTTCGAACGAGAATGCCCCTTCCGCTTCGCCTGAGAAACAAGGAGACCCAAGCGCCGCCGGCAGCGCCAGTGCGGCGGAGAAAGCGATGCGCGAAGCGGAAAAGAAACTGGCGGAAAAGAAAACGGAAGAAGCCAACAAGGAACAGCAAAAGGCGATCGACGAGCTGGAGAAAACAATCGAGAAACTTCAGGAGATGATCGAACAACGACGCGAAGAGGAACGACAAGAACTCCTCGCCCGACTCGAAGCAAGACTGCGCCAGATCAAAGAGATGCAGCAAGAGATCCTCACAGGGACGATCGAACTCGATAAGCGAGCTTCTTCGGAACGGACGCGCGCGGACGAACTCCGTTGTCGGCAACTGAGCAAGTCAGAGAAGGACGTTGTCTCGGGGCTCGAGCAAGTTCTCGTGCTGCTGGTGGAAGATGGGACCGCGGTCGCCTTCCCGGAAACGATGGAGCAGCTCGCGCGCGATGCCCAGGGAGTCGCCGGCCAATTGGCGGAACTTCATACGGGGACCCAGGTGCAGCTGGTCGAGAAGGAGATCATCGAGACACTCGACGAGATGGTATCCGCCCTGGATAAAGCTAAAACGAACAAACCTCGTTCGTCAAAGAAGGGCTCTCCCAGTGGCGGCAAATCGGGCAAGCACCCTCTCGTAGAGCAGTTGGCCGAGCTGAAGATGATTCGCTCGCTTCAGCTTCGCATCAACGAAAGAACCGCGGTCGTCGAGCAGACTCTCTCCCAAGGGTCCGACCCAAACGATCAGGTCAAAAAGACGATCGAGGAGCTGGCCGACCGTCAGCACCGGGTCTACGAAATCACTCGTGATGTTGCTGAGGGGAACTCGCCATGACCATGAAAGTCTTGGACGCGTCGTTAGTCGCGCTGGCGATCATTGCTTCTCCATGTCCCTCTTTCTCGCAAGAGCGGCCCGAGGCTTGGCAAAGGACTCTCGATGCCCTCCAGCGAAGTGGTTTTCGACCAGCCGAGCGCTCCGACGAACTTGATGAGATCTGGTCGGCCAGTGAGACGCCTTCCTCGGCAATCGCTCGGTCGACGGCCCTTTTTGATGAGACGGCTCGGACGATGATCGAGAATCCCTCGGTCGAGCCTGAGCAAGGTCCATCGCTTGATCCCTATTTGACGAGCAACATTGCTGTTGTTCGGGCAGATCGCCTGATCGAGATTCAACGACTAGATGAGGCGATGGCGATTCTCGATACCGCACAACCTGAACTCCTGGCGGAGCCGGCCCGCTATCACTTCCTGAAAGGATCCGCTCTCTTTTCCTTGGGTAAGCTCGCGGAGGCGAAAGCCTCCATGGAGCAATGGCGAAAGCTGGGCCCGCATTCAAAGCGGCATGCCGCCCTGGCCGACACCATTGAAAAAACGATGGACCAGAGCGATCCTGAATCGCTCGAAGCGATTGCTCGCGACATGCGGGACGTTCGGCGCCGCCTCGATCTGGGGGAGGTCGGGGCAAAGGTCCGAGCGATCGAAGACGATGTCCTTCATCGACTCGACGTCATCATCGAGAAGATCGAGAACAAACAAGAAACATCAAGCCCCACTTCGCAACCCTCGCAACCGAATGCCCCCGCCGACGAGAGTCGATTGGCCGGGGCACAGGGGGCCGGCTCGGTCGATTCCAAACGTCTGGGAGACCGCCATGCGTGGGGAAATCTCCCCGCGAAAGAACGGCAGAAGATGCTTCAAGAGATTGGCCGTGATTTGCCCGGCCCGTATCGATCCGCCGTCGAAGAGTATTTTCGACGACTCGCCCAGCAGCCCCGCCCCGGAGGGACGCTGCCATGATCGGAATCCTATTGGGATGGATGATTTTTCTCGACGACCCGGCCGCCACTTGCACGGTCACGCGATCGGATGGGAACAACCTTGTCGGCGCGATTGTCTCGCTGGATGAAACCGAACTGATTCTTGATGTCGGCCCATCCAACGTCACGATTCCGCGTTCGCAAATCCTCGCGATTGAGTCGAGCCCAGCGATCGTCGAGCGTCCTGCCGAGGTAGCGATTCTCTTGCGTGGTCAAGGAATCTTGCGTGCCGACCGTATCACCACCGACGATCGAACGGCAACGATCGAACTGGCGGGACTAGATCCGATCGTCTTGCCTCTGTCGGCACTGTTGGGGATCGTGTGGGAAGGGGCCGACCGCGCGGAATTGTTGGCAAGGTATCGACGACTGGCGGTCCCGTCTGATCGCGACAAGCTCGTCGCGGTTCGTGGGAATGAACGAGCGACCCTCGAAGGAATCGTCGGACCCATCAGCCACACGCACATTCTTTTCACAATGGACAACCAACCCTTCGAGGTCAAACGCGAGCGGGTTCGTGAGATCGGTTTCGCGATTCCGTCGGCTGATTCGAGACCGGCCGCGATTCTGTTCGATCGGCAAGGCAACCTTTGGCCGCTCGAGCAGGTTTCGTTTTCATCGAATCGTTGGACCGGCGAAGGGGCCACGATGGGCCGAAGAGAGTGGGAGGCCGACGAGGTTGCTCGGGTTGATTTCTCGGCCGCGCGGGTGACGTATCTTTCGGATCTGGAGCCGAGCATTGCCCAGCACACCCCCTACTTCGATCATGCTTGGACGTACCAACGGGACCGAAATCTCGTCGGTCAGCCGTTGACTCTGTCATCGGGCGAGAACTCGACGAAAACGTACGCGAAGGGATTGGCGGTCCACTCGAAAACGATTCTGACCTATGCGCTCGCCCCTGATGATCTTCGCTTCGTCACCGATCTGGGCCTGGACCCACGGACCGCGCGAGGGGGCGTTCAGGTGACGATCTCGCAGGATGATGTTGTTCTTTGGAATGGAGCCATCGCCTCGGGTGACGTACTGGTGTCACTCCATCTCCCGCTGGTCCCCAAGCCGAGCCCTCGTCGCCTGACGCTTCTAGTCGATTTCGGTGTGCGCGGCGATATCGGCGATCACGTCATTTTGGGCGACGCTCGGCTTGTCAAGTAACGGAGCATGCAACCAGCGATGATCATTCTTTGGGGCATGATTCTCTGTGGTCAGTCCGTTGCTTCCCCCGCGGCCAACCAGGAAGCCGAGCAAGTCGCGCTCATCGCGAAGACTCGCCCCGCCGTGGTTTCGATCTTTCCGCCGGGAACCAATGCCGGGGGATCGGGCGTCTTGATAGCTCCCGATGGAGAAACACTCACCAACTATCATGTTGTGGGAAATCAGATCGCCCTTCGGTGCGGCCTAGAGAATGGCGAAGTCTACGACGCCGTGGTCGTCGGGATGGACCCCGTGGGGGATTTGGCGCTCATCCGTTTATTGGGTCGTGAAAATTTTCCCTCACTTCCTCTCGGAAACAGCCGTCGGGCTCGGGTCGGCCAGCGGGTTTACGCGATGGGCAATCCCCTTTCCGCCGCGACCAATCTGGTCCCCAGTGTCTCGACCGGGATCATCAGCGGGCTCGAGCGTTATCAAGCCCCGACCGCGGGCTTCTTAGAGTACACCGACGCGATTCAGACCGATGCTCCGATCAATCCCGGCAACAGCGGCGGCCCACTGATCGATACCGAAGGAAAGATCTTGGGGATCAACGGCCGGATCTCACTCGAGAAGAGAGGCCGAGTGAACGTCGGTGTTGCCTACGCGATATCCGCGCAGCAGATTTCGAATTTTCTCTATCCACTGCGCGCGGGAAGAATCGTTCCCCACGCCGATCTCGGAGCCACCGTCCGCACGGCCGACGACGGTCGGGTCCTCGTCGATTCCATCAACGACAAAATGGAACCTTACCACCGCGGGCTGCGGGTCGATGATGAACTCATTTTCTTTGCGGATCGGATGATGAGCACTTCGAACCAATTGCTCAACATGCTCGGTACTCTTCCCGCGGGTTGGGACGTTCCGTTGACGTTTCGGCGGGATGGAACCGCACGAACCATTCGAGTCCGTCTCACCGCGAAGAGTCGGTCAATCCCGACATTGAACGAGAGTTCTTCTCGACTGCCGGCCGCGGTCCAAGCCGTCTATCAAGCCCGACCAGAATGGGCCAACGATCATTTTCAGAAGCTTTGGCGAAATCGCCTTTGGGCTCGTTTGGTGACGTCGCCCGCCATGAAGTGGGAATCACAGACAAGGCTTGGTCGGGAGACAAGCAGAGCCGAGATTCGCGTCGATGGGGATTCGATCACGTGGAAACTCGAAGAGACTCAAGAAACTTGGCCGCGCGGAACGCGAGCGCCGCTCGAACACGATGATGATCGCGTTCTCGCGGTGGTTGCGGATCTCTGTCAGGCAACATCAGCGATGGCGAACCCCGCAGTCGATTATTTGGGGACGTTCCCCAACGTTCGCGACCAGATGAACCACGTCCTGGTTCAAAGTTACGGCGAGCTTTCCGTTCGATGGTACCTCGATATGGACCGAGAGGAGTTGACCTCGATCGAGGTCGGCGCGGAAGGACGTTGGGAGAGGATGACCGTCTCTTGGTCGATGAACGAACCAGGCACGCTTCGGCCGGCACTTTGGAACTGGGAATCGACAACAGGCAAAAGTGCACAGTGGGATGTCCTCAACGCGGAGGCCTCGCCATGATTCATTCCTTTTGGATACTGGCGTTTTCGCTTTGTCTGGAAGATCCGTCCACCGACGACCAACTCTCATGGGCAACCGCACGTGTCGTCAAGCTCTACGGTGCCGGTGGTGTGGGGCGACTTGAAGGATATGGCTCGGGGGTTTTTGTGGCGGGGTCGGGACTGATTCTCACCGTCGATAGCCCGCTTCTCTCGGCCGAGTCCATCCGCGTGGTTCTGTCGGATGGATCGCGTCGCACGGCCCGGCTGGCCGGTGTCGATCGAACGATCGCGCTGGCCGCCTTGCAGATCGATGGAGATCGTCCCACCGCACCCTATCCCCATTTCGACGTGACACTCGCTCCGCCCGGCCGCGAAGGGGATTCCGTATGGGCCGTCTCGAATCTTTTCGGCATTGCGGTGGGCAACGAAGCGGTCTCGGTTCAAAAAGGAATCATCTCCGCCCACACCTCATGGGCAACTCGACAAGGAACAGAAGCGGTTCCCTTTTCCGGAAAGCTTTTTGTACTCGACATTGTGACCAACAATCCCGGAGCTGCCGGCGGCGCTCTCATCAATTCCGAAGGTCAGCTCGTCGGCATCATCGGTAAGGAGATTCGTCATGAACCGACACGAATGTGGATCAATACTGCCTTCCCGATGGAGCAGATTCTCCCCTTCATCGAGCGAGTGAATGCCGGGACTGCTGACAAAACTCGCCCCCTTTCGACAGAACCGGTCGTAGATCGGCGAGAGCTCGCTCGCGTCGATCTACGCGGGGTCCGATTGCTGCCCGAGGTTCTCGACCGGACGCCCCCTTTCGTCGATGGCGTCGAGACCGATTCACCTGCCCAATGGGCCGGCCTGGTCCCCGACGACCTCATCGTTTACGTTCAAGACATCATCATCCCGTCGACCACCGAACTTCGCTTGGCACTCTTAGAGCAGCCGACGGCCGAGCCAATTCGTCTGATGATCCTGCGCAACAATGAGCTACTCCCGATCATCCTCCCCCCTCGCCACGAGCCGACCGAGGAACTCAAAACGCCATGATGAAAGAACATCATTGCTGGTTGTTCATCACGGCACTGTTGACGATGGTGGTGCCGACGTGGGCCGATCCATCGCTTGATGATCTCGGGCCGGTCGCTCGGGAAGCACTGACGGCGGTTCGGCCGGCACTGGCCAGAGTAGAAGTGACCGCTCGGGATGGGTCGGGCATGGTGGCACAGACGGCGGTTCGGGTCGGCCAGGCAGGAGAATGGGTGACGACTTTGTGGGGTCTCGATCCAGAGCCGGCCGCGATCTTAGTGGAATGGGGTAAGGGAATTCGTCTGCCTGCCCAGATCATCGGGCGCGATCGACGCCGATCGATCGCGCTGCTGCGGGTTCGACTTCCATCGGATGATTCGCAGGGCTGGACCTCCCCCGCTGCGGTTCCTGTTCGTGAAATGCGCGTCGGTCAGTGGGCCTTCGCGGTCGGGCAAATCTGGCCTGAGAATCCATCGATCTCTGCAGGGATCCTCAGCGCCACCGAGCGTGTCTGGGGACGAGCGATTCAAATCGACGCAAAGACATCGGCGCTCAATTACGGCGGACCGGTCATCGATCGGGCTGGGCGAGTTCTGGGGATCATCACGCCGCTCGACCCTCTCGGGCAACGCAGCACTTCGAGCCCATCGATTTACGATTCGGGAGTCGGATTTGCCGTCCCTCTCGAGCAGATCCTGGCTGACTTACCTCGTCTTCGGCAAGGGGACATCTTCGCGGGGGAATCGGGGATCAGCTTTTCTACGCCAGGCCAATTCCTAGAGCCGGCACTCATCGCGCGGATTGCTTGGCGAAGCCCCGCCGACCAAGCGGGATTACGGCCAGGGGATATCATCATTCGCGTCGGACAGAATTCTATCCTTCGTCAAGGAGAGTTCGGGCACGCAATGGGAAACGCCTCGGCCGGCGATCCGGTCAAGCTGTCTGTTCGCCGAGGAACCTCCACGTTCGACGCGAACCTATCGCTCGTGGCGACGCTCCCCATCTACCGTTGGCCGTCCACAGGTTTCCTCGCCAGGAACGCCTCAAAGGGAATCGAAGTGATCGGCGTCGTCCCTGGTTCGTCCGCAGACAAAGAGGGGATTCGCCCCCAACAAACCATCACTAAGTTGGCGGGCAAGGCTGTCAACAACCTGGCGGAGCTGCGCGCGATTCTCGATCAGCGGGGGGTGGGGGAAAAGCTCTCGCTTGAGGTCAGAAGTTCATCGGGATTGATGAACATGAACTTGCTCGTGGAAGAGGGAATGAAGAGCGTTCCTCCGCGACCGACGCCGAAAGAAAATCAAACGAATCCCATCGATTCTTCGTTCGCTCGCGAGCAGGGACAGGGGAACGACTTTTGGATTCGCATGCCGAGACGCTCGAGCGTCGATGAAAAGGTGGGGCTTCTATTCTGCTTGGAAGCAGGCCCGGCCGCCCGCCGGGTGGCGCTTTTGAAGGCTTGGGAGAAGACCTGCGACCGCGAGGGCTTGGCGCTGGCCGGCATGGAGCCGATACGCGCGGGGCGATGGAGCTTCGAAGATTTGCCGCGCGCGTCGCGCGTTCTTGATGAACTGTTGAAGCGGCAGGCGATCGACCCGGCCCGCGTCGTTGTCCATGGCGCGTTTTCGTCGACCGGAATCGCGCATCAATTCGTTTCGATCGAGCGAGAACGCGTTCGCGGCATGCTGTTGGTGGGTCGCTCGCTGGGGCCGACGCGGCCCATGCAACCGGCCGAGAAGCTCGCCGTCGCGCTGATCGATGGGGCGGATCCTCGAGTCCAGGTGCCGACCAGGATCTCCTCGGCATGGGAATCGCTGGGCTATCCGGTTCTTCCATCGATGGAGGTGAAGGAAGGATATCTCTCGGCCGAGCAAGTGGAATTGCTGGGGAGATGGACGTTCTGTATCGGCCATCTTTTCTAGTTCAATTCCATCGAGCCAGCCCGGAGGCTGATCACTCAATGAAGTGAGCCAGCCCGGAGGCTGGCTCTTTGTCGTTCAATTCAAAAGCAGAACATCTGACTGAGTCTGTTTACTTGACGGCTTCGGTAGCCTGTTCAGTAGCTTCCTTGACAGCTTCGGCGGCTCCGGTCGCAGCGTCCTTGGCTCCTTCGACGGCGCCCGAAACCGCTTCCTTGCCCTTCTCGACCATCTTTTCGGTCGTTTGCTTTGCGGCGGCAGCAGCGTCACCGGCTTCCTTCTTTGCGGCATCAATGACAGCTTCGCCGGCTTCCTTCACTTCCTTACCAGCCTTCTCTACTGCCTTTTGCGTCTCCGGGTTGTTGCTGCAACCGGCGACGAAACCAACACATGCCAAACCCAGCAGCCAATGGCGAACCATCTTTGCTTCTCCTATCAGAGTTGTTTCTGTGAACCCAACGCGGCCTATTCTACTCGACGACAACCTGATCACCAAATAAAGAGAAACTCATCAGCCCTAATTCTTGATCGAACAACTTTGTGGCTGATGGGGGAAAAGGAACACGATGAGACTCTCCTTCGCAGGCGAACGAATCTTGGCCGTCATGGCCCATCCCGACGATGCAGATCTCATGTGCGCGGGATTGCTCGAGCGTGCCCGTTCCGAAGGGGCAGCGATCGGCGTCGCCTATCTCTGTCGCGGCGACAAAGGGCAGCCCGATCCTCCGCTGCCGAACCTGGCCGATGTTCGCTTCGGCGAGGCCGCTCGCAATGCTGGGGCCATCGGGGCAACGATCATTCGCGGAATCTTTGATGATGGAAGCCTAGTCGACGGCGAGCCAGGGCGGGCCTTTTTGCTTGCTGCTTTTCGAGAGTTTCGCCCCACACTCGTGATTGCCCATCCACCCGAAGACTACCATCCCGACCACCAAGCTTGCGCTCAGCTTGCCCTGAGCGTTTCATGGATGAGCGCGTCGAAGGGTTTCATCACCGAGAATCTTCCCCCCTTAACTCAGCAGCCGGCACTATGGTGGTGTGATACTTTTGGGATGACGGGCTTCGACCCGACCCTGTTTGTCGATGTCAGCCCATGGGGACCGGGAAAGGTCGATCGGCTCGCCTCGCACGAATCGCAGCTTGCCCGGGGGCCGGGAGGATCCTCGCATCCGTTCGCGGCGCTCGTTCGTCATCAAATGGAATCGCGAGGGAGAGAATCCCTCGTCGAATACGCAGAAGCGTACCGCCCCCACCAGACCTACAAACGAACGCGAGCTTGGTGATTCGAATTCAACATCAATCGAAGAGGTCCGCCAGAAAAGCGGTCTCTTCTGATTACTTAACGGGCTCGGGTTCCTCCACGTTCGGGTCGGCCGTCGCGGAGGGTGCGGGAGCGGCCTTGCCCGTCGGCGCCGATGCTGGTGGAGCGGGAGGCGTCGAGTTGACTGGCGGAGCCGACCCGGAAGCAGCACTCAAGTAGTTCTCGGGATCTTGTTGAAAGCGTTCACGATTGAATTCGTCGACAAAAAGGTATCTCAAGCCGCGATGAATCGCGCTGATCCCGTAATGGCCGACCGGTTCCCCTTTCCCATCAACGCGGGCCACCTGATCAACACCGCCACGAGCAATATCGAAGTCGGAAAGAGCTTCGGCCTGCGCGACGAACTGGTCACGAGTCTCGGGTGTCGCGAATGAATAAAGCCGATTCTTATAAACGACCGAATTCTTCGCGGCGCCCAGTCCAAGCTTTCCCTGCGCTAGCAAGGCCACATCGAGCCCCCCGAGCACCGGAAAGTATCGGCCGGGGTTGGCCGCGAAAACGTCCCGATCGGAAGCCGACGCGAATCGAAAACGCCGACCCTCGAAGATCACCTCCACTTTTTTGTCGCCACGACGAAGAACTTCTTCCTCGACCAGCACCACGGGTGAAAATCCCTGTAGCCCGAGGTCAACATTCTCAAACGCGTCGCTGCTGGAATCGAAAGCTTTCTTTTCCTCCTCATTAGCGAAGAGAAACAAACGATCGTTCAGAGCGCTTCGCCAAGCAAGCGTCCCCGGAACGAGCTTGGCCGAGTTCTTCCAAGCGACGACGCTGTAACCTGCCAAGGCGGGAACGTACCGACCGGGGGATTGTTCAAACTTCGTTTTGTTTTCGATCGACGAGAAGAAATAATTCTGACCATCGAAGCGACTGGTGATTTCAGATTTCCCGTCGACCTCGGAGTTCGAATCGACGAGGGCGACGGCATCTTTCCCCAACAGAGCCAGCGCCGGCCGTTCAACCAGGGCCCCCTTCACTGCTGCCCCGTCTACCGTGATGGTCGCGACCTTCTGTTGAACATCGGTCAGTTTGGGTGGAGCCTTCTTTTCAGAACGTTCCGGAGGGGCGGGCTCGCTTTGGCCCCAGGCGGCTGGTGCCATCACCAAACCAAGAGACATCGCTCTGGCGACGAACAAACAACCTCTCATCTGCTCACCCTCTCCGAGAATCGAAGATTAACCCAGACTCCATCACGCTCGCTGATGATGAGGATAATCACCGGAGGAAGGAAAATCGCTGCTTGTTCCGAGAAAACAATGCCAGAGACGACAATCGGCCCGCGAAAATCCGCGCCAGCGGTCAACTCGCTTGGCCACGGCAATCCTCATCGCCGGCTAAAAGATCCGCCAAAGGACTCTACTGATAGGGTGGAACGGGCGATCCCGACACCATTAACGATCGAAACTTTGTCTCAGGGCGACCGTCGGCACCGGCCGAGCCGAAAAGTGCCCGATGATCGCGCTTCGTGAATTGCCGTGCGAGAACGTCTCGTTCATCTGCTGGCCGACAAAGTCGTGTTCGATCGTGTATGCGGCATAGCTGTCATCGACGGCCGAGAGGATCGGGTAGAATAGATCTTCGTGCCCGCAGATGCTGTCTTTATCGTGCATGCAACGCGTGGTGATCTTGACGAACCTGGTGTCGAGCCGAGCACATCCTCGACCATCGCAGTACCCCGTTGCCATCGCGATAGGCGCGGTCTCGATCGCGATCACGTGCTGAATCATGTCTTGCGATTGATGCTTGGCGAGCGAAATCAAGGCTTCGCGCTGTGCTGAGCTGGCCGAGGAATCGACGATCAACACCGAGCGGGTTTGGACCGGCTTGCCTAGACCGAAAGTCTGATTCCCGAAGACGACCGCGACGATCGAACGACCGGTTAGATCGACTCCCTCCCACGAACCCGTGGTCACCTTCCAGGCCATCGTCGCTTTGTTGCCAATGATGTTGACTTCGCCGTTGGCAAAACAAGGCCCGGTCCAGATGTCCGCATTGCGAGCTTCGAGGTATTCACCTTGAATGTCGCCGGCAAACGCGCCGCTGCTCAACATGATCATCATCCCGAGCCCAACAACGTGCCGCTTCATGATCAACCTCCGCCGAGTTTTCGAAGTCTGACGAGAACATCAACAGGCCCGCGGGAAAAAACACGACCATCCCGCAGGCGGCATCTCCATCTACTATCGTAGGCGACCGTGATCGAGGTCAAGATCGATGACGCAAGGAGATCCATCTGGCCCGAAAATTCAATCGTCGCAGACCGACTCTTTCCGCTCCGGGTCGGCATCCCCTTCGAGCGGAACACTCGTCAAAATGGAGTACTCGGCTTCCCGGCGATCGAGGCTGCTGGACATGACCGCGAGCGCGTCGGCATGTTCGATCGGCCCGGCCCATCCCGGGGGACTTAGGAGAAGTTCTTTCATTGATGGCGGAAGGGGTTCTCCGCGGACGGTTCGTCCCACGGTGATGTGCGGGCGAAAGGGGCGGTCCTCGGGCACGATTCCTCGTTTCTCCAGCTCGTCTACTAATGATCGGTGGAGTTGGAGCATTCTCTTATCGATGTCTTCGACGCCCACCCAGATCACGCGGGGTCTCTCCGGATTGGGGAATGCCCCCAACGGCGAAACCTTCCAATCGAATGCGGGCGCCGTCGTACCGACCTCGGCAGCGGCTCGGCAAACATGGACCACCTCGTCCGAAGCGAGATCCCCCAGGAAAACCAGCGTGACATGCCAGCGTACAGCCGGCGTCCAACGGACCGAATCACCCGCTCGATCGACTGCCGACCGAAGATATTGTTCGATTCGCCGTTTCACATCGCGCGAGATCCCAACCGCCAGAAAGGTTCGAATCCCAGCCAAGGTGTTTACTCCCATTTCTTGACGGTCGTCGGCGGTCCCGAAGAAGGTCGGCCCAGGCCAATGCGTGCTCTAACGCAAAGAAGGGTTCGTCCCCGCGGGACCAACCCTTCTTAAAGTTTCTTCGTAGAGAAGGAAGCCAAGATGCACGTTCTGGACTTCCGAGAGTAAACGGAGCGGTCCTCTTGACCATGCCGAGATAATCGGCAAGGCCATCGTGAACCGTTTCGATTTACTTCTTCTCTTCGGCCGGAGGAGCAGCAGCGGGAGCCCCTTCCATCTTGGCCCCTTCCATCTTGGCGGGCTCGGCAGCCTTAGGAGCTTCCTTAGCCGGTTCGCAACCGACGAAGGTGAACGCAACCATCGAGAGCATGAGCGACGCAAGCAGCGTACGCATGGTGTAGATCTCCGTTTTGCAAATAACCATTTGCACGCCAGCCCCCCTTGGACCAGCCGGTGCCAGGACCATGGATCGCCTTTGGCCCATCGCCCTTTGGATTGAATCAGCCCGTTTGCGAACTGACTCACCACGCTGTTCGGTCGCTCGGCTTTGCCTTGAACTCAGCCAATCGGTCGATCAGAATGGTTTTCCTACAACAGGAGTCAGAAGAGGGATGGTTTATTCCCTAATTGTGGAGATTTTCTCGGCGCGACTTTTCGGATCCCAAGAATCAGGCAAAATCGGCGAAAGACGGGAATAATTAGACCTCGCTCGATCTCTAGTCCAAAAGAGGATGTGATGGTGAGCCAGCCGGCACCGCTTTCGGTGGAGACTCTCGCGAGAGATCACCTCGATCTGCTGTACCGCTACGCGTTCCGCCTGACCCGTTCGTCAACCGATGCCGAGGATGCCGTCCACGAGACTTTCTTAGTGGCGGCAGAAAAGATCGATCAGCTTCGTTCGCCCGATTCTGCCCGGGCCTGGTTGATTCAAATTCTACGCCATCAATTGTTCAAGCAACGTCGGCATGCCGTGCCGACCGAGTTGTTCGAACTCGATGAGTTGCCGATGGCCGAGCCGGGACAGGGAGCGATCGAAGAGCAAATTGCCGCCGAGCGTTTGATGGAATTGCTCGACGCGATGCCGACCGATTACCGCGAACCACTCCTCTTGTTCTATTTCGAGGATATGCGGTATCGAGAGATTGCCGAGGCTCTCCATGTTCCGCTGGGAACGGTGATGAGCCGAATCGCTCGCGGCAAAGCATACTTGCGGGAGAAATTGGTCCCCGTCGAGCAGACGCTCCCTCAGGGGTGAACGAACTGATTCCCAAGCGAACCGGCACAGGGCCACGAGGAAATTCAACATGGATCCCAACTCGTCGGCACCCAAACTGACTCCCCGTGAGCGGCGCGAACTTCCTGATCGAGGCGACGAAAACCTTCGGCTATTACCGATCGATCCCTCCATCGCGTCGTTCGATCGTCACGTCCGGCGTCTCATCAACGATCTACCCGTCCCGGAGAGTCTTAGGCGCCGAGTAAAGGCGACAATGCAGGAGCGTCACGAAAACGTCCGGAATCACCGTCGGCGAAGAGGTTGGGCAGCGGCGGTGGTTGGGTTGGCGGCCAGTCTCCTTGTAGCGGTTGTGATGCAGCCCTTTTTTGGTCGGCCCCCGCTCGATTCCGATGTCTTGGCCGGCAAGCTAGAATCGATTCATCGCGTCGTGATCGACGAGGCTGCCCCCTTGACCGCGGTCGTGCCAACATCGGCCTGGCCCAAAGTCATTAATCCCAATACCTGCGCCGGTCAGAAAATGGTCGAGTTCCTTGGGAAGCAGATGCCGGCCTATCAACTCGCTTCGGGTGCCGACCGAGCCACGCTGTTGATCGTCCCGGCTCGGCAATTCCCCTTTCAGTTGGGGAGACCTCATGTTGCCGTCACCCATTCCGCCAACAACATAGTGACGCATTACTTCGTCTCGGGAAGGCAAGTCTGCATCCTAATCGTTCGCGAAGGGACCGAAATCGGTCGCTTCCACTCAAGCGAATCGTTGACTTAGTCTCTTCGATGATGCGACGTTCGCGGGGACTGATGCCTTCGCGCCTGGGATGCAACGTTACCTTTGCCTCTTTTTCTTCCCGCGTTGCATTCCCCAGCCGGCAATCACCATCAATGCCGAGACCAACCAAACCATCAGCCCCAATCGGGCTTGTGCCTGCGTTGTTCCCACATGGAGCAGGCTAAACATCGTCGTGGAAACAAGCTCGACGCCTGGCGGCGCGATGAGCTTCGAGGTCGCGAGTTCTCCTAAACATAACGCGGTCCCTAAGACGAACCCTCCCGCGACGATGTTCCATAGCTCCCCGAGCGGCCCCAAACGAAATCGCATCCATGATGATGCTCCTTCGAGATAAAGAAGTTCCCAGCGACACTTCGGGTATCGCGACATCGCCCCTGCCAACACGAGAAACACCCACGGCCAAGCGCGAGCGGCTTGTCCCCAGATGATCACCAAGGCGCTATCGTAGAACCTCCCTAAGAGATCGCCCGGGCTCGGCCGACTCAACATCTCCACAATGGCCAGTCCGATGGCCGGGCCCGGTATCATCATCGCGAACATCGCGATCATGATCGCCCCCGCGCGTCGTGGACGCGACTCGTTGATGTACCACCAGGCAAGAACCGTGGCCGACAGTGTCGCGACAAAACCCGAGGCGCTCGAAATAAACAGGCTCGAACCGATCAGTCGAACATCACCCCAACCGCCGGTGGTCGACCACCCCGACGGATAAAACGACGCGAACCCTTGCCTCCCAAGTGCCAGTAGCGGCAGCGTGAGCAACACCATGATCGAAATGCCAAGCAGTTGGATCGCGATTGCAGAGTGAGACCTCGCCAAGCCGACCACATCCCAAGGGGATGCGAAGCCAACGGAGGCCGGCCGATCCAGTTCGCGCACCATCGCCTTGCTCACAAGAAGGGAGATCCCTACCCCCGTGAGCATCGAGACTAGGACGACGGGCAACCCTTGCGTACCGATCGAGCCCGCTTCCATCTCGACATAAATCTCCTCGGCCAAGGTTCGGATGGCAAAGAGATCGGTGACGGTCATGTCCGACCAAACCCCCGCCAAAACAACGAATGCCGACAGGATGGTTGCATCGCGATGGACCGGAAGAAGAACGCGGGTCAGCACGTTGGGGAGCCCGGTAAACGTTAGGGCCCATTCTTCGATGTCGATGCCATGCCACGCGAGCGATCCCGCCAAAATGCCGACCACCCACGGAAGGAAGGCGAGTGCATGAATCAGCATGACGGCGATCGCCGCCGCCGGCCCTGTTCGAACGCTGACACCTAAACCAAGATCGCGAGGAGTAATCCATCCGTAGGGACCGATGACCGAGATCCATCCCCCCGCCTGCACCGCGAGTGGAACAAACGCGAGCGTGATGAGAAATAGCGATAACAACAAGCGCGCCGGCCAACCTAATCGCACCAGCACGATTGCCAACACCCATCCGCAAGGGACCGCCAGGCATGCCGACCCGATTCCGAGAGCCAGCGTCGTTCCAAGCAAGCCGACAATGGGATTCACGTCAAGCGAGCGAGTCTGAGCAGCAGACTGAATCAGTGACCAGAGGGCGGGCAAGAGAAGCGGAAAAACAAAGATGATCGGCCACCGGATCGATTCTCGGCTCGCCATCACGGCCCCACCAGACGAGACCGAACCAAATGTTGAACGCTCTCCCAAAGATCTGCCGCCCGAGCGAAATCAACCACCATGAGCTTACCCCCCGCGGGTGGGCTCGGTTCCCATGCCGGCGTCAGCGTATCGTGCAGCGGAATCTGCCCGCAACGAGCGTTGTTGAGAAGGGACTCCCCTTCTTGAGAAACCAGAAAATTGACAAAGGCGTCTGCCTCTGCTGAATTCGCACTCCCCACCATGGCGGCAACAGTGTTGGGAAGCAGCAGAATCCCTCGCTGGTCGACGGCTGCGTCGAGATAGACAATTCGGACCGGCCGATGAGCTGTCAGCTCGGCCAGCGCGTCGTCGGTATCCGTGAGACCCATGGCGAGCGCGCCGCTGCCGACCTCAATCGCCACTTGTTTGTTGCCAGAAAGAATCCGGACTTCATTTGCCCTCAACCGATCAAGCCAGTCGGCCAACTGATCCTGCTCCATCACGGCCGCGAGCGCGGCCATCTGAGTGGCAGTTGTCCCAAAGAACGGCTTGGCCAAGCCGATCTCGCCCTTCCAACGATCATCGGCAAGATCATCAAGCTGGCGAGGGGTTTCCTCCGCCGTGACACGGTTGGTGTTCACGAGAAGCACGCGCGCTCGAGCTCCCACACCATGCCAAAGATTCTCCCGCGAGCGAGTCTCAACAGGATAGTGATCCATCTCGGAAGGATAGGTGGCGCGGAAAAGACCCGCTCGTTCCAGGCGAATCGTGTGAAGGATTTCGTTATTCCAAAAGACATCGCACCGAGGCCGTTGGCGTTCGCGAAGAATCTGCTCGGCCAGGGCAACCGACTTCGTCGACTCGGTATCGAACTTCGCTTGCACGATGATGCCGGTCTTCTTCGAAAACGCATCCAGGACCGGTTGCGAGAATTCTCGATCCACGGCGCAGTAAACGACGAGTTCACCCGAGCGCGGGCCGCCGCACCCAGCAATCGCTGTCAGAAGTAAAATCGCAACCCATCGCCAATGCAGGGGGACATCCTCCTTCGAGAGATGTCCGTCATTGTAGCGAGCGGGTTGATCTCGCATTACCTAAACGCTGCCGCGCTTTGGCGACGATGCGGCGCAGGAGACGAGTCTCGCTTTTTTCTGATGCGAATTACCGGGCCATGGAGAGGGGGCCCGTGGGGGCGATGTTGCCGACGAACTGACGAAACTCACCCTCTAATTCGGAGAAGCTTTGCTTGCCAAGCACCTCTTGCAGCGAGGTCTCGTAGTTGCCGGTCTCCAGAGCCCGTCGAAGAAATGCAATCAGCTTCGCATGGCCATGCTTCTCGACCAGATTTCGGCAAATCCCGACACTGTGAGCGTAGAAGTCTCGCATGCGTTCTCCGGGAGGATACTCGCCCATCGTCATCACCTGAGCACAACTGAAGCCCGCTCCCGTGGCATAGCACCGAGCCAGATTTTTTAGATGCGCATTCTGCATGTCGAGCGGCTCGGTGAGAACCGCCATCCCCTCGTCGGCCCAGCGAGGCACCGTGCTGCTGCCAAACCGACCGGCAAAGACGACGTGCGCCACCTCGTGCGGCAACACCGCCTTCTGTGCGCTCGGATCATCCATTCGCAAGAAGACCTGACGCGATTGAATCTGTCCCGATTGATTGAGAACCTTCGAGTGCCCAGGCGACTCGGCCGGCACCCCCGTTGCCATGCTGTACTCTTGCGACGAAGGATACAGATAGAGTTCGCACTTGGGCTGCCAATCCGAGGCGGGATCATTACCGAACCAGAGCTCGATCGCGTATTGCCGAGCTTTCTCCGCTCGAGCGCCAACATCCTCGGCAAGCGGGCGATCACGATGGTAAATGATGAAGTTACGAGTCTCGGCAATCTGCCAGGAGCCGGCCGCTTGGTTCAAATGACGAACAGCTTGTGTCGGCTCTTCGATTTTACTGCTGACCAGACCGTAGGCTTGGCTATTCTCGATCGTGGCATTCGGAGAAGCCGCAGCGCGAGGCTGTTGGCGAGCAAACTGCACGCGAGCTTCGAGCGCATCGATCACCTTCTGGCAATAATGAATCCGGGGCGCGAGATCGTAGGCTCGCTGAACATCCCCCTTCAATTCTTCCCAAACGCCCGCCTCGATTGATTTCCAATCGCCGTCCAGCAGATCGTTGTACCTCTTAATCGTGACCACCAAGAGACAGTAGCCCCAGCGAACCTCGATCGGCTTCGTGTCGATCTGAGGATCGGCGGCCAACTTCTCGAAAGCCGTCAGTGCCTCGGGATAACGCTTTTCGGCAAACAGCGCTTGTGCTCGATCAATCTCGCTTGTCGGCGTCAACGATTCGCCGTCGTCGAGTTTCGCCCGGACCTGCATCGTCTCGGCGGGCTTGGTGCGAGGAATGATCGACTTCACGGAATCGACCATCTGCTTGCCCATCTTTGACGCCGCCTGCACCGGCATTTGCAACGTCTTGAGAGCCGAGGGAGGCGTCGTCGTCGGGAGAGATTCCTTGTCGACTTGTGCCGGCAACGAGTCGGCTTCGGCTCGGGCAGGAAGAAATCGATCCATCCATCCTCGGCCCGAGTTGCCTGCGCTGCCAGCCATCGCGCGAAGCCGCTCCGCAACCATGGAAGCCTCTCGGGAAGAACCCGACGCCACCAGCTCGGCCATTCGGCCGCGATAGCACTGTTCCAAAAGCATCAGAAGTTCCGGAGGGGCGGAGGTTTGATCCAAGCAAGATTCAAGCGTCGCGATTGCATCGGTGAAACGCTGGTCCGCCAGGAGCTCTTTGGCGGAACGCATCGCCGACTGAAGACGAAGCTTGTCGAGGACGGCCGACTGTTCGAGTCGAACGCTGGGCTGAACATGGCCGGCAGGAGCCGAGGACTTCTTGATCTCCTCCAGCCGAACCGGCGCGGACGACTCTGGCTCGATTTGGATGGCAGGCCGATCCGAGAGAAGAACAACAACCAGCATCGTTGACGAATAGCCGAGCATTCCCATCAGCAACATCCTTGTTGATTGCACTCGTGATGAGTGATTCAGGAGAGCTTCCCGCTCTCCGTCCCCTGGGTGAAGTCGAGCCAGACATGCCGCTCGGCCCCTCCGATCGAGCCCGACGAGCGTTTCCGCTTGTCGGCTCCATGGGGGGCGAACTTTAGGAAAAGGGTCTCTTCAATGCAACGGGTTTTTAAGGTTGAAGGAAGTCCTCTTGCACTCCCTAAATTCCATGGGGAAAACCGTTTATGAGAACCCTTTCAGAGACACGAGAAAACGGACCCGAAAATTCCGCGAAAAAAGATCGGCACAAACGGGTTCATCGAGGTCCGTGGGCTGATGGGGGAAGAGGGAAGGCGCAGCAGAAACCCGCCTTCAGTCTCCTTCCCAAAGAAGGTCTAAAGGCGGGCCAATGATGTTCTGCAAAAGAGGCTCGGGGCCTGTAGGGAACCTGGATTTACTTGGTCTTGGTGCCAGTCAGGGCTTCTTGCGTCGCCTGGCGGATCTTCTTGAGTCGCTTCCGCTCGGCTCGGCGACGTCGCTCGCTCGGCTTCTCGTAGTAGGCCGACCGCTTCATTTCGGTACGGATTCCACTTCGCTCGATGAGCTTCTTGAATCTTTTAAGGGCGCCCTCGATGTGCTCGCCCGAACGAAGCCGCATTCTCAAAACCCAAACCCTCCCGCTTTGGAGTCCCCGCGATACCTGGACCATCCCACCCTTTTAAGGGGCAAGAAGAATCCAGCTTTCCCCCAACGACCTATTTGCCGTATTTTGAATCGGCATCCGCAGGGGTCAAAACAATACTTTCCCTTGTTCTTTCAGATAGTCAACCTGAGCCCGCTCGGCAAGGGAGGGACACTCCATTTCCCCCAGAATCGGGTCTGATCGCTCTCTTGTATCAATTCCCAAGTCCTGGAACTGGGAGAGTCGTCCGAGAGTCGCGTCCGCCTGGGCGGAATGCGACTCACAGGCATTCCTCCCGACCTTTTTCTATGCTTCGAAAGCAAAGGAGAACTCCATGATTCGCCTTCGACCATCCCAAGATCGAGGCCAAACGCGGATCGATTGGCTTGACAGCAAGCACACCTTCTCGTTCGGCACCTATTTCGATCCCGACCAGATGGGTTTTCGTTCCTTGAGAGTCATCAACGACGACCGGATCAAGCCTGCCGCCGGGTTCGGCATGCATGGGCACAAGAATATGGAGATCATCACTCTGGTCCTGGCCGGCGAGTTGGAGCATGCCGACTCGCTGGGGCATGGATCGGTCCTTCGTCCCGGCGAAGTCCAAGCGATGTCGGCCGGGACCGGAATTCGGCACAGCGAGTTCAATCCATCGCCGACCGAGCCAACACACTTTCTTCAGATTTGGATCGAGCCCGATCGGCTTGGTCTCGCGCCGGCCTATCAACAAGCCGAGCCCAAAGCATGGAACGGTTCTCCTTGGCGATTGTTGGCCCACCCCCACGATCCCAAAACCGCGGTCTCGCTCGCGCAGGATGCCGAGATCTGGCAGGGACGCGCCGTCGCAGGTGAGCGGATCGAGTACGCCCTCCGCCCAGGCCGGGGCCTTTGGCTTCATGTGGTCGACGGGACGTTGAAGATTGGGCAGACCGAACTTGGACCCGGCGACGCCGTCGGCATCGAAGATGAAGAGGCCGTCACGCTGATGGCCGAGACAACGCCAGCAAACTTCCTTCTATTCGATCTCGGCCCGGCAGGGTGATCGCTAGGGATCACCCTCGATGTGGTAAGCGCGAACGTCGCCAAACGCGTCTAATTCTCCCCTGCTTTATCTGCTGCCGGCCACTCAGGGGGGAAACAGCGGCGCGACGTTCCCCGGTGCGGGCAGCACGCTCTCATCAAGAACCTTCTCCGGTCGTTGTTGCTCCTCTTCCAGTTTTGCCTTTTTTTGCTCGATGTAACTTTTGGCGAGTCGACTTCGCTCTAGCAGATACGACCCGAGTTGCCGTTCTTCCTCCGGCGACATTTGAGCGGGCGGAGTCGCTTGGAAGTTGAAAGAGCTCGAATCCACCTTCTTTGCGATCCGACCGACCCCGCGAATCGCGATCATTAAAAGTAACAGCCCCGCCGTCCGAAGGATGGTCCGCCCCACCGTTTTCCAACGGCTTCTTCCTGCGGAAGGGACGGGGGGCGTCGGTGCTGGCTCCACGAATTCTGACTCTAACACCGGCGCTAGCGTTTCTTTGCCGCACGCGGTGCAGCCTACGGAAGTGCCCCCAATTCGCCAGTTCCACTCGAGCGGTTGCTGACAATGGCCACAGACGAAACGGCGCATCAACTTTCATCCTGAGCAAGGAGATAATCACCCAGGCTTAGACGTTAGCCAGTGATTTGACAACTTTCGACGTTTGAAGGGCGAGCGACAGAAATTTCTCTTCTGCAGTTCGAAAGTGAGATCTTTACCCCCTTCGAGTTCGCTTTTGGAGATACTCAACCAGAGCCCGGTCGAAGGGCATACCGGTATCGACGGGAACAAAGTCGATGCCGGCCTCGGCCGACTCGGTCGCCAGATGATCACGAAATTCTGTCAGTGCAGCTAAGTAGTCGGCCCGAACACCGTCGGCATCCACAACGACACGTTGATCACTCTCGTTATCTCGAAAATCGGTCATGCCACGAAAAGGAAAACCGACCTCGGCTGCATCCAGAATGTGAAAGACGATCACATCGTTCCCTCGATGGCGAAGCCGATGAAGCGCATCGATGATCGGTTCCGGCTCGGCCAACAGATCACTAAAGAGAAGCACCAAACTCTTATGAGGGACCAGCGAGGCGACTTGATGCAGCGAGCCAGCCACGTTGGTCGGACCGGTCGGTTGCAATCGCGACAGCGTTGCGAGAATTTTGCCCAACTGACCTCGCCGGCTGCTGGGGGGCATGCTCAAACGAAGCTTTTCATCGAAGGTCACCAATCCAACCGAGTCGGACTGTTTGATCATCAGATGCGCAAGTGCCGCGGCTAGACAGATGCCATACTCGAACTTCGTGAGATCCTCTTGAAAGGTGTAATTCATCGAGGCGGATAGATCCATGACGAGGTATCCCGTCAGGTTGGTTTCCGCTTCGAACTTCTTGACGTAGTAGCGATCGGTCCGCGCGAAGACGTTCCAGTCGATGTACTGAATGTCGTCGCCTGGTTCGTACTTGCGATGCTCGCTGAACTCGGAAGAAAACCCTTGAAACGGGCTTCGATGTAAGCCGGAAAGAAAACCTTCCACGATGAAGCGAGCGCGCAGGTCGAGCCGTTGAACTTGTCGAATCACATCGGGGCGAAGGTACTTCTCTTGCGAACCCAATGGCCCGCTCCTGCTAAGCGAGACCTGAGACGGGGAGCTTGATACCCTTCAGGGCCATCTTAAGCGCATCCGGGTTAGGAGCGATTTCGAAAGCGGCCTCGCGAGTGATCATTTCTGACTCGACCCGATCGAGGAGCGCCTTGGTGAAATCCTGCATCCCCTCGTTTTCGCAGCTCTTCATGATGTCGGAAAGTCGTTCGTCCAGTTCCTCGGCAATCGCCTTGCGGACGCTGGGATTGACGATCATGACTTCATTGATGGGGACGCGCCCGACTCCTTTTTTCTGCCATTCGTCGGTGGTTTTCACAAGCTTCTGGGCCACGATTGCGCGGAGGTTAAACGCCAGCGATTGCCGAATCGCTCGGTGATCCTCGGCCGGGAAGAGGTCCAAAATACGCCCGATCGTCGACGGAGAACTCGAAGCGTGAATGGTTCCGAAAACCAAGTGACCGGTCTCGGCCGCATGGACGGCAGCAGAGAACGTTTCGCGATCTCGCATTTCGCCCACAAGGATAACGTCGGGATCTTGACGAACCGCATGCTTCAGGGCCATCTCCCAGTTGCGAACGTCGATGCCGACTTCGCGCTGATTGATGACGCTTTTGTCGTCCTTGAAGAGATACTCGATGGGATCTTCGATCGTCAAAATATGGCAGCGCCTTCGGCTATTGACGTACTGCAGCATCGAGGCAATGGTCGTGCTTTTCCCCGAGCCGGTAATCCCCGCGAGAATGATCAGGCCCTGCGGTTGCAGCGACACTTCGCCTAGACAAGGCGGAAGAAAGAGTTTCTCAAAGGGCAAAATGTTCGCGTTCACTAATCGCGCGACCATGCCGTACGCGCCACGCTGCTTGAAGAGGTTGACGCGGAAACGAGCTTCGTCATCCCCCACAACATGCGCAAAATCGACGCCGCCGTCGGTTGCAAAAATCTCCTTCTGGCGAGCATCCAGAATCGCGACGCAAAGCCTTTCCATCTCGGCAGCGGTGAGCGGCGGCATGTCCATCTGTCGGATTTCGCCCTTGTGGCGAATCATCACCGGCAAGCCGACCTTCAGGTGAAGATCCGACCCGCTCAGTTTCATGCAGATGCGAAAGAACTTGTCGATCTCGGGGCCGGACGAGCTTTTTGGAACCTTCGCTGCTTCTGCGGTCGCCATGGATACATGCTCTCCTTTTTGACGATCGTATTTTACGCACTTGCTGGCAAGCCGGCAGATTTCCTGAAATTGAAAAGGAACTCCTGCCGTCAGAAGACCTCCGTCGAGCCCTTGTATCGAACATCGTCGGATGGCCGGCGGGGGCGCTCGTGGCGGATCAGGAGGAAGGTGTGAAACGGACCGGGACCCCTTGGCTGGCGAGGTAACGCTTGGTTTCTTGAATAGTGAATTCGCCGTAGTGAAAGATGCTGGCAGCCAGGGCGGCACTCGCGCCACCCATCGTCAACGCATCGCGAAAGTGCTCCAACTTGCCAGCCCCGCCGCTCGCGACAACCGGGACTTGAACCGCCTGCGCAACCGCGGTGGTCATCTCTAGGTCGAAACCATCTTTGGTTCCGTCGGCATCCATCGAAGTGAGAACAATCTCGCCACAACCGAGCTCTTCCACTCGCCGGGCCCACGCAACTGCTTCCAAGCCGGTCGAACGCCGACCACCGTGAATGTGGACTTCCCACTTGGTTGAGCCGTCCGGCTGCACGACTCGTTTCGGGTCGATGTTGACAACGATACATTGGCTGCCGAATCGCTGAGCGGCCTCGTAGACGAACTGAGGATCCTTGCATGCCGCTGAATTGATCGAGACTTTATCAGCGCCGGCATTCAGGAGATCGCGAATATCGTCCAGCGTCCGAATCCCACCCCCGACGGTCACCGGCATGAAACAGACCGAAGCGGTCCGCTCGACAACATCCAGCAAGATGCCTCGCTCTTCGTGGCTGGCGGTGATGTCGAGGAAGACCAGTTCGTCGGCCCCTTCGTCTTCATAACGAGCAGCAACCTGTACCGGGTCGCCCGCATCGCGCAGAGCGACGAAGTTGACCCCTTTGACGACCCGGCCACCCTTCACATCCAAGCAAGGCACGATTCGTTTAGCAAGCATTTATGTCTCGCGTGTAGGACCACTATCCTGATGCTGTTGTATCAGCGGGAAAACATCGCGAGCTATTTTGCTTCTTTCTGGGTGGCGCTGGCGGGGCTCGTCACGGTCGGTTGCACCTCGGGGGTGCTGGTGGGTCGCTTTTCATACGGAACGGTTTGGCTGGGCTGATCGTCGATTTCCGACAAAAGCGGGGGCGTCGGGCGTTTTGACTTGGTCGACTTTTTCGCGATTCCCTTACCCGCTTCCTTCTTCTTTGCTGACGCGGCAAGCATTGTTTCCGTTCGATAGATTTCGCGTCGACGCTCGCGCTCGTAATCCTTCAACGCAAGAAGCGTATCCATTCGCCGAGCGGCTCGCTCTTCCCGAGCGATTGAAGAAGCATCGTCCATTGCCGAGGGGGGTAACCCTCGAGCAGATCGGCCGACCCCACCCTGATTCCAAGGTAGTCCCGTTTGGACATTACTTGAGTATCCTTGCCCCGGGGTGTACCAAGTGACGGCTCTCGGCCCGCCGATTCCTCCGTAACCGCCGTAGAGACCGGCCCGGCCACCCATCATCCAAGGAGAGGGAGCTATCCATCCAGTTCGTCCGCCGATGCCATAACCGTTTGAGTAGCCGTAGCCCGACCAACCGATCTGGGCCGAGGCGGCCGACGTCGCCCAAAGAATCGCACACGCGGTGAAGGCGAAAGTGTATTGCTTGGCCATGCTCGTTGGCTCCCTGGGGCAGACGATTGCCGAAAGGCCCTAGATGGAATTGAAAACAAGCGAAAGAACGCCGTCTCGTCCTACGCAGGCAGGGCGTCGAGCCTCTTCCTGTTTCTTCGACCAAGTCTTACGACCGGCAAAAACTACCCCTCTTTCCTGGTTCGACGCGCGAGCTAGCGGGACTTGAGAAAATTCATCGGTGATGCAGGAGATGAGATAAAAGTGTCCTCGATGGCACTTCTTTTGCGGGACAATTCTCTGTGAAGTCTGTTTGAATCAGCAACATCACTCTTGACACACTGCCAGGCCAGATATATCCCCGCCCTCCGTAAGCCACGCACCTCGACGAAGCATCGACGCGTCCCTTCATTGGTAAACGAAGGGTCAGTTTCATTCCACCGAGGGTCGGGTCATGCGATTCTTCCAAGGATCGGTCGCGGCAATCTGTTCGGTCAGCACGATTCTCGTGGGGATAAGTCTCTCCATGGCGGGCGATCCCCCTGCTCCTGCGAGCATCGACGCAGCGCCGGCGGGGCCACCTCCGCGCACGCTCGACCATTTCGGCGTTGCGCCCCTCCCGACGCTTACAAAGAAACAGCCCGTCAAATCACCCGAAAACAAAGCGGCAGAGACGACGCCGGCGCCCATGAAGAATGATCAGCCCCGAACGCTTCCGCGAACATTGCCGACCGCTTCGTCGACGAGCCGAAAGCCGATCATTGATCCGATGGTCCGCAAGGTAAGTCAGTCCGAAGCGCTCGTTCCATCGGACAATGCGGCCTCTTCATCGATACCATCCACGCCATCGACGGCGACTCGCGGCAACGTGATTCGTCCGACCGTCGAAGTTCGTCAGATTGTTCCTCCGCAAGTGACGGCAGGGACTCCTTGTCCCATCGAGTTGACCATCACGAACCAAGGAGAGTCGGCCGTCGAAAAAGTGATCCTGACCGACTCGATCGACACAACGTTAGAAGTCGTCTCAAGCAATCCGCGAAGTGAACAGTCGGGACAGACCTTGGTTTGGTCCCTAGGTCGGCTCGAGCCTAAAGAGTCCAAGCGAATTACTTTTTCGGTGATTGCCCGCAAGAACGCGGGAAGCCCGAGCGCATTGGCGCGGGCATCGGTCAGTTATGCGGCGGCGGTCGAGTCGGAGATTCGTCTGTTGACGCCGAACGTGGCCGTCAATCTGTCGGGCACCGATCGAGGTATGGTGGGGCAGCCGATGGATCTTTCCATTGATTTAGAAAACCGGGGAAACTCGCCGGCAGGGGGCGTGATCCTTCGCTGTATTCTTCCGCCGGGCCTTGCCCACAGTGAAGGTCCCGAACTTGAATACGAAGTCGGCGAGCTTGCCGCGGGCGAAGTCCGAAACGTCCCGCTGACGCTCACGGCAAGCGTTGCGGGGAGTTCAACCGTGAAGGTTATCATTCAAGGGGAAGGACTCTCCCCCACGGCGGCCGAGCACCCCATCACGGTCGAAGATTATCAGATGGCGTTGGAAGTCGAAGGGCCGGCCCAACGCTACCTGAATCAGACCGGCATCTATAAGATCAAAGTCACCAACCAGAGTTCCGCGACGGTCAATCATGCGGAGGTTGCCACACCGCTTCCCGATGGCTTATCGTTCGCGCACGCCAGCGACGGTGGACAAGTCGCCGGCGATGGAAGGATGGTCCGTTGGACGATGCCCGAAATCCCCGCTCACGAAACGAAGGAACTCACGCTGACCTGCGTGGCCAGCAAGATCGGAAATCAGCCTCTCTCGCCGGCCATAATGATCGCACAGCGACAAATCGCCCAGGCCCAGTGCGAGACGAACGTGCGCGGAGTGGCGGCGATCTCGGTAGAAGTCGCCGATGTGGCCGACCCTGTGGAACTCAATGGCGAAACCATCTACGAAATCCACATCCTCAATCAGGGGACCATGGGAGTCACCGGTGTCGTCGTTACATGCGAGATTCCCGAGGAAGTTGAAGCAACCGCCGCCGACGGCCCCACCAGCCAGCGAATTGTTGGTCGATCCCTGACATTCGATCCTTTAGCCGAGCTCGCCCCGAACGCGGAGGCGATCTTCCGAGTCAAATGCAAGGGGGTCAAGGAGGGAAGTGCTCGGTTCAAGGCAACCGTGCAGACCGAACAACTGAAAACTCCCATCAACGAAGAAGAAAGCACCACCATCTATAGCACGCAATGATCACGAAGACGCCGACGCCCGCCAACGCTCAAGCAACGCATCGACCATCGTTGTGATGACGGCCGGTATCGGATCAAATGCCGACTGAAAATCGATCGGTCCCCAGATCGGAACGTCCACCCATCGAGCCAACTCTTCGCGATTTGTTTGGTCGGCGGGCGAAAGAGGCCCCTCCTCGGATCGATTCATCACCAACCCGACGATCTCGATCCCGCGTGCTCGCGCGATTTCCAATGTCATCATCGTGTGATTGATCGTTCCGAGACCTTGACGGACAACGAGCAGAACCGGCCGGCCCCACGCGACGGCCAGATCCGCCATCGTCGCTTGATCCGTGATGGGACATAACAGTCCACCGACACCTTCCACCAGCAGTGCCTCGCATCGACCGTTCCAGCACGCAATCGCCGACAAGTAGTCGGTCAGCATCAACGTTCGCTGTTGCCAAGCCGGGTCCCGGCGAGCGGCCACGTTCGGTGCTAACGGTTCAAGGAAACGAATCGGGGTAATCTCATCGACGGAAGGGTTCATCGGGCAGACGCGACGAAGCGATTCGGTATCCCCCCACGTTGGAAGCCCATCGACCCACTCGGCACCCGAGGCAACCGGTTTGGATAAACCCAAATTGATTCCTCGCCGGACCAGCTCCGCCGCCAGCCAAGAGGTCACCTTCGTTTTGCCGACCCCGGTGTCGGTGCCGCTGATCAAGAGCCCCGGGGGTTTATCTTTTTGATTCACTCGACTCTCGCCTAGATGGTCTTGGGGTGCGAATCTGCCTGATGGAATCGACGGCGGACTCGTTTTCGTCATGTTATGCACCCTAGCGGTCGGCATCCGCAAGCTACGCTCCAAGGGAGGTGTCATTTTCTCCCGACCGAGGCCGATTCGCGATCCTACCCTCAAAAAAGGGGTTTTCGCGTTTCAGCATCTGCTGTGGGACTGCTGCCGAGATGGCAAGGCCGTCTCGAAAGAGTAGATAGGATTGACGCCAGCCATGGATTACCCGTCGATGACTTAGAACTGGATCCAAGCTTCATGCGCGACCAGAGGGGAGAAAGCCGATACGCGATCGATTCTCCCTGCCGGGTTCGGTTCAAGGAGAATAACCATCTCGTTGAAGTTGCGGGCGAAGTGATCGATGTCTCCTCGCGAGGCGGCAAGGTTCTTATCCCTCACTGCATTGCGATCGGCACCATCGTGGTGGTGGAGATGGAGATCGTTCCCAATCACCGTCTTTTCAGTCAAGTGATCGAATGTGATGCTCATCAAGGTGCTTGGTCGGTCGGCTACCGAGTGGTCGAGAACATCCTTCCCTTCTCGATCTTTCGCAAGCTCATCTCGCAAGGACGCGTTATTTTCGACGAACGAAAGAAAGAGCCTGAGAAGCCGGCCCCCACTTCCGAAACACCCAAAGTCGAAACGCCGGCCTGCTTCCACATGCTCGACTTGAGCCTGCCGGCAACGGAGCGAGACATTCATCTTGCGTTTCGTCGAAAGGCGATGAAGGCCCACCCAGATCACGGCGGCGACCCGGCGGACTTCATCGCTCTGCACCAAGCGATGGAAGAGGCCATCCAATTCGTCGCCGTCACCAGCTCTGAATGAACTTGCGAAAATCGCCGACAGCGATTCGACGAAGAGCAGGTATCCGTTTGCGAATCTCTCAAGAGAGCGTTCATGCCCTACCCCGGCATTCGGGCGTTCAGCGTATCCGGGGCGTTACCGGGTTGGTGGCTTCGGTTATGTCAGACTCCAGCCTCGACGATACTCTCGGCGAAGAAATCGTGATGCGTCGGAATTGTTCGATGCGACCATCTGCTCGGCATTCCATTCGATCGGCGTGCCGGCACGATAGCTGACAACGCCGAGCAAAACGGTTTCGGTCAAGGGGCCGCTGTAATCGAACGAACATGTCGTCGGCGTACCCTCCTTGCAGGCCTTAATCCATTCCTGGTGATGACCGATCGACGCGGGGATGTATGGATCGGGCTTCTTGAAACCGCTGAAAGACTCTTTGGGCCAAAGGAAATGATTTGTGTAATTAGTCAGAAGCATTCCTTTTTCGCCGACAAACAGAACGCCGTCACCGATCTCGGGAAGCTTCTCTTCCTTCAGTTTGGCGGGGCGAAGACCGCCATCGTACCAGGTCATCTTCACGGCCGGCAAATCGCCACGAGCGGGGAATTCGTAATCGACCTCGAGCGCGACCGCCGCGGTCTCGGCATGGGCGCGAACCTTCGACTTCGCTTCGATGCGTGTCGGATAGCGAAGCTTCAACGACCAGAAGACAACGTCGATGTAGTGACAACCCATGTCTGCCAGCGTCCCGCCCCCGAAGTCCCACCACTTTCGCCAATGGAACGGGTGGTAGGTATTGTGGTAAGGTCGCTCGGGAGCCGGGCCCAGCCAAAGATCCCATGCCAAACCTTTCGGGACGGCCGGCCTATCGGTGGGGCGTTCCCCTCCTCCCCAGCTCTTTCCGCACCAAACATGAACTTCCTTGACCGGCCCGATGGCGTTGGATTCGATCAGCTCGACGACTCGGCGATAGTTGTCCATCGCGTGGATCTGGGTCCCAAGCTGGGTCGCTTTGCCCCGCGCTTGTGCAAGCTTGGTCACGGTTCTCGCCTCGTAGACATCATGCGTGAGAGGCTTCTCGCAGTA
>JAIELF010000021.1 GCA_019753235.1 bacterium
CAGAGACGTCTTGAACATGGATTGGCAAGGGTCCGAGGGGCAGAGGTTCGTCGACGGGATTTATGCCGACGCCTACCGCCTCATCGGTGGAGGTGAATCATGATCTGGAATTCGATTGTGCGTCTCGGAGTCCACGATTCGTTCGAGCCCGCTATCGACCAATCGGCGCCTCGCATCTCCCATGGCCTGTTTCGCCCCGCTGACCCATGGGATATCGGAACCGATGTCCTGAGAACGATCTCCAAGTCGATGGAACTCGCGCCTTCTCCCATCGCGGTCGACTTGCTGAACCTGGCCACAGCCGTCTATGCGACCGATCTGCGGATCCCGCGAAAACTTTCGGCAGATCGTTGGCAGCGCTCCATCCATCTTCATATGCCGGTGCGGGAACCGGATCTTTGGGCTCCGCTCCAAGAGGACTTTAGCCGAGTCATTACCTACCTCACCGGCGACTTTTGGGATGTCCACTTTCGCGCCGCCGAACGGTTCGAACTTCCGGCCAAGCCGAAGCGAGCCAAGGTCTTGGTGCCCACTGATTCAAATGTGGTTGCCCTCTTTTCCGGAGGACTGGACTCTCTCGTCGGTGCGATCGATCTTTTCGAAGACGGTCAACGGCCCGTCTTGGTTGGTCACCACGGCAGTGGGATGACCAAGACCGCCCAAAGCCATGTTCTCCAGCGACTGCGCGCCTCTTACGATAAGGATCTTTCCGATCTCCTGTTTTTTGTTCAACCTCACAAACAGAAACGATCCGGCGAACAGTCGATGCGATCTCGTTCCTTCTTGTTCCTTTCGCTCGGCGTTCTCGTGTCGACCGCCCTCGCCCATCAGCCTCCCCTGGTGGTTGCGGAGAATGGTCTCATTTCGCTCAACATCCCCCTCACCCCGTCACGCATGGGGAGCCTGAGTACTCGGACCACCCATCCCTTTTTCGTGAAGAGTTTTCAGAACCTCCTCACGGGACTCGGAATACCCACCATAATCGAGACCCCATATCGCTTTCAGACCAAAGGAGAGATGCTCAAGGCTTGCAAAAGCCGCGACATCCTGAAGGAGTCGCTGCCCCACTCCATGTCGTGTTCCCATCCCGAAGCGGGTCGGTTCGCCGGCAGTAGTCCCGGTGTCCACTGTGGTTACTGCGTCCCCTGTCTCATCCGCCGAGCAAGCACTCGGGCGGCGAGGTTTCCCGACTCTCCCTATCGCGTCGATGTCCTGGCCCATACGCCGGATCCGACTTCCCAAACGGGGAGTGACCTCCGTGCCTTCCAAATGGCCATCGAGCGACTCAAGAGCTTGTCCCAACAACAACGGCGCGCCTTGGTCCTCTCCAGCGGTCCCTTGCCCGCTGATGATATTCTTCCTTACGGGGACGTGTTCATTCGTGGGATGAACGAGGTGGGACACCTCCTCTCTCGGTCAAAGCAATCGCCGAAGGCGTCATCGCGATGAACCTTTTTCCGCTCGTTGACGCCCACTTCCACTTGGATCTGTTCCCCGATCCAGCTTCTCTCGTCCGTGAGATCGAAGGGGCGCAGATCCACACTATCGCTGTCACCAACGCCCCGTCGGTCTTCCGTCATACCCAGGAACTTTGTTCGACCACGACCTTCCTCCATCCGGCGGCGGGACTCCATCCCGAACTGGTTGAGTCCCACGGACGGGAACTGCCGGAACTGATTCGCCTGATCCCACACTCGAAGATCATCGGCGAGGTCGGCCTCGACTACAGCAGTCCGGATCCACGAATTCGGGCGTCCCAGCGAACGGTTTTTTCCGGAATTCTGGAGAGCTGCGCGGCTCATCCGAATAAGGTCCTCTCCATTCATTCTCGCCGAGCGGTCTCCGACGTCCTGAGCGCCCTCGGGCCACGCTTTCCCGGGATTCCGATCTTGCATTGGTTCACCGGCAGCATGCGCGAACTGGAGCGGGCGATCGAGATTGGTTGCCACTTTTCCATCAATGCCCCCATGTTGCGATCCCGTTCCGGCTTCGCCCTTGTCCAACGAATGCCGTCCTCCCGGATCGTGACCGAAACCGACGGGCCGTTCGCCAAAACAACCGGCCGCGGGGCTGTCCCCCAGGACGTCGCTCACTTGGTCATCGAACTGGCTCGCTTCTGGGATCTCGCGGAGAACGAGGTTCGACGCCTGATTCTGGAAAACTTTTCTCGGATCCTTCCACTCCCCTCTCCTCCCGCTCCGGCCCCGTCCACTCCGCAATAATGGAATGAACACGTCTTCCACCGGTGGTGCATGTCGGCTGGCCCGGCAAGCTCGGCGACCTCGCTCAGAGATAGGCGTTCGTCGCATACTGCTGAACCATCCGGTGGGTATTGAAAAAAGAACCGTTCAGCGCGATCGTGTTGCGCATCATTTCAAGCCAACCTGCTGGGTTCCGGTAGTACAGAGGAAGAACGGCATCCCGAAGCTTCCGGTAAAGGTCTTCCGCGTCCTTGGCGTCGGTATCCGGATCCGACGTGGTGTCGGCGGACCCAATCGACCAGCCGGTCACTCCTTCCACATGTCCCTCAATCCACCATCCGTCCAAGGTACTCAGACTCGGCACTCCGTTGTGAGCCGCTTTCATGCCCGAAGTCCCCGACGCCTCCAGCGGCCGGCGAGGTGTGTTGAGCCAAACATCGACCCCGGCGGTCAACAGTCCGGCAAGCGGGAGATCGTAGTTTTCGAGATAGACCACGGCGAGGCGACCCCGGAGCCGATCGGCGGCTGCGAAAACGCGGCGGATCGCCTCCTTTCCCCCTTCGTCCCTCGGGTGGGCCTTCCCCGCGAAAACAAGTTGGATAGCTCCGTCCTCGCGCGCCAGAGAGGCCAACCGCTCGATGTCGCGAAAGACCAGATCGGTCCGCTTGTACTCGGTCGCACGGCGGGCAAAGCCGAGGGTCAAGACATTGTGAGCCAGTTTCTGACCGGTGCGTCGTTCGATCTCGCCGATCAGCCGGGCCTTCGCCAAGACATGGGCGTCGCGGATTTCACCCGTGGGGATTCCCACCACCGAGCGCAGTGCTGCGGGATCGTTAACCCACCCCGGAATCCGGTGGTTGTACAACTCGCGGAAACTCTCGCTGGTCCAAGTCCAGGAATGAACGCCGTTGGTGATGGCTCCGATCGGCTGTCCTGGAAACATGTTCCGGGAGACCTCCGCATGGCGCTTCGCGACCCCATTGACATAGCGGCTCATGCTCATGCCGAGGTGGGTCATGTCCAGTCGATCGGTTCCGCCAAGCATTCTCACCACGGGCTCCGGGAGGGGACTGCTCAGAACTTGCTGGACCAGATCGTAAGGAAACGAGTCATGACCAGCCGGAACCGGGGTGTGGGTGGTGAAAATGCACTCCGCACGCGTTCCATGGAAGTCCCACGTCGGCCAATTGCCTGTCTCAAGCAGTTCAATCACCAGTAGCGCCGCATGGCCCTCATTCATGTGGAAACGATTGATGGAATGATAGCCAAGGGCTCGGAGCATCCGCACCCCGCCAATACCCAGGACGACCTCTTGCGCCAGCCGGTAGCGCTGGTCGCCGCCATACAAGTAGCTGGTGAGTTCGCGATCGCGGGGATCATTGTTCGGTAGGTCGGTATCTAAGAGAATCAGAGGGACCGTGAATCCGGTGACCCCGACCACGTCGTGCTGCCAACCTTTCACTTTCACCGGCCGTCCCTCAATGGAGACCTCAATCTCGATACCGTCCGGGGGCTCGACGTTCGTGCCGGGTTGGGCGAGCGGGCGGTGGGTGAACTTGCCCAGATCCCAAACCGACCACCGCTCTTGTTGATGACCTTGGGAGTCCAAGAGTTGCTCGAAATATCCCATTGAGTTCCGAAGAGAAACCGCGACCACCGGCAGACCAAGATCGGCGGCCGACCTCAACGTATCACCGGCCAGGACGCCCAGGCCTCCGCTGTACGTTGCCATCCCCGGCTCGACCGCCACCTCCATCGAAAAGTATGCGACCCGCCGAGGAAGATCCTCCCTCGCCGCTTCGCTGGCCGGGCTCAACGCGTAGGCGCTCGGCATCGCCAAAAACGTCTGTTTGCAGAACTGGGAGCAAAAGACGAAACGCTTCCCTTCGTATTCGCTCCAGATGGCTCCGTCTTCGTGCACATGCATGCCGCAGACCGGATCGATCGTCATTTTCATCACCCAAAGTCCTTTCTCACATGGGAACCAACTTCAATGGTGCTTGTACCAACCAACCCCCTTGATGTCGTTCCAGGAAGTCGTCTGGTGGCACAAGTGACATTCGTTGACGGTTGCGTGTTCCTGCCTCGCCACGCGCATCGAGATCATTCGGAAATGCTCCATCAAGTGGCTCGGAGGAGGCTTGTGGCACTCGGAGCAATCGACGGAGCTCGCAGCGGGATGGACAAACAGGGCGATGGACCACGCATTGGTTCGGTGGCAGTGCGCGCAGTCTCTTCCGAAGTAGCCCAGGTGGCGATCCTGGTTTGAGTGGCAATTCGCACAGTCGAGCGCCCCCTCTGCTCCTTTTCCGGATTCACCGTCGGGATCAGCAGAGGAGTTGTTCTGATGATGCTCTATCCACCCGGCGATTCGCTTCGCGGCTTCCTGGGTCGCCTCGCCGCTCCCCTGGGTTCGGATCATGCGCAGTCCAATGCTCGCCAGCGCCCGATGATCCATTCCCACCAAGCGATGCCCGACCCCAAGGTGCTCCGCGTGGCAAGACGAGCATGAACCAATTGTTCCATGAAAGGCGGTCGGTTGCCGAGCGAGCAATGCCTCTTCGTTGGCGTGACAGATGATGCAGTTGCCGGCTGTCACTCCCCGAACCGGGGTGTGGCAACGGCGGCAATCGTGTTCCAAGAACGAATGGGACTCCGAAAGCTCGCCCGGACTGACCATCCGCTGCCATGTCGACACCGACCCCATCGCCCATCGGGATCCCTCTGGATGACGAGACAAAGCGAGCCCAGTTCCCGAAAGAAGGATCACCATGGCCATTGCCCACAGAAGACCGCGTCGCGGGCTCATGACAACCACCGTAGGCCGAAGTAAACTGCTGCCCAGACGTGAAGGCCAAGGAGGCCATAGAAGGCCAAGCTGATGACAATGTGGGCCTTGAGCCAGTTGCCGAACCATCGCCGGAAGCTCTCATGCGTTTTTACCGCATACTCCAGGTCCGCCATCGCGTCCACCAACTGGATAAGCCCAACGTCGTCTAATCGCGGATCTCGCCGGAACTCTTGCCCCGAAGCGAAAAGTGCACTAACCCACCAGGACATCACATTGCCCCGGGGGCGACGCAGTCGCTCGTTCTTTGGGGCATCCCTCATCGCTCCACCGGCCTGTCGATAGACGATTTCGAGTTCGGTCAGCATTTCCCTTTTCTCCTGCATGTTCTGCGAAAGCTGATTCATCAGGTAGCGACCGGTGAAGCCGCTCAGGACAACGATGAGCATCATCGCCGTCAATGCAATCCCCAGGGGACTCTCAAACTTGTGTCCGGTGTGCAACAGAGCCAGGATCGGGCCGATGATCCCGGCGTAGATGTGCCAAGTGAGAAGAGTCGCCATCGACACATGGCTCGTCGACCAGCCTCTTAGCGGAGGGATTCTCTTGACGAAGAGGTAACCGAGCGGGACCAACATCAGGATTGCCCCGGAAACTCCCAAGACTCCTCCGGCCAGGCTACCGGCAAACCGTGGCGAGCGATGGACAAAGAACCCGAGCCACAGGACGAGCATCAATGTCACCAGCCCACTCGCGATGACGCGTTCCCGGTCCCTCACAGATCAGGCCTCCACGGTGACGTTTCCGGTCGACTTGGCCTGACAGGCAAGCACAATCCCATTTTCTTCGTCCCCTGGTTGCAGGCCCTCCCGGACCTCCATGGTGACCGACCCCGAACGGAGCTTCACGCGACACACGCCGCACGTCCCCACCCGGCAGGAGTTGTCGATGTCGACTCCCAATGCGTCCGCGACCTCCAAGATCGTCTTCTCCGGCGGCAAGGGCGCCGACCGTTCGGATGCCGAAAAGGTCACCAGGGGTAGGAGTTTTGCGTCTATCTCCACGTTCGCCTTCGACGATCGTTGCTCGGACGAAATACCGGGTTCGGGTTTGCCGAGCGCCGGACCGAAAGCCTCCAACCGAATGCGATCCCTTGGGACCCCGAGTTCGATCAGCGTCTGTTTCGCTGCCTCCATCAGCGGCACCGGGCCGCAGATGTGCGCGTAGCGACTCGCCACATCGGGGACGGACCTGGAAATGAGTTCCTTGGTAATCCTTCCCGTCGCTCCACCCCAGTCGGTCCCCTCCGGATGGGTGACTGTGACAACGACGTGCAGGTGCGCGTGTCTCCTCGCTAGGTAGTCGAGTTCTTCGCGGTAGATGATGTCTTTTGGCGAGTGGACGCAGTAGAGGACGTAGATGTCCCCACCCCAACTCCGATCAACCAAGTAGCGAAGCACGCTCATCAGGGGAGTGATGCCCACCCCCCCGCCAATCAACAGGATGCATTTGCACTCGCGGCCGGTGAACGTGAAGCTCCCCATCGGTCCGGATAGCTCCAGCAGGTCCCCCTCCCGGATATGCTCGTGGAGAAATCCCGACACCACTCCCCCTTCTTCCCGCTTGATCGTGAGTTCCGCGTAATCGCGCTGAGAGGGAGACGAGGCGATGCTGTAACTCCTTCGCACCACCTTCCCTTCCACGGGAACGCCAACCGTGAGGAATTGGCCAGGGAGGAACTCGAAGGGAAGAATTCCGCCGAGGGGGCTCATCAGCCGGTAGGTCTTGACGTCGGGAGTTTCCTGAAAAACGCGAGCCACCCGAAGCTTTCCCGACCACTTCCTCGGCGGAACGTTCGGCGAAGGCGGAGTCATTGCTGGCCCCTCGCTTGTCCCCGCGGAGGGAGTTCGATGCCGGGCATCCGCATCTTTGTGATCAAGGCCCGATGAGCCAGTCAGGGATTCCAGGAGGGCGGCTGCGCGGCGCATCTTGTGGAAGTACATCCCGATCATGGTGGCGGAGAAGGCGATCAGGACGACCATCACCGCTAAGTGAATCCACGAGAGTCCTGAATGGGGAGTCGGAGGCGCTTCTGTCAGACGCATTTCCCGCTTGAACCACCGAAGGGCGACCTCCGATGGACTCGCCCGAACCGAAAGGGCCTGATAGGCTGCCGCCGAACTTTCGAATCTCCGAATGCCGGCCCGCATTTCCTCGGTTGCTTCGCGAAGGGACAACGGATCCCCCGACGACACTGAAGCGGAAAACCGTTCGAGGCCCCTCGATAGTCCAGCGATCCCCTCACCCATCCGACCCCGAACGATCTCTTCCACCTGAGTTCTCTGTTCCGGCGACAGCTCGGCGAGATTCATCAGTGACGGGAATACGGGCTGTGGGGACAATCCACCTTCCATCATGGCGCTCATCATCTTCCCCATCTCACCTTCCATCCCTCCCATTCCCATGGGGGGCCCGCCTGCTCCACTCGGGCTCGCCACCTTCGGAGGATGGTGCTTCGCGTGTTCCTCAGGGGAGATCTGAGCATCGCTCCGGTCGATGAAAAAGCAGAGGACAACCGGCGCCAGGAGAAAACTCAACAACCGGGCTGGATGGGAGCGGGGTGGGGCGCCAAACGCCGAGGAGAGACGTTCGGACGCAAGAAGCACAGTTGTCGTTTTTCCACTCATAGTCTCACATGTAAAACACTCACATCATCGATCCCTTCCTTCATGGTGTTGCAGCTCACTTCGGAGGGTGTTGGTGGCCGGCATGCGGATCGGAAGGGGCGGCCGCCTGCAGGGGAGGCGATAAACCGAGGAGAGTCTTGCGTTGTTCTTCTGTGAGAATCTTTGCGGCTTCTCCCACCGCGCGAATGAAAGCCAGACGCTGATCCCCGCGCAGGTGTTCGATTTCCCTCACCTTGGCTTCGATGGCCACGGCGTCCGGTTTATCGGATGCGGTGAGTTGCCAAAGGGATTGTTCCGCCTCTTCGATCGCCCGCCCCTTGGCAGCCGATTCGAGAAAAGTTCGCTGCTTGATTTGGTTGAGCGACATCTTTTGATCCTGGCTCAGAGTGATGTGCTGGCCGTGATCCAGGAAGAAGTTGGTGACGCCGATGTGGTACAGATGGGACGCCCCTGGAAATCCTGGCAGTGCGGAGGGGATCGCCGTTCCCGTTCCGCTCGGAGCGTTCCCCATCATCGGCATCGCGTTTCCTCCCGGAGCCGCCTGAACGGGCGCCGGCATCCCTTGCATCATCATGTCCATGCCGCCCATTGGCATCCCCACCGTACCAGGCGAGGCGATTACTGGAGGCGATGCTACCCCCATCGGCGCCGGTGTCGCTCTGGGAAGGTTCGCCTCCACTCGCGAGACCTGAGCACGGAGTGCCGCGATCTGCGCGGATAGGGACTCGCGACTCGGGGTGGGAGAGTTGCCGGGCTGGCCGGACGTCTGGGCAACCACCCAGGCGGGCACGAGCACCACTACAGCGCCCAACCCCACGTAAAGCGTGGCGGCAAGGAGTTGGAACCGCCACAGCCTTTCCATGGGATCTCCTCGTTGAAGGAACAGCGGTGCCATCCGGGGCATTTGCTTTCCACATGGCCGAGTGTCCCGCAACATGTTGGATGCGAGCTGGCTTCCCTTCCTTCTAAACAACCGTCTGGGAAGAAGATTTCGCATGCCCATGTCGAATCTCGCCCCGAACCCGATCGCTGATTCCATCACAGCAACGTGGGTGCTTGTTCGGAGTGCGAGATACGTCTTTGGCCACCCTTTCGATCCAATTCTCCGTTTCTTGAAAAATCCGCTGAAGAAAATCCCAACCAATGGCATCTCATGTTTGAGCGCGGCCCATCTTGAGGGCCCGGATGGTGTACAGCGATCTGTTCGCGCAACGAGTGATGAGCAAACGATTCGAGTATCGGTCCGAAGCTTGTGTTTGACTTCGAGCAGATTCACTGTTTGGTGCAAAGGAGTTGCCATGCTGTTTCGTTTCTCTCCCACACGACGTGGGTTCGTCTTCACCTGTTTCATTTCATCGCTCCTCTGGTCTGGCGTCGACGCGGTGCTCGCTGACGAAAAACCCAAGGCGACCACCATTGACATCAAAGGGATGCACTGTCAGGGGTGCGCAACCAAGGTCCAGAACCGTCTGACGGCGGTCAAGAATGTCAACTCGGCGACCGTGAGTGCCAAAACGGCTCAGGCGACCGTCAATCCTAAGGCCGACGCAAAACCCTCGCCGCGAGCCCTCTGGGAGGCCGTCGAAGCCGCAGGTTACTCCCCGACCAAACTCGTCGGACCAGACGGCACCTTCACCATGAAACCTCCCGCCTAACGACCGCGCTCCCGTCTCCGGAGGGGCTGTCGCGACCAGATGGGCTAAATTGACTGGGCACGGATACCCAGTCAGTGACACCCGCCCGTCTTCTTGTCCTCCCCCGACCTCGGACTCCCTTCCGGGGACTTTTTATCGCCCTTCGAACAGCATCCCCTTCCTTCGGCACCGTCTCCACCGAACATCGACAGCACCATCGGTACCACGCAGCAAGCCACCATCAATAGAAGGAAGAGTGTTCCACCACTGGCAAGGGATCCCCCAAACAATGCCAGCACGGCAACAAGAAGGAGCCCCGAAAGGCAAATCCACGGCATCCAAACGCTTGATCGATTCATCTTCGTTTATCCAGTCAATTCGGCGGCTGGGCGAATCATTCGGTTCGCGCAGCTCGATCGCCTACATGTCCGTCATTCCCCCTCCACCCATCGGAGCCGCTGGCGCCGCCGGTGCCTGCATCGGTTGCTGCGCCGGCATCTGACCCATCGGTTGGCTCGGCACAACATGTGACCCCGTCGCCATCCCACCAGCTCCGTGCTCCGCGAGCCGTCGTTCCTGGTCCGCGATCCGTTCCTCCGCCCGCGCCATCCGCACCTCCAACTGCCTGACGCGCGATTCCAGCGAAGCGTGCAAACCACTCTCCTTTTCAGCCAGTGCCCAGGAGGGAAATCCCGCCCCCACCGCGAGCAGTACCCCGATTATCATCGCATGCCTAACTCTCCCTTCTGTCTTCATCACTTTTCTCCTTGTTACATTTGCATTCACATCCAATGGCGTCCCTCTAGTTCGTTCGTTTCACTTCTCGCCGAGCGATTTTCGAAATCGAGCCCGATTGACATCCGATTCGAAGTAGAGCACCCGACCGTTCACGCTCAAGAGACTTGCGACTGCTTTATCGACCACCTTTCCGGAAAGAGGATCTTTCGCCAACGTGTAGCGCGCGGGCTCAGAGGCGATCTTCGCCTTGCACATCTCGCAGCACCCGTAATAGGTCTTCCCGTCGCGTACGAGGGGAATCGCCGGGACTGCCATGATGGTGTCCTGCATCATGCAGACGCGACTCCGTTGGGGTTCCTCGATCGCCAGATCCTCCGCTTGGGCGTTCTTTTCCATCAAGACCCAGGCGAGCAGAATGAACAAAACAAACAATGACTTCGCGATTCTCTGCCAACCTGTGATTTCTATTTCAACTCGTTCCATTCCGCTCTTCATGATTCTCTCTTGCCTCCCAATTGGATGCCGTTTTTTGATAACTCCGTCGCGCTTGACGCCGAGGCAAGCGTTCCTGGCGGGTTCTGATACCAACCCGGATCCTTGTAGTTGGTAAGTCCCTCTCGAACCTTGACCACCGTAAACATTCCGCCCATCGTGATGTAATCGTGTTTCCCCTTAGCCCCCAGCATCGGGATGCTGTTTTCCGGAAACCTCATCCCCATCTCGGCCATCTCTCCCATCCCCTCGTGTCCCATCGTCATGTAGTCCGGCAGCAGTCGTTGAACCTTGCGGTCAATCGCCCCAGGCCGGACGCCGATCATGTTCGGGAACTCATGACCCATCTGATTCATCACATGGTGCGTCATGTGGCAGTGCATTGCCCAATCACCCGGCTCGTCGGCAATAAATTCCACCGTGCGCGTGCTTCCCACAGGAACCAGCACTGTCGTCTCTGGCCACTGGGCTGACTCCGGAATTCGACCTCCGTCGGTCTCGGTGATCTTGAACTGATATCCGTGCAAGTGAATGGGATGGTGATCCATCGGACCCAGATTGCCGATGCGAATCCGCACCCGTTCCCCGAGTTTGGCGACTAGGGGGGCGGTGGCCGGAAAGACCTTTCCGTTGATTGTTAGGACGTTAAAATCCGTCATTTCATTGGGGTTGGGCCGGGAAGCTCCCGGATCGATGCGCCATTCGTGCAGGAGGAGAGCAAAGTCCCGATCCACCTTTGGTTCGGATTCTCCGCGCGGATGGATCACGAACAGGCCCGTCATCCCTAGGGCAATTTGCGTCATCTCGTCGTGGTGGGAGTGGTACATGCAGGTGCCGCTTTGGCGAAGAGTCCACTCGTATTTGAATGTCTCCCCGGGTCGGATCGAGCGCTGGTTCAATCCACCGACTCCGTCCATCCCATTCGGAAGAAGGAGCCCATGCCAATGGACCGATGTGGGAGCTTTGAGACGGTTGGTCACAAAAATCCTCACTCGATCCCCATCAACCGCCTCGATGAGTGGACCATGGATCGAGCCGTTGTAACCCCAGCATGTGGCCCGAAGCCCCGGCGCGAATTCGTGTTCCACTTCCTCCGCAATCAGGTGAAACACCTTCGCCCCGTTGATTTCGTGCCAAGGGAGTGTCTTCCCATTGGGCACCACGACCGGATGGTAGTCCACCCCCGGCTTCGCCGGTGTCGCTGCCGGGGCAGCCAACGTTTCTCGCGGCACCTCGCCAAACTCCGACTCGGCAAGGAGTCTGCCGCGAGGCGTTAGCAGGAGTGCTCCCCCCGCTACCACCACCCCTCCACCCTTGAGCACTTCCCGTCGCGACATTCCTCTTCGTTCCATAGTCGATTCTCCTTCTCAGTGATGATGCGCGCTTATCTTTGGCCGTGGGCTCTCTAACTCGACTTGAAGAAGCTCCCCCGTGGGGAGCCGTCGACCAACTACTTGTTCGAGTTCCGTGCGAGTGATCCAGTAATCGGATACCGCTTGCAGATAATCACGTGCAGCATCGATCTGCTGTCGCTTAGCCTGCACGAGCGACACCACCCCAAGAAACATCCCGTTATAAAGGAGCTGCGACTCATCGGTGGCGCGTTGGTAGGCAGGAAGGAGATTCCGTTCGAAATACTCCACCTTGCTGCGGGCAACCGACATGCGTGCGAAGGTGCCACGAACATCCGAGCGAATCTTAATGGCTAGAGCCGCGTAGCGATCCTGGGCCTGAAGCAACCGATACTTTGCCCTTGCCCGTTCTGTGCCCCCGAAGTCAAAAAGCGGAATGGGAAACGAGATGCTTGGCCCGCGTGTTGTTTCCCCCTCTGGCTCTCGCTCCGAGTGCGCCCCGATGCCGAACTCCGGGATGATGCTCGTGATGCGAGTGAGTTCCTGCGCCTGAGAGAGAGCCTCCACCTCGGCCTTCGCCGAAGCCAAATCAAGTCGTTCGGAAACCGCCAGTCGTTCGAGTTCCGCGAACTCAAGCTCGTTTCGCGGCAGTCGCGGCAATCGGCCCGCCATGCGCCACTCGGTCTCTGCGCCCGAAAGGCCCAGCAGCACGTTTACTCGCTCTCGACTCTCCACCACGCCGAGATCCGCCTCTGCAAGTTCAATTCGGCTTCGACCCTCGGCCTGTTCCTCCAAGGCCACTTCCAAAATCCCGATGTTTCCCGCCGCTCGCAGGGCGCGCACTGCCGTTAGGGATGCCGAAAGGGCATCGGCAACACCCTGCCTCATCTCCAAAAGTTGTTCCGAAGCTTGGAGGTGGATGTAAGCTGCACGGACCTCGGCCACATGCTCCCATACCTCTTGGGTCACCTTGAGTCGCTCGCGCTCAAACTCGCTTTCGGCGACCTTCTTCCGAAGAGGTATCAACAACAGCCCCAAGAACTCTTGGGCAATGTCGAACTCGGCGGCCGTTCCACGAAACCGTCGCTCCACGCTGAAAGCGGGGTTATCGGGCAGTCCGGCAGCCACCAAATCGCTTCGCGCAATCCCGATTTCCCGGAAGTGACTTCGGAGTTTTGGGTTGTTAAGGAGCGAGATCGCCACCGCCGCATCCATCGACAAAGGTTCCGCGAGCTTGGCGACGAGCCAACGCTGGAATCCCTCTGCCTGGTCCGCGTCCAACGTCCAGTCCACGGTCACACCGGACCGGGTGGCAATCTCCTGACGAGCACGCTCCAAATCCGGCCGAGCGTCCATCGATGAACAACCTATGGTCAACAGCACCAAGAAAACGATCCCCCGTCGTCTAACGTCCATGATCCCTCCCGCATTTCATCCCGCTTCCGATGCCCCGCTCTTGACCCGTCTGAGGCGTCCCGTCCAAGTCGTCTGGCTCCTCGGCTTCCGAGCCAAGGAGAACTTGCCCAACAGGTCGTACCACGCCCGACGGGGCCCCGGGGTTCGCGGGATGATTCTGGGGAAGTGGTGCCATTTCGACCCCCGACAGGCAGCCGCCAAAGCTCAAGACCGCACAACCCAATGCGGCAAATTTACTCGGCTTGATCATGGTGAGTCCCCTCAAGGCGGTTGATTTCGTTCATCAGTTTTTGCTCTTCGTCGGAGAGTGACGGCAAATGACGAATGAACAGCGTCAACTTCCAATTGTCCTCATCACTTCCGCCGAACCCCGGCATCCCGGTGAAGCGGATACCATTTTTGATGATGTTGAAGATCTCGCCATCACTGAGGTTCTGTGTGCTGTCCTCCCGAAGATCGGGTGGCGGAGGAAAGAGTCCCTCGCCAATCATGCTTTTTCCATCTCCCCGGTTTCCGTGGCACACCGCACAGTGGTCTGCAAAATGATCGCGCGCCTCGGCGATGAATAATTCGTTCGCGCGGAGCGGGTTCGCGAGATCTCGGACCGATGACGGTGTCGCCAGCGAACGGATTCGGCGCGCGATCCAAGTCTCCATGGCACTCGGCTTGGCGCGAGCACTTAGGCCATGGAGTCGCAAATACGCCACCCCCACGCTAGCACCGACCATCGACACGAGCACTAACGCTAGACAAACTCGACCGGTCACGGACCTAACGAATGGAACTGTCATAACCCTCGGAATCGAATGCGTCCTTTGGGCTCGTGTTCACCGATCCCTTTTCCGCATCGTGCACGAGCACCTCTCTTGCGGCGAAAGCTCCATCGGCGAGCTTATGTCCCATCACCGTGACGTGTTCCCTCGACTTGATGTCGCTGTTTCGTTGCACTTCCCCGTTGCTGCGCTGATATTTCGTCTCTGGGGAGAGCAGAATAACCACAGTCCCCTGAACGGTCTCGACCGTCATGGATTTTGAGTCAACCGACCGAACCGTTCCGTCGATCTTGGGTCCTCGGTGCATGGAAGGATCATGCGCGAGGGTCACGGAGACGGGAAAAAGGATTAACGAAAGAACAACAGTGGCTAGAAGCTTCATAAGGTCAGTAGAATTCTGGTTGTCAGGGATTGCCGAACCCCGGTGCGACTCGGCGTCTCTCAAAGATAATGAGATTCTCGGATCGGCAAGGAGCCGTCCGGATTAGCGAGGCGGCGCGTTTGGCGCCAACGAAAGCGAGACGAGCAGGACCTCAGAGGGTGGCCCAACGGCTTCGCGAAACGAAGACCGAACCTCCACGAAGGAGATGCTTGGCTCGCTCAGCGGCCGCGTCATCGTGTTCGGAAAATCGAAAACCAGGATTGGGCCCGAAGCGACATCGGGACTCACCGACAACATCGGGGTAAGCTTCTCGCAGCAGACCTTGATGGGACAACCTTCGTGCGGGCTCTCGCTTCCCGCTGATCGCTCCTCCCCGCAATCGTGTGTCGTATGGACCGGGGAGGCCAGGGCTGCGGAGAGAATACAATGGTTCGCGACCAGCGACCAAATGAGAGCGGTGAGGAGAGCTACAAGTCGCATGCGGTCCGTTGTTGGTTATCGGCTCTTGGAACTATAGACGAGACAGCCGTCATTTCGCAACAACGTACCTTGTTGAAATGCAACTTTCTCTCGCTTGAAACTGAAAAAGCGAGTCACCCTCGATAGTTGGACCGTCAGCATTGGCGTAGTTAACTCGGAAATGCAAGGGATCCACACGAATGAGAACCAATCGACCTCGTCCGATCTCATTCAACGATGGGCTTCCACGACGTCCCCCTCCTCGAATGCAATCGGTCGAGGGAATGAAACGACGGAGTACTCGTCGTTAATGATTTCGATTACACGTCCGCTGCCCAAGAGTCGCTTTTCGCATGCCGCTCTATTCGCGGCCTCAGCCTTTCCGAACAAGGAAATTGGTGGGCACATGGGACGATAAACTGTGACGGCACTCGCGGTGCGCATTACGTCTCCACCCATGTCCACATGAGCTTCCGTGTCGCTGATCTTCATCACCACCACGCCACGATCCAACAGGGATGAGCAGCCAACAAGAATCAGCGGAAAAACAAAGAGACGAAAACAAAGGCGCATGGCGCGTTTCTCCAAAATGTGGTGTTTTCTCTTCACTCTGGGCGAATATCCTTCAGTTTGACCTGATCTCCCTTCTTAGCCTGAATTTCAGTGTCGAACGTGACTTCGGAATAGTGCTCGTTGATCCTCCGAGTCACTACACCCGTTCCGATCGATTTCCGAGCACAGACCGAGCGTCGCCCCGCCCCTGACTTTCCTCCCCGAACCCTCGTATCGATACACTCATGGCGGGTCACCTCGACTTCTTGCCCCGGTTGAACCTCATCCTCGTCAACGCAGACATGGGCTATGCGATCATCAACAACCATTGCAATTACACCATGGGTATGCGGTCTCGCCGCGCAGCTAGCCAGCACGCCCATGCTCAATAGCAAGGAAGCGATCAAAGGTGTTCTCGTCGAAAGTCGCTTCATCACGTCCCTCTGCTTACTCAGTCCGGTTGGTCATCGCCTGAACTGATAACACCGCTGTCAGTCGCGTGGCAACGTCCGTTCTCTTCGACGCATCCAAGCGTGGATTCAGGTCGATCGTAACTCCGATTGAATTCGTTTCACCCTTGGCTGAGTGCATGTCGATGTTGCGCGATAACGCCTCTTCCATTTCTTGGTCGGTATCACCGGTCTCCGCGACCGCCGATCCGCTTACGCGTCGGTCGCCGAGAGGCGTTCCCGACCCTGTGACTATTGTCGAGAGGAATTTGCTGTGTTAAACGTCAGGCATGACCCCACGACGAGACCCATGGATCATCGGACAAGGCACCACCACCGAGCGGCCCTATGTGATTCACACGGAGAAGCCGCGGTTTATCGCCCAGGTGTTTGAGGAGGGGGACCCAGACGGGATCCGAGCGCCGCTCAGCTATTCCCTGCGTGACGGCCGTTCTTTGGCTAGGTTCGCGTTTTACGACGACCTGCCGGATGACCGGACTCTGCGATCGATTCTGCGATGGGCGGACGAAGTCTTGGCGGTAAGCCCGCTCGCCTAGCCCGGTGCCGCTTCTCGGGTCGGAACTGCCCCCTTACTCTCTCTTTGCCCTTTCCTGTGCTCAAGCCAGGGCTTGCCGATAGCGAGCGAGGCGGCATTTCCAGAAGTTCGACTCTCCCGGCACTTTAGCGGGTCGCTGACTCAGCCGATACGATCCTAGGTCGGTCAAACGAACGGCCCCGGACCACGCCCCGACCTTCTCGGAGGACCATGAACGACACCCCTAGGACAGCTCGGAGCATCCTCCGCTCATTCAAGAAGAACTTCCCCTGCCTGCTGATCGCTCTCTATGTGGCGGCGTGCATGGACTTCTTCGGGCCGGGCATCCTGGAAGCCGCCACCTACGAACCGCCGAGGGGAGCGGTGTGCTTTTCAAGGCCCGTCTTTTTTGGCTTCACTTCCAGGGAAGAGTGCGTCATCTCGACGGCGGTCTCACTCGATACACCGGTTGCCGACTGGTCGAACAATGTGCCCATGTTTCGGACACTGGCGACACCGTCCCCCATCCAGCCAAGCCCCCTGACTCGCGTGCTTCTAGCTTGCGCTGTCCTCCTAACCGTCTACCGCGTGCTCCGTTTGCCGGCGACTTCAGCGAAGGACTAACGACATGCCACCAATACGCCGCGCCCAACTTGAAATGCAATTCGAGCAGGGAACGCCCATCAAGGGTCGCTACCGTGTGGAGTCTCGGCTTGGCGAAGGCGGACAAGGGATCGTCTATAAGGTCATGGACCTGGAAAACGCCAATCAGCCGCGCGCGGTAAAGATCCTTTTCTGCGACGCGATCCAAAAGCGAGACGAGGGGCAAGAGGCACTCGCACGCTTTGCTTCCGAATACGCTATTCTTCGCAAGCTGGATCATCCAAACGTCATCCGCGTTTCGGATGCCGGGCAGGTGCCCGACGCTTACTACTTCATCGCCATGGAGTTCGTAGCCGGAGGGACGCTCGCATCGCGGCTCGATAGGGCGCGAAAAGCCAACGAGAATATTCCGATTCCGGAAGTGCTCCGGACACTTCATCAAATCGCGCTCGGGCTTGAAGCCGCCCACAAGGCCGGCATCATGCACCGTGACCTAAAACCCGCAAACGTGCTCGTCACGGATACCGGCCAGATCAAACTGCTTGACTTCGGCCTCGCCCGCGACACTCTCACTGGCGTTAGTCTTACCGCCAACGGCAGGACGGTGGGCACCATCGCCTATATGTCTCCCGAGCAGCTTACCCGCGCGGTGAGAGTCGATGCCCGCACGGACATCTACTCATTGGGCATCCTCGCCTACGAACTCGTTACCACGCGCCACCCCTATGCACCGAAAGGTCTTGAATGGACCAATGAAGCCGAAATCATTCAGTCGCATCTTCACAAATCCGTGCCGGATTTCGCCGAGGGCAACCGCTATCAGCGGTGGGACCGCCACCGTCTGCCGTGGCTTGAGGAGTTTATTCGCGTTTGCACCGAAAGAGATCGCAGGCGAAGGTTCCAGTCGACGTCCGAAGTTGTCTGCTTTCTTGAAGCCCGCATGGCGGCCCTTGGCTTGCTCTCATCCCCTCGGGTTCCTGACCCACTCTGGATTCGACTACTTGGGAGCCTGGTCTTTGGCGGGAGCAGCCAACTTCGAGCTTCTGCCAGCTAGCGTCGCGACTGCTGCCCAGCGTCCTACAACGACGGCGATAAGCACCAGAAGCAGAACGAACGCCGGTAAGAAATAGAACATTCGAGAGAAGGCCACGTAGGACGCGGTGAACCAGGCGCCTGCCGCAAGAATCGCCACTCCCGCCCCGGCAGAAGTTCTTAACGAGAGCACGGTAAGCGACACGACGAAGGAGACAAGACTTAGCAGTAGCCCTTCCTGTAAAAGCGGCAATCTTCGCAACCAGGTAGCATCCAGCAGGTTCGCCGCGATGGTCGCATGAATCTCCACGCCGAACATCCATTCGTTTGAAACCGGGGTCAGAAACGAATCCTTCCCCGCCTCCGCCCCCGTCCCGGTCGCGCTCTGAGCGCCGATAAATACCACCCGGTCCCAAAAATACTCGGATTTGGCGGTCGGCGCGTCGCCCACAAGCTGAGCAAGCGAAATACTCGGCAGCGTCGAGGGTGGGCCGTAATAGTTGATGAAGTCCCCACCTCTTGGTTCAACGAGGTCGGGACGAACAAAGGTTCGTAGCGGCAAAAGTAGTGGGACGTTTTCCCCCGAGACGACAAACGTCCCGTTTCCCAGGGCGATTTGTTCCACGCGGCCACGGGTAAGCGGAACTTCGGTTTCGATGACCGCTTTCGCACTCTTTGCAAAGAGTTCGATTGGCTGATGCTGAACACTGGTCTCCCGCTTTTTCCCGGACAGGTCGCTGTCCACCACGGTCTCGGTTCCGCGCCCGATGACGGTCGGAGTGTTTCGCAGAACTTCCGCAAAACGCTCGTCATTCTTTGGATTGTTTCCGGGCCGCTGCGGGATTCCGTCTACGATGATAAGCTTCGCGCCGCCTGCAGCGATACGCTCAATGGCGTTGGCCAGGTGCTCGCGAGGGAAAAGCTCGCCAGGTGAAAGACCCACCTTGTCGTAGGCAGGCTTGTCGATTCGTACGATCGTCACCGACTGTGGGACGGGCCTTGCGCCCCGGAGTGGAAACCAGACGCGCAATAACTCCCGCTCCATGCCCTCCGAGTACCCGCCTGCAAGAAGTGCAATGGGCACGAACGCTGCGGCCACGGACGAACCCAGGCGGATAACCGTCGGCGAGAGCTTTTGCCAGTCCCGTTCAAGCCGGTGAATGATCGTTCTAAGGTATGGGTTCATCGCGCCGAGTTCTTGGCGAGAATGTAACCTCTTGGACTTCCTTTGGAAATTAGTTTTGTCGCGACCAGGTATAAAGGTGCAGTTAAAAGGTGTCGATATTCGTGGTATTCTGGGCAGAGGGGTCGTCTAGGGACTCCTCCTTCATGATGGTTCTTTATGGCCCGATGGTTTTTAGGTGACGGACGTAACGAACGCGGCGCGACCATGGTCGAGTATACGCTGCTCGCGTGTTGCCTTTCAATCGTGTGCATTGCGGCGGTGAGTGCACTGGGACAGGAGTCGAGGGAGACGTTCACAACGATTGAACGGAAGATGGCTGCGACTAACTTTCCAGGTGCAGTAACACCGACAGGCGAGCCAGAATAACAATCGCGCCCATCGAAAAAAGCCGCAGGACGAGCGAGGTTGAATCCTTACGAATTGCTGTGAGCAATCCAACCTCTTTCGTCCGTTGGCATTCACCGAGTTCTTTACGTCCGTCGACGCATCCGGGTGATCATCCAGGCGCCCGCTGCACCAGTTAGAGCAAGCATAAAGCTCGAAGGCTCCGGAACACCAATAATCTCATTCGTCCATGATGTATATGCGGAAGGTCTGACGGCAACCGTGTACCGAAGCGGTGCTCCTTGAGCTACGATTCCCACAAGTTGCCATTCTCCGTCGATAAAGGCAAACGCTCCAGACCCACTATCGAAATTGCTTGCGGTCATTTCGAGCGGCAGGCTCGATGTTCCATATGCGGGCCCGAAGTCCCAATCTATGCGATCAGCCGCGATTCCGGCGGTTGGACCGATATTCTCAATGACGTTCTCACCGGCTCGCTTTACCCCATCGAAGGCCAATTCGCCCGACGGATAGTATCCAAGACGTCCGTAGCCCGCGAAGACAACCCTCATCCCCTCCGCAAGGTCATTTCCTTGATAAACAGTTGCAGGAGTGACTGTCGTTATTGGAGTTGAGAGTTGCAACAAGCCGAGGTCGGGATTAAAAAAGTTCCCCCCACTTCCAGCCACGAAGTAGGAACTCGCTACTGACCGCCCAGTGTTTGGCTGAAACACACTCGGCCCAAGTGAGAACCGATACGTGGAGTAACCAAACGTCGTCAGCTCGTGGCCGGTAAGCATTACCCATTCTTGATCGATCAGCACTCCGCTGCCGACGGTGAACCACTGGCTACCATCGAACCCCGAGACCCATCCGACAGACTGAAAGATTGGATCGGCGGCAAACGCAATGTGCGCTGCTTCGTTGCCCGGGATGATGATGCCGGCTCGACCTTTGACGCTGAATCCGCACAGGCCGGCGAACACCATCACGAGGGCAAGCCCCCGCTTCAAAACCAAAAAACGGCTCACGAGACACTCTCCTCCGCCCAGAGGGCGAAACGTGCGTCCCGAGGACCGCGAGAAAACCATTTTCTCGCTCGTCTCCGGGTGGCTGGCGTTTACCCGCGCCAATCACCGAGAGAACAAGAGCTCTTCTTCCCGACCGAAAATTGGAAAATCGGCGGGATAATAGCACGATTTCGTGGGGAAAACATCTTTGCCTCGAATGCGTAAAATGCCTGATAACGCCGGGTTTCTTCGGGTAGTGCGACACCCTTGACGGCCAGAATAGTCCAATTCTGACTATTCTAACCCTGACTTTACGATCTGCAACGGCATTTTGGGCTGCTGCCCGCAGGGCCGGAGCGGATGGAAAAGTCGATCTACACGCCGAAACACCTGGCCTTCGCCAAACTTCTCCGCGAAACCCGCAAGACGGCGGGCCTTACGCAGACGGAGCTTGCGGAGAAACTCTGCACCACCCAGTCGATCGTCAGCAAGTGGGAACGAGGCGAGCTTCGCCTCGATTTCGTGCAAGTGCATGGCGTTTGTGAAGTGCTTGGAACGACGCTGTCGGCGTTCGCCTTGGAGTTTGAGCGAAGGCTTCGCACCAAGGGTGGAAAACGCCCGGCCCGGTAAGATCAGACGGTTTGTCGCGAAGAACTGGCCGTGGTATTATCAGACTATGAACGACTATCGCGACCGCATCGCTGTCAACCCAAACGTCTGTCATGGAAAAGTGTGCATCAAGGGCACGCGTGTGATGGTGTCTGTCGTTCTGGACAATCTTGCGGCGGGCGTTTCCGCCGAAGAGATCGTTGCGAGCTATCCGCCACTTACCATTGACGATGTCCGGGCGGCGGTCGCCTATGCGGCAGACCTCGCGCGCGAACGAGTCATTCCAATCGTTCCGGGAGCCGCAAGTGCAGTTTAAGGTCGATGAGAACCTTCCCGCTGAAGTTGCCGAGTTATTACGCACGACAGGGCATGATGCGTTAACGATTCAAGAGCAGAAACTCGTCGGATCAGGGGACGCCGCCATCGCCCAAGTTTGTCGCGACGAAGCCCGGTCCGAAGTTCTCCGAACCGAAATCAAGCGCCGGCTTGCCAATACCGGAACCCCGCTCTCTCAACCTCTTGATCGCCAGTCGTTTAAGGCGGAAGCTCGAAGACGCTTGAGTCAGACATCGTGACACTTCCCGAAGTGGTCGGTCGCTATCTCGCGTTTTATGTTCCGACGCCCGTTGGCATCGAATTTGTTCAGATCATTCACGGATTTCGTGATACTCCATTCCATTTCCGTCGCCCGCCGAAATCATGAATTCCTCTCGCAAGAAAACGACGGCTAGGCCAGGAAATTCAAGCAGTTACCGCCGAAGCAGGCAGCACTTTAGAAAGGCCTGCGGTGTGCCGTCCTATGTCGTGGAGACCACGACTTAGGACATCATGGACCTACGCCTTCGGACATTGCTTCTACCGGCCATACTCAGCTTTGCCGCCGGGCACGGTCATTTAACGGACGTGGCGCAGACTTTGGACGGCGGCCTGTTGCGTAGCTGGTTCTCCATTCGCGGCCCTCGAAGCGGTGCCAAGGACGTGACCGTTGTGCGCATGGACCGCCGGAGTTTCAAGCGTCTCGGAATCGCCTCGGGCCAGAGCCTGAGCTTCAAGCAATTCGCGGCGGCAATCGACAAGATAAACGCCGCCAAGCCGAAACTGATCGTGCTTGATGTGCTCTTTTCCCAAGCGGCAAGGGAGCCCGAAGACAATGCCGATTTGTGTGGAGCGATTTCTCGCTCCCCCACGGTCATCGCGAGCGGAGTCGTTTCCTACATCGATACCAACCCGGCGGGAGAACAATCGCTTAGTTGGGATCACCACGTGCCCGTGCCAGAGTTCGCCGCAAGCGCGAAACAGGTGGTGCCGCTCATGGTCAGTCGCGAGTCCGACGGGTCCGTTACAAGAATCAGCCTGGCACGTGAAAATGATCCGATGCCGCTACCGCAAATCCCGTTACTCGGTCCGCTTCGTCAGTTTGTCAAGGCGGACATCGGGCAGCCCGGCTACCACGATCTGATCAACTACTACGGCCCGCCCTACTTTGCGCCCGATGTGCCTGTCTACAAACTGCTGAGCCCCGAGGAGAACGTTCCCGAAGAGTATTTTCGCGGCAAAGTCGTGCTCATGGGGAGTGTGGACATTGCCAACACCAATCCTGACGGCCACGATGACTCGTTCTCCACACCGATGTCGTCAGCGCCGATGTTTGGCGTTGAGATTCATGCATCGATCGTCCAGAACCTGCTGGACGGCGGTTGGATTCGCCGAGCTTCGCGGACTGCCGAGGGGATGGTGCTTGGACTGGTGGCTTTAGCAATCGGTCTGGCTTTCGTTCACCTCGGGCTTTTTCGATCGTTCTGTGTCTACTTGGGGGTAACCGCCCTTTGGGCGATCGGTTCCTATTCAGCGTTTGCCTATGGACACTTTTTTATTCCGGGAACGCTGTTGTTTGGTGTCTTGTTGCCTTTAGGACTTCTGGTATCGGCCATTCACACGTGGGCGAAGTGCCATGCGTTGGCCGGGCAGTGACCTTCAAGGGCGACTCTGGTAGCCCTTTCGGTGCGGCCGATGGAGCGGTGCCCGGAGTGGATGGGAACATCGACCTGCACGCCGAAACACCTTGTCTGGCATCGACATCGTCAAGGACGCCCCACCCGAACCTCAGCACAAGTCCGAAACACATCGAGGTATTCGGCCGAGATTACTGCCACTTCGAGCAGAACGCCGGACTTTCCGCCACATAGGCAAGGCGTTAGCAGGTGGCTCTTTTGGTCAACTGGGCCAGATCGTGGTATCCTTCTGGTAGGAGGGTTTCTTATGGCCTACCAGTTTCCGCCTGACGTCGAAGAGCTTGTTCGCAAGCAGATGCAGTCCGGCGAGTTTGCCTCGGAGGACGACTTGATTCGCGAGGCGCTTCGCACGCTTGACCGAACCCGCGACGATCTTGCAGCTATCGAGTCTGGCCTTGCCGATGTCGATGCCGGCCGGGTTCGACCGTTTGAAGAATTCGATCGGGAGTTTCGGGCTCGAAACGGAATTTCGGACGACGATCAGCGGGACGCCTGACCGTGAAAGTCCTCGTCACCGAACGAGCGGAAAAACCAGATTCAAGAGGCTGATGACTGGTGGGAAGTCATCAAGGAAAAGGACGTTCACGGAACGAAGCCTGCAACAATATTGCGACGGAAACGCTCGCCCCCTCGTCTGCATCTCTATCCGTTAGTCGAACAACCCGCAACCGACACGGAATCGCCCGGCCTGGCACGCGGACCATGCCAGCCGTCTTTCTCTCCGCGTTCACCTCGCGGAGTATTTTTCGCAACTGTCGCTGCACCGGTCCGAACGGTTCAACCGGCAGTTCATAGATTTCCTTCGCGAGCCTCGCCGCTGAACGGTGAACCGCTTGATTCACGAGATACCCTCGAAGTTCGCGAAACAAGTCGTCGGCAAGCTGAACGTGTAGTTTGTCGTTCTTGATTCCGATTGAGTAGCCGCCGAAGACCAATGGCTGACGGCGGAAGCTTTTGATGCTTTCCTTGTTCTCGTCGAAGAACCGATGTGCCCCTTCGGTCGCAACCATCACCCAGAACTCGCCGTGCCGATAGTAGGCAACCGCCGCCTCGCCCGCGCGTCGCCGGCGGTGCCGCGTGTATTTGCTCATGGCGATGCCGTATTTCTCGACGATAGCGCGGTCGACCTCCTCTGGCTGCCACCGCTTCCGCTCTGGAACACGGCCCGTCAAGTAGAACTCATAACCCCTATTCACGTGGTAGAGCGCAAGGTGCCGAATGAATCCGACCACGCTCGCCGCGACAACTCTTTGTTCCATGGACCTCCATGCCCGAAAAACTGGTCGGGTGTTTCATCCTTGGCACACCCGACCCAAAGCCATTGACGACCTTCCGGTCCGCACACCACACGCTCGTATCCCGAGCAGCACCGCGCTTCCGTTAATCGCGTATGCTCTTAGAGGATGGTCGCAAGCCATCCATACAAGATGGTTGCGTCCGCATCGTTCCAAGATAGTTGCGGACCGAAAACCTGGACGCACCCGTGGAGTGCGTCGTCATTTCGACGCCAATGGAGAACTCCCACCAAGGAGCTCTCCATTGGATCGCGTTTGCTACCTGCCAAGGATCCACGGGGTCTTGCGACCCCGATGGACGCCTCGGGATGGACACCAGTCCCGGCTTTCGTCGTCGGTTGCCGAATGGGCACCACCCCATCCGCCGAACGTCACCTGACTGCCTGCCAGGCACGCTCCTTCCGGAGCATGTCGGAGCCTTCGCCCCGAAGAACGCCGCGCTATCATCCCGCTCCCGCAAGATGGTTGCGCGCTGTCTAATTGCCGGCCGCTCCCCCACTACGGAATTTGGATCACGTCGGTGACGCCGACGCACCGGATGCTCACTCCGGCTTCCGCAGTGGTTCCCAGCTTCGTCATGCCTTCTTTCCACCGCTCACGTCGCTAGAGGCTGTTACGCCACAGACCACAAGAAAACGTCCTTCTCTGCCAGAGAAGTCACTCTTTCCCGCTCTTTCGAGCGGATTTCACCCTACGAGCATACGAGCTCGGGTTACCGATTTTCCTGGGTTTTTCGCCGTTCGGCACCGTCTTCGGTGGGAATTACTTGGAAGGGCTTTTGCGCCCCTTTCGCGGTTGAGCTATTCGCCGCCGAGGACTTACCCCGGACGCCGGACCCGTCACGGTCCGATTCAGCATGTCGCCATGCCTGAAGCTCCCCGCCCAAGCTGCGTTGAACGCCCCTTGTCAACCCGCATATGCGGACCTTCAGGAAGCGAACCCCACAGGCAGGATTACGTCGGAAAGACCGACCTCACCTGCTTTGGAACCATGACGGCCTTGCCTGCTCAACTAGCCAGACAAGGTTTTCCGCTGTCGCCCACGATCAAATTGTCAACTAAGGGTGATTCGCTTGCGCGAGGCATCGGGCTGGATTTCACGCCGCGTGCTCGCTCGATTGGGACCGCTCGACACGAAACGTCCTGGTCATTGGATAGAACCATCGGATTGCGCCCGGTGACATCATGCCAACTGGGAATTACTCGATGGAGCCTCCGTCGCACGTGGCGAGCCAGTCGCCTGGCACCACGCGCTACTGGCAGGGCTTGATGGAGAGCTACTTCCATCCCCTTAGCTCAGGTGGTGAACCTGAGTTTACCGGGGTGCCCCCATTCCATCCGTCGGCGTCGGCAACGACATCTTCATCGCTACTGACAACCACCGTCGCTTCGTCGCGACAGCAGCCGAGCCATATCACGCTTTGCGGTTTTCGAGAAATTCTGCTAGTAACCTTGTCGTAAATCCCGGAGGCCCATGCCCCTTCCCGATGAACGACTCGTCTTTTTTGATCTCGAAACCGGCGGCGGCGAATCGTGGCGGCCGATCATGCAACTTGCCGCTATCGCGGTGGATTCAAACTTGCACGAGCTTGAAACAATCGAGTTCAAGCTGAGATTCGATCCCCGGCGAGTCAAGCGAGCATGCCTACGAAAACGCCACTATTCAAAAGACGTCTGGGCACGGGAAGCTATTTCTGAGCACGATGCCGCGGAAAGATTCGCGGCATTTCTCCACCGGCATGCAACGCTCGACCTTGTTTCTGCGACAGGCCGACCATACCGGGTCGCCCAACTGGTAGCCCATCACGCCTCCTTCGACGCACCATTCCTCACGGCCTGGTTCAAACGAGTCGATCGCTATCTGCCCGCCCACCCGCGCGTCCTCTGCACCCATCAGCGAACGCTTTGGATGTTCCACGAGGACAAGACCCTGACTCCGCCAGCCGACTATCAGCTTGGCACCTTGTGCGAATACCTGGGTGTTCCACTCAAGAAGCATGACGCTCATGAGGCGCTGGCCGATGTACGGGCAACCGTCGCCCTGTATCGGAAAGCGACCCAGTTGAATCGGCTTCGGATGGCCTCGCGTGATACGGCACCATTGGTCGATCTTGCTTTTCAGAGTTCGGCCCAGAATGACAAGATTGCGGGTTACAAATCGCTCTGAGGATAGGTGGACTTCACGTCCGATTTTTATCTCCGACCCAGGTGGACCTTGCGTCCGATTTCCGGCTTTAGGTGGTGGACTTCGCGTCCGATTTCTGCGATTTCCGCCGCGAGCGTTCGCCGCGTATCCTCTCGAAACTGTTTATGATTTCCAGGCATGCTGAGGCGTGCCCAAAACCGCCTCAAATCTTCTCTTCAAATCTCTGATCAAAAAACAAAGCAAGATTGCCTTTGAAAGGATGGAAGAGGGGAGGGGGAATGCCAGGGTGCTAAGTTCTATCCGTCGTCTGAAACAGTCCGGCCCGAAAGCATCTCCCGAACGACCGCTTCTACATCCGAAGGTTCGACCGCCTTGGAAAGCCCGGCCCGCTTCACCTGTTGGACGGTTGAAGTGTTGGCGACGGTGGCTTCACGGAACTGACGCTGCCGCTCCGCCTCGCGAAGTTCTTCCTCCTTCCGAATATCGTGAAACCAGTCCGGAGGTGTCCGCACACCTGAAGCGGCTTTCCGAAGACCGTCCAAAAAGTAAGCTTGCGGGCTTCTCCGGAAAAACCGCACTCCTTTGTGCTCAATGGCGGCAAGCGTGATGTCGGACCAGAGTCGGATGAGGGGAGGGGAATACCGGGAGAGAATCTGCGAAATCACCCGGTCGTCAAATCCGATCGAGCGAAGCGGGTCATGGAGTGGCGAGTCAGTCAGCGTGGCAGCGCGGGGAGACTTCCGTCCGTTGACGTTTGGCCCCCGCTGAAACTGGACCGCATAGACCCCCTTTGCCCGCCTGATAAACCACGAAGCATTTTCGCCAGGCGGCTGAACTATCCCCGCATTGAGCAGATGTTCCGCGCATCGGCGAACTTTCTTCTTCAAATCACACGTGTCTATGTCTGGAGAAAACCCGAGCACGTCCACGGCAAGTTGAATGAGGTCGAACCTGGGAGATGTTTCTCGCCGCCAGAACACTTTCTTCAGGAGCAGGAACAAGCGGCGGCTCGCCGGGTCAAGCTCGCGGTATGTCGCGAGATCAAAACCGAGCTGACTTCCTGCAGCCTGACAGATTTCAAAGAAGAGCGGATCCCAGACGATTCGCCAAGCGCGGTTCGACTCCGGATCGATCGGAAGACTGTAGCTGAAAAACCCGAAGCTTACTTGCCGGTGCTCGCGTTTCAGTGGATCCCAGAACCGATCGTTCTGGTAACGCACCGCCGAGAGTCGGCGAATCGACTCCCGAAACAATCGGTAGCTTTTTCCACCCTTCGAGTTTGCGTCGATCATGTCGAAGTGGCGCAAGCAGTAATGCGGCGTTACATGAAGATCGAAGCTCGGCTCGGAGTCGGCGAACGTGATGCCAAGAAGGCCCCACAGGTAGAACTCGTCGTGCGCCGACAATCCTTCATAGGCGGCAACTTTCACACGAGCGGTTGATGCTCCTCGTTCTGGATCCATAAAGCGGTATTCGCACGCATGCGAAAAGTTCTCTTTGAGCGATGTGCGGGCATCAAGAGGGCAGAGCGAATGCTCGACGAGCGTCAGTTGACTGAGACCGTGTCGCGTCGAATAGGTTTTCCTGGCTTTGGATCGGGATGACATCGTGCAGAGCTTTAAGTGCGTTGAACCTACATCCACGCGTATCAACTTGCAATCGCTTTGAAAACGACAATTATCGGCGTGAAATCGCACCTCAGCCCTGGTCCCAAGTCGCGTTTTCAATTGCGACCTTCCGAGCCTTGTGCCACCGTATCCTCAGTGAAATCGAAACCTTGGACGGAATTGCCCCGGGCAATCGCGAGGATCCAACACACTTGTCCACATGCGAGCGCCGCGAATCTGTTGTCTGAACCAAAAAGGTGGAGCAGGAAAATCCTCCACCGTCTTTCATCTCGCCGGTCACTACGCGAAGTGCGGACTTCGCGTGCTCCTGGTCGACGCCGATCCCCAAGGTTCGCTCAGCCAGGGGTTCTTCGGTTCTGGACTCATCGAGTCGCTCGAACCGCAGGAGACTCTCGCCGCGATCTTCCGCGACGACTTCTTCATCGAGCTTCGGTCTCTTCCCGTCGCGGCACCGATTATTGACATTTCCGTTGTCCGAGCGAATCAGCACCTGGCCGCCTTCAACGTGCCGACGCCCGAGAACTCCGGCATGTTGCAGTTTGCTCTCAGTCAGCTACTCGACGAACTCGACGGCTACGACATCGTTCTCATTGACTGTCCGCCCAATCTCTATCAGTGCAGTTGGAACGCCATGCTCGCCGCCGATGCCGTCATCATTCCGGTTCCACCGGAAGACTTCGGCACGCAAGGGCTTCGCGTCGTGCATCAGGCGATTGAGAACGCGAGGGCACTAAACCCGAAACTCCAGCTGCTCGGCCATCTCGTCACCAGGTACGACCGCCGACTTCTCGTTCACGAAACCTATCACCGAAAGCTTCGCAAACTTTACGGCGAGAGCGTTCTTCGCACGGTCATTCCGGAAGCGTCGGCATTCAAAGTGTCCCTCGCGTGCCGAATGCCGGTTGCTCAATACAGTCCCCGCTCGGATGCGGCGAAACTCACGGGGCAACTTGCCGACGAGATTTCTGAACGGCTTAGAAAACTCACCCCGACCCGCAAGCAAGGAGTGGCGTGATGGCAAACACTCGACGAACACTGACGAGCATCGAAGGGAACCTCGAAGAATCGATGGGGGTTCGGGCGGTGGATCTTCGCCCCAAGTTAAGTCCAGTCCCGCAGGGGAAGGATGCCGGCAGGAGGCCTCTTCGGAACTTCGGTCAGGTCGACATCAATCAGGTCATCCCGGACCCCGAGCAGCCGAGGGTTGAGTTCACCGAAGACGCCTTAGAGCGACTCGCTCAGAGCATCCGCGACAAAGGTCAGCTTAGCCCCATCCGGGTCCGCTGGTCGGACGACGTCAAGAAGTGGGTCATCATCGCCGGCGAACGTCGCTGGAGAGCGACGAAACAAGCTGGGCTCCCGACAATCGAGTGCTACTTCCATGATGGAGACCTGCCGAAGTCGGAAGTCCTCGAACAGCAGCTCATCGAGAACCTACTTCGCGAAGACCTCAAGCCGATGGAGGAGGCCAAGGCGTTTTCGACCCTCATGCAAATGAACTCCTGGACCGGCAAGCAACTCGCCGAGGCCCTGCGACTCGATCCCTCGAAGGTCAGTCGCTCGCTGGCCCTCTTGAAACTCCCTGAGGACATCCAGGCGAAAATCGAGGCGGGGGAACTGGCGGCGAGAAGTGCTTCAGAGATTGCTCGACTCAATGACGACGATGCTCGTCGGGAACTTGCTCAAAAGGCCGCCGAGGGAAAGCTGACCCGAGATCAGGCTGTCAAAGCGGTTCGCCAGCGAAAGGGGAAACCGGCTAACCGATCGAAAGGGACTTCCCGGACTTTCGTTTCCGAAGCCGGCTGGAAGATCACCGTGTCGTCGACGCACAAGGGAACTTACCACGACATTCGCATCGCTCTGCAGGAGGCTCTCGACGAAGTCGAGCACCTCATCAACAACAACGTGCAGTTGCTCTGAAGCGAACGCCCATCGCCAATGAACAGAGGAGAGCCTCCTCTCCGCCAAAGGGGCCGGTTCGACTTGCTCAACGGAATGGTAAATGCCGAACGCGAACTCGGCCTTCTTGCACACTCACGACAGCCCCGGTATTCAGGGCGTCAGCAGCTTGTTCCAACGCGACCTTCAGCCGCTCGACCACATGCTCACTTCGGGTGTTGTGGAGTCGAAAAATTATGACGCTTGGAATCGAACCGGATGCACCAGCGACAATCTCGCCGAAGTCGAGATCAAAAGTCAGGACGATTCGCTGCTCCGCCGCAGCCTTCTGAAAAATCTGCCCATTGGGAAGTCGTTGAAGCCCTTGCTCACTCAAGTGAACGACATCATGAGACTCGGCCCGGAGATGTTCGACGACCCGATGAGATACTCCCATGTCGGCAAGGAATCGCACCCCAAGGCTCCATCATGCCATTCGCACTTCGTCTTGTGTCAGCCAAGCAGCATATTCGAGCGATTCCCGAATGTCCGCCTCTTCAAGATCCGGATAATCTCGGAGGATCTCTTGGAATGTCGCCCCGTGCGCGACTTGACCGACGATGATGGAGACCGGAATACGCATCCCTCGGATGCACGCTCGGCCACCCATGATCTGCGGATCGAACGTGATTCGGTCGAAGTTTCGCTGGTCACTCGCGTCCATGAAGCACCTCCTCAACCAGTATACCGCACCCAAAGGTCATCGGGCAAAAGCCGACAAAACCCCCGACTCCGGTCCTGAAGCTGCTCAAGATAGTCCCCCTCGACCTCGAAAGAACCGTTGACACGGTTGAGTGCTGCATCGACAGCAGGGTGCAATCGATTACTCCTTGATCAGCTTCTCCGCTTGGAGCGGGCACAACCCCTTGAAATCACTCCCTTTTCCTTCGACCGATAAGTGGAGTTATCGGGCAATTCTCCTCCTAGCACCCCCGCCACCCGCTCCGAACCGCCCATCCTGAAGAACTGTTTCCCATCACCAACCTTCGACGCCGTGGTCGACAATATCAACAATCAAGGGGCTACACGCTCCGCTGCGATGATTTTGAAAAGAGCCACCGCCGCCGGCAGTTACCAACACCCTCCCCTGGTGTGAGGGAAGACCGGGGAGAGTATTGATAACTGCTCCCCCCAAGAAGAAATGATCCACTTGCCGTGGAGGCGTCGCTGATTCCAACAACCGCGAAATCGACGGCGAGCGAGTTTCCTGCCAGAGCATTCGATCGCCGCCGTATTGTGTCGTCGCTCCGCTCGGTTGATCTCCCCTCCGCCCAACTCACCTCCCCAGCCCACCTCCGAAGTTGACAGGATCAAGACCCGTTCGCTCTGGGCGCTCCGCTGCAATCGTCACGCCAGCCGACCCACCTGAGCCGCAACCACCGCTCCCCTGAAGTCGGCCGTCATGCCGATTGCGACCGCTCTGCTTCCGACGCGAACGGGCCTCGCTCCTGACGGAGGAGAATCTCTTTTTTGTCATCGGGGGGAAAGCTCCAGCCGGCTCGTGAAAGCTTTCCCCCCGACGCCAAAAAAAGCGGTCTTGAGGGTGACGGCGAGGTGAACAACACGCCTGGCGGAATCGTCGGGCCAAACGGAGACACAACATGAGAACACAACAACACACCACTCCCTGGAACGACACGACCATTTGCGTCGCTTTGTGGCTGGAACGCGATTCAGGGAGCTACGAATCTTGGCACTCGATGGCCGAGGAGGTGCTGAAACTGAGCCGACTGCCCCACGAGCAAATCGAAGACCCCGCCACGGAATTGGCCGACCGTATCCGGACCTCGATTCGCGAACTCATCCCCAAGGACGCGGCGGATGTGATCGTCAGCATCACTCACATGGCCCTTTACAATGTCGATTGGGTCGGAATCGCGCGCGCGTTGATTGACGACGTGAGCGACGACGAAGCGGGGGCCCCATCGGAACTGATCGATGACACCGAGAGTTTCGTCGTGGCGTTACCGGCTGGCGCGAGGTTTCCACTCGGCAGGATTGTCGTGACCGAGGGGGCGAGCTGGACGGTTGACGCTCGGGAAATTCGCGAGTCTCTCTCCCGCCATGTGTCCGGGGATTGGGGAGACTGTGAGCTTGAGGATTGCCAGCGGAATGAACGAGCCCTTGAGGATGGTGCCCGCGTCTTCTCCGTCTATCGCACCACCAGAGACCAAGTCTATTGGGTCATCACTGAAGCCGACCGCTCAGTGACGACGGTCCTGCTTTCAAGCGAATACTGATTCCCCGGGAAGGCCAGCTTCCGATGGCTGGCCTTTCTTCCCAACCCAGAATCCCGTCAGCTTCGACTTTTGGCAGCCCTTGGCGCCATTAGACTGTCATCAACTGAAACTCTCCCGCGACCAGGAGACGCTTAAACAAAGGCGAACGAGGATTACACCTCGATCGTTCCGAAAACCTGCCGGAACAAAGAAATGTGCAGGTAGATACGCCTAACCTCAGTAGCCGGAGTCATTCCAACGCGGCTCGCTGGGGCAAGCATCACTCGAATGGTGCATAGGCGTGGCGGCGTAAAGGGCTCCTTGGTGGAGCCTTTTGCGTTTCTCGGTCTTCGTTCGGCGATGTCTCCACCTCACCCATCCCTTCGGTGATGAGTGATCTGGGGATCCGGTTCACCGGAGCCTTCAACGTATCGGCTGCAAGCCGATCCAACAAAGGAAACATCGTTATGGCCATGGAAGTTACAGGACGAAGGTTTTGCAAACTGACGCACACCGAGAATGGGAAGGTGATGACCAGGAGAGTTCATTCGATGGTGGTGCAAGCCGCCGACGGAAAACTCCACTACCTGGCCGGAAAGCAACTTCCGGAATACATCTGCCTTCACACCGGCGATCTCTACAGCGGCGCGCACCTTGCCGAAGTGCTTTTGCGTCCGGGGATCGCCAATCTCCTTGCTCTCCCGATCGGTCAACACCGTTGGCCGGCGATGCGGGATGCGTTCCATATCGCTTTAGGAATGTTTGCCATGCTCCTGCTGATATCGTTGGCGGACTTGGTGGCAATGTCCCTGAACGGGTAGGTTCTCGCACGATCAAGGGTCCCCGGCAGACCCTTGATCGTGCTCTTCCATTCCTCACGGCGACAGCAAACCTTCCTTGACGAGGGTCGGCCCCAGTCGGTTCAACATCTCCTGAGCCTTCTTGAGGAACGTCTGGTTCTCTTCCGACCAGTTCGCCGCCTCCGTCGGAAACATCCAGCGTGGTTGCGGCAATTCTCGACGCGTTCCGATCCGAGACAGAATCACCAGCCCCTGAAGGGAATCGTGTAGTGCCCCTATGTTTCTAAGTCGCTCTAAGCTCGTCGGCTGCGAATCGATCACCCGCTCCCATTTCACGACACCGGCTGTTCCACGAGGCTGCAACGTCCGCCGTTCAAAGAAAATACCCAAGTGTTGGCGGACTTCGTCGGAATTCGCTTCCTCCTTCAGCTTGGCTTCCTCCTCGGCTTTCGCCTCGGCCGCCGCTTTTTCCATGGCTTCCTTCTTCTTCTGGATCGCTTGCTGTCGCTTGTTCTCCTCTTGCTTCTCTTGAAGCTCTACCAAGGCCCGCTGGTCGCGAAGCTTCTCAAAGGCCTTTTTGAGTGTCTCGTCCGACGTCTCTTGATTCCCTCGCTTCGTCTCACGGAGAACGGCTGTTGCCCCTTCGTTGGCTTTGATCCAAAGAACTGCTTCCTTGCTCGCACGAGCCGCCATTTTCTCCAACGACTCCACGACCGATTTCTCGATGGCGTCCGTCGAATTGTTTCCCTTCGCTTCCCGGATCGGACGAACGGCTTCCTCCATCTCCGTTCGAAGTTTGGTCAGATCATCCACCGACATCCGAGGTTCATCAAAGAGTGAAAAAAGTTGCTCGGTCAGCGGAGCATTGGCGGCGATCATCCTCCCATCAAAGTTTTCAAGGAGAGGAACAAAATCTTTCTGCCAGATTCCCGCCTCGTTGATCGCCCGCTCGATGTCCTTGCTCGCCTGGTCGGCCAGGCTAATGCCTCGATCCTGTTCGAAACGGACGAACTCCACCCGCTTCTTCTCCAGTTCGGCTTGTCGGGCTGCCTCTTGATCGGCTCGACGACTCCCAGCCGGCGCCGGCCCGAGCCCGAACTGCTGCTGAAGCACAGACCAGAAGATCGCCAGTCCGATCACCATCAGGACGAACATGATGAAGGAGAATGGCCGAAAACGAAACATGACGCCGAAGCTCCCCTTTAGGAATAATCTCGACGTTCATGATAGCCGGCCGGTGGATGCTCCGCGACAGGTTGTTACTCCCCAGCCTTTCGCTTCGAAATGATGGTGTTCCAATCGTCTGGGGCCGAGACGCTGGACGGACCGGACGGAGGGGCTCCCGTTGGGGCCGGTGCTGGCCCGCTAGCGATTGTCGTCTTGGAGGAAGACTGGGGAAGTCGCACCTCAAACGCACCCGGGTCCGTCGGCCAGGGGAGACCTTTTCGCAACTGATACTCATCAAAGTCGATTGGATACATCGACCGGATCGGCACCAACGAACCGCCGAATTGCGTGAAACCGCTCGCCATCGTAAAGCGAACAATGCTCGTCAGATCACCGGAACTGATCCGCATCAACTCTCGCCGGTCAAGAATGGGTCGCTCCCTGCCAGCGACTTTCACAACTCCCTCGTCGGCGTGGTCGACGTGGACGCGATCCAGGATGTCCCCAGTCCCCGTCTCCCAAGATTGATACCACCCCGGCAAAAACTCCGTTTGCGTCCCCGACAGCTCCTCCAACATCTTGAGGGTCCTCGGGTCCGACGCTCGATAGATATGCTTGACCGCTGTGCAGGAATCGATCGTCTCGGAGAGATCCGTCCCATGCCGGCGAAGCTGCCCGCCGGTCTGGTGGGCGGCAATGATCGTCCCGCCGATGTCCCGGAACTGCTCGAAGATGAGTTTGACGCCGTCACTGATGATCTGCTGGGCTTCGTCGATGAAAATGTAGACCCGCTGATTGACGGATGCGTGATGGCTCCCCGCTGTGAAAAGGGACCAGAGAAACAGCCGGGCGATCGACGGTGCACTGATCGGCTCCTGAGCCGACCGGAGCCAGAGATAGACCACCTGCGGCCTTTCGAAGAGGTCCGACACATCGATTGCCTTCGCATGGACCTCGGGCCGATCGGGCATGATACCCGGTGTAATGTTGAACGATTCCCCTTCCGCCAGTCGGTCCACAATCGCCGCCAGATGCCGGGCCTGCTTCCAGTCCTCCTCACGTCCGATCGTCTTGTAGGTCGAGGGATGTTCGAGTAACTTGCTCAGTTCGCGGAACGACCGAACCGAACGATGACGCATCAGCTTCGTCAGAACGATTTCATTCATCGCCGTGAAGTAACCCGCCCCATAACCGACGCCGTAGTCGAGCGACAATCCTTGCAGGATCTCTTGGGCAACCTGCGAGGAGGTCATCTGCTGGTTGTGTCGCTGAAGGAACGGGTTGTAACCGAACGTCGTGTGGCCGACCTCGCTGCAGAGCCAACGAAAGGGAATCCCCGCTCGTTCAGCTTCGATCGCACAGGTTTGAAAGAGGGCTCGGTCTCCCTTGAGATCAACGACAACCACGCCGCAATCCCGACGCCCGATCAGTTGCGTCGAAAGCGGAGCCACCCCGAGCGACGTCTTACTGGACCCGGTGTCTCCGACGATGTGCATGTGCTGATCAACAATCCGTCGATCGACTAAGACCGGATAGTCCCCGGAGAGGGTAACACCCAGGAAGAGATGATCCCGGCCCTTCTGCTGCTCGTCGACCGAGTTCATCAACCGATCGACGTAGTTGTCCCACGCCACCGAATCGGCCTTTTTCTCGTCCGGCGAGACATCAAGACATTGGTGGAATCGATGAAGGAGTGTGCTCGCCGTTCCCCAGAACACCGCGAGTAGAACCAGTGGCGCGGCAACCGATGCGAAGCCGAGTTCCAAAAGAAACCGCAGTGCTCGGCCTTTGATGCCGTTCGCGACGAGCCAGTCATCCAGTCGTATCTCAATCCCCATTCCCACCACGACCAGTGGAACGAGAACGAATACCCATCGCACCCACGGAGGCCTGAGCCATCGGCTCGGGAATCGAAATACTCCAGCCGCCTTCGTCTGACGAAGATCGTAGGTCAGAAAAACCACCACTCCCTTCCATGTCAGCCGCAGACATTCCCACGGATCCGTTTTTGGGACGACGCCGGTTCCGTGGTAGAACCACAAAAGCGTGTGAAGAAGAATGGGAAAGACGAGCGGCCAGATCCATGGAGTGTCGGCTACCTCCACCGCAAATACTTTCGCGACCCAAGCCGCCGTCGCGAGAAGAATCGGCGCGAGATGAAAGGTCAGCAAATCGGGGCACTCGATCGACATCCCTTGCCACCAAAGAGTGGGAAGAGAGGATTTCCACCTCTCCGCCGTCTGCCGACTGACCAGCGGGCTGGCCAGAATCCAACTCGCTACCTGTCGGGCCATGATCACGCTCACGAACCAACTGAGGCCGACGCCCAAAACAACATCCCACTCTTCCATCACCACGATGAGACGACGAACGAAGACCATGCCGATGCCGACAGCCAGGATACCGGTCCCAATCAAATCCGCTCGAATCGAGACCCCCATCAGCCGATAGAACGCCAGCCGAATCACCAGCCACACCATCGCCGCCCCAAAGAGATTCCAGACGACCGAGTGCAAGGAACCGAGCCACGCAAACGTCGATTCCGTCACGAGCAAGACCGGCAATGTTGCCACAAGTATGAGCAAACTCAATCGCTGTTCGTCCCGCGGCGACATCGGTCGGGTGCGATAGTTCAGGTGAGTCGTATCGTCCTTGGGAAGTGAAGCCGCATCGAGCGGATCGTGACCGGCCGGTTGAAGAAGTGACATCGTTTCTCCTTAGCCTTCCAATTGTTCCAGCTCCGGCACCCACGCCACCTCGACTTCCACGTCCCCAAACGACCGTTTCGCCAGGAAAGCAGAGAGTTTTTCGCGTCGAATTTCCGTGCTCACCAGAATCGTGACCCGGAGATGGCCGGCATGGATCAGCGAGACGAAGCTCGGTAGCGACATCCTCTTGGCGATCTGCCGTCGAATCTTCGCATGCACCCGTCGCTGCGTCCCACCGGCATCGACGATGAAGAGGCCGATCTTCATGCCGACCTCCGTCTCCACCGAGTAGTAGACCGAAGATCGAAGCCGACGCGGACTCAGGTCGGGATATTTCCGCCGGAACTCGGCAGCGGTGTAACGGTTGATTTCTCGCGCGACGCAGAAGTAGCCAATGCCGAGCACGCTCGGCAGCGATTGCTCCGTCAACTCTCTCGGCGTATGGTCGATCCCGCGTGTCGTCCTCGCCCCGCGACGGGTGAGCAGGTAATACCGCTCTCCCTTCGCAATCTTGAATTCCCGGACGTATCCCCGTTGGACAAGCCGGACCATCGTTCGGCGGATGAATTCAATATCCCGATGAGCCGGCACGAATTTTCGTCGCAACAGCTCGTCGGTCGCGGCACGATACCGGGCAATGAAGGCCAGGATTCGCATCTGTCGCCGGGTCAGTTCCATCATCCCTCCATCACCAGATCTCGTAGGCCAGCTCGATGCTCGAAAACGCGAGGTGAATTTCCTCCAACCGCTCGACCGGATAATTCCCACCGAACTCGACCGCCCGCAGCGCCACCCCCATCGAGTCCAGGATGAGGGCGTCCGGCTTGACCGAGATCGGCCAGCTTTGGCCGAGTTCGTCTTCTCCACGCCACCGATGCCTCACATCGAAGCCGTTGGCTCGGTAGCGAAGAAGAACTTCCGAAACATAGAGGTCGTGCGTCACCTGGTTCCGTCGAAACGGCGGCGCGGAGTTGTTGCGTCCATAGAGAACCGCTGCTTTGCGTGTCGCGGTCGCGATATGCGTTCGCCGCACCGGTTGGCGTGAACGCTCGCGGAGGTAATGGGTCACTGCCGGTAACTCCGGAGCGGCGTGTCCCGGCTCCCAAATAATGAGCGGATGGTGCAGCGGCGTGACCGGCCGGCTGAGTGCGTGCCGAAACAGAATCAGCTTTCGCTCGTCGAGCCTCTTGAACGCTTCGATGTTACGCCACGCTCGCTGCGGATCGTGCTGCCACCAGTTCGCTGTGAGCTGGTCGAGCGAAAACATCCGGATCCGCCCGGTGAGAAGCTCAACAATTTCCCTCTCATCATCCGTCATGGCCGACGCTCGTCCTTTCGAGGTCGGCCCGGTCCTCGTCGGGTCGGCTGCGCCGATGGGTTTTCGCTGGGGCCCGTTGAGGGAATATTTTTCGGACCGGAGGAATCTGGATCCTTGCGAGGCGGAAGAGCGGTGGAATGGTTCCCGAACGTCTGCTGGAATTTCTCGGCAGCTTGCTCAATTTCCGAATTCGACTTTCCGTCGGCGATATCCAGGGCATCCTGGAAACCGGCGAGCACCGCCCGAAAAACACGCTCGCGAAGATATTCGAAGAAACTCAGCACGACCCAGGCACTCCCGCTTCCAGCGACGATTCAATCGTCCCGGAAAATCCCGCAGCCGATAGCCGAGGGTCGTGCGATTCTGGGTCAGCCCGTGCCACCGACGTTTGCTTGGAGTGGTGGAAAAATAAATAATCTCACCACCGTTCCTCGAACGGCTCGAATCGTCTGAGTTGCCTGATTTTTGCCTGAGATTCTTTGCATTCCAGACTATTTTTCTGAGGATAACGACAGGCGCCCACCTTTGGGCTCTGGGGAATATTTTTCGGGAAACTCGCGCGCGAGGGTGGTTGGCGATGTCGCAGGCTCGGCCAAAGAGCATCGAATATCGCGGCCGCCGGGAAGAGGTTTTGGAGGTATTTCGAATTCGCGGCCGAAATTATTTCGCCGTCGAGCGATTATCCCGGCGCGGAACATTTCGAGTTTTCGATCCGCACGCCGCCCCTGGCGGGGATTTTCGCGTCCTCGCCCAGATACCCGCCGAGAAATTCACCGGCCAGAAAATCGAAACCCTTCGCCGAATCGCCGGCCCGAATATGAATCCGAATTTCCCGGTCATCACCCATTGCGTTCGCGAGCGGGGCGATTGGTTCATCGTGATGACGTGGGTCTGGGGGATCGACCTTCGCGAGTATCTGGCCCGGGTTCGCCGCCGCGAAATTCCCCGGCCGAGCGTCACGGAGGTTTGCCGACTCATTCGCGGACTGTCGCACGGTCTGGCCCACTACCACCGCAAGTCGAACCTCGTTCACGGGGACATCAGTCCCGCCAACATCATCCTCACCACGCCGACCACCCGGCTCGTCCTCATCGACTTCGGCTCCGCCTGGCCCATCGAACTCTCCACCACCAAAGTCCGAGGCGACGGCGTCACCTCCCCCTATGCCGCCCCCGAGCGGATTGCCGGCCACGCCCTCGAAGACTTCCGCGCCGATCTCTTTTCCCTCTGGACCGTCTTCTACGAATTGCTCACCCTCGATATCCCCTTCGACGCCGCCGGCGGCCGAGCCGGCATCCCCGCCAACATCGAGCAGTTCGCGAACACCTTCGTCCCACCATCCCAATTAGTCCCCGACCGTGACCGACTCCCCAAGTCCCTCCTCCACCAACTCGACAACCTTCTCCGCATCGGCCTCGCCCTCCACCCCGACGCCCGCTTCTCGACGCCAAAAGAATGGTTGAACGCGGTCGATCGAATCGGAAAATGGACCGCAGGCGATGACGGGTCGTTCAGCATGTTGGCTTGGCTTACCCAGGTCGTCAACCGCTGGACGAGGCTCAGGGATTAGCGAACTATCCAAACGATTCGTTGAAGAGCTTTAAAAGCGAGCCGACAACCCTGGTCCTGCGAAGAAATCGTTGGAATGGTCGCTCAGACCTTTTGCGGCATGTACGTCAACTTGGATGTTCGGGGTGATGAGATAAACGAGTCCGGCGTGAAAGTAGTGGACGGGACCTGTTGCCGAGTCATCGGCACCATTCGGCATTGCTCCGAACCATTCCGTGAAACCTCCAAGTCGCTCCGTAAATTGATACTCGAAGTTCGCCGTCTGAATCACTTCCGCATAAAACCCGCCTGACTCTTCGCGACGGCGATTGAGCTGCGTATTGCATTCGAGTTCCAGCCAGTCGGTGATTACCCAACTGTACGCGAGATTGAAGCCGGGAAGCCACGCATGGTCGCTGAGTTCACGCTGTCCCACGGGGACCCGTGTCTGTGGAAAGATCGCAACTTCCGGAAGCCACCCTCTTTGCTGAAATAACCCGAGCTTTGCCCCGAGATAGAGATCATCGAAGCCAGCATTCGAGTCGCGAGATCCATCCGAATGCCAAGTTCGTTCGTTGAAAAAATTCGCTCCTAAGCGAAACTCAAACCAGGGCACAAAAAGACCCGCGCGCAGCAGTGTCTCCGGAAGCGATGAGGTATTCGTTCGCGTGTCGTGATTGTTGTTTCCGAAGTATGTATAGCCTGACTCGATCTGCCACACACCGAGCCCAACGAGTGAACTCGCTTCACTTAAGTGCGGCCGATCGGTGACGATAGCGTCATCGCCATCGTCGTCGTCGGGCAACCTGGTTCCCCACGAGAACAGCGTTGGGACACGCGATCGGCTAGGGTCGATGGCCGCGATGGAAGTTTCTTCGTCCTGTTGGGCTTGAAGGGAGGAACCAAGGACGAGCCAACTAACGACGACCAAACATTTCACGATCGGCCCAAGCATCCGGCGCATGGAGCACCTCCAGCCCGAAATATCGACGATCGTGTTTGTCACGATGAAAAGAAAAGTTTGAAAGCTCAAAATCTCCGTCAAACGCATTCATTGCCTGGCTCGCCAATGTGACATCGCCTGAGCTTGGACTTCGTTAATCGGCGACGAACTGATCGTCAAAATCCGAACTATTCACCAAATACGCGGGGCGATACCAGCCGATAACAAGAGAGAGGAGTTCTTTTGATCATGTTCAAGGCGATGGCTGTCTTTCTGCTTTCCGTCAAGATGCTGGCAGGGCCAGCGATCTGCGGATGCCGGTTGGCTGTGCTCATCGTTGGCGATGCCGAGTCAGTCGCGCTGAGCAACGAGACTGGCCGGAATTCCTCAAGGTGCAAGTGTTGCACGAAGAAGACGGAAACACGTCCGGCAAGTCAAAGTGCTCCAAGTAACTCAAATTCTGACTGCCCGTGTAGCGACGAATCGAAGCGCGATCTGGCTCCGACCAACCTCATCGTGAGTCCCGCGGACTTCCTAGCAGATGCACTTTGTCAATCATGCTTCGTCGATGGACTTCTCCCAGCCACCAACACGACACCTGCCGAGGCGGTGTACTACCGCTCCGCGATTCGCTCTGGACCAACCGTGTCGCCACGGTTGATGCTTCGTCTCCTCACCATTCTTCTGTGCTGAGTCCTGTCGATTGCTCCCAACTCCCAGCAGCGTGGGAGCCCTCTCTTACTCACGACAAGACGAATCCTGAATCGTCGCTTTCCACAAGGGTTTTCTTCCATCGATGATCGCTGATGCGTCTGTGACGCCTGCGAACGGAAGGACCCGAGCTGAATCTCGCGACGCGAGTCATCTCAAGTGTCTCAACCAGTATCTGTGCTGAGTTCCGAGTGGTCCTCTTCTTAAAGGAGAATTTCATGATCGCACGAGAGTCTAATCGTCGATTGTTCCTTTCCGCTTTCGCTGTCCTCATCACGAGTTTTTCAGCAGTCAGCTTTGCCGCCGACCCGCCGAAGGAAACGAAGATTACCGTCACGGGGCTTCATTGCGCGGGGTGCGCGAAAAAGGTGAAAGCGAAGTTGGCTTCCGTCGCGAACGTTAAGAGCGCGGAAGTCGACCACAAAACCGGATTAGCGACAGTCGTGCCGGTGGATGCGATGAAGGCTTCGCCTCGCTCTCTTTGGGAAGCGGTTGAAAAGGCCGATGCCAAGCCAACCAGACTTGAAGGGCCGGATGGAATCTTCACGAGCAAACCGAAGGCCTAGTTGGCGGGTTGGCAGGCTCGCCCCACTTACTTCTCCGGTGGGGCGAGCGTCCCTTTTGCGAAGGACGATGGAATGCACCACTTACCGGTTCGTTCGCGTTGGGTACACGGCGTACTCCTTTTCATGGCCTCCATTGGGATAGCGCAAGAATCCATCGTTTCGGTCGATCCCGACGAAACGACGACCATTGGTGACACGACGCTTGAAGGCTTCACTCGACTCGCAGAGTCGAACAGTCCTGCATTGCGGCAAGCCCTCGCGGACATCGAAGTGTCGCGAGGTAAGGCCTTACAAGTAGGGCTTTATCCCAACCCATTCGTTTCGGGTGGTTCGCCGCAATGGGGTGGAAGCGAAAGCCAGTATTATGGCCAGCTCAGTCAGGAGATTGTTACGAAAGGAAAGCTCCGACTGAACCGGGCGGCAGCAACTCGAGAGGTGACTCAAGCCGAGCTCCGTTTCGTGCGAACCCGTTTCAATCTTCTGACTGCGGTGAGGCGAGACTTTTTTGCCACGCTTGCCGGACAACGACGTGTCGAGATTCTTTCAAATCTGGTCGATGTCGCCAAACAATCGGAGGAATCAGTCGGCAAATTGCAGAGAGGAGGCGAAGGCTCTCGCGCTGATCTCTTACTCATCGAAATCGAGAGACAGAAAGCCGAAGTTGCCCTCGAAAACGCTCAAGCAATGCTGGACGCAACGCGGCGCCAATTGGCGGCCACCGTCGGAATTCCTGAGACACCCATCGGAAACGTTACCGGAGAATTGGAAGCGACAACTTCTGACTTCGCCACGGTCGCCCGAAGCTCTGGCGTTCTAGATTCCCACGCATTCGTCCAAATCGCCCGTACAGAGGCCGACCGGGCCAGGATCCTGCTCCGTCGTGCTCAAGTGGAGCCTCACCCAAACATTACCCTCAGCGGAGGCTACATGCAGCAGACGACCTTCCCGAACAATATCGGCCTAGTGTCCATCGAAATGCCGATTCCTGTTTGGAACCGAAATCAGGGTAACATTCGATCAGCGCGAGGCGCTGTGTCAAGTGCGACCGAGAATGTTCAGCGAACCTACAACGAACTTGCCGGGCAACTGGCGATGGCTGTCGGTCGATATGAAGCCGCCGTTCAACAAACGGTACGTTTCGAGCAGGCGATCATCCCAAAAGCCCGGGAATCGCTTGAGATTACGCGCAAGGGTATTGCCGGGGGTCAGTTTGGCTTTCTCACGCTCCTGCAAGCGCAGCGATCGATTGTGGAAGCTGATCTCGGTTATGTGAATGCACAGGAAGTCCGATGGATTTCCGCTGCGGAAATCGCCGGATTGCTCCAGTTGGAAGCGTTTCCCTAACCATGGTGCTACATCGTTTTACATGCCTGGCCCAAAGATTGTTCCATTGACGAGTGCTGCGAACGGGATACGATGCGGCAGCTAGGAAGAGGACGGTCGTGCGAGTTTTTGGCGTCATATTGTCGATGGTTTGCCTGTGGCAGCAACTGGGTGCCACTTGCTCCAGCGGCGGGCACTCGTCGATCATTGTCGACGCAATCTTCGCCCCTGATTTGGGGGACAACTCCATCACCGAACGAGGCCAACATTCCTCGGCATGCTGCCATCACCAACACAATCAGCCTACACCGCCAGAAGACGATGGCTCTCGGCCGCATACTCCTTATCACCTCTGCTCGGCAGCACATCAGATCTTCATCATTCCCTCGAATGTCGAGCTGCCCGACGACTCGACCTCATCGTTCGGTGGAATGACATTCGACGTTTCTCTTGTCGCTGCCACTGCCATCGGAAATTCGACCTGTCCATCGATTCCGTTCCATCAGCTAGCCCCGCGTGCGCTATCGCTGCGCGCCCAATTTCAGATCCTTCAGATCTGACATCCCTTCCGCATCTTTCCACCAACAACTTCAACGGCATTCCTGTTCTTGAATGCTACTGATTGACTTCATTCCGAATTCTTAACTCGAAAGGGAGAAACTCATGCGCACTTGGAAAACTCTCGGACTAGCGGCTGTTACTGTCGTCGGCTTCATCGTCGGATGCAGCAACGAAGCCAAGCCAACCACCACGAAAGAGAAACCAGCCACGACTCCTGCAACTGATGAACATGCTGACGAGCATGCCCATCCTTCGCACGGTCCACACGGAGGGGATCTGATCGAGTTGGGAGACGAGGAGTACCACGCGGAGTTCGTCCACGACGAGAAGACGTCCGACGTGACGATCTATTTCCTCGACGCTGCGGTCAAAAACGCAGTCGCGATCGATGCCACTGAAATCGTTATCAACCTCAAGCATGACGGTAAACCCGAACAGCACAAGCTCGCCGCTGAGCCGCAAGAGGGTGACAGCCCAGGCAAGTCGTCCCGCTTTGTGTCCAAGAAGAACGACGATCTCTGTCATGCGATCGAGGAGGAGGGTGCGAACGCGAAGTTGCAAGTAACTATCGATGGCAAACCGTTCACGGGCGCCATCCAACATGAGCACGACCACGAAGGTCATGATCACGACCATGAGCACAAAGAGCATGTCGGCCACGATGACGAGAAGAAGTAGTGACTCGGTTCCCAGTCGTCCCGAGAAAGGAGATTTCAACATGATTCGATATGGTGTTCGCGTAATGTTGGTGCTGGCCTTGTTGGTCTCTCTCGGGACGATGGGATGGCTGACTCGTGATTACTGGCTGCCGAAGTCCGCGACCAGTGAGGACGAAGTCGCAGTTGATGATGAGCACGACCACGAGCATGGGAGCGAAGGTGGCACGGAATCCATCGTCCTTTCGGAACAGGCCCGAAAGAATCTCGGACTCAAAACCGGTCCGGTTGTCGTTGGCGAATTTTGGAGTTCGATGAGCGTACCGGCAACTGTGGTCGAACAACCCGGACACAGTCATCGGAAAGTAGCGTCCCCTCTCACGGGCATGGTCAAGCAACTCTTCGTCCACCCCAGTCAGTTGGTGCGACCTGGAGAGCCAATCGCGGAATTGGAGCTTTCAGGCGATGCCCTAGCGACTACGCAAAGCGACCTCTTGCAAGTTATTCGTGAACTTGAAGTGAATCAGAGCGAGCTCAATCGCGTGGAAAACCTTGTTAAGGAGGGATCCTTACCAGAGAAAAACCAACTCCAGCTTGAGTATGACCGAAGACGATTACAGACCCAGCGAGAGAGCAAGGTTCAACAACTGATTGTGCTGGGGCTTTCCGCAGAGCAAGTGAAGAATATTGAAGAATCTCGTCAATTGATTCGATCTTTTGTCATCCGAACACCCGAAGTGGCCTCGGAGATTAAGGCCCATCAAGTCTTTCCCAATCGCATTCAGCAGGCCAGTGGCACACTGGCTGAAGAAAAGGATCCGCCGAAGCCCGATTGGTCGTACACCGTCGAGTCGTTGGACGTATTCCCCGGTAAGCGAGTACAAATTGGCGACGAACTCTGCAGCTTGGCGTTTCATGCCATCTTGTTCTTGGAAGGTCAGGCATTTGAAAAGGAGACTGGCATCATTTCAAGAGCGATGGAGCAGGCGTGGCCGCTCACCGCTCGGTTTGAAACCGATCAGGAAAACGTGCTTCGCAAGCAGGATCTCAAGATTCTGTTCGTCGACAATGTCATCGATCAAGCCAACCGAACGTTTCGCTTCTTCATTGCTCTCCAAAACGAGGTGCTATTGGACAATCCCGGACCAACCGGAGAGCTGTACCGCACCTGGCGGTTCAAGCCTGGCCAAAAAGCGGAACTCGATGTCCCCACGCAGAAACTTGTCGACGTCATTGTTCTGCCATCGGATGCGGTGGTGAAGGATGGTCTTGATTCCTTTGTTTTCATCGCCAACGGCAAACGCTTCGATCGGCGGTCCGTTGAAGTAAAGTCGATTGTCAAAGGGACGGTCGTGGTGGTCAACGATGGAAGTCTCTTTCCAGGAGACACGATTGCTTTGAACAACGCTTATCAACTCAATCTCGCCATCAAGAAGGCAAGTGGACAAGGGGGCGGTGGTCATGATCACAGTGGGCACAACCACGCACACTAAACCGCTTCGTGACTTTTTGGGATGCTCGAACTGAGTCTGAACGAGGTCTTCATGAACGCCATCATCCGCTTCTCCCTTCAACACCGATTAATCATCGTGTGTCTTGCGCTGCTGACACTCGTTTACGGTAGTATCGTGCTCGCCAATCTGCCGATAGACATCTTTCCCAGTCTGACTCGGCCGCGCGTCGTCGTCATGACCGAAGCGCCCGGTCTGGCTCCGGAAGAAGTGGAAACACTCGTCACGTTTCCCTTGGAAACCACCCTGAATGGCGCGACCGGTGTTGAAGCCGTCCGTAGCGCGTCTGGCATTGGCTTGAGCGTCGTCTATGTCGAATTCGGGTGGAGTACCGACGTCTACCGAGCGCGCCAGATTGTCGCCGAAAGACTGTCTACGGTGAGAGATCGGCTGCCTGAAAGCGTCACTCCGCAACTTGCCCCCGTGAGTTCCATTATGGGCCAGATTCTCATGATCGGAATGTGGAGCAAGGATGGCTCCACCACTCCGATGGAGACTCGAACACTTGCCGATTGGGTCGTTCGGCAACGACTCCTGACGATCTCCGGCGTCTCGCAAGTCATCACGATGGGTGGTCAGCGAAAACAGTACCAAGTCCTTGTCGATCCGTCGAAGCTCTTGAAGTACAACGTGACTCTCGCGCAAGTCGAGCAGGCGCTACGTGAAGCAAACCTAAATGCCACCGGCGGCTACCTAGACGAGGGCTCGGTCGAATACCTCGTTCGCGGCTTGGGACGAGTGACAAGTCTTAAAGACATTGAATCGGCAGTCGTTTTGGACAATCCCGGACGCGCGGTTGTCGTTCGCGACATTGCCAGTGTTGTCGAAGGACCACAAATAAAGAGGGGTGATTCCTCCGTCAACGGTTTTCCCGCCGTGGTGCTCACCGTTGCCAAGCAGCCGGACTTCGACACGCGACAGTTGACAGCCGAGATCGAGCGAGCCATTGAGGAGATCAGACCAGCACTTCCTTCCGACATCGTGCTCGATGCGAGTATCTACCAGCAGCGAACCTTCATCGAAATGGGGGTCGCGAATGTCGTTGAAGCCTTGCGCGATGGGGCCATCCTGATCCTCATCATTTTGTTTCTGTTCTTGCTAAACTTCCGCACAACCTTCATCACCCTGACGGCGATTCCCCTTTCCATCGTCATCACCGGACTTGTCTTCAAGCTCTTTGGCCAGTCGATCAACGTCATGACGCTTGGCGGATTGGCTGTCGCCATGGGGGAACTTGTCGATGACGCGATTGTGGACATCGAAAATGTCTACAGGCGCTTGCGCGAGAACGCCCACGCCACGAAACCCAAGCATCCTCTTGCCGTTATCTACGAGGCGAGCGTGGAGATTCGTAGCGCGATCGTTTTCGGGACAATGCTCGTGATCCTGGTATTCATTCCCTTGTTCGCACTCTCGGGGATCGAGGGTCGCCTTTTTGCCCCGCTTGGGATCGCTTATATCGTCTCCATTCTCGCCTCACTCCTTGTATCCTTGACGGTCACTCCTGTCCTTGCCTCCTACTTGCTTGTCGGATCCAAGACCATGCATCGTGAGAAAGACAGCCCTGTCTTGCGATTTCTCAAGTGGGCTGTCACACCCATCATTCACGTCAGCATGAGTCGCTTCGGACTTCCGGCTATCTTGCTGGTGGTGGCGACCTCCATTGTCGGCGCGGGCGTGCTCCTGGCCGGTTTAGGAACAGATTTCCTACCGCCGTTCGATGAAGGAGCCGCCCAGGTCAATGTTTTTCTTCCGCCGGGCGCGTCTCTGGAAACATCCAACCGAATTAGTCGCATTGTTGATGAACGATTTCGCATGCACATGAAGTCAGAGGACAAACCGGATGGACTTGTTCGAGGATTCATTCGACGAAGTGGACGTGCGGAACTCGACGAACATGCGGAGGGTGTCAATGTCACTGAATATGTCGTGGCGCTCAATCCTGATAGCGGATTGTCGCGGCGAGATGCACTTGCGTTGTTGCGCGGCGAACTCGCGGAAATTCCGGGCATTGACTCTGAGGTCGAACAGCCGCTCGCCCACCTTATTAGCCACATGTTATCGGGCGTAACGGCGCAGATCGCGATCAAGGTCTATGGAGACGACTTGGATGTCCTTCGTGCGAAGGCGCAGGAGATTAAATCCGCGATCCAAGGCATCAAAGGACTGGCTCCTCCCGTCGTCGAGCCGCAGCAGATTGTTCCCCAGCTTCGCGTTGAACTCGACCGAGACAAGCTCTCCCTCTACGGTATCACCGCCGCCTACGTCAATGAGTTCATCGAAACCGCGATGCAGGGGAAGGTCGTCTCCACGATTTTGGACGGACAGCGAACATTCGATCTCGTGGTTCGACTCGATGAACCTCATCGCACCGATACGGCCAACCTGCATCGCCTGTCCCTTGATCTACCCAAAGGCGGAAGAATTCCGCTTGGAGCGGTCGCCAATGTTTACGAGGGGGGTGGCCCAAATACGATCAACCGCGAAAACGTTCGGCGTCGCGTCACCATTCGGGCCAACACCACGGATCGCGATCTAGGAAGTGTGGTCGCGGATATCCAGAAGGCGGTCAGCAGCAAGATCAAGATGCCCGAGGGCTACTTCGTCGAGTATGGCGGTCAGTTCCAGGCTCAGCAGGAGGCGAGTCGACAGATGCTTCTTTTGAGCGGCATCTCCGTTCTTGGGGTGTTCCTCGTGCTCTATACGCTCTTTCCGTCGGTCCGCGTTGTTCTTCAGATCATGCTCGCCCTGCCGATCGCGTTCGTCGGCGGAGTCGTCGCCCTGTTTTTGACTGGGCAGACGTTAACCGTGGCAAGTATGGTCGGATTCATCTCTCTTGGGGGGATTGCCGCCCGCAACGGCATTCTGCTCGTCTCCCATTACTTTCATCTGATGCGAGAAGAGGGTGAGGGCTTTACACACTCGATGGTTGTGCGAGGTAGCTTGGAGAGGCTTGCTCCTGTCTTGATGACGGCCCTCACCGCCGGACTCGGTCTCTTGCCGTTGGTTTTGGGCGGACATCAGCCGGGCAAGGAGATTCTCTATCCGGTGGCGACGGTCATTCTGGGAGGACTCATCACATCCACGATCTGCGAATACGTCGTCCATCCTGGAATCTTTTGGTGGTTATCGGGCAAAGATGCGGAGCGGTTAGCGCGTCGCGCCAACGACCACTCCAAGGAATTGGAGTTTCACTAGGTATCAGAACAACGTCCGATGGGTACGATGTTGACAGCAGGTGAGCGACGATGAAGGCAAGAGAAAGCGGGATGCCCGATGAAGAGCAATGGGAATCCTTTTTTCATCCTGAGGAGGTACTTGACCTTTTGGAACTCCGAGATTGCCGGGGTGACATCGTCGAATTTGGATGTGGCTACGGCACCTTCACCTTGGCCGCCGCTCCACGATGTCGCGGCCTCATTCACGCTCTCGACATCGATCCGGAGATGATCACGCGGGTGATGCAAAAAGCACGGAAGGCTTGCGTATCCAACATTGTCGTTGCCACGCGAGATTTTCTCGTCGAAGGAACGGGTCTCGGGGACGCTTCTTGCGAGTATGCGATGCTCTTTAACATCCTTCACCTCGCGGAACGAGAGACGCTACTTCGCGAAGCCTACCGAGTCCTGCGTCCCCGCGGTCGGCTTGGAGTTATCCATTGGAACTACGATCCGGCGACGCCCAGGGGTCCGAGCATGGCAATACGGCCGAGGCCAGATGATTGCCAGCGATGGGTCCAGAACATAGGCTTTGAGTTACCCAAAAGCCCCATAGTGATGTTGCCTCCCTATCACTACGGTTTCGTGGCTCAAAAGACGGCGGAAGCGGAGGCTTCATCATGAGGGATCCCGAATTTGTTACCTTGCCTGATATCCGGTCGATTGTTGACACGAAGAGGTACCGAGTCGACAATGAATAAATCGTGGGAGTAAAGAATGCTTCGAACAGTTGTTACGTTGAGCGTCGTGGTCGGGCTATTGCTCTGTCCGCTTCGCTGCTTCGGCATGTTTCGCGGCAGCGCGTTCACTTCCGAATCGACGACCTCATGTTGTAGCGACCATTGTTGCGACTCGCGCACTGACCATCAACCCGAAAAGGAAAACACTCCTTCTGACGATTGCGAGTGCGAGCAATGCCTGTGCAAGGGATGTTTGGTCGAGTCGGCTCTGAAAGTCGCGGTCGAGATTTCTCTATGCGTCGATCCATTTGCCTCTCCCCTCGAGATCATTGTTTTCTCGTCCGATAGCGAATGTTCCTTGGTCCGCGTCGATCCTGTTGATGCCTCTCGTTCCGGTTGGATGCTGCGCATTACTCTTCAGTCCATGCTCTTATAGTCCTTCCTCCATCCCTTTCTCCTTCCGTTGATATCGTCTCGATTCGGGCAATTCGAGTTGGGTGATCAAGGCATACTTGTTCCATTTGAGAGTTCAGTCATGCGCCGTCGGTTGCTCCCTTGGGATTATGCTGTCCGCAATCTATTCCGCCGTCCTTCACGGAGCATGCTCACGCTCGTGGCGATGACGACGGTCGTCCTGCTAATCTTTGTGGTCATTGGATTCGTGCGCGGACTCGAAGGATCACTTCAAATCAGCGGCGACCCGGATGTCGTCCTGGTCTACTCGGTAGGTGCGGAGGAGAACATTGAGAACTCATCGGTCGCCGGTCGCATTCCTGGACTCCTCACAGCGAGTCTCGATGTTGTTCAGAGCCGTTTCGGCGTTGTCCACTCATCCCCCGAACTTTTTCTCGGTACTCGTGTTTCGGACTCACTCAAAGAGCACGGATCGATGGGACTCGTCCGAGGGGTCACGACCGCTGCTCCTCTCGTCCGTCGTCGCGTCCGCATCACCGAAGGTCGATGGCCTAGCGCGGGCGAAGTGATCGTCGGTCATCTTGCCGCTGCGAAGCTCGGATTCGGCATCGACCAGCTTTCCATGGGTCGCGAGATCTTCCTGGAAGGTAGGAGTTGGAAGATTGCCGGTCACTTCACGGCAGAGGGATCGGCCTTCGAATCGGAGATATGGTGTCCGCTCGACGATCTTCAGCAGTCACTCAAACGACAGGATGTAAGCGTGGTCGCTCTTCTCCTCAAGGCGGACGCATTGCCGATGGAGGTCGAGCTGTTCTGCAAGGAGCGGACTGATCTCGAACTTCAAGCGATCGGCGAGGCGGAATACTACGCGTCGTTGCAAAAGTTCTATCGCCCCGTTCGAATCCTTGCATGGGTGATCGTGGCACTCGTCGCGGGCTCTGGGATCTTTGCCGGATTCAACACGATGTACGGCGCAGTCATGGGCCGTGTTCGGGAACTAGCGATGTTGCAGGCCGTCGGATACCGAAGGGTCGCCATTCTTATCAGCCTCATTCAAGAGGCAATGGTTCTCGCTTCCGCGGCTTCACTTCTTGCAGGGGTGATGGCACTCGTACTCTTCAACGGCGTAGCTGTCAGATTCACGATGGGTGCGTTCGCCCTGCGAATCGACAGCGTAGCGATTCTACTAGGCTGCGGCGTTGGACTTCTCCTGGGAATCTTTGGTGCGATACCTGCCGGCATCCGTGCGTTGCGAATGCCGGTCGTTGAAAGTCTTAAGGCCATTTGAGCCATTCTTTGAAAGGACCTTTCCATGCGATGTGAATTCTTTCTTCCCTGTGTGGCGATCGTTGGTTTGAGCCTTGGGGGATGCTCGAAAAGCACTTCCCCCTCCGCGGCTACTTCGGAGGTCATCCTCGCCGCGAAACCGCCGGGAGCATTGGGTGTCATCCAGGCCCGTAAAGATGCGAAGGACAAGGAAGATATTGTCGTGGAAGGTCGCATCGGAGGTGACCCAAAGCCATTCGTTGACGGAATCGCGGCATTTTCCATCGTCGATATGGAACTGAAGCCGTGCGCGACCGAAGAAGGATGTCCCACGCCGTGGGATTACTGCTGCGATCTCGACAAGCTCCCGGAACGCAAAGCGCTCGTCAAAGTGGTTGATGGGTCCGGTAAACCTATGGCGTCGGACGCGCGTCAACTTCTTGGCGTCAAAGAACTCTCCACTGTGACTGTTCGCGGAAAAGCGAGCCGAGATGAAGCCGGCAACTTGACAATTCTCGCCTCCGGCATCTTCGTGGAAGCAAATTAAGGAGGCAACGCCGTGACTTCGAAGGTCAACCTGAAGGACCTCGTCAACCCTCGTGAATTGATGCCGTTGGCCGCTCCGCCACGTCGCATCGCCTCACGATACGTGCTTCCAACGCTGGTTTTGGGTGGATTCATCATGATGCTCATTTGGGCATCGTGGGATCACTTGCTTCCTGCCCGCGAAGTCACCGTCGTGCCCGTCATCACCAGCCGGGCGGAGGTCAAAAACTCGGGTGCTCCCCTTTTCCAGGCACCTGGATGGATTGAACCCCGCCCCAGACCCGTCGTCGTCTCCGCTCTCATTGAAGGAGTGATTCAAGATCTGCTGATCGTTGAGGGGCAGGCTGTCAAGAAGGGAGAAACGATCGCCCGCCTGATCGACGTCGACGCACGATTGGCATTTGAACAAGCGGAAAACGAATATCGACAACGGCAGGCGCAGTGCGAATTGACCAAAGCGGAATTGGCAGCCGCCCGATCTCGCTTGGAAAATCCCGTGCATCTGGATGCGCTCCTCGCCGAAGCTGAGTCGGCTCTTGCGCGGACCAGCACGGAGCGGGCAAAACTTCCCTCGCTCATCGAATCGGCGTCCATTCGACTTCGATTTGCCGAACAAGATCTTTCTGGCAAGCAGCAATCGCAAGACGCGATTTCTGAGCGTCTGCTACAGCGAAGCCAAAGCGAACGGGACGCCGCATCGACGGAACTCACTGAGCTTCAAGGAAGAGATGCATTTCTGGATCGGGAGATTGTCGCGCTCGAAAACAAACGCAAGGCACTCGCTTCCCAGCGTCAACTTCTCGTTGAAGAGAAGCTTCGACTCGCCGACGCGGAAGCAAGAGTTCGCCAGGCCGATGGCAACCTGCGGCAAGCGGAATTGTCCGTGCAAGGAGCCCAGCTTCGGCTGGATAGGACTCACGTGGTTTCTCCGATCTCAGGTCGAGTGCTACAGGTGATCGTTCGACCGGGAACTCGCGTGATGGGACTTTCGCCAAATTCGGCTCAGGACTCCACGACCGTCGCCACGCTTTATGATCCCGCGATGCTGCAAGTACGCGCGGATGTCAGACTCGAAGATGTGCCAAACGTGCAGCCGGGCCAAAAGGTGCAGATCGAGACCGCCTCCGCAAGCCATCCTCTCGACGGAGAGGTTCTCTTTGCCACGTCGTCAGCGAACATTCAGAAAAACACACTCGAAGTCAAGGTGGCGATTCACAATCCGCCCCAGACGATTCGGCCTGAAATGCTCACGAAGGTGACCTTCCTGTCACCCGAAACCACTGAATCCGCATCGCCTGAACCATCGACTGAGCGCATTCTTGTTCCGCGCTCGTTGATCGAGAAAGACGGCGTCAACACGTTTCTGTGGGTTGTGGAGGGAGAAGGGCATGCCATACGCCGCTCCATTCAACTGGGTCAGGCGGGGACCGAGGAACTGGCGGAGGCTGTGAGTGGCATACAGCCAACGGACCGACTCATTAGCTCTGATCGGCAAAACTTGAACGACGGCGATCGTGTCACGATTGTCCGTGAAGATGCTTCCCTCGGCCTGGGAATTCATTGACTCATCGCTGCAACGAAAGGAGGAAACCATGTCGCTGGTTGAAATCCGAGGACTCTCGAAGGTGTTCCAGAAAGGTGGCGAAACTGTCAAGCCGCTGGAGGATGTCGATCTCGACATCGAGCGAGGAGAGTTCGTCTCCTTGATGGGCCCTAGTGGAACCGGCAAGAGCACGTTACTCAATCTCGTGGCGGGAATTGATCGGCCAAGCGCCGGGTCGATTCGCGTGGGGGAAACCGAGGTGACCAAGCTCTCGCGCGCCAAGCTTGCTGATTGGCGGGCGGGCCACCTGGGATACATCTTTCAGACCCACAATCTCATCCCTGTGCTCACCGCGTATGAGAATATCGAACTACCGCTCTTTCTTTTGCCACTCTCCCGAACGGAGAGACAGAAGCGCGTCAACATCGCGCTCGATGCCGTTGGACTTGTGGATCGCGCCTACCACTACCCAAGACAACTCTCGGGGGGACAAGAACAACGCGTCGGGATCGCGAGAGCGATCGTTGCCAACCCACAAGTGATCGTCGCCGACGAACCGACGGGAAGCCTGGATGCCGACACCGGCTCGCAAATCCGAAGTTTACTTTGCCAGCTCAACGAGGAACTGGGTATGACCCTCTTACTGGTGACGCACGACCGTGAGGTTGCTTCCTTAGCCGGTCGACAGCTTCGGCTTGACCACGGCAAGATCGTCGAGGCTTCTCGTGTTCGCGTCGCGAACTCAACAGTAGGAGGCTGACATTGTTTCGTTTTGCTCCCTACATCTGGAAAGGCATGATACGGCACCGCGCACGAACTGCCATGACGATTGCGGGTGCCGCCGTCGGAGTTTTTGTCTTTTGTTGTGTCGGAGCCGTTCAACAAGGCCTGAACCGTCTGACGCAGGGTGTCGCCGCGAATCAATCGCTGATCGTCTTTCAGGAAAATCGGTTCTGCCCCACCACTAGCCGACTCCCGCAGGATTATGCGACGACGATCGCGAAACTCGACGGCGTTGTCGGCGTCGTTCCCATGCAGGTCTACACCAACAATTGCCGAGCTAGTTTGGACATCATCGTCTTCAACGGCGCACCGCCTACCGACATTCGGAAGTTCGACACACTTCGCCTAATCGAAGGGGGTTGGGAGTCGTTCGAATCTCGATCGGACGCGGCCATCGTCGGAATCCACGTCGCTCGTCGGCGAGGTCTAAGCGTCGGACAATCGTTTACCATCGGGGAAGTGACGGTTCAGATTGTGGGGATCTTCGAATCGACAGTTGCGAACGAAGAGAACCTGATCTACACCCATCTCGATTTTCTTCAGCGTGCAGCAGGGAGCGCCAATGTAGGCGTCTGCACGCTTTTCGAGGTTCTCGTTCGCGAAGGAGTCGATCCCGATCGGCTGGCAACAACGATCGACAGCACCCTTCACAGTGGCCCCATCGCCACAACCACCCGACGTAAAGGAGCATTCCAAGCGAGCACCTTGGCGGATCTTGTCGACCTCATCGAATTCGCGCACTGGCTGGGCTATGCGAGTGTGGGCCTCGTTCTTTCACTTCTGGCTACCACCACGTTGATGGCGACGCAAGATCGCATCAAGGAGCATGCTGTCCTACAGGTACTAGGTGTACGTCCGACAAGAGTAGCTCGCTTTGTGATCGCTGAGAGTCTGATGATTTGTCTCGTTGGAGGAACAATCGGCATGCTAATCGCCCTGACCGCTCTCGCGTGGGGTGGATTCGCCATCGGCGCGGAAGGAGCCACGATTGCCTTCGAACCCTCCTGGAGCTTAGCGGTCTCGGGGTTAGCGGTGTCCCTACTGGTGGGCCTGTTGGCTGGATTAGTGCCTGCTCTCAAAGTAGCGACGGCAGATCTTGTTCCCTCGCTCAATCAATGAATAAGGAAACACGGCATGCTGACGTGTTGGGAGATGACGGCAAATGTCTGAGAAAAGAAATTCTATTCGTCGTGACTACAAGATTAATGGCATGGACTGCGCCGAGGAAGTCGCGGCTCTTCGGAGCGAATTTGGAAGGCTACCCGGTGTCGTTGACCTTAGCTTTGACGTTCTGAACGGGCGAATGTCCGTCGATTTCAGGCCAGAAGATCTTTCGGAAGCCGCCATTATCCTGGCCGTGAACAAGGCCGGTCTCTCTGCCGTTCCGTGGTTGGACGACTCGAAGTTGCCGCCACCGTCAACATTTTCCCCGCAGCTCATTGCCGTCGTTGTCAGCGGCGCAATGCTTGTGGCCGCGATGTCCGTTCACACTTACCTCGAAGGATGGAGATCGGCATTCGGATTTGAGGATTCGGATCGAAGTTGGCTCCCCCAAGTTTTCTATCTCCTCGCGATCGTGGCCGGTGCCTGGTTCGTTGTTCCTAAGGCCATCCTGTCGCTACGGCGTTTCCGTCTCGACATGAATGTCCTCATGACGGTTGCCGTTTTGGGAGCCGTCGCGATCGGACAATCGCCTGAAGCAGCAACAGTGGCGTTTCTCTTCGCTCTTTCGCTGTGGCTGGAGTCTTGGAGCGTCGGGCGAGCGCGACGTGCCGTTGCCGCGCTCATGGAACTCAGCCCAGAGCATGCCCTCGTTATCTCGTCTGACGGCCGAGAAGAATCGATGGAGGCATTGAAGGTGGTTGTCGGTTCGCGCATTCGCGTCAAGCCAGGCGACCGCTTCCCGCTCGATGGTAAGATTCTCTCCGGCGAAACCACAGTCAACCAAGCCCCGATCACTGGCGAATCGATGCCCGTCGCGAAGAAAGTAGATGACGAGGTATTCGCTGGTTCGATCAACGAAGACGGTGCGGTGGATGTCGTCACGACTCGTGCCGCAGATCAATCCGCCATCGCCAAAATCATTGCTTTGGTAGCGGACGCTCAACGGAGCCGGTCGCCAAGCGAACAATGGGTCGAGCGTTTTGCTCAGGTGTATACACCAAGCGTCTTAGTGTTCGCGCTCCTTGTGATGTTCATTCCCCCCATGCTTGGCTTCGGAGAATCGGCGCATTGGTTCTACCAAGGGCTTGTTCTTCTTGTGATCGCTTGCCCCTGCGCCCTTGTGATCTCGACACCGGTCAGCGTGGTGGCAGCTCTCACAGCGGCGGCGAGCCGAGGCGTCTTGATAAAGGGCGGCTCCTTTGTTGAACTTCCCGCCAAATTGAAAGCCATCGCCTTCGACAAGACGGGGACGCTCACCCTTGGTAGGCCGGAAGTTATCGAGGTCGTTCCAACCGCCGGCCACTCGGAGGACGAAGTGCTCGCCACCGCCGCCGCCATCGAGAATCAATCCGATCATCCTCTAGCTCGATCGATTGTTCGTGCTGCACGTAGTCGAGAACTAGCCATCCTCGAATCCTTCGACGTTCAGGCCATCAAGGGCAAGGGAATGACGGCGACCGTCGACGGCGAAACGGTATGGCTCGGATCGCATCGATTTCTAGAGGAGCGGTCACAGGAGACCCCAGAACTTCATGAGACGGCCGAACGGCTCTCAGGTTCAGGAGCAAGCGTCGTCGTCGTGGGGAAGGACGATCATGTCTGCGGGTTGATCGCGATGGCAGACACACTTCGACCCAACGCTAAGTCCGTTCTGACCGAGCTTCATTCGCTCGGCATCCGACGTCTGGTCCTTCTCACAGGGGATAACGCCGCTACGGGCAAAGCGATTGCGAGCGAAGTTGGTGTCGACGAGGTTCGTGCTGAGCTTCTTCCCGAAGACAAAGTGGGTGAAATCGAACGATTGGTCAAGGAGTACGGAACAGTCGCAATGATGGGTGATGGTGTGAATGATGCCCCGGCCCTCGCTCGATCCTCACTCGGCATTGCCATGGGGGCCATCGGCACCGACGCCGCCATCGAAGCCGCCGACGTTGCGCTGATGGGAGACGATTTGTCCTCGCTTCCTTGGCTCATTCGCCACTCCCGTCGTACGCTCCGGATCATCAGGCAGAATGTCGTCTTCTCGTTGGCGATCAAAATTGTGTTCGTCATACTAACCCTCGGCGGCTTCGCATCCCTTTGGGCCGCGATCGCCGCCGACACAGGTGCATCGCTGCTCGTTGTCGCCAATGGATTGAGGCTCTTAGCCCAGAAAGCGAAGGCATGAGATTCGCCAAAAACGGTCATCTCGGTTCGCAAGACAACTGTTCTTCAAGAGGAGGATGGGTATGTATGAACAAAACGGTGAAAGATTGCGGACGCAATTCAGCTAAGGAGCTTGCCGGAATGTTCGTTCAAAAACTGCTGCCGTTTTCAGCTTTGATGGCTGCGGTCATGTTCCCTGCGGAATCCATCGCTCAACATCACCACCATGGCCACGCCCATTTTCATCCTCATCATTTTGGACACCATCATCATTCGTTCTACGTTCAACCGTATCACCACCACCACGCAGTATTTTACTCGCATCAGAACCACTCTTACTACGTTCCCGCGGCACCCATGGTAACTACCTCGGAGCAGGCACCGCCGCCGCAAAAACCTCAAGTGGTCGAATTTGGCGGATTCACTCACACTGAAGAACTCGCCAATCGTCTTGACCTTTTAGCAAATGAGTTTTGCCTCGATCTCCATTACAACTATCGCGACAACGCAGCGTTCAAGGAAGTGTATCGCGAGGCATACAGCATTCTGCAAACGGCGAAGGTCGTGCATGACAAGGAGCACCTAGGCGATAAGCAAAAGATCCGAGAATCGCTCAGCCAGCTAGACAGTCAATTTCATCGAGTTCAGGAGAACACGCGAGGCTGGGCACGAACTCATCAACGGCAAATAGGAGACCTCGGCATCGTCGAGAAGGCAGGACAAATGGAGTCGGTCATTCATCACCTCCTCTACGATGCCGGTATTGAGCCAGATCACGCTCCCAACACAACATCTCCAAACTCAGGTCGCGAAGAGGCTCCGCCACCTGAGTAAGATCGAAGATGCTAGCCGGCCACCGTCATCAAGTGGCGATTGCTGACGTCGACACCTCCACTCAGCCGCCTTCGTGTCGCAGACATGAGCGAATTTCCGTTCGGCTCGCTCGTTGAATCCAGGACCTCGAAGTAGCTGACAAAGAGCGAGCGGAAATAGACATCGGGCGAGCTTGGCCTTCTCAATCCAAAGTTACTGGTCCTACGATTCCTCCCGCCGAAGCATCCCCATACCAGTCATCCTCCAGGAGTCTGACCGATCCAAAGAATACCATCACAACCAGCTAAAGGTGTCGGGGTAAGTCAACAGCCTAATCAACCGAGTTCATCAATTCTAGTGGAGTGTTCCGATGTTCGGATCGTCACCTCTTGCTCCCGTTCAATCGCCAACGCGGAACTGTCTGTGCATGGCTTTTGCATGCGGTGGAATCCAGCGGAAGCGGTTGCCGCAGTTGGAGTGGAAACGTCGGTCGGAATGGTCGAGGATGACGAAGACGTCTTGGCCGTCGGCATTGAGTTGGGATTCTTCGGAGTCGTTCAAGTGAACGGGCTGGCCGTAGGGACAGGTTCGGCAGTGGGATTCGTTCTCAGGCCGAGCAGGCTCGGCTTCGCCGGCGTCCATTTGCTTGAGAAGGAGACGAAAGCGTTCGGCGGCTTCGTGAACACTATCTTTGTCGTGCTGGGTGATGGGGACGGCCAGGCCACGATGATCGTCATTGAGGAAAACAAGGCCGTAGGGTGACTGAACGTGATCGGTGGTTTCAAGCAGCACGGCATAAGCGGCAAGTCGCATGCAGTGCTTCTCGAAGACCTCGCCTTTGCGGTTGCCGAGCCGTTGGGCGTTTGAACGGACGACCGGGATTCGCAGGCTGTCGCGCTGGAGGACTCGCCACGGTGATCCTTCGAGCGGAAGAAGTGGATGCTGAAAGGGCCGTTCATACTTGGCGGGCTCGAAGCCGGCCCGAATCATCTCCCACCAACTGATCTCCTGAACGGCGTCGATGCGTGGGCTCGGCTCTTTCGCCGTTGCATTCAAGGCGGCGTGTCGACGTTGCGAGAGAATCAAAACATCTTCGGCGAGATTGGCGATCCACCAGAGCAGCCCCACGACAATGCCGAGCGACGGGTAGATCACCAACGGTTCGCCCCACCACATCCCGAAGACGAGCGGCACAAGCAACATCACGAGGAAGGTAACAGCGACGAGGAGCCAGCGAACCTGGACCTTGAGCGACTCTTCGATGCGAGCCAAATCGAAATTGGGAAGGTAGTCGAGCCTTGGCAGTTGTTCCTCGGGATCCTCCTGGTCTCCGCGTTCGAGTGCGAGCACCGCCGACCGCGGACAAAACGCCATCTGCCCAAGAGCGTGAACGCTGATTCGTCGGGAGGCCGCTCGACCACCGCGGTCTTCGTCATCTAACTTAGACGGCTTCGGTTCCTCCACCGGGGCAGTCGAGTCGGACCGGGATACTCGTTTCAACTCCTCGGGATCAAACTCGAATTCGAACGTCGGCTTGCTCATCGCCACCCCTCCAGGGCGTCGAGGATGGACGTCATGCTTTTCGGTCGTTTCGAACGGGCGACGTTGAGTGATTCGACCACAATCGATCGAACCTTGTCGGGCAATTGGCACTTGGCCAGGATGGTCGACTCCTTGCCGCGACCTGGAAGCTCACCACAGGCAGCATGGACGAATACTCGCCCCCAACTATAGACGTCGGCCCGCTCATCGATGGGCGTGTCGCCAGCGACCTCCTCGGCACGATAAAGGTCGTCGGGCCATTCGTCCGGTGAGACCGACGTTGCCCCTTCGAGCAACTTGGCCAGTTCGAAGTCCGTCAGCACAGGCTTGTCGTTCGATTCCCGCAGGAGGACAAACCGCGGCGAGAGTTCACGACGAATGACCCCAGCTTGATGCAACGCATGGAGCCCAGCCGCGATCCCGTTCATCACCAATCTCAATGTGTAGTCGTTAAGCGGTCCGCTCTTGAGCCGATGAGCAAGCGTCTCACCTTCCTCCCATTGATCGAGCACCCACCACTGTTCACGGACCCAGGCGGCCGTCAGGTTCTTTGCGATGTTCGGGTGATCGCCGATTCGCTCGCAGACGTCCGGATGTCGGCGAAGATGCTCCGTGAGACGGTCCCGATCAGCGTGCGATAGGTGACGCATCTCATAGCACTTGCCGCGAGCCTGCCGACCCCTGAGATACCGATGCTGCAGACGAACCAGTTGATACTGGAGTCCGTTCGTTGCCTTCTCCCAGCCGGTCAGAAACTCGTCGATCTCCCATTCCAGCACATGGCGGTCGCTGTCGCCCGACGGCGTGATGCCCAACGCCAGCAGTTCTTCGGGATGCAGGATCTCCAAGTAGTTCTCGACCATGAACGCTTTACCGACCTGCACGATCGTTCCGAGGAACACCGGGTCACCGCGCAATACCTTCGCACCGGTCGTCTTGTCGATTTCGGCCTCAGAGCAGAATTCGCTGACGGTCCAGCCGGCAGCCAGGCGGAGCCGTTTGAGTTTCAGCGGGTCCGCGCGATGTTCGCGTTGCTCACCGGTCACCGATGTCCCTCTTTCTTAATCCGTGCCAACAAACGCAGATTCGACCCAGGATCGGATCGACGTTTTGTGGATCCCCGCAAAGATGATCTCAATGCTTTGATCCATTTTGCCAGACGGGAAACGAGATTTCACGAACGAGCTAACCGAAAGGAGCGACTTCACCATGCTGAGAACGACCCCGGAGCCGTTGCTCATTTCCGCTCGGGAACTGGCGCCCCTCCTCGGCATCTCTGTCCGCACGCTTTGGCGTCTGGTGGCCGAGGGGAAGGTCCTTGCCCCGGTTCATCTTGGAGGCAGCACGAGGTGGCGTCTGGATGAGATTCGTCGCTGGATTGACGATGGCTGCCCCCGCCCTCGTCCGGAATCGAACTAACCCCCTTCATACAGGGAAAGACCCATGGCTTCGCTTTATCGGAGAACGTCGACGCGGATCGACCGCCTCACTGGCGAAAAGATCCGCGAGAAAAGCAAAAAGTGGTGGGGGCGGTATCGCGACCACCAAAACATCGAACGCCGAGTTCCCCTCGCCACGGACAAGACAGCCGCCCAGACCCTCCTCAACGAACTCGTCAAAAAGGCGGAGAAGCGGCGGGTCGGCTTGATTGATCAATTCGACGAACACGCAGCGACAACTTTTCTCAAGCATCTGGAAGACTTCAAGAAGACGATTGAGCAGCGACAGAACACGAAGCACTACGTGACGCAAACGATTCAGCGAATCAAGTTGGTCCTGGTGCAGTGTCGGTTCGTTTATCCCCGCGACCTTGTCGTGGGAAAGGTCGAGACCTTCCTCGCCAATCTCCGTAAGGGCGGACGTTCGATCCAGACGTCGAACTACTACTTGCAGTCGATGAACCAGTTCCTTCGGTGGATGGTGCGAAATGGTCGCCTATTGACTAACCCGTTGGTTCAAATCAGGCCTCTCAACGCCCGAACCGACCGCAGGCATGACCGCCGGGCTCTCACGGAAACTGAGTTGGCCAAAATCATCGAGGTCGCTTCTGTTGGCAAGATCGTCGAGGGAGTGGATGGTCCCACACGGGCGATGGCTTACAAGGTGTCGATGATGACCGGGATTCGCCGGTCTGAATTGGGCAGCCTCACCAAGGAATCGTTCGATCTCGATGCTCCCCTTCCGACCGTGACCGTGGCGGCCGGTTATTCAAAGCACCGACGCGAGGATGTCCTGCCTCTGCATTCAAGTATCGTTCCGGACCTTCGCGATTGGTTAGCCACGAAGAAGCCGAAAGCCGCCGTGTTTGCGGGCTTTGAGAACAAGGACACAGCGAAGATGATCCAGGTCGACCTCAAGTCGGCAGGGATCCCCTACCGCGATGAACGCGGACGGTTCGCTGACTGGCACGCTCTTCGCCATTCTTTCATCACGATGTTGGCCAAGAGCGGCGTCGCACCGGCGACGGCTCGGCAGTTGGCTCGTCATTCGGACATCAACCTCACGCTCAGCCGTTACGCTCACGTCGAATTGGAGGACCAACGAGCCGCCCTTGAGACGCTTCCCGGACTCGATGGTGCCGTCAAAATCCATCGGTCAAAACCGGTGCCGGACGTGCCAAGCAATGGCATTGTGCCCATTTTTGTGCCGTGCACTCCTTCGCCACCCAAGGCCGACGGTCCGGCGCCTCCACTCAGTCCTTCGGAACCATCAAGCATTGCCAGCAATCGGGCTGCGGAATTGCCACTTGAAGTGGTGCCCATTTTGGTTCCGACAGGTGCCCGAAATGGTGCCAAACACGCGTCCGTACCTGGTGCCCGAATGTCGCCGGCTGACACGGCACCACTGACGGATTCAGCGAACGGGCTTGTTCCCAAGGCCATGATGAACGGTCCCAAAAACCCAGCAAATGGCCACACAAGTCGCGTGTTGACACAACCCAACGCGGTGCGTCAACCGACGGATTTTTTATTACCCCCGAGTGGATTCGAACCACTAACCGACGGATTAGAAATACTCGATTTTGAGGTTTATGGGGGAGATGACAAAGGAGCGAAAACGCTGGATTTCCTTGGAAAAGCAGGGAATCCAGCGTTCTTTAATTCTTGGGCAAGGTCGCGACTGATGGTCAGAAATAGTCAATTTTGACCCCCTGTCGGGTACAAATTGGGGTACAAAATTCTCGCACGCTTCGAGGACGTGACGGGTACAAATCGGGTACAAGCTTTTGATCGATTTTCCTGCTTTTTGAATAGTCAAAACAACAGCGTACGGACTCGCGGTCCGTTGGTTTCGATCGTGCGGGGTTTGTCGAGGTTCTCTTGCTGATCTCGCGCGAGTTGTCAGAATAGAGTCATGGGCAAGGCCGGAGTAGCTACCGACCCGACACACCCACCCCTGGATGATCGGTCCTTCCTGGCGATCATGCGGGGGTGAGTGTTGCCCGTACACTAGGGAGGGATTAATAAATGGGCGATCTCTACGGGCCAACCGAGCCCCTTCTCTTCTCACGTGATAACATTCATCTTTACTTTGGTGGTGAGATTCCACAATCCCGCGTCGAGCCGTGCGTCATCAACCCTACGGGTTTTAAAGGCGGGTGCATCGACTTGGTTTGCACAATCGAACGGGCATTCAGTTGGATGGAGTGTCCTCTTAGATTCGATCACGATGGCTTTCCTGTCTGGGTCTTTAGTGTAAGAGCAACCTTAGAAGACATGAAAGCCTTCGAGGCCCTCTATAGCCTCTACGCAAACCCCAAAAAGGGGCCGGTTCGGATTTGCGGCCATCTCTTCGAATCCCACCATCTCGGAGTTATTCAGATGGCAGAAAAGATGATCGAGGAAACCGAGATGACAGGGCAGCGATGTTTAAAGGAGGATGAGTCAAGGGCTCGCCAGAACATGACAGGCACATACATGCCGATGGTTTGGATTAATACGGGCAAATCGCTCCTTAGGAAATTCAGTCCGATTGACACCGATGATGTTTTTCAGGGCTTGCTAAAGGAGAAGGAGAGGGTTTACGAACGATATCCTCATCTAAATCCGGTCCCGTTCTTTGGGGCCCCTAATCTCGGCAAAACAGAGGCAATAGCGTCATCACTAAATGGAGAGATCAGAAAACAAGACATGGCTGTGGGCTGGATTGTAAATGCTCAGAGAGAAGGGTTGAAGATCAACAAAGCTACCGTCGCAAGAGCCGTCGGTATTCGTCGTGAAACGCTTAGCCGCGAGCCTGGATGGAACAAAGTTCGGGAAGCTATTCGTGCAGCAAACCTACCACTAGACCGCCTTACACGGGGGCTCAAAACCACAGACGGTCGGATCGAGGCTGCTTGGGATCGAGACGAGTCCGATCCCGAAGATTAAACCGAATCCAGCTAACGTGTGATGTTCGAAAACGTCACACGTCACACATTTTCATTCACACGTCAGCGAAAATCATAAGTGCCGTCCTCGTTTGTCCTTAAGTCTAAAAGTCCATTCTCACCTTCCTCCTTTTTTGCTTCTAAATCACCAACCTGCGTCACATCCCTCACGATCTCTAGGAAAGCCTTCGTGAAGCGTGAGGACAAACATGAATCCGCTACAGATCGGTAAAAGTCCTGTTGTTTTGTTCTGCGTCCTAGAGCGGGCAATTCGAGAGGAAAACTTTGGCGTTGCCGCGGTAGCAACTGACCAACTCAGGTCCCTTGGTGTCGATGTCCGCTTTCGTCGATCCCGATCTCTTATGGAGGGGTCGCGATGACCATTGAATATCAAGCTAATTTTCGACGATGGGCAACCATCCCGCAGGCGGCCGAATACACCGGCCTGTCTCCAACATCGGTCCGCCGACTCATTTCGGGCGGGCATCTCACCGCACATCGGCCCGTCAAGGGTCGAGTGCTGATCGACCTGCGAGAACTCGACGGACTCATTGAATCATCAACTTCGACGCCACGGCGGCGGCGGGGCATCCGGCTCGCGTGAGGATGCGCGGCCAAGAAAAGCGAAACGCTCTCGGACCCGGCAAGGCGAGAGCGTTTCGAAAAACTCATGGAAGGACGCAGAAATGGTATCTGTTGCGGCCAGCACATTCCAGGCAATCGACCGAATAATTTACAAGATCGATTATGATTCTGGTCTTATTCGCCACCGTGCGAGT
>JAIELF010000035.1 GCA_019753235.1 bacterium
CGTCCATAGCGGCGGGGAGGTTTGGCACCTCGATGTCGGCTCATCGCATCCTGGGGCTGGAGAAGGTCCCAAGGGTTCGGCTGTTCGCCGATGAAAGCGTTACGTGAGCTGGGTTCAGACCGTCGTGAGACAGGTCGGTCCCTATCTGTCGTGGGCGTTGGAAAACTGAAGGGGTTTCTTCTTTAGTACGAGAGGATTTGGAAGGACGGACCTCTTGTGTCCCTGTTGTCTCGCTAGAGGCAGCGCAGGGTAGCGAAGTCCGGGCCGGATAAGCGCTGAAGGCATATAAGCGCGAAACCATCCCTGAGAAAAGTTTTCCTTGAGACCCCTCGTAGACTACGAGGTTGATAGGCTGGGTGTGTAAGGCGTGTAAGCGTCTCAGCTAACCAGTACTAACGGTCGAAAGCTTGACCACATTGATTCGTCTCTCCCCATTCTGTGGGGAGGTCATCGACCTCTGTTCCTCCAAAGAACAGAGACTCTTGACTCAGAAGCTCGCTTGCGAGAATCTGCAGACAATCGTGGGTGATAGCGTTTCTGTCACCGATCGTTCCAACGATCGAGTGGCGAGAAACTACCGAGAGCATCGAGCTCAAAGAACGCCACAAGTGTTAATACGTGTGAAGTAGTAGGCTACTCAACTGGAATCTTTCTTCGTTGCCCGTCCTTCGGGGCGGGCAACGATTTACAATTCAATACCGGTGCTTAGATCCAGGGGGTCACACCCGTTCCCATTCCGAACACGGCCGTTAAGACCCTGGAACCGATGGTAGTGCTCAACCGTGCGAGAGTAGGTAGTGCCGGTTTTGTTCCATTACGCGAGCCTGAGGATTCAACCCCTCAGGCTCGCGGCGTTTCTTGAACTTCCCCTCCCAGCCGTTTTTCCCTCATAACCCCTGGTACAAGAATTCTGGGCACGTCACTCAGCCGGCAAGGGGTCTCCATCCGCGAGATCGCCCGCCAGACCGGCCTCTCTCGCAACACGATTCGCAAGCTTCTGCGAGGCGAGCACGACCTGAAGTTCCATACGCCTGAGCGTTCGAGCCGACTCGATCCGTTCAAGGAGTATCTGCGCGAACGAATTGCTCTGTACCCGCTCTCGGCCGTCCGGCTTATCGAAGAGATTCGCCCGATGGGGTACACCGGTTCGATCGTGACGCTGCGACGATTCCTCGCCACGATACGCAATGACCGTGTCCGCAAGGAGAAGGCGACCGTCCGTTTTGAAACGCCACCAGGCAAGCAAGCGCAGGTCGATTGGGCTTACATCGGCCGATTCCCCGATGCCGACGGCAAGCTTATCGCGGTCTATGCGTTCATCATGGTCCTTTCCTTTTCGAGGCGAATCTTCGTCCGCTTCGCCACCTCGATGAAGATCAAGCAACTCATCGAGTCGCATCAGCGAGCCTTCGAACACTTCGGCGGTTGGACGTCCACTCTTCTCTACGACAACATGAAGCAGATTCGCGTCGGCCCGGGTCGACTCAACGAGCAACTGCTCGACTTCGCCAATCATCATGGCTTCACCATCAAGACGCATCGAGCGTATCGACCGCGAACCAAAGGGAAAATCGAGCGAGCCGTCGATTACATCAAGGACAACTTCCTCACCGGACGAACCTTCATTGGTCTGGATGATCTCAACGCCCAGGCTCTTCATTGGATGCAAGCCGTCGCCGATGTTCGCATTCATGGCACGACGCATCAGCAGCCGATCGCGCTCTTCGAGCAAGAGAAGGAACATCTTGTTCCGATCTCGCAAGCAGCCGTGTATCAGATCCGCCAGCCCGTCGATCGCGTCGTCTCGACCGAATCGCTGGTTCGCTTCGAAGCGAGTCAATACTCCGTTCCGCCCGAGCATGTCGGCAAAACCGTTCAGGTCTTGGCCGAGGGAGGCGCCATCTTCGTTCGGCTTGGCGATATCATCATTGCCGAGCATGCCCAAGCGGATCGGCCCGGACAAACCATGACCCAGCGAGAACATCTGGCGGAATTGTGGAAGCTTGCTTCGATGCAGACGCCCGTTCCTCAAGATGCTCGCTGCCACATCGACTTCACTCAGAAGGTGCAAGAGACTCCCCTCAGCCTTTATCAGGAGGTTAGCGCATGAGCGCATTCCCTACGAGCAATTGGCCAAGGATGGCCTGGAGCAACTGGCGATGACAACATCATGTCACTTGCTTGACTCCGCCGCTCAACGGGCTGCGGCAGAAAGCTGGTCCTACACCCACTTCCTCGGCTATCTGCTCGAAGCAGAGCTCGCCCAGCGACATCGCAAGCGAGTCGAACTCAACTTACAGTTCGCCAAGTTTCCGGTCATCAAGCGATTCGAGGACTTTCAGTTCGATCAGCAACCTTCCGTCGATCGAAGGCTTATCGATGAACTCGCCACCGGCCGATTCTTGAGTGAAGGCCGATCGGTTGTCTTGCTCGGCCCGCCCGGCGTCGGCAAGACGCACCTCGCCACCGCGCTGGGTGTTCGCACGGCCGAGCTCGGGCACCGCGTCTACTTCACCACCGCCATCGAACTCGCCCACAAGTTGACCAAGGCCGTCGACGCCAACAGGCTACATCGTGATCTCAACACCTTGACCCAGCCCAAGCTGCTCATCATCGACGAGGTCGGGTATCTGTCGTTCGATCCCGTTCAGGGGAGCTTGCTCTTTCAAGTGATCTGTAAACGCTACCAGAGACAGCAGCCGATCTGCCTGACCAGCAACAAAGCATTCAGCGACTGGGGCAAGGTCTTCGCCGACGATCCGGTCATGGCCTCCGCCGCCCTCGATCGACTGCTGCATCGATCGACCGTCATCAACATCACCGGCGAAAGCTACCGGCTTCGCGAAAAAAAGAGAGCCAACAAGAGCAAGAACGCCGATCACTAAATCAACAAGCAACCAGCCGACATACGTCCACTAGGTGGGTCAATTCTCAGTGATCAAAAAAGGGTCAATTCTAAGTGAGCGGTGACAGTGCCTCGCCATCGGGTCCAGAGATGAAGGGGTAAACCCTCGATTCCCCGATGCCCGATCACGCTGCACACTTGTGCGCTGCAAAATCACTCCGCCATCCCAACCCCCGCCCCGCGCTGCACTTTCTAATCGCCGATCATTGCGCCACGAAGTCTGGGAAAGGAGAACGAGATGTAGTTCGCAACTCTGAAACCTTTCATCGTGTCCCAGCAGGTGACCAATCCTGCTCGGCAAAGCCTGGTCAGCAGCCGGAAGTGAGTCTTGCGTGGTCCTTTGGGGTAACCCAGGCTGCGAAGCGTAGACAGCGAGCCGAGAGGCCGCGTGGATGGAGCCTCGAAATGGTTATGGTCGCAGGAGCCTTCATTGTTGATCGAGTGGGGGCAACATCGCATCGGTCGCAACGGACCTGACCGATCGATCCTGCCGGAGTCGTAGAGCGGGGCAAATCGGCATGGGGACATCCAGGAACGTGGGAGGCCCTTCGGCTTCCGTGGACCACTCCCGGCGGAGACCGGGTGACCAACTCCTGGCCCGCGCCGTGTGCATTCCGTGGCGATGGGAGCGAAGAACGAATGCAACCACGGTATCGGCGGACGATGAAACAAATGCGCCGAGAGGAACCGAAGGGAGTCGTAGCATGCCGATAGTACCGATGAAGTCGGGGAACGAGACTCGACCGGACCCGGCAGAGGGAAGCGGTGTGCCTGGTTAGGGAACTGTCGAAAGGAAACACGGCGGATGCCTCGAAATCCGAGCAACGTGTCAACGCAACGTCGACGGATAGCAGAGTTGGTGAAGCGGTCTGCGCAGATGTTCTTCACCTCGCTGGCGCATCTTCTGGATCTGGATTGGCTTCGCGAGGCGTACCAACGCACTCGCAAGGATGGTGCTGCGGGCGTGGACGGCCAAACGTCCCGGGACTATGCCGCGAACTTGGAGGGCAACCTCCGTTCGCTACTGGACCGGGTCAAGGCTGGGCATTACCAAGCGCCCCCTGTTCGCCGTGTGCACATTCCGAAGGGAAGTGGCGGCGAGACTCGGCCAATCGGGATACCGACCTTTGAAGACAAGGTTCTTCAGAGAGCAGTCGTCATGCTTCTGGAACCGATCTACGAGCAGGACTTCTCGCACGGCCCATATGGGTTCCGTCCGGGACGATCGGCGCATCAGGCGCTTCAATCTCTCTGGGAGCAGGCGACGCGTCAGCAGGGCGGATGGATCTTGGAAGTCGACATCTCGAAGTTCTTCGACAACCTGGATCATCGAAATCTTCGTGAGTTTCTCCGGCGTCGAATGCGAGACGGGGTCGTTCTCCGGCTCATCGACAAGTGGCTGAAAGCGGGGGTTCTGGAGGAAGGGCGGCGCAGCTACCCGTCTTCCGGCTCTCCTCAGGGAGGGGTGATCTCACCTCTTCTGGCGAATGTTTACCTGCACCACGTGCTGGACCAATGGTTCGTCCAAGAAGTCCAGCCGCGGCTGCGGGGGCGCGCGTTCCTGATCCGGTACGCCGACGACTTCGTCGTTGGATTCGCCGAGGAACAGGATGCACATCGTGTGATGGAGGTTCTTCCAAAGCGTTTCGGACGATACGGCCTGACGGTGCATCCCACCAAGACACGCCTGGTTGGCTTTACTCGGCCTCGCATCACGGGGTCTGAGGATTGTCGACCAGACACGTTCGACTTCCTTGGGTTCACCCATTATTGGGGGCGAACCTATCGAGGTGGCTGGGTCATCAAGAGGAAGACGGCGTCAGGCCGACTTCGCCAGGGGATCGAATCGATCCGAACGTGGTGTCGGGATCACCGTCACCAACGCTTGGGAGGACAGTGTGCCCAGCTGTCACTGAAACTTCGCGGGCACTATGCCTACTACGGCGTGACCAACAATCAGCGGTCGCTGCAAGCGTTCCGCGAGCAGGTCCGCCGCTTGTGGCGTAAGTGGCTCTCACGCCGCAATCGACGAGACCGCGTTACCTGGGAGATGTTCGCGCGGTTGGAGAAGCGGTTCCCGCTGCCCCATCCGCGCACCGTCCACTCGGTGTACGCACTCGCAGCCAAGCCCTAGTCAGAGGAACCGGATGCGTTAATCGCGCACGTCCGGGTCTGTGGGAGCCCGGTGCGAGCAGTCGCCTCGAGCCACCCGGCCACAACGATATTCCGCGTGATGCGGCGATGGCGGCGAAGTTGAGCATGACCAATGTTTGCAAAACCTCATCGATTCTGAGTCGAATACGAACCAAGGCTAAACGTATCGCGGTAAGTTGATGGATCGAATAGTTCCATCAACCATTTGTATTCCGTTTCTGTGGTGGCCGAACAACTTTATCGATTAACGGGGGTGAGTCCTTTGGCCTATCCACCAGAGCGGTTGACGTTCGGGAGACAACAATGAACGAAGAGACCCCGCCTTTGCCGGTATCCGACGGAGTTTCAGTCCGACCCGCCTTTCGGTGGACGATCATCGGGTCAACGTTTCTCATTGGGTTGGGTATGTTCTTGGGGATTGTTTCTTACTGGTACTTGCTCGACGCTCAGTCGGTGGCTGACAAGCAACGCGTGCTTTACGAACGGATTTTTGGGAAGTCCCAACCGGTTAGTAACAGATTGGCCGCTGGTTTCTTAGACGCAAATGCGGATCAGGTTGCGGACGCGCCCGTCGATGAAAAGGACTGGATTGATCCGGAAGCCATCACCTTTTCCTACGTGGCCGGCAAAGATAACGCCCAGCAAGAGCAGGTATGGAAATCGCTTCTAGAACAACTGGCCGAGAAGTTGGGCCGTCCATCGAAGTACCTTGTTTTTGAGAAGTTTGAGGATGAGGTCGCTGCCTTGAAGGATGGAACTTTGCATGTGGCGGGTCTCAACACCGGTGGGGTTCCCATCGCCGTCGATGCCGCGGGGTTTGTGCCCGTCTCGATGCTCGGTCGGGAGGACGGGAGCAGCGGTTACACGATGCAAATCATTGTGCCCGCTGGAAGTTCCGTCCAGCGAGTTGCAGACCTCAAGGGGAAACGAATTCATTTCCTCTGGCGAGACTCGAACTCTGGATTCAAAGCCCCCGTCGTCATCCTGCAGGAAGACTTTGGCCTTAAACCCAATGTTGATTACGATTATGGATTCTCCACCTCGCACGAGGATTCGATCAAGGCGATTGCACGAGGAGAAATCGACGCGGCCCCGGTCGCCAGCGACATGATCGATCGACTCGCGGCGCGCGATGGACTGGATCGTTCGAAAATTCGCATCATCCATACATCCGAGCGGTTTCCACCGGCGGCACTGGGATACTCCAATCGCATCAAGCCCGAGGTAGCGATGAAGATTCGCGAACTGTTGCTCGGGCTATCGTTTGCGGATACGACGATGAGCGAGGAGTTTCGGTCTGCGGGAGTGACGAAGTTGGTCCCGGTCCACTACAAGGAGGATTGGGCGATCATTCGACGCATCGACGATTCCCTCGGCTACATTCATGAAGTAAAGGCTCGCCCGGTTGTCGCCGAGAAGAATTGATGCTCGCAAAGGGAAAGCCGCTGGTGACCGAACCACCGGCGGCTTTTCGCACGAGCGTTCACACCCATTCTTCCGCAGCGAGCGGCTTTTGTTTAGTGAAGACCAGTAGGAGTAGCGGTAATCGATACCATCTTCACCGAAGCATGATCTGACTTTGACCGAGTACAAATCTTTTCTTCATTCTGAGAGTTATGATGAGATGGCCGGGCATGTGGTTACTCATGCCTTGCAGCAACGGTGTATACCCTCTGTCATGCCAACGCTTAACGACGCTGCTTTGGCTGTTCTCAGACGCTGTTTCTTTGCTGAGACTAGCCTCTACCCGCTTTGAACTCTCGTGCTGGCCATTACATGGATGGAAATCAGATGAAGTCCTGCCTCTCGGCAATTCTGCTTATGCTGATCGTCGGCTTCGACCAAGGCCGTGCTCAACCTCCCAAGCCTATTCGCTTTGCGACGTTCAATGTTTCGCTGGCCGCGAGCGGCGCTGGGGAACTGATCGATCGATTGAAGTCGGGGCGTGATGAGCAAGCGATTTCCATTGCTCAGATTATTCGGAAAGTTCGCCCGGATGTCTTGTTGATGAATGAGTTCGATTACGACCCCGACGGACAGGCATTGAATATTTTCAAGGAAATGTATCTGTCAAATCACAATCTGACTGGATCGTCTGTCTCCACCCAGCCCATCGAGTATGCGTATGCTTTTTCGCAGGAGACCAATACGGGAGTTGCCAGTGGCCATGACCTAGACAACGACGGCGTTTGCACGGAGTCGGCAGGATCGCCCGACTACGCTCGCGACTGTAAGGGTTTTGGCTTTTATCCCGGGCAGTACGGTATGGTACTCCTCTCTCGCCTACCGATAGACACAAAAGGGATTCGGACGTTCCGCCATTTTCGTTGGAAAGAAATGCCTGCGGCGAAGCTTCCTCAGGATCCCACGAGTGGTTCGGCCTGGTATTCCCCGGCGGAGCTTCAGGACCTCCCTCTTTCGTCGAAGAGCCATTGGGATGTGCCGATTCATCTCGGTCCTCACACGATTCATGTACTGGCAAGCCATCCAACGCCACCGGTGTTTGATGGACCAGAGGATCGCAATGGATGCCGTAACTTCGACGAGATTCGCTTCTTCGTAGATTTCGTCCAGCCAGAGCGAGCGGGCTACATCCGCGACGACGGTGGAACTGCTGGAGGCTTGCCAGCGGGGTCGATGTTTGTCGTGCTGGGAGACCTCAACAGCGATCCCCAAGATGGCGATTCGTCTGCCGTTGTCCAATGGTTTTCCAGTGGATTGGTGTCGCTTGAACCCATCCCCGCAAGCAAAGGGGGCGAGCAGGCGTCTACGGAGGACGGGGGTCGAAACGCCGAGCATTCAGGAAATCCAGCTCAAGATACGTCCCGATTCCCGAGTTCACGTGGCCCTGGCAATCTCCGGCTCGACTACGCTTTAAGTTCTAAAGCTCTCCAAGTGAATGATGCGGGCGTCTTCTGGCCAGCAAAGAGTGAAGATCGACTCCTTCACGAGCTTACCAATGCCTCCGATCATCGCCTCGTTTGGATCGACATCGAAGCGCCGTAATGGGCGACGGTTTCGGTCTGAAAGTGCTGTTGACTTGCCGATACAGACTCCCTGGTGAAATGAAAAGAAAGGTGACTCTCGCGTCCGACCTGCATGGCACGTCATGACGCCATTGATCACCAAATAATTTATACGATTTCGAAATGAATGAAATACAAGGGTTTGATGAATGCGATTGATTCTTAAAGCACTTAGAGAACGTCCGATAGAAAGAGTTATTAAGACCAAAAAAATCTCTCCTCAGTTATCCGTTTCTTCATCCTTTTGTGATTCTTTCTCTCTACCTTTCCACTGTCGCTCGGTGCGATTGTTGTTTCCAACGGAGAAGAGGATGTTCTGCAAATCGAATCTATTCTCTTCGGAGTGATGATTTTTCATTTCTGTTCAGGAGATTGCTCATGTTTCGTTCAATCGCTTCTAGTCTGATGATGCTTGCAATGACTTCGATCGCCTCTGCGGCGACGATCGTTTCGTACAACTTACAAGGGACAACGGGGGACCAGGCGTTCCAGGCTCCTTTCGTTCAAGCGGCCAACACTACGGGCGTCAACCTGACCCGCGGGGCCGGTCTTCTTGCCAGTGCGGCCGCCAGCTCTTTTAGTTCGTCGGGATTTGAATCAGCCGTTCAGGCACCTTCGAGTAACGAATTCCTCGAGTTCGGCTTCAACATTGCACCCGGCTACAAAGTCGATGTTTCCGAGCTTTACGTCGGGACCCGTTCATCGAATACGGGCCCGGGAACGATCGGTCTTTATAGCTCTGTCGACAACTTCACAACTCCGATCTCCACATGGGGCGTTATTCCAGCGACCTCGTTCGTCAATCAGGTCGTAAGCCTCAGCTCGTTGCCTGACCTCACGGGCAATGTCCGCTTCCGCCTTTACGAGGTCGGTAACGCTCAAGCGAACAACAACGCTCTAGCCACTGCCAGCACTGGCACCTTTCGAGTTACCGCTTACTTCGTGAGCGGCGTCTTCGATCGGGACTTCCAGATCACTGGCACGGTGAACGCGGTACCCGAAGCATCGTCCATCTTCATGGTGATGATTGTCATGACGGTTGGTGTTGTCGCGGTGCGAGCTCGACGTCGAGTTGCAAGCGTCTAATTCAAATTCCTTGAAGGATGTACACAGCTATCTATTTTCGATGATTATTAACATAATCAGACGTGGATATTAATAGCTCGCTAACATTCTTTCATTACCAATAGTAGAGCATAAAAGGATTCTCTGGTTCGATGTGCTAATTGACGTCGGTCTCGATGAATCCAAACTTTGTTCGTTTTCTTCCGAAAGTATTCTTCCACGGTGCCCCGTTTCTCTCAGTGCTTACGAGTGAAACGGGGTGCCATTGATCGTGCTTTTACTCAAGAGGAGGTCCTACCCCATGAAAGCTAGGAAATTGGTCTCATTGACGCTGGCAGCTGCGGCTGCGGTGTCGAGTCTGTCGATTGCTGCGGCCCCGCAGCCTCGGAAAGTGATCGCGATTCTCGATGCAACGCAGAACTTCGGCAACACTCGCCGAGCGGTAAGTTTTTACGATGTGACCAATCCGACAGCTGGCGTCTTTGGTCAGCAGCCTCTTTTCTCGGTCTGGACCGGTTACGAGGATACGGTCGGTGCTAACTTCGAAGATCCACAAGCGATCACCGTCAATCCTTTCAACGGTAACGTCTATGTAGCTGCTTTCGATTCTGGAACGCCGGGCGTTGCAGACGTTGGCAATGACACTCAAGGCGACTTCGATGTCTATCGGATCGACTATCAGCGAGTGCTGAATGACTATGTGACGAACAATCGACCACGCGGGACAATGTACGCCCCATCGGTGAGCCCGGATGGTCAGGCGAACATTCCTCATCCAGACCGCGCGGATACGGTCTTCCTGAGCAACGCCAGTCAGAAGGTAGGCGAAGTTCGTCGTTCCGGCGATCTGCCCAGCGGTGCGACGCCGTTCTTCGATTACGACATTGAGTTTCGAGACCCGGCCAACTTGGTTTTCCTGGACAACCAACTTGGCCCGGATGGATCTGATGACACGCCGGCCAACGATCACCGCATCTACGATTGGAAGCGCACCAGCACTTCTCCGGGAGCGGCCGTGGATCGAGGCAACTTCGAAGGTGGATACAACCGCGGAACGACTCAATCTTGGGAGTCGGACCTGATGGCGTTGACTAATCTCGACTTCGATGGCGCCGGCAACCCGGTTGGTCGGAGCGAGCCTGTCGATATCGCCTATGTTCGCCGTGACGGAGGGGATTACCTTTGGGTGGGTGAAGCCGATGGCGGTGGCGACGATTTGGCTACTTTCCAGCTCACCTTCTCGAATACGGTTGGTGGCTCATCGGCGGAGCTGAAGGAGATCCGAGTGGGTACGGGTCCGTATCCTCGGTCCACCTCGCTTGATGAGAACCCGATCATTGATCCGAACAGCAACGACGGTGAGTTTGACTATGTTCAGATCGACGCGAACGGCAACCCGATCATCGGTGAGTCGGGCTTCTTCGACGCGCCGCAGGCGGAGCCCAAGGTGATTCGTCGAGACATCTCGAACTACAACGGCGCCGACACCGATGGAAACGGCAAGACGGAGATCGTTCCGGGAGCATGGACGGTATCGCCGAACCTGCCCGCTCCGTCCGCTGACGACGACACCGCCGTCACCGATGGCCGCTTCGTCACGGTGGACAAGGGTACGGGGAACATTTGGTACTTCGACATCGATTCCGGCTCGCAGCCCAACGTTGTCGCGGACGCTTATTTGTTTAACCCCACGACGGGAACCTTCGTCTATCAAGAGCAGAACGCGGTCAATCACTTCCTCGAACGTCATGGGATTCGCCTTTTCCTCCGAGGCGATGTGGATAACAACGGCGTCATCAATGCCGCCGATATCGATCAACTCTTTGCCATTGGCGTAGACCCGACTCGTGGCGGCCTGGTCAGCAGTTTGGTTGGCCAGGAGTGGTTCGACCTGACGGGCAACAACCTTCTCTCGACGACTCCCAATGGAGTCGGGAGCGACATGGATGTACTGATCAAGCAGATCCTTCGAACCCAGTACGGCGACAGCAACCTGGACGGTACCGTCTCTTCAGCGGACTTCGCATCCTTCCAGCTCAACTTTGGTCAAAGCAATCGGGGCTGGGCTCAAGGGGACTTTAACGGCGACCGGTCCGTCTCGGCTGCGGACTTCGCACTCTTGCAGGTAAGTTTCGGATCGGTCGGTGGCGGACTTGGTTTTGCTCCGACACCGTCGATTCAGCTTGCCTCTGCTCGGTTCTCTCCAGAGTTGAGCGTGGCGGTTGTTCCTGAAGCGTCGAGCGTTTTGCTCGCAGGACTGGCCGCGTCGAGCTTCGTCGTTGTCGTCTCGGCTCGTCGCCGAGCGAACAGCTAGGTCTACCGAAAGCAACTCTTGGCCTCAGGACTTTCGTCTTGAGGCCTACCGGTGACTATCGTTCTTTCTCAGCAAGTAGTATTTTCTCTAGACGTTTAGGAGTTCTCTCGTGAATACCATTCGCTTTTCTCTTTTCTGTGCATCAATTGCTCTCTTGATTGGCTCGTCGGCCCACGCGGCTCCAACCGTTAAGCTTTCGCTTTTCGTTGATGAGCTCTCTCCGAACACTTTCAATCTCTACGCTGAGTCCAGCCTCGGCGACAACGCGGGTATCGCCTTCTACTCTGCCCCACTTCTGGGCGGCATCACCTCGCTCGACCACAAGTCGCCGGTCGCGAATGCTCTGCTCTCAGGGCCTCCATTCTTTAGTGCTCTTGGCTTCAACACTCTCCGATCGGCAGACGGTGCTCTGACTGTGCTGGCCTCTCAAGATACGATTTCTGCCGGCTCGACTTTGGTCTACGGTATGGGTCAGGTCGCCGGAAATCTCGCGACCCTTCCAGGCGTGACGTCGCTTCTTCCCGGCTCTGAGCAACCCGCCTACGCCGCTAAGCTTCTCATCGCCAGCGGTACCTACAGCGGCGCTCTCCCCAGCTTCAACCTGAACAGCGTTGACCTTGTCGCGAACGTCTTCGCCCAGAACGGCAGCCGACAAGTTGTTTCCGCCACGGTTCAAGCGGTTGTCGTCCCCGAAGCGAGCACGGTGGTGATGATGGGCATGGTTGCTGTTGCCATCGTCGCTGTTGCAGTTCGTCGTCGCGCGAGCTGCTAACTCAATCGTTGATCGAATCGATTGATCGATAAGCAAACCTCTTCCCATCCCCTCGGTAGTCATGTTGGCTGCCGAGGGGTTTTCTGACAGATCTCGGCTGACTTGAGAACACTGATTGGGCCAAAGGAAGAGATCCCTGTTGATCCCTCAACAGGCCGTTAAAAAACGGATCCGACTCCGAGCTTCGACAATATCTCGCTTTAGAAAACAGTCGTCGCGCGGTGCCTGTCTCCCGTTTTCGACACGCTGCGAACGCCCTTTTGTATAGGTCCGTGATCGACCTGAATATCTTCCTTTGCTCCATCCAGCACCCAACGGCGTCCTAAGGATCAGAATATGTCGACGGCTTTACGTTCGCTTCTCATCATGGGCCTCGTGGCGGCACCAACACTGGTGTCAGCGCAAATTCGAATCGTGAACTATAACGTCGCCAGCGGTCCACGAGCTGGTTCCGCTACAATCTTGGATGCCATCAATACCGACACCGTTCAAGGCATCAACCGTCCTGTAGATATTCTGCTGATTCAAGAATCAACATCCGTCGAAACAACGACCCAAGCATTCGCCGATCTTTTGAACGGACTTCCGACCACACCCACACAAAACTACGTTCGCGGCAATCTCAACGGCGGAACGACCGGCGGAGGCCGACCGTCGGTCATTTACAACAGCAATGCCGTTCAGTTGATTAATGAGACATCTTTCGGCAACCTGGGTACTTCCGCTCAGGCAAGGCAAACACTTCGGTATCAGTTTCGACCTGTTGCATATGGTCCCGAGGCGGACTTTTATGTCTACAACAATCACTATAAGGCGGGTGACACGTCGACGGACCGCAACCGTCGAAACATTGAGGCGACCGCTCTCCGGGCCAATCTTGATTTGTTGGGAGAGGGAACCCATGCGATCTTAGTGGGTGACTTCAATATCTCCAGCAACCTCGAAGCAATGTGGACCACGCTGAGAGCTAGTGGCGCGGGCCAAGTGTTTGACCCGCTCAATCGAGAGGGGATCTGGGGCGATAGCTCCTCATTCAAGGACATTCATACACAGAGCCCGACGACGACTGTTCGTTATTCTGGTCAGACGCCTGGCGGAATGGATGACCGATTCGATTTTCAAGTCTCGACAGGCGAAGTTCTGGATGGGGAAGGCTTCAGTTACATTCCCGGGACGTATCGAGCATTCGGAAACAACGGTACTCACCCGTTAAACGGGAATATCGACGATCCTTCTAATACAGCGGAGCCTCTGGCGGTGCTTCAAGCGATTGCCAACAGCTCCGACCACCTTCCCGTGATCGCGGACTATCAGATTCCGGCGAAAATGAGTGTTGCTGTCGGATCGGTCCCCTCACGAGTGATCGAAGGGGCTTCCGTCAGCGTTCCAGTGACAGTCGAGAACGTTGCGCCCGTGAGTGTGGTCGTTGGAGCCGATGAGTTGGATTTTGCTGGCGGTGGTACTGGTGGCGTCACCGGCAGTTTTGTCGGGACCGATCCAGCACTGGACGGGGGTGTGACCAACTTCGTCACTCTCTCGACGGCTTCGGTAGGTTCCCTGAGCGGCAGCGTGCAGGTGACATCCAGCAGTCAAGCAGCCGCCAATCCCACCTTCAATCAGGGACTGCAGTTTGATGTATTGGCTCATTCGAATGGATCGTTTTCGGCCAGTACCGATGTCAATTCACTCACCATTGATTTTGGAATTGTCGCAAGAAACAGCATCGTCCCCACCCGGAGCTTCGTGATTTCCAACCTCTTGTCGACCAACGGAATCACGGCTGATCTGGATCTAGATCAGATTTCTTCGATTGGAAGCGTCGCCGCGTTCAACACCAATCTTTCTACTTTCATCGGTCTCGATGCGGGCCAGTTCAACAGCTACACGGTTGGGTTAACGAGCTCCTCTCTGGGGATCTTTGACGCCGACTATTCTTTGTTTGTCTCAGACGAGAATCTTTTGGGGGCGATCAATGGAACGACGCTCCAATTGGAGTTCAAAGGCCGTGTCGCCATCGCTGGGGATGCGAACCTGGATGGTAACGTCACCGCTGCCGACTTTGCCGCGTTGCAGATCAGTTTTGGTGGTGCCGGGCAGTGGGGAAATGGTGACTTCAACGGCGATGGGCTTGTGACGGCAGCCGACTACGCCCTGTTGCAACAGAATTTTGGTAGCGGCGGATCCTTCGCTCCGTCGTTAGTTTTGCCCTCGTTGGCCTCTGAACTGCGGTTCGACGCGGTTCCTGAGGTGAATACGCTCGGACTTGTGAGCCTAACGACAACAATCATGGCGATGGGTGTTTGGCGACGGATGCGGATCCACCGCTCATCGACTTCGCTTAATGCGTGACACTCAGGTGACTGCCCGCTCAAGTGGTGGCCTTTGCGTCAGGCTTACAGAGGGAGTTGATTGCTCGAGAAGTTCGGTCTGAAGGATTCCATTGGGTATCAGGATTTCTCCGCGCCGAGCGTGCTTCATACCCTTGGTCCCTTTCGAGCTTAGATGGTCAGCCAAAGGAAACTGTTTCGAAATGCTTGTTCGAACAAACCGATCGATGCGAACCGGATTCACTCTCATCGAGCTATTGGTGGTCATTAGTGTGATGGGCGTCTTGATGGCGATTCTTCTGCCTGCCCTGTCAGCGGTCCGAGAGTCGGCGAATCGACTCGATTGCCAGAATCGAATGAAGCAAATGGGTGTCGCGACGATTGCATATCAAGCGTCGCAAGGATTTTTTCCCGTTGGTAAGCCGTGGCCCGATGTCTACAACCCGTTGGGTCGCAAAGTGCACAGCCCGCCGACCACCAACTATAATTGGGTTCGATCGAGTTCAACTCCGCTCAAGACGAACTTTTTCTCGGTTCATGTCGCTCTGCTTCCTTACCTGGAGATGCAGGGAATCGCAGAAATGATGAACTACGACACCAACCGAGCGATCGATCTGTCGGACAATCCCAACGAAACGGCCTACACGATGGCGGCGGGATCCTTTCTTTGTCCAAGTGATCGCGCGGGTCGAAATGTCGTTGGTGAGAACTGCTACCGATACAACTTCGGAGGTAGCACACCCTATAGCGGTTGGAAATCGGTCAGGGGTTTGATGGTTGACTTGGGTGGAGGGACCGATCCTCAGAAAGCAGAGATCGTAACGCTAGCTCCCGATTTCTATGCAAACAATTTTTCCGTTCAGGGGAATGGAGCATTCACCATCCGACGAGGTTTGACGGGAGTTGATTTCGTCGATGGCCTAACCAACACGGCGTTCTTCTCTGAAAGAGATCGGGGTTCGACGGAAGGCCGAACGGAACCAGCCGGCAAGCGACCGGATCGAACGGTGATTGTTGGACGACCCCAAGGCGAAGATATGGGTAACCGCGAGATCCCCCCTTCTCCCCAAGAGCTTTTCGACAGATGCCAGAATTTCAACCCTGGAATCAACAGCAACAACTTCTTTTCCGCGGGTCGATGGGCGTTCGGCAGCGATTATTCCAATGGCTGGCCGTTCGCGGCGTACACGTCTACGATGTACAACCACGTGGCGCCGCCCAATTGGAAGGCGTTCGATTGTGGAACGACAAGTAGCATTCCCGATGTGCCTGGTGAGCATGCGATCATTACGGCGCGAAGCTCTCATTCGGGTGTCGTGAACGTTTGCTTCGGCGATGGTCACGTGGAAGCTGTTTCTGACAGTATTGATGTGGGGATCTGGCGAGCAATGGGCTCACGCAACGGTGGTGAAACCGTCCGAGCTGAATGAAGTCGTCGGAACCGACCGGACAACCGCAGCGAAAGCTGCGCCACTTCGAGCATCAACGTCTTCTTCATGGCGGCCTTATTCCTCGAAAGTCAGCTCAATGTGAAGATGTTTTCAACAGTGCAAGTCTCAAACTGGTCTCCCCGTTTCAACCAGGTGATTTGAGTCGGCACGATCAACTTCGATAAGCCACGTGCCGAGCGTGTTTCTGTGATCTACGGTTGGTCACCCGGTCGAAAGGTACGACTTTCAAAAGCCTCGACCGACTCGTACCTACGACCGCCGCCCGCCTTATCACCACAGAAAGGGCTTGCAATGCAAGTGTACTTGGCTGATGACAGCCGAGTTATTCAGAGGCAGATTGGACAAATCTTGAGTGATGTTGGTTATGCCGTGGAAGTCTGCGACGATGGACACTCGGCCTACCAACGCCTGGCCAGAGGCGATCTGAGGCTCGCCATTCTCGATTGGTACATGCCGGGCATGGATGGAGTCGAAATCTGTCAGCGACTCGCGCAAGAGTCCCAGCTACAAACGGTCTACACCATCATTGTGACCACTCAGGAAAGTGATGATGCTCTGGCAGAAGCATTCAAGGCGGGCGCTAATGACTACATTGCGAAGCCATTTTCGCCAACCGAATTGCTCGCACGCGTGAATGCTGGCCGCCGAATCACCGAGCACCTCACAGAGCCAAGCATGTCTCCATGACCAAGACCCAAGCGAACGCTGTTCTCGACGGCACCAAGGCGATATTCCTTCAAGATCTGAACGCGGCCAGCATCGAGTGGTTCCTGGCAGAGATGCGAAAGAGCGGTCGGTCGGCCCGGACGTCGAACAGCTACCTACGATCGATCAAGTCGTTTAGCCGTTGGATGTCCTGCAATCGCCGCATCCCCGAGGACGTCTTGGCTATCCTGTCGGCAGTCAACGAAAAGACCGATCGTCGGCACGAACGGCGAGCACTGAACCTGGAAGATCTGAACCGATTGATCGCCGCCGCCGAAGTGGGGCCGGTTGTCGCTGGCCTGACAGGCCTAGAACGATCGCACTTGTATCGGACAGCGGGCATGACGGGCCTGCGAGCCAGCGAACTGGCAAGCCTCGATCCGACCAGCTTCAACTTCCAGTCGATGGAACTGACCGTCAAAGCCAAGAGCAGCAAGCACCGGGAAGAGGACGTCTTGCCGATCTACGAAGAGTTGGCGGCCATCGTTCAACCTTGGCTCGCGAAGAAGGCCCAGGAGACTCCGATATGGGCCGGCCCCTGGGCGTCGAGCAAAACCAGGCCGCTCCGATGATCCCTGCCGACCTGCAGGCCGCCGGCATCCCTTACCGCGATGCGTCAGGGAAGGTGGCCGACTTCCATTCACTTCGAACATCATTTGTGACGAACTTGATTAAGTCAGGCTTCAGCGTGAAGCAAGCCCAGGCGCTTGTCCGGCACTCGACCCCCAACCCTGACCCTCGGGACGTATTCGGCTCTCACGTCAACCGACCTGGCGTCAGGGCTCGCCAAGCTTCCCGGCCTCGGTGCACCAACGACGTCCGCACCTGAAGCGATGAAGGCCACCGGGACGGGCGAAAACTTTGCACCTCTATTTGCACCTGATCAAGGTAATCTGGTTCCCTTTGGTTCCTCTTCGTTCCCCAAACTGGCCGGGCATACTGACATGCCTATGTCACCAGAGACGATGATCATTTCAGGTGAAAACACTGGAAAACCAGTGAATCAAGCGGAAGAGATGAAATGCCCGAGGTGGGACTCGAACCCACACGCCAGTTTCCCGGCTTCGGATTTTAAGTCCGATATGTCTGCCAATTCCATCACTCGGGCGGCCTTGCAGGCCTTGGGTTTGCGTCGTTTTCTTATAGCCTAGCTGATCGCTTGTCTAACTATTGCCTAACCTTTCTGCTCGATTTCAAAGGCACAATGCCCGCCACACCTTCGGGAGGCGCGACACCTCGACCGTCTTTTCGCCGCGCTCCGCCTCCTGCAAGATCCCCGCCATCTGCTCTTCCGTGAAACGACTCTATAACGCATCCAATCCGCTCCCTTCTCAAAGCGGATTCTAACCCATCCATCGGCCCTGTTTCAGGGGTACAGGTCAATCTTCTTCGTGCCCATCGGACAGTCTCCTAATACCCCCAAAATAAGGTTTCAGACTGTCCGCGAAACCCCGAGCACCTCAAATAGCCAAACAATCAGCCACAGAGTTCCGGGAAGAACCGAAAAATGGGAATAGCCTAAAACTGAAAGTAGATGAATTCGACGTTTTCGAACACGCCGAAAAGGGCGATGATCCAAAAACCTGTCATGTAGACGAACCAGCGCACCGGTCGATAGCCCCAAAGCTTCATCGCCCATCGGGGCTGAAATGCCATCACGTAATCGATACCGAGCAACAACAGCATCCAGATGAAAAGAAAGCCGATCTCCATCTTCGGGACACCAATCTGCAAAAGGCTTTCCGGATGGAATCCACGGAAATCAAAAACATGCGTCGCCATGTAAACGGCACGGTCCATGGTCCTGGCTCGGAAGAAAAAATAACCGAACAACACAAGCGCCCACATAGTCAACCACTCGACCAGAGGCAACAGAAACGGAACAAGGTCCAGGGATAGCGATCTGGTGATTCGTCGATAGATGGGCGTCCAATAGTGTTGAGCTAGGAAATAGATGGAGTGAAGGGCGCCCCACGCTATAAAGGTCCAGTTCGCGCCATGCCAGGCGCCGCTCAGAATGAAGACGGCCGAGACGTTCATCGCCCAGCGAAGGGGACGGACCCGGTTCCCACCGAGAGGGAGATAAATGTAGTCTCGAAACCAACTGGTCAACGAAATGTGCCATCGCTGCCAATACTCGGCCACACTGCGAGCCATGTAAGGCTGACGAAAATTCTGCATCAAACGAACATCAAAAAGGCGAGCCACTCCAACGGCAATGTCCGAGTAACCAGAAAAATCTCCATACACTTGAAAAGCAAAGAAAATCGACCCCAGTATAAGGATCGGCCCTGGATAGGAAGTCGGCATGTCGAAGATGGTATGAACCAACACCGAACAAGTGTCGGCGACGACCATTTTCTTAAAGAGTCCGAGCAGAATCCATCGGCAGCCGACGGTGATGTTCTCAAGAGTGACCTGACGATCATCTCGGATCTGCGGCAGGAGATGCTCGGCCCGTTCGATGGGCCCGGCAACCAACTGGGGAAAGAAACTGATGAAGGTGGCAAATCGGATGGGATCGCGCTCGGCCTGCATCTGCCGGCGAAAAACGTCGATCGTGTAACTGGCGGTTTGGAACGTAAAGAATGATATCCCCGCAGGAAGAATCAGGTGGATCAGGGGGGCCTCGAATTGGGATCCACATCGGTGCAAGAGGTTGTTGACCGTGCTAACAACAAAATCGAGGTACTTGTAGACAAAAAGCATTCCAAAAGTGGGTATCAATGCACCTGCTAGGATCACACGACGGCGATTGGGTGACGATGAACCATCAATGGCTAATGCTGCAACGAAGTTGACGGCAATCGCGATCAGAATCAAGACGACATACTGAGGCATCCAGCACATGTAGAAATAGAGGCTGGCGGCCAGCAAAAATGGCGTTCGGCATTTCCGCGGAAGCAGGGCATCGACGGAAAACACCACCAAAAGAAAGGCGACAAATTGAAAAGTGTTGAACAGCATATCGTCGCCTGCGAGAAAACTTTCGCCATTATTGGCAAGGACTGAACCATATCTGAGGTTCTAGGCTCCTCATTCGGAAACTACTTCGACTCTTCTCAAGTTTCATGCCCTCTTTTACAGCAGAATCGTAACGAAGCTCACGGAAATGACGTCATGACTCGGTTATTGAGGACAACACATCAGCAAGTCTCTTCTTCAGCCAACTTAGCGAGCGGATTGCCTTCTCTGATCATCCGCGTCATGGAACGCTCGTTCGGAACAATCACTCGAACCTTGATCGAGATCACTACGTTTGCGGTTCGAATTCCTGATGAGTCAGTCCCCAAAGATACTCTGTAAACACTGCGGCTCCTTCTGGATTAACATGCAACTCATCGGCAAAGAGGCGATTCGGGTATCTCTTGTAATCGGGCCCCAGCGAACGAAAGCGAGTAAAGGGCCGAAGCGCCTCGACGGTTTTGGGGTTCGTTGGAGGGGGCTCGCCGAGGTTTTTCTCTCGAACGCAGTGTGGAATGAAATAGACTCGAAAATCATGGATTTCCGAAAGTTGCTTGAGTCGCTCGAATGCGGGCCCTTTGCATTCAACAAGGCGTTCACCGATGATTCTCTCATCGTCAATGACGGTCGTAAAATCGTCGGGCAGGCGATGGTCGGGGAATCGGCTAGCTCGCGCGATGAAATGGTACCCACGTTCCGCGATCATCTTATCGGCGGTGGTCTGCTGATAGCGATAGAAGCCTTTGATTCCCCCGTGGCTTCGAGCGCTCAAGCAGAAAGAGAGAAAGTCGCGTGGCAGCGATCTGAACGGAAAAAGCCGATCGGCCCAGGCGCTATCGCTTTTTACCCAATGCCAGATGTTTGGAGAAAACTGATCCGTACTCCACGGAATCATCAGAAAAACATGCGTCGGGACGTTTCCTGATTCGATTGCCGATTCGAGAAGCGTCAAAAACTCTTTCTCGCCCGGCAGACCAAGATTCTGTGAGTAGACCTTCCCTAGCGAAAGTCGATCAAACTGTTCCGGAACGAATGCACAAAGAGCGTGGCTATTTCCACAAACCAGCAGCCGGGCGGCCTTGGAGGAAGCGGTCGTGAACATCGGTGAACGGACCATTCGGTCGCGTTTCGCATCAATGGTGCATCGGCTTCCACTTCGGATGAAGGGATAGCGAAGCCAAAGAGAATCCATCAAAAGCCAGCCGCAAGCAATCAGGAATACCATGCCTGTCCATCGGACAAACAGTTGGACGACCCCCGTAAATCGGCGATGACTGCTCAATGGAATCATCCCACAAGATTGCTCGTCCAACGGCAGACGCGTGCTGGCGCTCGTAAATTTACAACGACCAGTTGCCGATTGACGGCTCCGTTTCATTGCTCGTTTCGTCTCGACGGCCAAAAGGCCTCGACCTTGATGATACCACATGCGTGTCCGCACGTGGCACTTCATTTTCTTTCACCGCGGAATGAGAAGCAAGGGTTCGATGAATCGTTTGTATTCTGACATTCGCAAAACGGGACGAAGGTTCAAAAGATGAGTGTTTTGACTTCATACGGTCCGTGGAACACGGGCGGTCGATGGATTGGCTTGCATTGAGAAACGACGTGCCAGCACCATCCAACCGAGCCGAAAAAGCATCATCACAGAGAGAATGATAATCCAGAGATCCATCCCCATGGAGCGGTTTTCTACATACTCGATGTCGTAGCGTATCCATTCCTGGAAATCGAGGCCCGGGAGCCGACGGCGCTTGACCTGCCAGAGCCCCGTGATCCCTGGCCGAACACTCAGCCGAGCTTCTCGCCAAGCGGGGCAATACTGATTCTCGGGCTTAGGAAGAGGACGGGGCCCGACCACACTCATCTTTCCTGTTAGCACATGAAAAAACTGCGGCCATTCGTCGACCTGAACATCGCGGAGAATTCGTCCGACGCGGGTCAATCGAGGGTCGCGGTCGATAAAAAACTGTGGGCCATCGCACATATTCTGTTCGAGGATTCGTCGGCGAACCTCTTCGGCGTCACGCCGCATCGAACGGAACTTCAGACAGTCGAAGGGCCGACCACCTTTGGTTTCGCGGCGGTGGCCGAAAAAAATCGGCCGGCCGTCTTCGAGATAGATCAAGATCGCGATAATGGGATAGAAAGGAAGCGTGAGCGCAATCGCTACCAGCGCAAATGCAATGTCGAACCCTCTCTTGCACGCTTCATAAATCGGCTTGGGGTTTCGTTTCATTGGCCGGCGACGGTTCCTACCACTTCGATCACGGGTGGAGGTCGTCACCGACGATGGGTTTGAAGCAACAACGGAACGCTTTTCATCATTGGAGACTCGGTCCCACAGAACGCCCGGCCCCACGACACATTCGTTTTCGCTGACAGTTCGTTCAATTCCCACCCAGACGTCGCCTGCCACACGCGCTCCGGGGGCCACGGCATCAGGGTCTTCCGACCAAACGCCAGGCCTATTCGATTGAACTGTTGGAAAGGTCGCGCTTGGGTTCTTCCAGCGATGAAGCAGTCCGACCACGAAGCGGGTCACGTCCTCGTCGACGGAAAGGTCGTATGGCTCTCCGGAAGTACGGAGCACGCCTCGGACCGAATTGGTTTGGCCGGCGATTGCGTTCTGAAAGTCTTTGAACGGGAGCGACTGCTGCCAAAGACGCGCGATGTCAATGCTTTTCGTCATCGCCAAGCGGTAACTTCGAAAACGTGGTGAGTTGTAGTGACGCTCGACTCGCACGAGCCGACCCGAGGTTTCATCGGTCACATAGCGTTCTCGATACTGTGAACGGTGACGGGGCCGAAGACGTATCCAGGCGAATTCGCAACCGAGCCGGCGATAAGCCTCCAATACGCGAGCGATGTCTAGGTCGATGCCGTGCCTGAAATCGCACAAAAGGTAGACCGAGTCCGGCTCAAGCGATGACGGAGTGCCCGGTACCACGAGCTGAACCCGATTTTCGCGGAGAAGATCGGACCAGAGTTCGGGAACCGTCCGCCCCCAAAGTCTCGCAGGAAGGCGATCTTCGCGCGAACGACGGCTAGAAACCACTCTCGCGCGAGTCATCAAAGAGGTCGACGCGTTTACCATGCAGGCACCCAAATGCTTACTAGACCTCGTTCCAAGATGACTTCAACGCCTCATCAACCCTCTTGGTCTTGAGACACCATGGACAAATATACTTCTTCACTCGCACGTCTGCCGACACAGTTCAGTGCAAACGGAATACCGAACCGGACCCATCCCTCTTTTGCGAAACGTCATTCCATCCTGCGGCAACGACCGGGCTGAGGTCGGCAACGCCAGTCGTTAAAATAGGCCAAGAGTGACCATTTTAACCTTTTTGCAAGCTCTTTCCATTCCCAGTTTAACGTGGCTTACTGTTTCCTCGGTGGGCAGCCCGTGAGGATTCCTACTCTGGGTAGGCGAATCTGGCCCGCAAACCGGACATCAACACAAAACGACGGGGAGGATTGCTCCTCTTTCGAGAAAACAAAAATGCGGATTTTGAGGACTCAAAAGGTGCTCGTTTCTTGGGCATCTCCTCGGCAGATGAGGGCTGCCAGAAACAGGCTCTCATCATACTACAATTCGGCGAACTATTTGGCCTTCCACCATTTTCCCGGCACGGACGACGCCGCCCTCAGCAACGATCGAACGGACAACGACCGCTCCTTCTTCGACTTCACCGCCACGCAGGACAACCGAGTCGAGAAGGTCGACCCCGTCGGCAACTTTGCCGCCAGGCTCGACGATGGAGAAGATGGGTCGCCAGGGTTCGTGAGGTCGGCCCAGCGTCGATCCATGCCCCTGGCGCATTTCGAGTGAATAAATCAATCGCAGGCATGCCAGATAGTCTTCAAGCGTCCGAATGCTTTGGATGCCGACCTGGGGCCAATGAACAACGCGGATGTCAAACGACTCTGCCATGCGCGGGAGAACCTGTTCTTTGAAGTCGACGAAGCCAACGCTTGGCACATCACGAAGAGAGCCACATCGCAGCAAGAACAGGGTGACGGGATGGCCATCCTCACGAGCCAGGATCGCGCCATCTTGCAAGACATCGAATAGTTGAGCCACCATGATCGGCACAGGATCAACCGCAATCTGAAATCCACTAACGGCGAGAATCAGAGCATCATCAGGAAACTCGGCGGCCACATCGGCCAATGCCCCCCCCGGACCGCGCAACTCCTCGGCATCTCGATCCAGGCGAATAGGCGTGTTGATCGCGCCGCGCCGAAGCGTCGGCTCGATGGCGCTCGGCGACAGCGTCACGCGAACCGGAAGCCTTGGAATTCCGAAGTGCTGCGTCAGATCGTACGCGGCCTCGTACCAGCGATCGAGGACCGTTTCGTGAGGCGACAGCGGCAAATCCATCACACTTCGGCCGACTTGTTCTTCGAATGGATTACCTCGGACGGATCCTCCGAGGATCAGCATGGCGGCCAAATCTGATGCCTGTTCGCGACTCACGGCGACACGTCCTTTCGGCGTCTTGGCCGAGGTGTTACATACTCGCCTTGAAGACGGCATGCCACATCTGTTGGCGATTACCTCGCATTCCATACTTGAAACGAGCGAGAAGTTCGACCTTTTTGAAGCCCGCGTCCCAGATCATTTTCTCAAGGCCTTCAAAACTAAAGTACCACCAAACGCAATCCTCGATCCCACCTCGGAACTCCAGAATTGGATGATTGCCCAGGCGATCTAGGCGCGGATCGAAGACGTCTGAAATGAGGGCATATCCTTGAGTCACGCGAGCGACATTGGCCAAGGCCTTAAACGGGTTCTGCAGGTGAAGGAACACATCGCCGATGTGGACGATGTCGAACGAACCCAAAGAGTCCGGTGAAAGGTCGTACACGTTGCAATGGACGCGTTCGACACGAGAATTCTTCGCTCGATGCACCAATCGAAAGCCATCACCCATTTTGCGATGGAGTTCTTCTTCGGTCATCTTTTGTCGAACGACGGGAGGAAGATCGAGCTCCTTCGCTTCATCGATGTCAAGCGCCACCACTCTGTCGGCCCCGCGTCGCTCGAACTCCATCGCCCAAAAGCCGTCGAAACAAGCGACATCAAGGACCGACCTCCCTGCGAGACTGTCGGGCAAGCGGTAATGATGCAAGATAGGGGAATGGTCGAATGCTCCAGGCGTCACGATGCCGTGCCCCAGGTCGAACGTGTGATACCATTCGATCTGGCTGGCTTGCTGGGCCAGCTGTTTCGCCTCGTCGGGAGCATCGCTTTCAACCTCGATGAGGCTCTTGCCGTTGAATGTTGTCTTCGGCTTGCCGGTCGGAGCATCGGTGATCGGGGCCGGACGGGCGAAAAGCGATCGCGGGATCGCGACGAGTGGTCGGACTACACGCGAATAGAACCAACTCCAAACGGGATTGCGCACGGCAAAGTCAACCGTGAGAAGTTCTTCGCTGACAAAGATGGCCAACTCATGGCCAAGGGCTCTCACGCGGGCTAATGGCATTTCATTCCTCGCTTCGCAGGTTTCTAGACGAGAGAGTAGATGGAAGAACCCTCGCGTAAGAATGGAAGCTACTCTTCGCGAAGTTCCTGCTTTTCGTTTCAAACACTCTCTGGTTCGACTGCTTGTTTGCCCGTGATCTCGTCATCATAACACGACGCACCCATAGTGCATGCTCGAGCGAATAAGAATAAAAAGAGAGCACAGATCTCGCATCAAATAAGGGATAACTCGCAGCGGGCGCAATAGGCCACGAAAGGTCGCGCTTGGTTCTTTCCCTCGGTGGTACAAGTAGGGAATTGCTCCGACCGCGAACCAGGGATTCCACACGACCGCCAACAGAATCGAGGCGAGCGCGAGCAACAAGTAGGCTTGGTTCGGCTCGTAGAAGTATCGTGCAAAGAAATGCTGACGAAGCTCCGGATACTTTTTGGTCAGCATCGGCCAAACGGTGAGTCGCCGATTGTACAGCCAACGACTCACCTCCATTTTCTGAACCTCGTGATAGACGAGCACCTCGGGAGCGAATCTGCTTTTCCAGCCGGCTCGCATCACACGGAGGGCGACATCGACATCTTCGCCACCAATCACGAAGGTATCGTCGACCTTGTACTCCTTCGAGAAACCACCGATCTGCTCGAACGCTTCTCGGCGGTAAAATAGGCTGGTGCATTCCCAGAAAAACGACGGCTGATCAACTTTCACATACCAACTGAAGACGCCCGTCGGCACTCCTGGCTCGGGAAGCGTTCGCCCTTGGACGACACCGATCGCCGGCTCATGGAACGCTTCCATGCCTAGCCGAACCCATGATTCGGTCGCTTCACAATCACTATCCATCAGCGCGATGAACCGACCCTTCCCTGCAAAGGCGCCGGTGTTTCGGCTTGGCCCGGGACCTTCGGGCTCTTTGTGAATCACGCGGAGAGAGCACTTTGCCTGGGGAATCAGTTCTTCCACCAACTTCACGTTCGTGTCGTTGGGAGAACTATCGACGACAATCACTTCGTATTCTGCCGGATCCATGTCCTGCTTGAGCAGACTGAGAATGGCCTTTCGAAGCGCATCGGGCCGCTTGTATGCCGGGACCACAACGGTGACGATTGGGCCTGACATCACCTTGTCTCCCGCGGCGAACCGAGTTGCTCGACGGCTTGATCTATTTGGGCGACGAACTTGTCCCAGGTGAAGAGCTTGCTGCGCTCGACGCCGGCTTGCCCGAAGCGATCGGCGAGCGCTCGATCGTTTGCCAGACGAGTCATTGCTTTGGCGAAGGCGGCAGGTTCGGGGTCGGCCAGGAGCCCGGTTACTTCATGAGCGACGATCTCGGTCGGACCACCCCGATTGACAGCGATCGGCGGTTTTCCCTTGGCCATTCCTTCCAAAGGTGTTAAGCCGAGATCCTCGTTGAAGGCGGTGAACAAGACGCCGTAACACTCTCGGTACAGCTTCTCCATGGCCTCGTCAGACGGATCCTGCACGAACTCGATCTCGGGCGTCTGCTGAGCAAGTTCTCGAAGTTTGGCAAAGTAAGGCTGACTCTTCTCGTCGACCATCCCGGCAATCACGAGTCGAAATCCTTTTCCTCCCTCGGCGAGAAACTTCTGAAACGATGCGATCCCCAGCTCGATGTTCTTGGTCCACATGATCCGGCCAGGAAGAAAGAAGTACGGCAATCGCTCGCCGAGATAAACAATTTGATCGGTTCGAATCCCAGGAAAAGCGATCTCGATATCGCGGCCGAAATCGAGCCCGCCCGCGATGATTCGGTCTTTCACGGTCTGGCTGATCGCAAAGATCTTGTCGTAGTGTCGCCAGGCACGGCGATCGACAAATTTGTACCCTTGCTCCATGGCCAGCGCCAGGGGCAACTTGCTTGCGTGTTTGGCGAGATGCCTCTTGCGATACTCCAGATCGTACACCGCTCGCAAGGGCGTGAAGCAAAGAGACACAAGCGGATTCTTTTTATGTCGAAAATTCAGCAGACTTCCCAATCCATCACAGCAAACAACCAGAGGCTCGCCCGTCTCGAGTGGCAAGCGGAGGCTAAGCATCCGCCGAGCGCCCGAAAGAACCGATCCATAGGACCGTTTCACCGAAACCCGATCGATCTCGACGACGCCCATATCCTTCAGCGCAGGATATGTTCCTTCGGCATCGTAGTGGCTGGTATAGATCCTCCAGTCGTGTCGGCTTCGACGAACAAGTTCAACGATCGTCCGTTCGAGACCACTCTTGACATAGATCCATGGATGGTAGATGGAAACCTTCATCAGTCACTTTCGTCCGACGTCTGGCCGATGTATCCGCTTCGGTAAGCTCGAAGAAACCGGCGGGTTCGGCATGTTTGTGTTGTATTTCAATTTTTTACGACTTCGCCCTAACGCCGGACGTTGTCGACATCGATGGGGGGGCAGAAAGAATCTCTTCGTACATCGCTATGGTCAAATCGATACACCGTTCCCAAGTGAAGTTCTCGGCTCGTTGCATGTTCACTCGTCCCATTCGTTCACACTCCGAAGGATCGTCCCACAATTGCTGAAGAGCTCGCACCAGGCCATCCATATCCCCCGCGACGATGGGGACACCCTCGAATCCCACAGGGATGGAGGAAACAATCGCGCAGCCCGATGCCATCGCTTCGACGATCGCGATCCCAAACGTTTCTGCTCGGGATGGAAACACGAATACTCTCGCTCGGGCGAAACGATCGACCAGAGGCATGCCTCGCTCGAACGATTCGACCTTCACGTTGAGAGGAGCCGACGCCCGGAGCGATGCCTCGCGCTCTCCCCAACCGTACATCAGAAATGACACGTGGGGCAATTGCCGTGCCGCTTCGAGGATGTCGTCGACTCCTTTTCGCACATCGAGTTTTCCGACGAACAACACGATCGGATCCTTGGGCCATCGCGGAGCGTAGTGAACGAGATCGATCCCCGGGGCGATGATTTGGCCCTTAGGCAGGGCCGGCCCCAGCGATCGCGCGAGTTCCATGGAGTAGCTGCTGAGAAAAACACTTCGGGCAAAGGGCAAGCCGAGCAAAAAACGTTCGTACGCTTGAAAAGCTCGGCCGATCCACGGCCCTTTCATTTCAAGCCAAGCCTTCCCAAACACCGCCAAAAACTGACAGACCACCGGCTTTCGAAGTGTTCGGCCCGCGCGAAAACTCGGGTAGCACGCGTGATAATTGAAGGTTTGTATCAGATCGACATCCGCCGCCGCCCGGGCGATCTCGCGGGACTTCCCATTCATTCGGTAGCGGTGCCCAGCGAGCCTTTGCGTCGGAATTCCCTCGTAGTCGGTGACAGACGGGTCTCCCATCGTGAGAACGCGGACGTCCACGCCCCGACGGCGGAGATGCCGAGCGGTCTCGAGCACCACGTATTCTCCTCCGCCGGCAAAATCGGGGGCGAATCGCTCGTGCGTGAAAAGAATCTTCATGACAAGACCCCGTTCTAGTCATCACTCTCCTTTGAACCTGTGATGAAGGGAGTTATAACATCGGCAGAGGTTGGTGTAGGGCTGCATTCGGTCGATACCATCATCCATCTGCCCCAGGGTGCCACCCCGCACAGGGGATTTTGAAAGGATTGCTCGTGATTGACGGCGTCATCATCACTCCGCTTCGGCAAATCGGCGATGAACGAGGCAAAGTGATGCACATGCTTCGTTCGACAGATCCTCACTTCCAGAAATTTGGAGAGATCTACTTTTCTGGAGTCTATCCGGGAGCGATCAAGGCTTGGCACATTCACAAGATTATGACGCTCAACTATGCGGTCCCGCACGGCCGGATCAAGTTCGTCCTCTATGATGAACGACCTCAAAGTCCGACCAAAGGTGAAGTTCAAGAGCTTTTTCTCGGGCCTGAAAACTATTGCCTGGTTACGGTTCCGCCGATGGTATGGAACGGTTTCAAGGGCCTCGGCCATGAGATGGCGCTCGTCGCCAATGCCGCCACGATTCCACATGACGCGACAGAGATCGATAGGCTGGATCCCTTCTCCGAACGCATCCCCTATCGATGGGAGATCAGACACGGATGACTCTCTCGGCCCAGCATCCAGTGGCCAAGCGTCGGGTTCTTTTGACGGGAGGACTCGGTTACTTAGGCGGACGAATTGCCCAGGGATTGCTCGCCGATCCTAATGTTGATCTGCTGATGGTCACTCGCCAAAAGCTGCTCAAGCGACCAGAATGGCTCCCGGGTGGGACGATCCAACAGATCGACTTCGACAATCCTGCTGATTGGAAGCGGGCCTGCGAGGGAATCGATCAAGTCGTTCATCTTGTCTCGCCCAACGCGGGTGATTGTGGTCATGACCCGGAGGGGGCGATTCGCGTCAACGTGATCGGCACGATCAACGTGTTGGGTGGCGCGGTGGCCATGGGCGTGAAGCGGTTCTTGTACATGTCCTCGGCACACGTGTATGGCGACTTGTACGGGACCATCACGGAGAAATCGCTCGTGACGGCCCGCCACCCGTACGGTATCACCAAGCAAGCGGCCGAGAACTTCGTCCTGGCGGCACACGAATCCAAGAAGATCGAAGCCATTGTCTTTCGGCTGAGCAATAGTTTCGGCACGCCGACGCACGTCGACGTGAATGCTTGGCTCCTCCTGGTCAATGACCTTTGCCGAAGGGCGATCGCCCAAAAGGAACTGCTGCTTCGCTCGTCCGGAGTACAGGTGCGGGATTTCATACCAATCGACGATGTTGTCAATGCGGTTGATTATGCCCTTCGGCTTTCAAGTGACAAGCTCGACAATGGCATCTTCAATCTCGGTGGCGACGACTGCGTCTCCATTCAAACGATGGCCCAGCGAGTAGCGAGCAGATGCGAAGCGATTCTGGGGTATCGCCCACCGATCCGGCACCCCGATCCTCTCCCTTTCGAGCAGTCGAAGTTTCTCTACTATTCGTCCGAAAAGCTGAAAGCGACCGGGTTCGTACCCGCTTGCCGAATCAACGACGAAATCGATGCCACGCTACGATTCTGCCAGCGATTCGATTCGTCGCCGACACCGTAGCGTTCCTCTAGGTCACTTCGTGATAGAGTGCCTCAAACTGAGGCCCTAAGCGATCCCAGGAACAGGTCAGTGATTTGGCTCGGCACTGCTCTGTCACTCCCGGCGTGGATGCGATTTTAAGCCCTTCGAGAAGTGCTTCGGCAAGCCCCTCGGCATTGGTGGTTTCGAAACCTTCTGTTTTCGGATCGAACATCGCCCCCAGATGAGGATTGTCCTCGATCAATTCTGGAAAGGCTCCGTGCCGAGTCACCACCACCGGCGTCCCGGATGCCCAACTTTCCAGTACGACCATGCCGAACGCCTCCCACATCGAGGGAAGGCACGTGATGGTCGCTTCGCGGTAAAGCTTTGGAAGATCTGTCAGGTGACCGACCCCAAGAACATGCACATCTTGCCGAATCGTCGAGGGGACCAGCGTATCGAGTTCCGCTTCAATCTCCGGAGTGATCTCTCCTGAAAGCTGAAGCACCGCATCGGGAACATCGTTCTTTATCATCACGAATGCCCGCACGAGCGTTCGCACTCCTTTTCGGCGGTCTTTAAAGGATGCGGCCGACAAAATCGTGGGAGGGCCTGTTTTGGGCCGATCCAGCGGTGTGAAATGATTAGTGTTCACGGGCAAATTGATCACCGGAGCGTCGACGCCGTAATTCTCCCGAAGCTTTTCCTGGCAGAACTTGCTGATCACCACACACCGGTCTGCTCGATGGACGGCCATCTTCGTCAGGCTTCGCTCCGGAGGTAGACGCCGAAACGTCAACGGAAGTGGAACACCCTGAATCTGCAGGATCACTTTGTGCCGCTTGATGGAACGAGTCGCGATCGCGCTGATCGCATCGGTATGGTAAAGACAATGGACGACATCCGACGGAATGCGAAGGAGCGGCCCGATCGTCTTCCAGATGAAAGGATCGGTTGGCTGCAGTCGGAGCCGGTTCATCCACGAAGGAAATGAGTGGTGCACGAGATACCGCCGACCTGCCTCTGGAACATCTTCCCAAGTGCTCGGCCCCGGCGTGCTTGAAAGAGTGACAACATCATGTCCATACGGAACAAGATGCTGAGCAAGCTCGGCAATGAATCGTTCGGTACCTCGTCGAACCGCGGGCCAGCAGAACGGATGAGTGATGATAACCTTCAACGGTCCCCTCCCTCGGACGATGCGCGGGGGATTCCCGTCCTTTTCGCCGATACAATGTCGTTGTAAATCTCTTCAAACCGCGGGCCGACCGCTTGCCAGGAAAACTGCTCGGCAAACTGCCGAGCACGACGAGATGTTTCGCCATGCCGAGAAAGCTCGATCGCTTCATCGATTGCTTGAGAAAGACCCTCGGCATTGGTCGGTTCGATGGAGTTTTCACCTCCCGGATCGAACAATCGACCGATCGTTGGATCCGCTAGTAAAGTCTCCAAAGCGCCGGAACGAGTCCCGACCACCGGCGTGCCGGCCGCCAGCGATTCGATCACCACCAACCCGAAAGGTTCCCACATGCTTGGTAGAACGCTCACGGCGGCCTGTGCATACCAGCGAGGAAGATCTTCCAGCTTCCCTGTCCCCGAGAAAATAATGTCCCCGTGGTATTGCTCGTCGACGAGCGACAAAAACTCTCGGCGAAGAGTCTCCGGCAAGTTGTAGGCGATCCGCAATCGTGCTGTCGGTCGGCGTGATTTGAGTAATTGAAACGCGCGGAAGAGAACTCGCCCTCCTTTACGAGCATCGTCAAGCGATGCCGTGCAGAGGATCTCGGGCGCGTCCAGCGATCGTCCTTGCACGAGCGGAAAACGTTCTACTGCCACCGGAACCGGTATCACCACCCCACGGCGTCCATAGTTCTCCGCCACATACTCCTGCGTGAAGTTACTGATGTTGATGACTTCGTCTGCGTCTTGAATCGCCCGCGTGAAGACTTTTCCTCCCAGCGAGAGAGAGCGGTAATACTTCACGCGAGGGGGTAGACCGTTGACCCAAAATACGAAAGGGGTGCCCGTCACTCGCCGGGCGAGCGAGGCTGCAAACGCATCCGTGAACGAACAGCACTGGATGATGTCGAAGCGATGGCGGAGCAATGAAGCCAGGCATGTCACCAAAAAGGCATGTGCTTCGATGATCCCGACTTTTCCAAGCGACGGATGCCAAAGTCGACGATGATGACGGGTGATATAAGCGGAGTCCCGAAGTACCTCGCCGCGGCCCGGCTTGGCGGAAAGAATGGTCACGTCATGCCCGCGACTGGCGAGATACTCCGCGAGTTCATTCATGAACCGCTCAGTTCCACGCCGAACGAAGGGCCAATCCGTCGGATGAGTGATCGCAATCCTCATGGACGGGCTGCCCCTGCCGAAGTCATCTCGATGCTGGTGACGCTGCGCGCGGGAAAGGTGTATTCAAAGGTCGGTCCCTCGATCGTGACGCGTTGTTGAGTGAGCGTGACTTCGCTTGGATTTCCCTTGTTCATTCGCTTGGAGGGTGGAATCTCCATTTGTCGCGCCCAGGTGAGCCCAGGGATTCGGGGAAGTTCTGTTCCCGTATGAGCATCAATCCCAGTCCCGGTGAGTGTCCACGCGGCACCTGTGCGCGTTGGTTCGAAGCCGACTAGGTTGATCTTCGCCTTCATTGGCTGGGTGAAATGCTTGTTGATGCCAACAAGGAAAACGCGTCCCGACGAATCCTTACTCGCCACCACTTCGAACCACGGCACCTTCGAGGCGGAGGGCATCAAGCCGGCCGCCGGCGCGTCGAATGTCGGCGAAGTGGTCGCGCTTTCGACAAGTTCTGTTCCGAAATGCTTGGCGAAAATCTCGAGTGCGAAGAGAGGCGCTTTCGGGATCATCTTTTTGTTGTGCGGCCCGATCCAACCCATGAATGTTGGCTCAGAGAGTTTGAAAAAGTGAGCGATTTCCACGCGAGGCGACTCCAGAAATACCTTCATCGTGCTCGCAACAAACAGCGCCGATCCCAACGTCTTCGGATGATCGAGATAAGGAGCCGTCGGGCCGACCGAGAAGAATGGCCCCCACTCGGTCACCGCAAGCTTAATCCGCTGGGCATCGCGCGGAGGTGTTTGGTCGATGAGCTTCGAGACTTTCGCGAGACTTTGGCGAATATGAACCGGCGCGGCAAGCATCGCAAGATAGATATCGCCAGGGTTCCCCTTTCCGTCGACCACCAGCGGCGCGTAAGCATTGTGAACGGCAAGAAAGTCGATCGAGCCGGAAGCTCGGCTAAGGACCGTCTTTGTCCATTGCGGATGGTCGGTCAGCGGAAAGGTAGTGAAATTGTCAGCGCCGATGGCTCCGATGAGCAAGGTTGGCTCGACCTTGCGCATGGCCTCGGCAAACGCTACCACTTGGTCAGCGTACGCTGCTGGCGTGGTATCAAAGGCAGGGGGAGAGTTAGCATCGAACGATTTCATGTAGAGTTCATTGCCCACTTCCCAGTAGCGAACCTTCCCCTTCGTCTGGAAGTAGCGAACCCACTCTGCCGCTTCCTCGGCCGTTCCCGAGCCGGCATTGGCCGTGATGAATAGCTCGGCATCCATCTTCGAGGCGAGCTCGATCGCTTCATCGGTTCCCAGGTTGAGTTTTGACGAAGGCCCTTTCGGAAAATGCTGTTTCATCGGCCGGCGTTCGCGCGGTCCAATGCTTTCTTTCCAATGAAAGTGGTCCGAAAAAAGTCCACCGGGGTAGCGAATCTGCGAAACACCCGCCTCGCGTGCCAGGCGGATGACCGTTTCATCGAATCGCCCCGTGCGCGGATCAAGTATTCCGTTCCCATTGTCGATCCACTCGACGTTGGTGCCGAAGAGCGTTCGTGGTATTGGTCGGATCACTCGCCCCGCATCGACGCGAATTTCCGCCGTCATCGGCTCATCATCTTCCAGTACCGCACCGGCAGCCTTGGCTGGCGCGATCACAATGCCATCTACAAACGCCTTGCCTGATCCTCCCCCCGCCACCACGAATACTAAGAGCTGTGCGACGTCCTTCGGCTTTTTGAACTCAATCATCGTTGAGGAGAGGGCGAGTTCTGCTCCTCCCTGATTGGTCGTGATGGCTCCACGAGCAACTTCCGAGCCGTTCCGGCGGAGCCCGACGACTCCAACCGTGACGCTCGCGCCTCCTTCGGCACCTAACGAGGCAGAGAGCGATAGCTGACCGACACCAATCTTGGCGTAGGGAATGATTTGCCCCACTCCCAAAGGCTCGGCACCCGCTTGCGCATTCGCCGCCGCGGGGATGAATTGGAGCCCCTTGGCTCCCTCGCCCACGGGCTGATCCACGCGCGCGATCGTTCCCTTGTTCTTCATCTTCCGTTCGTCGAAGACCCAGTCCGCACCGGCCGGGCCCGGACCATCGGACTCGAATGAACCATTGGGAAGGAAGTTGACCATCTCCTCCGCATGAAGTTCGGACGACGCTTCGTCCCAGAGCCTGTTCAGAAACACCGAACCGAGCAGCAGACCTGCCACGAAAATGGTCCAGCGTGAAGTCAACCATCGACCGATCATGCGTCGCCTCCTTTTAAGGGGATGGCCCCCGCGACTCGGAACTGCTGCCTTTGCGACAACCGCGTCGGAGGGAGGTAGCGTCGGCTGAAAAGCTTCCTCATTTCCTGGCTCGATCGCCGGCGCGATTGTTGGATCGACCGACGGAGTGCCAGCGTCTCGTAGAGGTGGCTCCATTGCCAGCCCCACGCGCGAAGCTTCGCCCGCCGGGGACCTCGCATGATGCCATCCAGAAGCGAGTACACAAGATACACCGGCAGGTACCACAGTAGTCGGCCAAAACCCTGGTTCTTTAAAACCGAGCGAAATCGGTTTTTATGATAATGGAACGTGATTCGTTCCCCCATCCCGCCAATCGTCGTCCGCGCTCGATGATACGCTCGTACGTCCGGCAAACAGACACAGCGATAGCCGGCGAGCACGACGCGCCAACCAATATCGGAATCTTCGTATCCGTAAAAGAACGTGTCATCGAACAAGCCGACCCTGTCGAGCACGGAACGTCGAACAACCATCGCGGCACTGCAAATCCAAAGAGCGTCGATCGGCTGGCAAAAGTTCGATTCATCGTGACCGTCGTATCCATCCCAGGCGAGCCCGAGCTTGCCGATCTGTCCGCCATACGAATTGATGATGTGCGGATTGGCGGCGTAGAGGAGCTTGCCGCCGACGATACCGGTGTCAGGATGGGATTCGAGATAAGCCGCTGTGCGGGCGAGCCAGTCCTTGTCCAGTTCGACGTCGCTGTCAAGGCAAGCAATGTAGTCGCCGGTCGATTGTTCGATCGCTTCATTGCGGTTGATCGAGGGACCCATCCCTTGCGTTCGACGAATCAGACGAACAAAGGGATAACGCTCGGCAATCAGTTCCGGCGTACCGTCGGTTGACGCGTCATCGACGCAGATCGCCTCCCAGTCGCGGTCGGACTGGTTGCGGATCGACGATAGTACGTGGTCGATAATCTCACGATTATTGTAAGTGCAGACGATAAAGGTCGTTCTCGGCATCAGGTAAGAAGCTCCGGTCGAATGGTCTCCTTCTGGAGCGTCGGTGCACAGCTAAGCAGGGCCATTACAAGGACCGTGGGCAATAGTCCTTGATCCATCACGATGGAATACTCCGTCATCCCCTGGCCGTAGATACCTAAAAGACCGATCGTCAAACCCAAACAGGCCGCTTGCACATCGCCCGATGTCCGGTAAACGGCGCGGATGCCCAGGCCCAATCCGAAGATCAGCAGAAAAAAGAGACCGGCAAAGCCCAGCAGACCACCCTCCGCCAACACCAAAAGGTAGGTGTTATGCACCGCTAGAATGTATCGAACATTGGTCGCTTTCGCGAGATCGACGTTGTCTTTGTATAGCTTCGCGTAGACCTTATTGGATTTGGTCATCTGTTTGGTGAAATGGGATGGGCCGACGCCGAAGACCTGATTTTTTTCGAAAATGTCGTAGGCAAGTGCATTTGTTTCCGCTCGAAAGTCGACCGATTCCTTCCAGTTGCCGGAAATACGTTCGAGAATCTTGTCGGCGATCGGCGTGACCCCTGCCACTCCGAGCAGAATCATCAATGCCCCTGTGCCCAATAGCCATTTCGGTTGAACGTTTCCCCGCCGAAGTAGAAAGAGGATGACTAATAGGAATTGAACAACGAAGAGCACGACCGGTGTTCTACTCTGCGTCGCAAGCAGTCCGCCGACTCCGATCATGCCTGCCAATAGGCTCGACCAACGAACCCAAGACTGCCGAGCTCCGAATCCGACGGCAAAGAGTACCGGGATCGTCACCAGCAGGTAAGCCGCCAACATGTTGGGGTGCATCATTGTGCCGGCCGCTCGAACGATGGCCTCGCCTTCCAGCACGAAGGCCGACCGGCGAAGGGCCACTTGGGATATTCCAAGCAACGACTGCCCCATCACACCGACGGCGATGCCGGCAATGCAAATCCACCAATCGCGCGATCGGCATAGCGCGGGGATGAGTAGCAATACAACCAATCCACGAAGGAGTTTGACGTGTTCCCACAAAACCCAATCGGGTCGTGCCGCCGTTGTTAGCTCGATCAGATGGGATCCCAACCAGGGTAGGATCGCGATCCAAGCCCAACCGACTCGACCATGGATCAGCCTCTTCTGCCAAATGCCTTCGACGAGCCAAACAACAATGAGCAAGGCGAGGGGTAAATCAGAGGGGATAAAGTAGAGGCCTTGTGCCTCCCCCTTTTGACTAATGAGAAAGTAGTTTCGAAAGTAGGTGACGGAGACGACCCATAGGAACAAGACCGATTCGCGGACGATGTTCAGTTGAATGATGATCAAAGCAAGAAAGAGGCCGACCGGTATGACCGCCATTCGGCTTGGCCGAAGTTTTTCCGCGACCACCGATGTGACGGCAAAAGCCACCAACCCCACCAGCATTGCCATGAAGAGAGCAAAGAAGCCTTGCCAGCGCCGATCGACTCGATCGACGCGTTCGTACGAGTAACGAAGGTCGGGAATGAACTGGCTCATGCCCTCTCCTTCTTAAGATGTGGACTCTTAGACTGGTACGTGCAAGGGACTAACGGGCGAAGATTCGGTAGATCCAACCTGGAATGATTCGCCGATGTTTATTTAAGACGGCCCCTAAAAGGGTCACGCCACGAACGCCGACTTCGTGCTTCACGCGGTCGATCACCTCGAAGGGGGTTTGACCTGCTTCGACGACCAAGACCATCCCTTGCGACATGCCTGCCGCGACGAAAGCGTCGGCGTAACCGAGCAATGGGGGCGTGTCAAATAGAACGATGTCCGCGCATTTGGCGGCTCGTTCGTTAATCGATCGGACCAGTTCCGCCGAGACCGCGGCGTTGGCCGGGGCTGACAGGATGGAAAGGCGCGGCACACTCGAGGAAGTGCCGACCTTGCCATCGGCCGGCATGTTCTCGATCGCATCCCACGCCATGGGAGATGAAACTTCTTTTTGAAGCAGCCGAGCCACTCCAGGGCGACGCACATTCAAGTCGACCAGCAACGTCCGCAGACCTGCCAGGCTTGCCAACTCTTTGGCAATGGCGACGGCGGTCGTCGTCGTTCCACATCGAGGAGTGACCCCGGTCACCACCACGGAGCGGATCGATTGCTCCTTGGCCTGATGGCTGATCATGTCCGCGACCTTCCGAAAGCTTTCGCGTGTTTCGTCGAGCACAACAGCCCCTCGCCTAGCTAGCGTTTCCGTCGATGAATCCATGTCGCTCGAAAGGCGACCCCGTGAGCGCCTGCCGAATTCGAACGGGTCACGAACTTTTTACGGCAATGACTTTCGCAACGACTTATCGACCGGCACCACCGCCAGCACCGGAGCCGACAAATGTTGTTCGAGCACTTCCAAAGAATAGACACGATGGTCAAAGAATTCACACAATGCCGCCCAGGCAATGGCAGCGACCAAACTTAAGAGGGCTGCCGCCAGGATCAGATAAGTCTTTCGAATACCCGACGCCATCAATGGATCGATCGGATGTTGAATCACCGACGCGCTGCCAGCAATCTGTTCGTCCCGCTGCGCCTGGGCCGAAGCCTCTTCCAACTTGCGGAGGTAAAAGTTGAGAGACTCTTCGAGTGAAGAAACGTCTCGCTGCAGCGATCTCCATTGGGCCTGCCGGGAATGAAGATCGTCCAATTCTTTCTCAAGGCTGCTTCGCTGCGACGCTAAGAGATGGACATCTGCTTGGCGTTCTGCAAGAGCACTCCGCAGGTTCGACGAAATAAGATCGACGACAACTTGCCACTGACTCCGGTTCGTCTTCACCCGCGCGGAATCCTCTGCATCGGACATCCGCAGGATCTCCCGCTCCATCTCCAGCGTGGTCAAACGGTCGAGGAGATTTTTGGGGAAGGTTTCGGGGGCAAACTCTCCCAGAGCAGCAAAGTCGACCTTCGATCCCGACAGCATCTTTTCAAGCTGTTCTACTTTGAACTGCGACCGGTGGTGTTCCCGCTCAGCCGCGTCGAACTGATTGCGGACGAGTTCCAACTGGGCAAGGAGTGAAGCTTTCTGAGCTTCGATGTTGATGATGCCCCCCTTGTTTTCGTACTCCGTCAGCTTCTTCTCCGCTTCGTTGAGCCGAGTCCGCGTCTGGGTCACCTTCTCGTCAAAGAATCGCGGGGCATCGGGGCTTTCGAACGCTTTTCGACGAAACTTCAAATAGTTTTGAACGTGGTGATCAAGCACCACGCTTAGGTTTTGCCTGACGTTCATGGTCAGTGCCGCCAAAACGGTGTTGGATTCTTCGACGGCTTCGACATGAAGTCCACGCACCACAAGTTCAATCGCCTTGTCCCGGTCGTTGAGCTGCTCTCGCAGGCCGATCATGATCATGACGTTGTTGACGAATTCTTTCACATCGGAAACGAGTTTCTTCGCGTAGTACTTCACTTTCCGGAAGAACCCCTCAGGAACCGGCTTGGGCTGGATCACGTCGAGGTGTAGTTCATCGACCAGTTGGGCGACGAGATCCGTCGACATGAGCAGATCGATTTCTGAATTGACGTCGTGATTGCGATAGCTCACGACGTTGGGTGGTTGGCCGATCACCGTCGTTGACGGAGCTTGTTCAGGACCGACGCGAATGAGGATTTTGGAGACCGTGGTATAAGTGTCGTCGCGAATCAAAAATAGATAGACCATAGAGGAGAAGAGCGAAACAAACAAAACGACGAAGATGCTCCACTTCCTCTTAAAGAGGACAGTGATCAAGTCGCGAAGCGACGTCGTCAGCAGTGAAGTATCCACTCGGCCAAGCTCCTCGAACGACCCGCCGATGGCACGCATGTCGAGAAGAATCAACTCGATCGCGCCGACGGGAATCCAGAAACCTTAGCATACTACGCCGATGCTGGGCCCATCGCGAAGCATCAGCGACCCGCGGGACACCAAAAGGAGGGGTGCTAGCCGGCGATTTCGTGCCGTGGGGCGTTGGCAGAATCGCTTCAACCGAAAGAATCGCACCTCGACAAATGGTTTCTGGGCGAGATTATCAGCCTCCGGGGAACGCCCGAACGGCATCGTGCTCAAGCGCAGGTCCGATGTCCGATGACGGGGCCGACCGGCATCATGCCTTGGCGAGAAGGCCTCGCGATTCAAAGAACTCGCGATACCAAGCGATGGTCTCGTACAACGATCGCTCGATCGTGTAATTCGGTTCCCAATTCAGCACCCGCCGGGCCTTGGCGGCCGAGAGGTACTGATGCTTGATCTCTCCCGTTGCATGATTCAAGATCGTCGGTGCCAGGTCCTCTCGCTTCATGGCTTGTAGAATTTTCTGCGTCAGATCGAGAACCGTCAATTGCAGCTCATTTGAGAAATTGAATGCTTCGCCGTGAAGCGATTTGTCGTCCATTTTCTCTGCAAGCAACAGATAAGCGTCGGCCACGTCAAGCACGTAGATGTAGTCTCGGATGTAGGTCCCGTCGCTTCGAATGATTGGGCTTTCATTGAACAGGGCCGACCGAATGGTGCCAGGGATGATTCGGTTGAAGTTCAAATCACCGCCGCCATAAAAGTTTCCGCACCGAGTAAGGGCCACCGGCAGCTTATAGGTTTCCGCGTACGTCTGCGCGATCAAGTCTGTACAGCTCTTCGATACGTCGTAGGGGTGTCTGCCTTGAAGCGACATCTCTTCGGTGTAAGGAAGGACATCCTGCGTGCCGTAAGCTTTGTCGCTGGAGGCGACGACCACGCGGGTCACCATGTTGCTTCGTCGGACCGCTTCCAATAGGTGCCAAGTCCCTTGGATATTGGCTTCGAATGTAGAAAGCGGGTTTCGGTTGGCCGCCCCGACGATGGGCTGCGCCCCCAGATGAAAGACCGAGTCGATCTCATACTCGTTGAGGGCTCGCTCAAGGACGCTCATGTCTTCGAGCCGGCCTTGGACGAGGACCATTTTCTGGGCCACGCCCGAGGAATAAAAGCGCGACTGGGGAACAATGTCGCGAACGAGTCCAATGACTTCCGCGCCGGCGTTGATTAACCGCTCGCACAACCAAGAGCCCAGAAGTCCAGAGCAGCCGGTCACGAAGACCTTTCGATGATTCCAGAACTTTCGATCGGGTTCGTAACCCATGCTCATCAACTCCCGACTACCGCTTTTCGCCAGGGCATCTTCCCTTCCTGGCACATTTGCTCGATCTCTTGCTGGTCTTTATAGGTATCCATGGAACGAAAGAAGCCGTCATGTTGGTAAGCGTAGACCATCCCCTGGGCCGCGAGTGCCGGCAGGACATCTTTTTCGAAGTTGCTTCCTTCCCAGTGGTCGAAAACGGCACGATCCAAAACGAAAAAGCCGGCGTTGATCCAATGACTTCGAAGGAGTGGCTTCTCCAGAAACTCCACCACTCGTCCCTGCGGTCCGAACTCCACCGTCCCATACTGCGAACGGAGGGGGACCGTGGTCATCGTCACCAGTCCCTTGTGCGAGTTATGGAACGCAACCAGATCGTTGATGGGTACATCAGAAAGACCATCGGTGTACGTCAGCATGAACTGGTCACCCAGATGGTCCCTTAGTCCGATGATTCGTCCGCCGGTATCGGTCTCTGGACCCGTATCCACGAGTTCGACCGTCCAGGGCAACTGTTTGCCTCGAAAATAGTCCAGGATGACATCCTTGTGCCAGCCCAGCGAAAGGACGAATTCTTTGAATCCGTAGTGTGCGTAGATTTCCATGACGTTGACCAGGATCGGCTGGCCATTGACGGGCATGAGCGCTTTAGGCATGTACTCGGTGTAGGGATACGCTCGTGTCCCTTTGCCGCCACAGAGGATCACCGATTTCACCAGAGTCGCTCCTAATCAAGTCCCAGAGGCCAACGTCCCCACAGAATCAACTCATTCAAGGGGTGAGCGAAGGAATACTTCCGGACAACTTAGTAGTCTTTGTATTCTTCTGTGTGTGAGATCGCAAATCCACTCTGATAGTTCTCATAAGGCTAACCGATTTACCTGTTCCCAACGCTTGCCTGAAATGATCAAAAGTGGAACGACTTTGATCAGCAGGAGAAGTGGATTTGATCTGATCGCGCGAGGGATAGGCAGCGGGGTGTCTCGTCAAAATGACGTACCGAATCGGCCGTGGGCGATGTTGGATTGATCGCGGCGGCATCGACTTGACCGCGATCAAGGATTCGGTGTGACGAGCCCCGCCGCACTTGCCCCACCTCCGAGGCTGTAAAAGAGATTGAAGTTCGGATTATTCCGCGTGAACGGAACAATATTGAAGAGGTACTGCTCGAGAGTGTCCGTGAATCGAGCGATCGGCGTCTTCCCGACGACCACGACATCCAAATGCTGAAGCTCCATGTCTTGCACGCCTCGACCTCGGATCGTTGAACGAAAATCAACCAAAATCGTTTGTGGCGGCTGTTGCGGCCCGGTTTGGCGAACGACCTTGACCTCTTTCAGCCGGGCCGTCCGGAGGGTTCCGCCTGCCGATGCAATCGCTTGGCTCAGCGATAACGTCCCGCGATAGGTGACCTGGCCGGCCCCCTTCACTTCTCCCATCACGTAGACCTGGCGATCGGCAGACCGAACAATCACGGAAATCCCCTCAAGGTTCTTGAGGCCCATCCGCTTCATCGTCTTTCCTTCGTAGAAGATGTCCGAGTGAAACTGACGCAGCGAAACCGATACTTCGGGTTGCGGCACCACCTCGGCAATGGCCAACTTCAATTCAGATTCGATCTCCTCAATCGTCTTTCCTTCCACCACCACGCTCCCCACGCGAGGAACAGAGATCTTCCCATCGGGGCGAACCGTCACAATGTCGTCCAGATCTGGCTGGTTCCGAACACGAATGTCGATCTCGTCATTGACGCAGATCCGATACACGCGGGAGATTCCCTGGTTCAAGTTCGCCAGAGGATCGTACTGGTGAGGCAGGTAGCTTTCTATCAAGAGAGCGCGCACCTCTTCGGGTGTCAGTCCTGCGGCCTGCACCGGCTCGATCAGCGGCAGCGCAATCATCCCGTCTTCTCGAACAATGACTCGCTCGGTCCGGAAGATCGGCGTCTGCAGCCGCTGAATGGTCGTCTCGCCGACCACCGGCTGGTACGGAAACGCGATCTCGAGCTCATCCCCCAATTGAATGATGTGCCGAGGACGCGAAGGAGGAGCCCCCTCGGTGTTCGGCACCACCAACGAACTACCGGCATCCTGCTTGTGCGTGGCCGGCTGAATCTTCCCATCCATGGCGTCGGCCTTGGGCGGAAGTTCGGCTTGACCCTCGGGCAATGCGTGCGGAATGGATGTCGTTGGACTCGCGCTCTCTTCTCCCTCACTGTCGGCTTGGTTCCCCGGCGCAGGTAAAGTGGTCTCAACTTCATTCTGATCAATCGTCGGATCAGCCAGCGGGAGCTCTCTCACGGGAGGCTCCGGCTGAGTCACAGGGGGAAGGGCCTTCTCGTTGCTCAGCACCAATGGCGGGACCCGATCGGCCGACGCACGACGCTGGCGTTTCATCCAAATCCCACGAGGTTTCGCCTTCACCTCATCATTGTGAGGCTCGACCAGTGGAGCTATTGGCTTTTCAGGAGTCAGATCCGATTTTAGGGAGACCCGATGGACCTGATCATCGATGACCGGTCGACGAAGCCGAGGGGGGCTAGGCGAGTTTGAAGACGAACCTGATCCTCTTTCCACGACGCTCACGATCCGGGCCGAAGGACTGGGAAGCGTCTGTTCCGACAGCGTCGCAAGGTCGGCAAGTTGCAGCGGGAGTCCTTCCCCCCTCAAGCCATGAGTAGAGAAGAGAACGCAGATGATCAGCATCCCAATACTTCGCATCGGCAACACATTGCCCCCGGATTCTGATCGAGCCGAAAGGGATCCTCGTCTCGACTGGGACGATTGCACCTTTCGTATCATTTGAATCGGTAGTAACAGACGTATCACTTGCTCCGAAATGCCCGGTCACAATCCCAAAAGACGGAATATGGGCAATCCTTGAGGGTTGGGCGGGGACCCTCGACAGGCTGTCCCCTATCTAAAGATGAGCGCCGATGAACTTGGATGCCGTACGATGACCTCTTCATTCGACGAGAACTGCCAGCAAATGGCCGAGCCGGGCAATCCATGGGTGTGATTTCCTTTCTTTTTGGCCGATCTTGGACACCCTTGATCGTCGCCGGCGCCGCCGGCCTCGGAAGTGGACTGGCCAGTGCAGGTTTGATCGCCGTCATCGGGCAGGTTCTTTCCGGCTCGCTTCAAGCCGACCTCAACCTCCTCTGGATCTTTGTTCCCCTGGCACTGACGACTTTGGTGACACGGGTTTGGTCGCAGTTTGTTCTCATTCGTGTTGCCCACCAAACCATCTTTCAACTTCGCATGGACCTTTGCCAACGTATCTTGGCGACCCCATTGGCGAATCTCGAACGCATCGGCAGAGCCCCGTTGCTCGCCATGCTCACTGACGACGTCCAAGCCGTTTTCGATGCGGCCCAAGTCGTTCCCTACCTCATTGTCAATGTCGTGACACTTGTCGGCTGCCTCGCGTACATGGGGTGGATTAGTCCATTGGGGGTGGGCCTGGTCGTTCTCTTCATGGGGACCGGGGCACTTCTCTATTACGCGTTTCAGCGAGGTGCCGTCCGCTCGTTGGGGAAAGCTCGGTTTTGGCAGGATCGTCTCATCGATCATTTTCACGGCGTTACGGAGGGAGCCAAAGAGCTTCAGCTTCATGCCGGTCGCCGATCGGACTACATCGATCAATCTCTTCGTGAGTCGGCCCGCGAGTTTCATCGAGCCGCCATCGAAGGCATGAACCTCTACACGATTGCGGGCACCTGGGCACAGTTGCTTCTCGTCACTGTGTTGGGTCTGTTCGTCTTCGCCTTTGCTTCGTGGGGAGTGACGACCCAGGGAAACGTGGCGGCGTTTGGCATCACACTCTTATACATGGCCAGGCCGATCGACTTCGTGCTTCAGATGCTCCCCGCCTTGGGCCGGGCGCGTGTCGCTTTAGAAAAAATCGAGACGCTCGAATTGCAACTCGCGTCGGACTCGCCGACCACCTCGACGACTCCTCCACTGGCTACTTGGTCATCGCTTGAACTGCGCGGCGTCGAGTACACCTACATCACCGATAGCGATGAAGACCGATTTCGTGTTGGCCCCATCGACTTGATATTTCGGCCCGGGCAAATCGTCTTTCTCATCGGAGCCAACGGAAGCGGTAAATCAACCCTCGCAAAACTCATTCTCGGGCTCTACCAACCGCAAGCGGGAGAGATCCGTCTCGATGGTCAGGTCATCACTCCCGATCGCATCGAATGGTATCGTCGCCACTTCACGGCAATCTTTTCAGACCTCTATCTCTTTCGTCGGCTGCACGGCCTAGAGTCCGGACATGACCTCTCCGCGGCGCGTGATTATCTCCGTCGGCTTCATCTGACCGAAAAGGTCAGGCTTCGCGATCAGACGCTTGAGTTTCCCGGCTTGTCGCAGGGTCAACGTAAACGAGTCGCCCTGTTGATGGCGTATCTGGAAGATCGTCCGATCTATCTCTTCGACGAGTGGGCTGCCGACCAGGACCCACATTTTCGCGATGTCTTCTACACCAAACTCCTCCCCGAATTGAAGAGCCGAGGAAAGCTTGTTCTCATCGTCAGTCATGATGAACGCTACTACGCCGCTGCCGACGAAGTGATCAAAATCGACGGCGGCCAAGCAGTTCGGCAGAACCTCCACCAGTCTTGAAAAAGCCTCGCCTCGAATCCCTCCACGGCGTCCAGGGCTCAAGGGTGTTTCCGTAAACAGCCACCAGAGAGTAGGCCTCGGGCCACCCTAGACACCGCGGCCCAAAACGTTCATGGTGGAACTAGTGCGTGAGGCACCTGGTGGCAAAGTGTCGCTTCACGTAGGGATTATCAGGCGACACTTGCCTTCTCGAATCGGCGACGAAGCCACCAAGCCTTCCAGCAACAATTTCATCAAAAACTTTCAGAGTCTGGCTTAAAACCTAAGTGCCACCATCGTAGCTAGGATCGTTGGCTCGCCGCTCCCCTACAATCAAGAAGATGGACGCGTGGGCCGACCTCGAAGGTCGGCGTATTCATCAGCATCCTAACAGAAGCAGGACTTCATGCCCGAGCCAAGCATTCAACTGGCCGTCCTCCTTCTTGTCGGAGGACTGGTGGTTTTGTTTCTGGAACTCTTTATCCCCAGCGCGGGGGCTCTGTTCGCCGTTTCCATGGTCTGCATCGTATCGAGTGTTTTCGTGGCGTTTTGGGTCTCGCCCGGCATCGGGTTGACCGTGGTGGCGATTGATCTTGTCCTGGCAATATTCTTGCCCGGTATGGCGTTTCGCATCTGGAAAAGCACCCCCATGGGCAAACGGATGTTTCTCGATCACCCTACCCCCCCAGAGGACGAACCGCTCTCCGTCGAGATTTCTGCCGACGACCAATTCGACTACCGGGACTTAATGGGCAAAGAAGGGCTCACGATCACCCCGCTTCGACCCGCGGGAACGACCGATTTCTCCGGCCGGCGCGTCGATACGGTGAGCGAGGGTATCATGATCGATCGAGGAAGATCCGTTCGGGTTGTCGCCGTCGAAGGTCGCCGAGTCGTCGTCCGCGAGATCGAGTAACCCGAGAGGCTGGACAATGGTATGGGCCGTCGAATACGGTAGAACATACGAAGACCAAAAGTTTCCCGGGCATCCCCGAGCAAGATTGCTTCGCCCGACCTTGAGAGAAGAGGAAGAAGTATGGACAACGGCTACATGACGGTGATCCTGATCTTCGCCGGCGTCGTCGGCGCGGTTATGGGCATAGGCGTCTTATACTTCTTCATGAGTTTCTTTAGTCTCTGGATTCAAGCCCTTCTCACCCGAGCCGATGTCGGTTTCTTCGACATGGTCGGCATGTATTTTCGCCGAGTCGGGGATAGGCCGCACCACTACCGGATGATCACGCTCGCCAAGATCATGTCGACCCAAGCAGGGGTGGAAGCATCGACGCGCGATCTTGAATCGCACTATCTGGCGGGGGGAAATGTCCCCAACGTCGTCCGCGCCTTAATCGCTTCCAACCGGGCGGGCATTCCGCTCTCCTACAAACAGGCGACGGCCATCGACTTAGCGGGACGAAATGTCCTCGAAGCCGTTCAGACCAGCGTGTTGCCCAAAGTCATCGATTGTCCCGATGGAAGCAAGGGGCGATTTTCTGCCGACGGAGTTGCGCGCGATGGTATTCAGCTTCGAGCCCGTGCACGCGTGACCGTGCGGACGAATTTACAAAGGCTCGTCGGTGGTGCGATGGAAGAAACCGTCATCGCCCGCGTCGGGGAGGGTATCGTCAACACCATCGGCATGGCCAACAACTACAAGGAAGTTCTCGAAGCGCCCGAGAAAATCAGCAAACGCGTCCTCGAACGAGGGCTGGATTCTGGGACCGCGTTTGAAATCCTGTCGATCGATATTGCCGATGTCGATGTCGGCGAGAACGTGGGGGCCAAGCTCCAGGTCGATCAGGCCGAGGCAGATCTCCGGCGTGCTCGGGCCGAGGCCGAGCAAGAGCGAGCCCGAGCGGTCGCTCGCGAACAAGAGATGAAGGCCCTTACCGAGGAGAATCGGGCGAAACTCCTTGAGGCCGAGGCAGAGATCCCCAAGGCCATTGCCGAGTCCATCGACAAGGGGCATCTTTCTCTTTGGGACTATTACCGACTTCGCAATGTGCAAGCCGACACCGATATGCGTTCCTCGTTTGCCTTAAGTGCGGCACCGCCGGCAGTCTCGGGTTCAACCGATGCCAAGGCCGCCAAGCAAGCGTCGTCGTAGTTCGAAAGGAAGCACCCCATGTTTTTTCTGGCCCAGAGAAACAACGACTGGCTGCATACGCTGATTCCCATTGCCGTTTTCGTCATCTACACGGTCGCCAACATCATCAAGGCAAATTCCGATCGCAAGGCGAAGCTTCCCCCTCGTCCGCCCGCGCCCGCGCCGGTGCCGGCACGACGACCGACCACTCCCGTCGATGAACAGCCCCGAGTCCTGCTCGAGCAAGACCCGCTTGCTCAGCAACAACCGTCGCCGGCGAAGACGTCGCCGCAACAGGCCGAGCTCGAACGATTGCTACGAGAGTTAGGCGTTCCGAAATCGCCGGCTTCGAATACAAGTCGGCAAGCTCCGCCGCCGCCGAGGATCCCTCCCCGACGACCCGCTCGGCCCCCGAAGGTAAAGGGAACAGGACCAACGAAATCGGGAAGGCCAGAATCGGCCTCGCCGCGGGCGTCCGACCGACACTTGCAGAGTAATCTCGAAAAGCGCCACACCGATCGGACCACGTCCATTGTGGAGAGACATCATCTCGAATCGAATGTCGAGCATCGGCCGCAGGACAGCGCGTCGGCGGTCGATCCGGCTCTGCTCCTATCAAGGCCAACGGGCAATGAGCAGATTCGATCAATGATGAGAAACCAACTCCGGCAGTCGTACATGCTGGCAATCGTGCTGGGGCCTCCTCTGGGGATGCGTGACGACAACGCATCGACGGAGCCTCTCCTCTAAAAGTCAGGGACTCAAGCGTTGTCATCACACGTCTCGAAGCAAGAGCCCGCGAGCATGCTCGAGAAACTGATTGCTCGTTCGCTGGGCCCGATTATCGACGAGCCTGTCGGGGACGATGTCCATGCTTTCGTTGCTCGCTGGGGGAAGCTCGGGCAAGACCTGGTCCATACTCTTCAGAGTCGCAACGGTTTTTACTCGCGTGAATCGGCCCTTTTGGTTCGGCCGTTCTCGGCCTCGCGCGCGGGGGACCTTCCGCGGGGACTAGTCGCATGGAACGAACCCCGCCGTTGGGAAAGTTACCCTGGTGCGGAGGCGTTCCTCTTTTTTGCCGAGGATGTTTTCGGCCATCCGTTCGGACTCTCTGCCGAGGGGATCGTTTCGTTGGATCTCGAAACGGGTGATGTAGAAGTGATGGCCGACACCTTCGAGGATTGGGCCAAGCTTCTCGATGAAGAGAGCAATCTCTGGACAGGCTGGACATTGGCCCATGATTGGCAGGAAAAGAACGGCGCGATCCGCGTCGGTCACCGCTTGGCACCGAGGCGGCCCTTTGTTCTCGGCGGGGACTACGCCATCAGCAATCTGGTCTTGGTGGAAGAAGAAGAGGGAATCCTCGCTCGGGCCCGCTTGGCCGATCAGATTCGTCGTAACCCTGTCGGCACGGAAGTCACTTATGAACTTCGGCCTGCCTAGCGTTCGAACGATTTACTTCTTCGACTCGAGCGGTCCGCGAAACCGTTCCTCCGCCGGGTAGCCTGGCGTTTCGATTAAGAGGCGAAGATCCTCGGGACGCGTCGCGATCAACTCGATTGCTTCGCGAAGCGCGTCCACATGCCCCGGAAGTAACTTTGCCAGATCGGGGTCGATCATCCCTTGGGGATGCCACGCTTGAAGGATCTTGCGAACGGCCGGCGTGGCTTTCTCGGTCTGCGCAAGGGCATCTTTTCCATGCAGAAGGAGTAGGTCCAAAGCTTGACGAAGCGCTATCGAGTCCGGTGGGGCGAACTTGTGCGTCTCGCGGTCGACAGCGAGAAAATAGAGACTCCACGCGAGAGCGACGCCCGGCGGATCGATCACCGAGAAGAGCCGAACTCCCTCTTTGGAAGAGGCATACCAAGGTTGAACCCCGAATAAGAGTCGGCTAAATGGGTCGGATTTGGAGGCATGCGTCAGCAACAACATAAACGGGAAACCCTCGGCCTGCGCGAGATCAAGATGGAGATCGGAGCGAAGTTTCCCCATCGACTGATGGACGAAGAAAACCTCCGTATTGATTCGCGGACTCGGAAGCGCGAGCGACGCCCCCCGAGGAAGCTTCTCATTGAGGTCGTCCAGCACGGGGCGGGTGACGGCATCGTACCAGTACGTGATCTCGAAGCCGAGATCGCGCGCTTGTGGCAAACCGATGTTGTAATAGCTCAGTTCGTAAGGATGCCAACGGACGATCTCGGCGGCGCCCCAGATAGGACCAACCATAAAGATCGCGAGCCAGACCAGGCGATGGTTTACTCCCCGCTCGATGAGCACCTTCGATAGAGAACTTCCCCCCAGAGCGGCCATTGCTGAAATGAACGCAAACGCGGGAAGGAATAGCCGAACGCCGTCATGGGCAGGCACCGGGAACATGCGCGCCACCGGAAGCGTGATCGCTTGCAACAACAAATAAAGAGCGATCGGTTCGCGCGAGATCAACGACCTTGCGATCCCTGCCAAGGTGAGAATCAGCATCCCGATGGGAATCGTTACTCCCATCAAGACCCAAGCGTTGTGCCAAGGGAGCGAGAAGAGATATTGCTTGCCGAGGTAAAAAATCTCGATGTCGGGCAGATACCCCTGACGCCGAATCGAAAGATCAAAGAAAGAGATGAGACCACCCACGGGGTCATGCCACCAAGTCGGGTTCAACGCGATCGCGATAAGCGGAGCATACGCCAGAGTTCGCCAGGGAAGTTCGAGTCCGATCGGCCAGATAAATGCCTTCCGGCGTCGCGACCAAGCAAAGAGAACCACGGCCGGCCAGAAAAGAGCAATGGACCAAATTCGGGAATGATCGACGACCCATTCCACCAGCCGATTCGTCTGGCCCGGCTCTGGATGAAGCGGAACGAGGAGTGCCCAGGCGATCGGCAAGAGGGGCAGCGTGATGAGAACTGTCCCGCCGATCCAGCGGACCAGATGCTGCCGACGATTGCCGGTACAGGCATACGCTAAGAACGAGATCCCCAATGGAATCACGATGAACAGGCCAGTGAATTTCACTAGACACAGCATTCCCAGAAGTACCGCGAGCACGTATTGCCCCCGGCGATGGTTCAGGGCCGACGGAAAGGAAAGAGCGGTCAACGTCCAGAGGCAGAGAAGAGGAACGTCGGTTCCCGCGATGTGCGAATCGCCAAAGACCCTAGGCATCGTTGCCAGGCAAAGACCCGCCAACAGCCCAACAGTCTTGCAAAAGTGCCGGGCCATGAATGCCGAGAGGACCGCGCAGGTGATCGCCAGCTCTATCGCCGAGGCGAGTCGCCGAGCCGACAGATCATCGATGGCATGGGAAAAACCTGCCCAAGTGAGAAGATGACCGTAACTGGATAGAGGCGGATGGAAGTTCGGCCCGAAGCGATTGAACTCGAAGTAGTAGTCGATCGAATCCTGATTGAGAAGCGAAAGTCGATCGGCCAGCGACGTGGCATGGATGAGTTCGTTGACCCATTCTTGAAGACGAACTTCGCTGCCGCGATAGGCTGGTTCATCCCAAGTGAGACCGGGTCCCGCAACGGTTAGCCCGCTGGCGATCGCAACCAGAACAAAAACAAAAATGGAGACGAGCAACCTCGGCGAGATGTTCATGGGGACGTTGCTCCCCGCGCCATGGTGCCGACTCGCTGACGGGCTTGGTACCAGTCGTTGATGTCGAAGATACTGAGGAGCGGTACTCCCATCCATTCTTTCTGAAAGACAGGCTTGGCGCGGGCGAGAATTTCTCGGTCCACGTCGTCGTATTGGCCGGGACGATGCTGAAGAACAAACCATCGGGGAGGGGGCGACCCAGGGGAAAAGTACTCGGGGATTTGGTTCCAATCGAAGAGATACTTCCATGAGGGAGTGTAATTGCGAAAGAGAACGCTCATGCCGGCCGGCGTTTCCCGACGAAGCCAATCGCGTACGTCGGTGGTGACGGAATCCCAGAAGTAAGTCGGTTCGAAACCGATTCGCTCCGCCCCGGGCAATCCCCCGACGACCGGGCTGTAATAGGAGAGTTCCAAAGGATGATACTTGATCACGCTCGACATTGATTCCCCCGCCGCGCTGAGCGCAAGAAGCGGAGGGACGATCCAACCGAGTCGATGAAACGAAAGGGCTTTACCAAGGCGGTCCACGGCCAGACCCGCTAACACCGCCAGAAAGACAAAGCTGACGATGATTTGGCGCGTCCCATCGTGTCCAGGGGCTTGAGGCAACGACCTCAAAATAATGACCAATAACCAGCACGCCAAAGTCAGTCGAGCAAAACGATCCCATCGGCACGTCACGATCGACCACAGCGCACCGACCCCGCCCATCACGACCGTCCCCACGGGGAGTGCAACCACGCTCCACACCAACGTGTTGTACCAAGGCAACGAGAAGTCATAGCGTTTGCCAAGAAACAGAATCGGGATGGGGATCGTGTCGCGTCGCGTCAAGTTCGATTGAAAGTAGCCCTGCAGTCCGCCGATGGGGTCAGGCCACCACCCGACATTGAGCAATAGCAGCGATGCCAACATCGCAACAAATGCCAACACGATCTGTTGGTACTTCCATCCCCGCGAGGAGGAGAGAAATGTGCTCGCCAGCCAAACAATGTAAGGGATGGGCAGGAACCACCCAGTCAATTTGGTCGCCATGGCCGCACCGATCACCATTCCCCAACAGGCCGACCAAGCCAGCGAGCCTCGATCGATCGCGCTCCAAAAAGAGGCAAACGCCAGCATCGACAACGATGCCAATGGACCGTCAATCAATGCGAAGGAGACCTCGGGGAGAAGTCTAGGCATCATGATCAATAGCGACACCATGGTGAGCCGACCGACAAGACTCAAGTGCCGACGAAGCGATTGAAACAACACGGCAACGGCAAACGAAAAAAACAGTATCGGCCCCAGACGATAGGAAAGAGGAGGTAAGACAAATCGCCGCGAAAGATGATGGCCGAGATTGCTTAGCAAAGCATAGAAGGGGCCATGCCCGTCCGGCTCGGCTCGGCTGAATCGCCAATAGCGGTCGGCAAAAGTCGAGAGCCCGATCTCGCCGCGGAACAGCTTGCCGATCCCTTCGTCCATCAAGTCGAGCCGCTCTAGTGTCATCCCCTCGTCCCAGACAAGTGCCCGGTCAACAGAGAGTGTTACTACCCAGACAGCGGTGATGACGAAGATTGCCAGGGGCGCCCACCGCGACGGGCGATCTCGAGTCGGCACAGAGTCGGAAAGGCCGATGCTCAAGGTGGTGGTCCTCCGCCGGCCCCGTTGGTACGACACTCTTCAAGGCGATCCACAGTCCGCTTGGGATCACGTCGATGAAAGCCCGGTCGGCGATCGATATCGGCGACAATCATTCCGAGCGGGTCCGGGTGTCGGGTCGAACACTCGGGGGTTGAAGGATGTTATCGCAACATCTTGAAAGAAGGAAAGGTTGGCGGCATGTTGACCGATCATGGTTGCCGAGCACGTCGAGAAAGATTGCTGGCGACCCATTCTGAATGCGACTGGATCATCATTGCCGATCCCATTCATCTGATGTATCTGGCCAACTTTTATCTCGACCCGTTTGTCTTTCGAAGCGTGAACGCGGCTGGGATCTTGCTCCTTTCGAAGCATGGCCGATCGGTCCTCGTGGCCGACAGCATGGTTCGAGCCCAATCGCTTCGGAGCTTCGTTGATGAAGTGCAACATCCAACCTGGTACGACGGCGAGCACTCTGCCCCCATTCGTTCGGTCCATCTCATCGACAACGCGATGAAGGTTCTCGATTCGGAATCGATCGGGACCTTGGGGATCGAAGTGGGTCGGACACCGGCCGGTATCGTTGCGGGTCTGCTTGCCAAGCGACCCGAGATAACACTCGTCAGCGTCGATGCCGAACTGGCTCGGCTTAAGCGGGCCAAAGATCCCGACGAGATGGTTCTCATCAAACAATCGATCAAAGCCATCGAGGCGGGATTTGCGACGGCGCGCGAGCGGATCCATGCGGGCATGAGCGAACTCGACGCCTATCATGTCGTCGAAAGAGCAAGTCGGGAATCGCTGGGGCTTCTCATGCCGATCTACGGCGACTTCGCTTCGGGGCCACGTTCCGAAGCGGGAGGGGGACCTCCCACCGATCGGATCATCCGAGAAGGAGATCTCTTTCTGCTCGACTACTCGGTGGTCGTCTACGGTTATCGAGGCGACTTCGCGAACTCTTGGATCGTCGACGGGAAAGCAAGCGATCAAGTTCGATACCTGCACGACGCATCGCGCGAAGCCCTGTTGCAAGCGGAGAGGACCCTCTTTCCAGGGCAGTCGGCTCGCGAGGTCGATCGCGCGGTCCGTCAATCGTTCGCGACCAAGGGGATCGAAGCCCAGTTCACAAGCCACTCCGGGCACGGGCTCGGCTTGGGGCATCCCGATCCCCCCTATTTTGTACCAAAGAGCAATGACACCTTGGTCGAAGGAGATGTCGTTGCCATCGAGCCGAGTCAGAAGCTTGTCGGCGTCGGCTGCATTCGCGTCGAGCACAACTACCTCATCACTGCAGAAGGATATCAGCGACTCTCGGGTCATGCCTTAACCGTCGATTGAAGTCGATCGATTGCCTTTGAAAGCTCTTTGCTCAGGCGGCCAGCCGAAGGAATCCCGGCATCTGGAACCCGGTGATGGGGGGAGTGGGGGATGAAAGATCCTCTTCCCAGACGAAAACATCGGTTTTGAGGGGCGAGGGCGTGTCCCTATAATCGGCCCATCTTCGTGTGGGCGAGCCAGCGGTCGAAGGAGTCGACAGCGGCTCCTCAACAGCATGGGTCGGGCGTTCATCAATAGACGGGAATCGGAATGTTTGACGTCTTTCGTAAGTATCAAAAATCCATGCTCGCCGTCTTGGCGATCCTGGCCATGTTCGCCTTCATTTTCAGCGGGGCCATCGACACCATCAGTCGAAACCAGAACGGTGGCGACCCGGTCGTCGCGACCGCGTGGAACCGAAAAATCAAGCGAAGCGAGGTTTACGAGGTCGCGTTCGAGCGATCCAAAATCAACGAACTGATTCGCCGAGCCGCCGCCCATGCCAAGCTCCCCCGGGTGCGGGCAGGCTTTCAAACGGACAGCGACAGCGTGATTGCCGGCATCGCCTTTGCGATGCGAGCCGAAGCGCTCGGCATCACGATTAGCGATCAAGAGGTGATGGATTGGCTGAATCGTGTGACCGAAGAGAAACTCTCCGCCGACGATTTTAAGGGCCTGCTCGATGGATCGATCAATCCGTTTCAGGATGTTTCTGGAAAGGAAAAGTCTGGGCTCGGTTTGTCCGAGTACGCTCTCTTCTCGGCCCTGGCTCGCGAGTTGGCGGCCGAGCGCCTGCTGAGTGTGACGTTGCCGCCGGCGGCAACGGTCCTTGACGCACCGATTGAAATCTGGAACGAAGAGTCCCCCAAGCTGACCCAGGTGGCACTCGAGTTCGTCGAGATTCCGGTGTCGAAGTTCGAGGATGCCTCCGCCCTGCCCACGCCTCAACAGTTGCAAGATACTTACAACAAGTACGCCACCATCGAAGCCAATCCCAGCAAGGACCAGATCGGCTTTCTGCTTCCTCGTCGAGTCAGCTTCGATTACCTCGAAGCGAAGGTAGACGCTCTTGTCGCGGCCGAGACCGTGACCGACGAAGAAATCGCCGCCTACTACGAAGCCAATAAGCAAGAATTCGTCGAGGTTCCGCGCCCGACGATCGATACGTCGACCCCCGCGACTCCCGCTCCTCCGGTGGAGGCGACCCCCGAAGCACCGGCCGCCCCCGAAGTTCCCAAAGGAACCGAGACTCCCGCCGAGCCTGCCGCGCCGGCACCACCGGCGACGACAGCACCTGAAAAGCAGAACGCATCGATTCGAGGCCGGTGGCCAAGCATTGCGGAGACCATCACCCGCGCGATGATCTCGCCGCTGGCAAGCTATCAAGAGGCCGTGCCTAATCCGCCCGCGCCCACAGAGCCCGCGCCCACTCCGCCGGCACCTGTCGAACCAGCGACCCCGACACCCGCGCCCGCCCCCGCGGCGGATCCGGCAACGCCCCCGACTGCTCCCTCGGCGGCGCCGACGCAGGAGACTCCGCCGGCGGCGGCTCCACCCACTCCTCGCCAGAAGCCGCTCGAAGAGGTGAAGGAAGAGATTCGAAAAATCCTCCAGAAGCAGAAGGCCGAAAAGACCCTCAAAGCCAAAATGCAGAAGCTCATCGATACGACGCTCGTCCCATACCGAATCGACAAATACGACGCCGCCCGACGAGAGTACGAGTCGACCCACCAAAAGGATGGCTCGGTTGATTGGTCCGGTTTCACTCCACCTGAATTGCCCGACATGGCCAAAATTGCTGCCGAGCAAGGATTCGAACTCAAGCAAGCAGGACCCGTGGCAGCTTCGGAACTCGAAAAGCTCGGTCCGCTCGCCAGCGCGACCCGCGTCGATCGCCGAGCAGGTACCGGCAGGCCCGAATCGATCCGCGAGACGGCTTTCGGGCCGAACGTCGGTGATGATCTCTACGCGGGGCGAATGATGTTCGATCCAGCGACCGGCAATGCCTACGTCTATTGGAAGACGAAGGATGAAACGCCCAAGCCCCAGCCGCTTGATGAAGTCAAGGAACAGTTGACCACGATCTGGAGGAAAGAGTCTGCTCAACCCAAGGCAAAGGAACTCGCCCAGCAATTGATCGATAAGGCCAAGGCAAGCGAAGGAAAACTCGATGCGGGGCTTCCCAAAGAAATGGGCTTGGAAGTCAAATCGACCGATACTTTCCCGCGTGTGCGACTCGTCCCTAGCAGTGTGACGCCCGGCCTCGAACAGCCCTTGGAGGTAAAGATCGCCAATATTCCAGGTGCCGGCGAGGCATTCCTGGATGAAGTCTTTAAGCACAAGCAGGGAGAGTTCGCCATCATTCCCGATGAGAAGAACGAGAACCTGTATGTCGTCAAGGTGGCCAAAAAGATCGAGCCAGACTTTGCCGCCTTCGCCCAGCGATACCGAAACAACGTCGTGATGCGTCGACAACTCGCCCAGTTCCCCGAGTACGCTCAGCAGATGGGGGCGATGTCGCAAAGCATCGTCGCACGACAAATCCTGCAAGAGGCAAAGATCGATCCCCCACTCTTTCAGCCACGCAAGCAAGAGATGGAATCAAGCGATCGCCCCAGCGGAACCGAAGGCTAGCCGATCTTGATCACGAGAACGGGGGGATCGCCTCACCCTGTTCTCGTGGGCGTCGTCGGTCGCGGGTTAAACCAGATCAACGGACAGCACTGGCGGAGATTCGCTGCGCCGCCATCACGGTTTCCAGCACCGGCGTGGTCGCCCGCTGCACCGTCCTCTTTATCGGCGTCAGGAAAAAGTCGTCGAAGTCATAGCCTGCCGAGAGAAGCTCATCTCGATTGGGTCGAACAACCCGCACGAGAAGCAGCGTCTGCTTTTGTAGGCCATCCACTTCCTTCGTGAACATCTTGTGTCCAATCGTCCCCGTCGCGTCAGGGATCCCCCCGATGATCGCGTACTCGCCCGAGGCCAATGAGACACTCGAACGAAGGCTCGGAAACTTGCGAGCGTCTCGTTCGGTTTTCATCTGCCAGCCGGCCAGATCGGGCGTCGGTACCCGCTTCGGTTCGCGCGGCCCGAATTCGATCTGCGGAACAACATCAAGGGCCACACTTGTCTGACCCGTGATGGTCGGCGTCACATGGATAAAGCCTTGCGCTTCGCGTATCTCGTCACCCGTTGTCTTCCCCTCAATCACCTCGAAGATGTTCCAGACAGGCAGTACCGGCGTCAGTTCGATCTTCGCCATTTGGCCCGAGGAGGCATGATGTCGACGGCCCGTTTCGTTCTCTTTCTCAAGCATCGTCAAAATCGACGTGGGCAACCTCGAACCAATCTTGCCGAGCCGAATACCGTTCTGCCCCAGAGCCGCCTTCGTATCCAGCGGGATACACTGCTCGTCGACGTCGCTGGCCCAGATTTCGTCGTTGATCTTGGGGTCCTTCGCGTCGGCTTCTAGAAAAATGTAGTGGAGTTCGACGACATCGGGACGTGCTTCAGGAAGCTTGGGCTTCAAGCTCTGCAGTCGCAACGACGCCGCCGACATCTTCGGCATCCCCGTCGCGCAGCCGACACTCAAGACCAGCATCGCCACCATCATTGTCATCATCGTTGACCCGCGCAGGGACAACTCTCTCGCGCCCGAGAGGATGACTCCTCGCTCGATCATGAGCCAAAGTTTGATGCGGGCACCATGCATGGCCTGGCAAATGTCTCCACGTTCTAAACGGGATTCGAGCGTTCGGTCTCGACCGATCATGATGCCATCTTTGGATGAGTGCCCGTCCCAATAAGCGATCCACCAAACCTGTCAACAGCGAAACCATCCCTCTCGAAAGCTCTTAAGGAGAGTCCCTGGACAGAATTGCCAAGAACCCGTAAACTCCCTGTGCCCTCCTAGCTCAATGGTAGAGCAAATGACTCTTAATCATTAGGTTGTCGGTTCGAGTCCGACGGGGGGCACTGGCTTCACAGCTACTGATCATCGCCCAACCCATGTTCCGACATGGGTTGATCGCTTTCTTGATCCCGCCCTTTTTTCATGACCGCGGGATGTCCCCATTTTGTTGTTCGAATAACTCCTCACCTACGACCGCCGCGACCAGCTTCTTTCGGTCACGCACACCGCCGCTGGCTTTCCGAACGAGAATTTCACTTTCGACGGGACCGGCAACCGGACGATGTCCGGCTATCAGGCCCCAGCCGGAAACGACAATCGCCTACAGACCGACGGCACCTATTCCTACCTCTACGACGCCGAGGGGAACCTCACCGAAAAGCGGCTCGGCAGCTCGACAGGGACGCTGGTCGGGCAGTATACTTGGGATCATCGTAATCGCTTGACGAAGGTCGAGATCTTCAGCGAGACAACGGGGGCGGCTGTGCGAACCGTGACGCATGCCTACGACCTGAACAATCGCCGAATCTCCCGGCTCGTCGACGAAGGCTCCAATGGATCCATCGAGAACAGCGATTACTTTTACTATGACGGCGAGAACGTCGCCCTGACGCTGGGTCAAAACCTAAGTGTCGAGCATCGTTACCTGCACGGGCCGATGGTCGATCAGATTCTGGCGGATGAGGCCTTCAACGAATCGACCGGTGCCTTCATCGACACCTATTGGACGCTCACCGATCATCAGGGCTCGGTGCAGGACGTTCTTTCCGGGCCCGGCGTTCGGCACGAGGATATCCGCTACGACGCGTTTGGCCGGATCGTGTCGGTGCGGCGTGGCGGCGTCACCGACCCGACCAAGACGCCGACGGTCAGCTACGCCTACACCGGCCGAGAGTGGGACCCCGCCATCAACTTCCAATACAACCGCAACCGCTGGTACGATCCCTCCACCGGCAGATGGATCAGCCAGGACCCGATCGGGTTCAAGGCAGGCTTTGCAAACTTTTACTTGTACACAGGAAACGACCCTTCTCGACATCGAGATCCAAGTGGCTTAGATGAACCGAAAGGCCCAGTAACGCTTCCGCAACCTGTATGGTTCAAGTTGCCAACCGGTGCAACGTGCGTTGCAAGGTTTCCAATGACAGGGGACAACCTTCACGGCCTTGCGAAATCGGCGGGCGACGCCTGCTCTTGCATTACGGTTGCAGCTGACCTTTTACGGCGAATGCAAGGCAAGATAAGATCCTTCTACCAAGGTGGACAAGTGTTCGATTGGCTGTTCAAAGATGAGCGACATCTTCAATTCTATCTAGATCGTTTGACTCAACTTTCCAATCGCTGCAATAGCAGTACCATTCAGTTTACATGTGGTGATAAGCGGAGATGTGACCGAAGAGATGATGGCAATGAGAAAGGCGTAAATGCCTACGTCGACTGGAGCTATTTCAGCGACAATCCATACTATCGTGACAGATCAGTAATAAATATATACCCCGACAACTTTTTTGGTCCCGAAACTAACCGATCGGGAACTCTGATCTGGGAACTCGGACGCACCATTGGCTTTGGCGGCATAGGCGGAAGCGGCGCAATTGACGACCCGCATCGATTTCGCAGAATTGTTGAGTTACTCTGTAGAAGCAGTTTCAAAACCTCGTTGAAGTAACCTGTTCTTGAATCTCGACTTGTGTTTTGCTGTCTTCCGAAAGGAGTCGGGAGATGGCCAAGCGAGAAC
>JAIELF010000008.1 GCA_019753235.1 bacterium
CAGATTAGCCCCATCATCCCGCAGGCGATCAGCCATCCCGGAAAGGCCGACGCAAGGGGCCGGGCCACCTTGATTCGTCGATCCGAGAAAGGAAATCGCATGGCAGAACTCCCATCACTCGGCTTCCGCTCCCTCGATGGCACCATCCTTGGGAAGCCTCTTTTCCATGATTTTATTTCGGATCTCCTCGAAAAGCTTGGAGTTCTCGGCGAGAAACTTCTTTGAGTTCTCGCGGCCCTGCCCCAGCCGAACTTCCCCGTAATTGAACCACGCCCCACTTTTGCTGACAACACGGTCCTCGACCCCCATGTCGAGAACATCCCCCTCTCGGCTAATGCCATGATCGTACATCAGGTCGAATTCGGCCGACCGGAACGGCGGGGCGATCTTGTTTTTGACGACTTTTGCCTTCACACGAGAGCCAACGACCTCTTCCCCCTCCTTGAGTTGATTTGTGCGACGAATATCGATTCGGCACGACGAATAAAACTTCAAACCGAGGCCTCCCGTCGTGGTCTCGGGGTTGCCGAACATCACACCGATCTTTTGCCGAATCTGATTGATGAAAATCAACACCGTCTTGCTACGGCCTAGGATACCGGTCAATTTTCGCAGCGCCTGACTCATCAACCTCGCTTGCAGGCCGACGTGGGTATCCCCCATGTCTCCCTCAAGTTCGGCCTTGGGAACCAGAGCCGCCACCGAATCAATCACAATGCAATCGACGGCGTTGGATTTCACCAGCATCTCGGTGATTTGCAATGCTTCCTCGGCACTGCTCGGTTGACTGACGAGCAGATTTTCTGTTTGAACGCCGACCCTCTTTGCCCAGCCCGGATCGAGCGCATGCTCAGCATCGATAAAAGCCGCCACCCCACCTGCCCGCTGCGCCTCGGCCACAATATGCAGGGCAATCGTCGTCTTTCCACTCGACTCTGGGCCGAACAACTCAATGATTCGACCGCGAGGAACGCCTCGCCCCCCGAGCGCCAGATCCAAAGACAAAGCCCCCGTCGAAATCGACTCCACCGGCTGAGCACCATGCTCGCCCAGCGTCATGATCGCTCCCTTGCCGAACTGCTTCTCGACCAAGGAGAGCGTCGCTTTCAACGACTTCTCATCTGCGCTCGACTGAGCCATTCCCATACCCTTCCAACGCCTAGCCCGACGGGCTGCCCGAATCTAGTTAACTGTACGTAGGTTCATGATAGTTTCTATCCGCTTCACGATCAACGCTGATTTACCCAATTTGACTCCTTTCGAGAAAAAAGTAGGGCTCGCGGGGGAAAAGCAAAGGGGATGGCTTTCAAAGGGGCAGCGTCCCAGAGCGCGTTTCATACAGGAGTAGGTGGATGCTCGATGGCAGCGATGGACCAACAGCGATGAAGAGCCAAGCGGTCGTGGTGTTCTCGGGGGGCCAGGATTCGACGACGGCCCTTTTTTGGGCGTTGGATCAGTTTGAAGAAGTTTTGGCGATCAGCTTTCAGTACGGGCAACGGCATGCCGTCGAATTGCAACAGGCCGAGCGAATTGCTCAAAAGGCGGGTACGCCGTGGAGACTGATCGATCTACGCGGATTATTAGGGGATTCTGCCCTCACCGATTCGTCGCGAGATATCGACGCCAGGCATCCGCGAAACACATCGTTGCCGGCAAGCTTTGTTCCGGGCCGAAACCTGCTGTTTCTTTCGGTCGCGGGGAGCTATGCCTATTCGCACGGAATTGAAGACTTGGTCGCGGGAATGTGTCAGGCCGACTACTCCGGGTATCCCGACTGCCGACGATCGTTCATCGATGTGGCCGAGGAGGCCCTCTCGGCCGCGATGGAACCGGCGAGGTTTCGGATTCACACGCCGATCATGGATCTTGATAAAGGGGACACGTTCAAGTTGGCCAGCGATCTAGGCGTCCTCGACTTGATCCTGGAGGAGACGCACACCGATTACAACGGCGATCGATCGATGCGCCATCCATGGGGATATGGCCAACTGGATAACGAGGCGAGTCGACTTCGAGCCCGGGGCTGGGATGACTTCTGCCAACGCTACCCCGATTTGGTTCCGGCTGAATAGGAATTGTCTTTGCGATCGATCGTCTGAGACGAAATCGAATTCGTTAGAAAAGTCCCTCGTCGGGATTCTGTCGGCATCGAGCCATCACCGCCTGAAATTCGTCGTGCGAAAGAGGCGTCGGGGGGGGGCACATCAAAGACGCCCAGCGACGGGTATCGCTGCGGCCGTTGATGAACGAAGTAGTCATTCCAGTACATTTCCTGCGAAGAGACGAATCGCTCGATCTGCGTATCGTTGACGCGATGCCGAAACAGCAGTGGCGCCTCACGAGGCGCGTTCCCCATCAACGTCACCATCCGTAGTCGATCGGTCTTGTTGGGTAGGGAACCGTGCATGGTGCGAGCGTGGTAAACGATCGCCTGCCCACGATGGATGGGCATTGGCTGCGCGAGTTCATTTTCGATTTGGTCGATCACTCCGGCAAACGGAGATCGAGCGAGTTGATCTCCGAAGGCTCGTTCGATTTGCGTCCAGCGACGAACAAATCCCGAATAGCTGGTGATGAACGGACGTTTGCCGTACGATGGTCGGCGACCGAGGCGGCGACTTGGAATGGGAGGAGACGTAGGATGATCGGTATCTCTTGGACCTGCCTATTGACATGCTCCATTTTAGCAGGCGAAGCAACCACGATTTCCGGACCAATCACGCAGTTCCTAGAGGGACGTCGCCCCGCGAGCGAAGCCGCCCCCACGCCGCCGATGGAATGGTCGAGCAGCACCAATATCGAATGGACGCAGGATCTTCCTGGCCGAGCTTGGTCGAGCCCACTGGTGATGGATGGCAAAGTCTACCTGACCGACTGCGTCTCGGAAGGGAAGGAACTCGACGCGAAAAAGGGCCTCTATCTCGATGATCTCGATGCCCGAAAATATCCTCTGGATACCGCGACTCGTCAATGGCGAGTGATCAGTCTGGACTTGGCAACGGGGAAGAAGCTTTGGGATACACTCCTCTATCAAGGGCCGGCAACGCAACCTCATCACATCAAAAACACGCTCGCGTCCGAGACTCCATGCAGCGACGGAAAACATCTCTTCGTCTGTTTCGGCAACGTGGGGCTTTACTGTCTCGACATGAATGGTGAGAAGGTTTGGTCGCATACCCTCGACTCGAAGCCTACCCGTTATGGCTGGGGAACCTCGCAGTCGCCGATCATCCACAAGGGAGTCGTTTATCTCGCCGTCGATAACGAAGAGAAGTCGCATTTGATGGCATTCGAGGCCGGCACCGGCAAGGTACTTTGGGACGTCCCCCGCGACGAGAAGACGAACTACTCGACGCCTTTTCTTTGGGAGAACGAGAAGCGGACCGAACTGGTCGTCTCGGGAATCTCGTGGTGTCAATCATACTCGCTGGAGGGGGCCCCTCTCTGGAAGATCAAGGGGAAGAGCATCCTCGCCATCCCGACGCCGTTCGCTTGGGAGGGGAACCTGTATGTCACCTCGGGCCATGTCGCTTGGGGCGAGAATCCGATCTATTGCATCAAGCCTGGCCACGATGGGGATCTTTCCCCCGTCGAAGGAAGCGCCCTCCCGGCAGGCCTTCTTTGGCATCACCCGACAGGCGGGCCGTATCACCCCACGCCGATCATCGTCGACGGCATCTTTTACGTCCTTCTTGATCGAGGATTTCTGAGCGCGTACGACGCACGAACTGGGACGCCGATCTACATCAAAAAACGAATCCCCAATGGCCGAGCTTTTACCAGTTCCCCTTGGACCTACCGCGGCGAACTCTTTGCGGTCAACGAAGATGGCCTGACCTTCCGGTTGGCTCTCGGCAAAGAATTCAAAGTCCTGGGAACCAACGAACTGGCCGAGGATGACATGTGCATGGCGACGCCGGTCGTCGCTGGCGACCGCCTGCTTATTCGAAGTTCCGAGCGAGTCTATTCCATCCGGACACCCACCTCGAAGCCCTGATGTCTTTCTGTGCCGAGACTTATGAAAATCTGCGCAAAATTAGGGACTCTTGCGCCCGCATACTTGATTCCACCCCAGTGATTATTCGATAATCGAACTAGGCGATCCTAGAACCATCCGATTCTTTGGAGAGGTTCCATGAACTCTTTCGAACAACGAGCAAGGGAACTGGCCGAGCACGTTCATTCGATCGTGGTTCAACAGCGAGCGATTGAAGCGTCGGCGGCGACCAATCCGAATCTCGATATTTCTCGGCAAGAGTTGCTCGCGATCGAGATGCTGGGGGAATCGGGCCACAGCATCATGCGGGCTCTGGCCGACCAGCTCTCGCTGGCTGTCAACACCGTGACAACGCTGGTCGACAATCTGGAGAAGCGAGACTTCGTTCGGCGTCTCCGCGACGAACAAGATCGGCGACTCGTTTGGGTGCAGTTGACCGTGGAGGGTCAGAAGGCTTTTGCCGCCTTGCAAGAGGAAAGGCATCGGCTCTGTCGAGCGCTGCTCGGATCGCTGAACGAAGATGAGCAAGAGATTTACCTCGTGATCACTCGCAAGATCGCCCGTCAAGCGAGGAGCTTCGTCGCCGGCAAGCCGACACCCAAAGAAGACGGGGCTTCCCCCCGAGCCGAGCGGACCCGGACCAAGAGCACAAGTTAATCAGGCTCCAAGGCAGTCTCAAAGGGATTAAGAGGAACCGACCATGCTGGGTCGACGTCGTCATCTGATTTTCGGGGCTATCGTCCTTTTGCTTGTCGGCGGAAGCTGGACCCTCTGGGCCAGCAACGGCGAGAAAGTCAGTCCGTCGCCGACAGGCAAAGAGACGCGGGCCGTCACCATCACGCTGGCGCCGGTCGTCGAACGGAGCGTCGTCCGAAAAGTCCCGATCGTCGGGACTCTTTACGGCAAGGAAGAGATCCCGGTCTCCTCGGAAGTCGGGGGCCGAATCATTCGCATTCATCACGAAGTGGGTGAAACTGTCCATTCGGGCGACATCCTGATGGAGATCGATCCGCGCGAATTCGAGCTGGCCGTCAACGAAGCTCGCCGGGCGCTTGAATGGGAACTGGCAAAGCTCGGCCTGAAGGACCCACCGGCCAACGATAAAGACGTTGCTGTCGAGAAACTGCCGGGCGTCGTCCGAGCCCGATCCCAGTTCGAGCTTTCCGAGCAGGTGCATAAGAGAACCAGCCAGCTCAAGGCGCAGAAGACGATCTCGCAAGACGAATGGGAGAAGGCCGAGGCCGAGCTCAAACTGACGCAGGCCGCCTACGAACAATCTCTTTTCGATGCCCAAACGATTCTTGCCGCCGTCCGGCAGAAACAGGCGATGCTCGAGTCGGCTCTCGAAAGGCTTTCGGACACGAAAATGAAAGTCCCCACGCCCAGCGTTCCGTCAGGGGAAGGCGTCGATTCATTTGTGATTGCCGATCGCAACGTGACCGAGGGAGAAATCGTCTCGACAGCACGGGGTTCGGAGCCGGCGTTTCGGCTCGTGATATGCGATCCACTCAAACTAGAGGCCGCCGTTGCCGAGCGTTTCGCCGTCGAGCTTCGCAAGGAACAGAAGGTACGGATCAAAACAGAGGCCACCGGCGAAAAGGTCTTCGAAGGAGAGATTACACGTATCTATCCAACAGTTGACCGCACGAGCCGAACCTTTCAGGTCGAGGTTCTCGTTCCCAACAAGAACCGGATCTTGACGCCGGGCTCTTTCGCACGAGGAAACGTGATCACGCGGTCGGATGAACACGCGAAGACCGTTCCTGCGGAGGCGATCGTTCGCTTCGCGGGTGTGGTGAAAGTTTTCACCGTGCGTGATGGCGCGAGCTACTCAGTCCCTGTCAAACCGGGCGAACGTTTGGAACCGATTGCCGCGGAGAACGGCGGTCACGCAGTTTGGTTCGAAGTGACGGGCGATCTTCAAGCGGGCGACCAAGTCGTCATCACCGGCCAAAGTCAATTGGCCGACCGGACACCGATCACGGTTCGTGAAACTACGCCCGTCCAGCCCGCTGCGGACTCGACGCCCCCTGTCAAAGTCGGCTCGGCACAGGAGGGTTCCCGTTGACCATCTCGGATATCTGCATCAGGCGGCCTGTCTTCACCGCGATGCTGGTCTCGGCACCGATCGTCTTGGGTCTCTTCTCTATTCCCAGGTTGGGAGTCGATCTACTTCCCAACGTCGATATTCCCGTCGTCAGCGTAACCGCCACCCTGCGCGGAGCCAGCGTCGAGGAGATGGAGACCACCATCACCAAGCCGATCGAAGAGAACGTCAACACCATCTCGGGCATCGATGAAATCGCCTCCACCACCAAGGAGGGGATCACCACCGTCATCATCCAGTTCCTGCTCGAAAAGGATGGCGCGGTCGCCGCCCAAGAGGTCGAAGCCCGGGTCCGCACCATCCTGCGTCAGTTGCCACAGGGAATGGATCCCCCCATTATCGACCGCTTTGATCTCGATGCTGCTCCGATCATGACACTGGCGGTATCCGGACGACGCGACTTTCGCGAAGTAACCGAACTGGCACGCAAACGCGTCAAAGAAGTTTTGGAAACCGTCGATGGAGTCGGATCGGTAACGCTCGTCGGTGGACGACAAAGAGCTATCAACGTCATCATCGATCCACCTCGACTGCTTAAGTTCGAACCTCCTCTCACCATCGAAGATGTTCGGCAAGCTCTCCTGCGCAACAATCAAGAGCAGCCCGGCGGCCGGGTCGAACAGGGGCTCAGCGAGACCGTCCTTCGCACCATGGGTCGGCTCGACGATCCATCTCAATTCGAATCGTTGATCATTGCCAATCGCGGCGGGCAACCGATCCGCCTAAGCGACGTAGCCCGCGTTGAAGATTCGATCGAAGAGCCCCGTAGCCTGAGCCGACTCTGGATCAATACTCGTGACGACGACAATCCGGGCGACAACGCCGTCAGCTTGATCATTCGAAAAAAATCAGGGACTAATACCGTCGCCGTCGTTGAATCGGTTCGCGCGAAGCTCGACAAGTTATTGCCCTCACTCCCTGCCGACATCGCGGTCGAAGCGATTCGCGACCAGTCTCGCTTTATCAAACGTTCGATCGAGGAAGTTGCCACGCACTTGCTGCTCGGGGCGGTCTTGGTCAGCGCGAGCATCCTCCTCTTTCTCCGCGACTGGCGAACGACACTGATTGCGACGCTGGCAATTCCGACGTCGATCGTCGGCACATTCGCCTTCATGTACGCAATGGGATTCACGCTAAACAACATCACCATGCTGGGACTAATCCTTGCCGTCGGCATCGTCATTGATGACGCGGTCGTGGTACATGAAAACATCTTTCGGCACATGGAAGAGTACGGCAAACCGGCTTCCGAAGCGGCTGGCTCGGCGACACGCGAGATCGCGCTCGCGGTCGTTGCCACCACATTGTCACTGCTCGTGATTTTTATCCCTGTCATTTTCATGGGAGGCCGAGTGGGCAGGTTCTTTTCGAGTTTCGGCTTCGTTGTCGGCTTTTCCGTCTTCATGAGCATGATTATCTCTTTCACGATGACGCCGATGCTCTGCTCGAAGTTCCTCCTTCTTCCCGAAAGCGACTCGCCTCACAGTAAAGACTCACGCGTGTGGAAGTGGATCGAGCGGTCATACGTCGGCGCTCTTGATTGGTCGCTAAGGCACCGGTGGGTCATCGTCGTCACGACGGTGATCATCCTTGCCAGCACGCCTCTTCTATTCATGGTGGTCGGCAAAGACTTCATCCCACGCGATGATCAGAGCGAATTTGAAGTGACCCTGTCGATGCCGGAAGGCTATGCACTCGAACGATCCAACACATTGACCAAGCAGATCGAAGATCGGCTTCGCCAGTTGCCGGGCGTCATCGCGATGTATTCGGTTGTCGGCGATACCAGTGGTCGAATCGGCAAAGGAGAGGGGGACGTCACTCGCGCCACGATCTATTGTCGAATGCTTGATCTTGCCGAGCGAGACTACTCTCAATTCGACGTCATGAACAAAGCGCGCGCGATGCTCGCTGACTTCCCCGATATCGTCGGCGCCGTCCAAGATGTCTCGCCGTTTCAAACGACCGGTTTTCGGCAAGTTCTCATTGATTTAAGCCTTTCTGGGCCCGAGATCAGTGAACTGGGAAAGATCTCCGAGCAGGTTGTCTCTTGGATGAAAGAACAAGGATACTACGTCGATGTTGACACTAGCTTGTCACTGCGAAAGCCGGAACTTCGCATTCGGCCCGATCGCGAAAGGCTCTCTGATCTAGGCGTGTCGATCCAAGCGGTTTCTTCCACCACCAACGTTCTGGTCGGCGGCGAGCCGATCTCGACCTTCAAAGAGGGAGGCGAACAGTACGACGTTTGGTTACGGGCCGAGCCAGGGTTTCGCACCGACGAAGAGTCTATCGGGCTTCTGACCGTTCCATCGAGCAAAGTCCCCTCGGGAGTTGTCCCTCTCAACAATCTGGTTCACTTCGAAGTCGGTCAGGGACCTAACACCATTGAACGCTATCAAAGGCAACGGCAAGTCGTCGTCTCGGCCAATCTCGAAGGAAAAGACATGTCCGGCGGCATTGAGAACTTGCGGAGCTACATCAAATCGCTAGACCTCCCGCCCGGCTACAGCTACGAATTCGTTGGCCGAGCCAAAGCACTGCAAGAGACCAACGTCGGTTTCCTATTCGCGTTTCTTCTCTCGTTCCTGTTCATGTACATGATTCTGGCAGGCCAATTTGAAAGTTTCGCTCACCCGATCTCGATCCTAGCCGCCCTTCCCCTGACGATACCATTCGCCGTTCTTTCGTTGATCCTATTGCGAACCAATCTCGACATTTACGCGATGTTCGGGCTCTTCATGCTTTTCGGGATCGTTAAGAAGAACGGTATCCTGCAAGTCGATTACACCAATCACCTCCGCCGGGCCGGCATGCCCCGCGAGGAAGCGATCCTGGAAGCCAACCGAACCCGTCTGCGTCCCATTCTGATGACGACGGTGATGCTGGTCGCCGCCATGATTCCCATGGCGCTGGGACAGGGGCCTGGATCCGGATCACGAGCGAGCATGGCGAAGGTCATCCTCGGCGGACAAACGCTATCGCTAGTTTTGACACTGCTGGTCACGCCGGTGGCTTATTCGATGCTTGACGATGCGGGCCGATGGGTAAGAGGTCTCTTTCGGCGATCCAAAGAGCTAGCCCCCGCCGAGACGATCTCCGCAGACTCGGCGATTTCCTCGGCAGGCCCGCTTCCCTGACCGCTGTAAGAGTTTCGGCAGAGATCCCCTCTATCTTTTGGTCCACGGGCTCTGTATGGTCTTCTCCATGGGATGGGTGGACCGGAGTGGGTTATTGATCGACTCTCGCAAACCCTCTTTTCAATCGAGAACGCTTGGTCCAAAGTCGACGAGGAATGGTCCCTTCGTTTGGATCGACTCTCCAGACCGATTACAGGATGGACAAATACGATGCGCTGGGCGGTGATGGGCGGTGCCTTGCTGGCGACCGCAGGCTTTGGATGGGTTTGGGCACAAGAGAGTGAAGTACCTCTAAAGGATGCACCCAAGTTGGAAACCGTCAATCAGAAGGCAAGCTACATCATCGGCCACAACATCGGCTCACAATTGAAACGAGAAGCAATCGAGCCCGATGTGGACGCCCTGCTCATTGGAATCAAAGAAGCAATTGCGGGTAAGAAGATGGGGATCCCTACCAAAGATGCCCAGGCGGTCATGCAGGAGTTTAGCCGACTGGCTCAGGCAGCCCAGGAAGAAAAGAAGAAGGGGGTCGGCGCGAAGAATCTCGACGAGGCCAAAAAGTTCCTGGCAGGCAACACGAAGAAAGACGGCGTCATCACCACCAAGTCGGGCCTGCAGTACGAAGTGATCAAAGAGGGAGCGGGAGCAATCCCCAAGGCGTCGGATAAGGTTCGAACCCATTACAAAGGAACGCTGCTCGACGGCACGGTCTTTGATAGCTCTTACGATCGAGGCGAACCGGCCGAGTTCCCCGTCGGCGGCGTGATCAAGGGTTGGGTCGAAGCGCTGCAACTGATGAAGGTCGGGTCGAAGTGGAAGCTGTACATCCCCCCGGATCTGGGCTACGGCGAAAGGGGCGCGGGGGAGGATATCGGCCCCAATGCGATGCTGACTTTTGAAATCGAACTCCTTGATATCGTCGAGTAACGAAGAACCGCTGGAGGCGATCGATGCCTGCCCAAAGCGATGAGCCCCTGACGTTCGATGACGTTGCGGTCGGCGATACTTGGATCAGCCCGGCTCGGACCATTACCGAGGCCGATGTGGTCCAGTTCGCCTGCCTGACAGGGGATTTCAATCCACTCCACGTCGACCATGAATTCGCCCGGTCGACACCGTTCGGCCAACCGATCGCGCACGGGCTTCTGGGGCTCTCGTATGTCGCCGGCCTGGGAAGCCATGCCCCGCGGATGGCAACGCTGTCATTTCTCAAGATCCTCGAATGGAACTTCTTAAAGCCCATCTTTTTTGGCGATACCGTCCATGTCCGAACAGAGATTCTCGCCATGGAACCCAAGGCCCGCGGGCGGCGCGGCGAAATCATCTGGCAAAGAGAACTGGTCAATCAAACAGGCGACGTCGTGCAGATGGGCCGAACGCTGACACTGGTGGCAGGCCGAGGCAAGGTCTCTGAGGATTGAGCGGGGTTAACTGCTTTCCTTGATCGCTTTAACGATATCCATCACCGCTTGTTGGCCGTCGCCGAAATACATCAGCGTGTTGTCAGCCGCGAACAGGGGGTTGGGGATGCCCGCAAAACCAGGGCTAAGACTTCGCTTCACCACGACCACGGTCCCTGCCTTGTCGACATCGAGAATCGGCATGCCGGCGATAGGCGAGGTTGGATTGTTACGAGCCTCAGGATTGACGACATCGTTGGCACCGATCACGATCACGACGTCGACCTGATCGAACTGTGGGTTGATGACATCCATCTCGATCATCTTCTCGTAGGGAATGTTCGCTTCGGCCAGGAGGACGTTCATGTGCCCAGGCATTCGACCGGCCACAGGGTGAAGGGCAAAGTCGACGGTGCAACCCCGGCTCTCTAGGAGATTGGTCAGATCACGAACCGCGTGTTGCGCTTGCGAGACGGCCAAACCGTACCCGGGGACGATGACGCATCGACGAGCCGAATCAAAGAGCATGGCGACTTCGTCCGCCGAGACGCTTTTGATTTTTCCTGCATAGACTTCGTCAGCGCTCGGTCCTTTGCCCGCGGCCTGCATCAGTCCGAATAGAACGTTGAACAGACTTCGATTCATTGCCTTGCACATGATTTGCGTCAGGATGATGCCGGAAGCTCCGACAAGCGAGCCGGCGACGATGAGCATCGCGTTGTTGAGAACAAAGCCGGTCGCTGCCGCCGCCAGTCCCGAGTAGGAGTTTAACAAAGCGATGGCGACCGGCATGTCGGCCCCGCCGATCGGAAGAACCAACAAGATCCCCAGGACGCACGCAACGACCGCGAGAATCCAATAGGGAACGAGAAGAGAGGGCGTGATCACGATCCAGGCTGACAGCGCCATGCAGAGCATAAAGACGAGCAAATTGACGAGCTGCTGACCTTTGAAAACGACCGATCGGCCCGACATCACCTCTTCTAGCTTTGCCCACGCAATGAGGCTTCCTGTCAGCGTTACCCCGCCGATAATCGCCGAGGCAGCGATCGCCACCATGGAAGCGATATCGATGGTTTGACCAGCGGTGATGCGGGAAATTTGCTCGGTTCCCCCGACGATCATCGAAGCGGCCCCACCCAGACCATTGAGGAGCGCGACCATCTGCGGCATGCCGGTCATCTGAACTCGCCAAGCCATCACCGTCCCGATGATCGAGCCGAGCACCAAGCCGAGGATGATCCAGGTGAAGTTGACGATTCCCTTGTCCAATAGAGTGGCGGCGATCGCCAGCGCCATGCCGGCAGCCCCCATCAGATTGGCGCGGACGGCCGTCCGGGGGTGCCCCATTCCTTTGATGCCGAGAATGAACAGAACAGCTCCGAGCAGATAGACCAAGTCGATCATCCACTGAATGTTCTCGGTGGCGGTGGTCGCTTCTGGTGGCACGATGTCGATTCCTATTTTTGTCTGGATCCAGTGGGATGCTTGATGGGACGCAAGGCTACTTCCGTTTGAACATGCCCAACATGCGATGAGTGACGACGAACCCTCCGACGACGTTGATCATGGCGAGCACCACGGCCGCGAAACCTAGGACCGCCGCCAGCGTCGAGTGGCCGTTGCCCGCCAGGACGATCGACCCTAAGACGGTGATCCCCGAAATGGCGTTCGAGCCCGACATGAGAGGCGTGTGCAGCGTGGGGGGGACTTTGGTGATAATCTCGAAACCGACGAAAATCGCCAGCACGAAGATAGTCAGGTTGCTGATGAGCAGATGAGCGTCCATCAAAGGGTTCCTGTTGCCGGGACCGCGGGGGCTGCCAAACCGAGTAGATCTCGAACTCGTCCGAGAACGACTTGGCCACCATCGGTGACCAGCGTTTCCCGCGTGATTTCATCATCCATCTTGATCTCGAGCACTCCCTTTTTCACAAGGTGGCTCAGGAAGGTGACCACGTTCTTTGAAAAGAGTTGACTGGCGTCGCCGGCCAAAGTGCTCGGGATGTTGAGCGGGCCGATCAACGTGACCCCGTCTTTCACGACAACCTTGCCAGGCTCGGTCAGCTCACAATTTCCACCCCGTTCGGCCGCCAGATCGACGACCACCGAACCTGGCTTCATCCCGCGAACCATGTCGGCTGTCACCAGAATCGGCGCTTTCTTTCCTGGCACGACGGCAGTCGTGATGACGACATCATTGGCCGCGATCACCTTGGCCATCAATTCTCGTTGTCGACGGTAGAAATCCTCGCCCTGAGCTTTGGCGTAGCCCCCTTTGTCTTGAGCATCACCTGTTTCGAGGGGGAGTTCGACGAAGCGACCGCCGACACTCTGTACCTGTTCTTTCACGGCGGGGCGAACATCGTAAGCCTCGACGACCGCTCCGAGTCGCTTGGCGGTCGCAATTGCTTGCAGACCAGCGACCCCGGCGCCGATGACAAAAACCTTCGACGCGGGAACGGTGCCAGCAGCGGTGATCATCATCGGGAACATCCGATGAAAAGAGTCTGCCGCCAACAGGACCGCTTTGTAGCCGGCGAGCATCGCCATCGACGAAAGAACGTCCATGCTTTGAGCGCGGGTGATGCGTGGAATCAGTTCGAGGGAGAATAGGCGAATCCCTCGGTCCGCGGCCAGCTTTGATGATGGCGCGTCGGCAAGTGGTTCACACATGGCGATCCAGGATTGTCCCGGCCGGGCTAGATCGAGATCCGATAACCCCAAGTCGGGATTGGCCCCCAGAGCCCTGACTTGAAGAATAATCTCCGCGCGAGCGAATAGATCGCTTCGCGAGGAGGCGAAGGAGGCTCCCTTGTCGAGATAGTCGGCATCGACGATCCCGGCCGGAAGCCCGGCTCCTGGCTCGATCAAGACGTCGATCCCCGCCTTTTTCAAGGGGGCAATGGACGCCGGCGTGAGCGCCACGCGATTCTCGCCTGGAAATGTCTCCTTGGGAACACCAACGATCATCGGGCACCCGCATCGCAAAGGCAAGCTGTCATCTTTGGAAGATCCACCCCCGAACGGGGCGTTGCCGGATGGCCTTTCCTTTTTAGCGAATCACCGCGCTATCGTCTTCCGTGGATAAGAAGACATTTTCTCCCGTGAAAGGGTTGCGTCGGGCTCTCTCACCGAGCAGGATCAATCCCCAAGGCCGGTGGAAGACCATCGCACCCACTGCCCCGTCCGATGGAAAGGACCAAACAATGTTTTCGATCAACCCACTCTGGTCGCCGATCGCCCTGTTGGTGGTGGCGATGTCGCTATCGATTGGCTGGGGTATTCGCGGGAACTACGGACATGAATTAGGGGCCATGCTTCCGGGAGGACTGGCCGCCATTGCCGTCTGCATTCTCTCAGGAAGAGAGGATTGGCGAAGGCGGGTTGCGTTCTTTGCTCTGTTCGGAGCGCTCGGTTGGGGCTTTGGTGGCTCGATTAGTTACATGCAGGTCATCGGCTACACGCATACCAATCATCTTGCCCCTGCCGATGAACCAAGCCAAGCGCCACCGCCGGAAGGATCGGCACAGGCTTGGCTACAAGAGGTGCAGTATCGGCTCACGCATGACTCGACGCTCTACGGTTTCTACGGACTCTTTGCGATCGGCTTTCTCTGGGCGGCCATTGGCGGCGGAGCGACCGCGTTGCCCGCTTGGCTCTGTCGGCAAAAACTCGCGGATCTAGTCTTCTCGTTCGTTCCACTCTTTGCCCTCTGGGTGCTGATCTATCTGATGGAAGTGGACGTCATCAAGCCGGCCGAGATCGTGACCGCAGCGCAGCGAGCCATCTGGGCAGATTCCTCCGTGACCGTATCGACCGCTCCGGTAGAAGAGACCATCGAGCCCTCGAAGATGGCTCGGCACGAAGATCCTCTCTACTGGTTCGATAGCGATTGGGTGAACGTCGCGATCATCCTAGTGGGGATCATGATCTTCGACCTTGCCACGCAGAAAGGCCGGGGGATCGGGACGCTGGCCCTCTTTGGTGGCCTCGGCGCGATGGTCGGCGTCGGCGTCCAATACCTCTGTCAACAGATGGACTGGACCGAGACCGTTCTCAAGTACACCGTCCATCTGCAGGGAGACCCTCTTAAGTTTCCGGTTGAGCAATTGGCGATCAACTGGCCGGGCTTTCTGACACAGTCCCCTGACCTTATCGGCTGGGGCTTCGGGCTGGTGCTGGGGATCGTTCTTTATTTCGTCTGCTTTGGGAAATTCGCCTTTGGTTCGCTGTTCTACTTTTATCTCGCGATCGGTTGGCTCCTGGGATTCTTGGGACTGACGGTTCTCGGCGACTTACATATGACACCGCCGCGCGGCGACAGCTGGGCCGGCATCACGGGCATGCTGATCGCTGGATGGATCTATTTCATTCGAGAGCGTTGGATCGGCCCTTTGACCGTCTCGATCATCTGTGGCGCGATCGGCGGAATCGGGTTTGCCGGCACGGCTTGGCTCAAGCTTTGGCTTGTTTCCCAAGGAAATCCCAGCATCACGCAGGATCCACAAGTGATCTCGGCTTGGCAACATTTTCAAGGGGCTAACTGGCACAGCTTCCTCGAACAGACTTACGGATTCATCAACGGCTTGGGGGTGGTGATCGCGCTGGCCCTGATCCTTCGCCGAGCGCCGGCCGTCGATGAATCGGGACCTCGGCGGCGCTGGACGGAGCTATTCGCCCTCTTCTTTGTAATTCCCGTTCTCGTCTACACCAACATGGTCAAGAATCTCAACGGACTGGTCCGACTCTACGCAAGCGTCGATGGGCAAGGAGGCTATCAACCCGTTCCGGGCGTTCTGAAGATGCCGCTCATCAGCGGCATTGAACTGACAGCATGGGGCTGGTTCACTCTCTTTTTTGCCATCGTGACGGTGGGGTTCATGCTTGTCGCCTGGAGGCATGGCGTCAAAAAGGTTTCATTAGTTCCAGAGACGTGGGCGGGTCGAGGCCAGCTTCTCTTCTTTCTACTCTGCTGGATCTTCGTCCTTGGAAACATCGTCAAAGCTTCGACGGCGTTCTCCAGCGAGCGTCTGTTGACCGAAGGGGTGATCTTTGTCCATGCGGTCATCGTGACGGTGTTGTTGCTACTCATGACGCCTGTTCAAAGCGACGTCGCCATTCGGGAGAATCCCCGGTGGGGTCTCCTCCTATCGGGAGCCATCCTCTTTTGGATCGTGACGACGGCGATCCTTCCCTGGGGGATGATGAAACATGTTCGTACGATTTACGGCGACAAATCAGCAGGGCACTCGGGCGTCAACATTCGCTTTGGGGAAGATGCCAACTGGCGAGTGAGTCCCAACCTGAAGGGAACACCTCACCGCTGAGAGGCGTCGCTCAAACTCGCACAGCCCTCGCACCTACTGCGGAATCGGTGCCGCGGGGGCGGTCGAGTTCGAGGTTGCCTTCGACGCTTCGACGATTTTCAAAACGTCACGATTCTTTGGATCGAGTTGTAGGATGCGATCGAACGCGGCGGCGGCCTGTTCGCCTCGCTTGTTGCCTGCCGCGATCAAGCCAAGGTTGTACCGAGCTTCGATGTTGTTAGGCCAAAGCTTGAGCGACGCTTCAATTCGATCGATCGCCTCCTTGTAGTCGATGCGCTTTCGGCTGTAGAGATAGATCGCCTGATCCGCCATGAGCCGAGCACCACTGACCGCAGGGGGCCAATTGAAGAGGATGCCGAAACGGTTCTCGGCCGTCGGGTCTCTGTTCTCCATCCGATCGAGTAGTTCCAGAGCCCGGTTGGCTTCCTTCTGATAGACAACTCCTTCATCGGTCCCCATGCTCAGAACACGCTGAAAGCATTTTTTGGCCGTGGGCCAATCGTTCTGTTCGCCTCGTTTGACAAACGCGACCCCCAGAGCCAACCATCCCACGCGACTGGAACCGACACGTCCGAGGGACTTCTTTATTCGGTCGATAGCCTCGTCGAAATTCCCGTCTCCCAAGGCCATGAGCCCGAGTTCGAGTTGGGCCTTTTCGTTGTTTGGATCGAGTTCTAGGACGGCCAGAAAGCGCTTCTTCGCCTCTTGAGTATCGGCACGACTCAAGGAGACGCCCCCTAAACTCAACAAGCCGCTGAAGTTTTTGGGATCAATTTCGATCGCCTTCGAGTAAAGCTTCTCTGCCTCCGCCCACTCCGCATCGAAGGCGTACGTGGTGCCCATCTGAACCAGGGCAACCGGATTGTTGGGATTCAGATCGAGGGCATGCTTGGCCATCGTGCGAGTGGTTGCCCAGGTGCTGACTTGCCACCAGGACAAGCCCATACAGACGAGCAACAAAACAACCGCCACGCCGATGATGCCCGGCCGCTCTTGCTTGCGATTTTCGGAAAGCCAAGCCCCTCCCCAAATCAGCACCACAAACAAACCCACCAGAGGAAGATAGGTGAAGCGGTCCGCATAGGCTTGAAAACCAATCTGCACAAAACCCGCCGTGGGCAGGAGCAAAATCAAGTACCAAAGCCAGCCGGCCAAAACGAATGGAGCTCGCTTGATCAGTAGGAAAGCTCCCACAGTCAGCAATATCACGAGACCTGCCGAGAGAGCAACCGTCCCCAAATCGTGCCCTCCCTGGGGATAGGGGTAAAAAAAGCTCAGATCGATCGGCGCAATCGTTTTTCGCAAGTAAGTCGCATAGGCGACCATGGCGTTGCCCAAACGAACGAGCGGCGAGAATTCGGCACGCAGAACTGCCGACGACATCTCTTGAACCGAGTAGAAAACCACCCCTCCCGCCAAGGAGATCAACAGGGGGAGAATCTTCTCGGCCCCCAACACCGAGAGGGATCGCTTTCGAAACACCGGCGCACTGGGCAACGGATCCGTCTGCGCTAATCGACAAAGCGGCCAGTAATCGAGAAGCAGCAACAACAAAGGAAGAGTCACGTAGGTCGGCTTCGACAATAGACTCGCCACCTGCAATAACAGCATCACCACGTAGCCGGCCAGGGAACCCGTCCGGGCAAACCAAACGTAGCCATGCAGCGAGCCAAGGATGAAAAACGTGCTGAGAACATCTCTTCGCTCGGAAGCCCAAGCGACGCTTTCGACATGCAACGGGTGCAATAGAAATAGGCCTGCCACGAGAAAGCTGGGCCAGACAAGCGACGTCATTCGATGAAAGAGCAGAAACAAAAGGACGCCGTTGGCCGCATGCAAAAGAACATTGGTCACCTTGTAAGCCCAAGGTTTCTCAAGCGACGCATCGATCATCAGCGAGACCCACGTCAGGGGCTGATAAGTGTCGAGATAAGTAGTTCGGAAGGCCCACACCAAGCCCTGGCCGGTCAGCCCACGAGCGATGTTGTCGTTCAACGCAATCTGTTTGTCGTCCTGCCAGGTGGTCAACTTGTGAGTTCGAACGCCGACGAAAGCGATTGCCGTCAGCAGAAAGAGAACCACGGACAAAATCGTCGGCAGCCAAACACTCAGGAGCTGCCCAACGTTCACTTTCGGGGACGACGATCGAACAGTGGAAGCCTGAGACATAGTCGAAAACACTCCCCCACAAGCTGGCGATCGATCCGTGAATACTCGTTGCGATTTAAACCAATGAGTCGACCTAGCCCAGCGAAAGAACCCAGGACTGAGTAGCGACTCGAACCGATCCCCGCTAGCTGATTTGCCGACAACAAAAGAGCCCGTTTAACCTCGCTCAACCCTACTTCTGACATGGAGCGAAGCCTTCGAAGGGAAACGTTCATTCCCGTGGATTTCGCTCCTCAGTCGGTCGAGGCGTCGTTGCAGTCCGAACAAAGGGCAACTCCGATTCATCTTCAATACGAATTGGCCTTACTGCAAAGAAGTAGTGCGCACCTCGGCAGAGTTGGTTTCTTTGAGACGGTGCCAATCGTTGAATAACCCGCTTCTCAGTGATGTCGTCGCATGCGGCTCGGTCATGAATCTGCCTATTTCTGAGAAGAAAAACGCGCAGGCGATTCATCGAGCGCAGGAACACGGCGTTCGAAGGGCGGCCCAGTGATTTTGCTGCGAGCAGCATTTGATTTTCGAGTTTGATGAGATCAAAAAACCAGCCGGCCCTCGAAAGAGCCGGCTGGTCATGATGGTTCGGAAAAGAGGAAAATCAAGATCAACGAGAAAGCGATCGTCGGATCCGAGTGAAGCCAAAAGCGGCAACACCGGCCAGACCGAGAAGCACCATCGAACCCGCTTCGGGAATTGCCGTGACGCTCGAACCGAGGTTCACATTGCCGAAGATACGAGCGAAGACAGGCAGCGTTCCCAACGACGTCACCTGAATGGTCGCGTCGAGAGGAATGTTGACCTCGGCACCATTGGGATCGAGGCCCGACGTGTCGTCATCAGTGGTGCCGTTGATCGTTCCTGCTCCGAGCGACGAGAAAGGGAGCGAGACCGGGTTGGCGCTGAAATCGATCGATGTGCCGCCTGGAAGAAAAGCTCCCAAGAGTCCAGTGGGGTTCGACAGGATGACGCTGCCGCTGTTGACGGTGATCGAACCAGGCGAACTGGAATTAAGGGAGAAGTTTCGGCTAGAGACCGGAACTGGTCCCGCCACAATGTTGACGGCAACATTGCTCAATGAAGCATCTGCACCGCCGAATGCCCCGAGGGTAATCGTCTGGGGACCAAAATTCGCCAGGTTAAGCGTAGAACCATTGATTTGAACGGTACCACTGTTGCCGGCGTCTAGATTGGTTGTGACATTGCCCGATCCAGAAACACCGACAGGGCCAATGGTCGCTGCCACACCAGCATCAGGGATTAGAATCTGCAGGCTCAAACTACTTGGCAGCGGGTGCTGACCTGTGGTGGCATTGAAATTGAAAATACCAGCATCAACCGATGCCGTCGTAACCAACAACGCTAAAGTCGCAAAAACCGCGCGATAGGCGATTTGCATCTCTGTAACCTCCTCTTTTCCCGAACGGGAAGAATGTGCTTCACGAAAGGATCTTCTGACCAGCTCACCCGTTGTGCTGGGTGGCATATCGGCAGAAAAACCGAATCGCCCCGGCAGTATAAAGCTTCTCCATCCTGCTTGAAAGAGCAAAACGGAAAAAATGGGCGTTCTTTGCTCTCTCCCCAAAACCCCTACCCCCTTGTCCCCTAGGTGCGGACCCGTCGATCCGATCGAACCGCGTGGATGCCCAGCCAACACCCCGCCCCCTCTGATCGGTGGATTCAGTTCGTTTCGAAACTTCCCCAAATAGGGCTGGGATCGACGAAAATCATCGGAAAAGAGCGATTTTGAGGAACCCGTCGTCGGGATCGGCAAGCGGAGCACGGTATGGTAAAGGGGGTGAAAAGAGCGTGCCGAACTCGTTTTGACCATTCGATCCAGGTAGGATTCCCCGTTTATGTCAGTGGTGATCCAGTTTCTGATCCTGACGCTCGTGGGGCGATCCCAGGAACTCATTCCGTTCCTGGGGGCTATTAAGCCTGTCGCCATTGCCATGGTTGTCGGGGCGATCACCCTTGTGATCGCCTTCCCCTACCACACGATCGGCAAACCCTGGAAACGCCCCACCCTCTTTTGGGCGCTCGCGACGGCCGGCTTTATCCTGAGTCTGCCAACAAGCATCTATCCCAGTCGTTCCGGAGAGTTCCTCCTGATGACGTTCTCGTGTACCTGTTTTCTGTTCTTGCTGGTCTCTCAATGTGTTCGAAAGCAAGAGACCGTCGAGCAGATCGCGTTCACGCTGATGCTGATGACGTTCCTTTTGGGAATCGGCATCCTGGTCAACCCTCGCCGATTAGTCACCGATCATGGCTTCCGTTACTCGGTCAGCGAATCGTACGACTCAAACGATTTGGCCGTCGTCTATGCGATGGGACTTCCGTTTGTCTTCTACTGGTTCTGGCGGGGGAGCGCCGTCACCAAGGTGTTTGCCATTATCACGGCGCTCTTAGCGGCATTGGGGATTCACCTGACGGGCTCTCGCGGCGGTCTTCTGGCACTAGGGACCGTTGTCATCTACATGGTGCTCCACGTGAAGGAACTAGGGCCGATCCTGCGAGCCATGTTGGTGGTGGGGATGCTGTTGGGCGGGGCGATCCTCACTCAGACGGAAACCTTCAACCAATTGGTCTTGGCCGCCCAGGGAAAGGATTACAACACCGCCGCCGACGATGGCCGAATCGAGGTCTGGAAACGTGGTATCGGCTACGCGTTGACCCATCCGATTACGGGCGTTGGTGTCTTCTGTTTCGAGATTGCCGAGGGTAAGATTTCGGGCAGAACCTCGACCAGTCGCGGGTTGCGATGGACGTCGGCCCACAACAGCTACGTTCAGGTGATCGCCGAGAACGGCATCCCAACGTTCTTATTCTGGGTCGGCATGATTTACTCCTCGCTGCAGGAGCTCAAACGACAGCGTCAGCTCTTACTCCCTTATAGCCGGGATCCGTCGATTGCGCGATTTCTGGTTCTTCGGGGAATGATTCAGACGTCGCTTTACGCATACGTTGTCGGGGCTTTCTTTCTGAGCCTAGGATATCTCTGCTACCTCTATCTGCTGGTTGGTATGACGATCGCGATGGGAGAAATCGCCGACCAAAAAGTAAACTCTTTCCTGGATGAGGAGCGTGACGAGCAACCCGAGCCCGAGATGGCCGAGCTACCTCCCCTGGATCGCTTCGGACGACCGGCCGCGATCCATCGAGGGGGATGAGAAGAAGATTGGGGTTCCAAACCGGCTGGTTCGCGAACGAGAATGTCAGATCCTTGGCAATCGGTTTTTGAATTCTGAACATCTGATATTGGTCGGCATGGAGCCAGGAATTGATTCGTATTCAGGTTCGAAATCAGCGAGTGAACCGCAGTTTTCAGCATGCCGGCGGCCCCATCGAGTTTGGTCGGGTCCCCTCGCTTGGCTCGGTCCCTCGCTTTGTCCTCTTTGACGATGCGGCATCGAAGTGTCATCTACGTGTCACCGAAACCGCCGACGGGCTCGCCACACTGGAGAACCTCAGCCAACGGAGCCCCATCTCTCTCTCCGACGGTCGGCAGATCCCCGCGGGTGGTATCATCGAAACGAACCTCCCCATCCAAGCGACGGTGGGAGCGACGCTCATCGATCTAGTCCCCTCGACGGCGACGACCGTGACGGCGCCGCGAACCTCAAAGGAAGATGTCGGCTACGAAACGATCGCTGCCCCCATCGCCTTTCAGCAGTCGATCTCGGCAAGCCAATCCCATCGGACGCTGATCGGCCTGCGCGATGAGTTGACACCCGAGCGACTCCTTCGCTGGGTCGAATCGATCATGCACGTTCAGAAAGCCGCCGCCGGCAGCCCCGCGTTTTATCAGGAGACCGTGGAAGCGCTGGTCGAGATGGTCGGTATGGACCAGGCCATGGTGCTGCTGCGCGAGAAGGACCATTGGAAAGTTGCCGGCCAATTCTCGTCGTCGACGGGTTCGAGCAGTTCGTCGAACGAGATCGGCTACTCACGATCGCTCGTTGACTTGGTCGCCCTGCAGAAACGGACTCTCTTCAGGAATGCCTCGACGGACGACATGTCGAAGAGTCTTGCCGAGATCGAGGCGGTTGTTGCCTCTCCGATCCTGAGCAATCAAGACGAGGTGATTGGCGTTCTGTATGCCTCGCGGGCACTTTCCTCGGGTTCGGGAAGCCGAGCGCTGGGGAGTCTGGATGCCCAAGTGGTACAACTCCTGGCCGGGACGGTTGCGACCGGTCTTGCGCGGGCCCAACACGAAGCGGAAGCGATTCGCAACCGGGCCCAGTTCGAGCAGTTCTTCAGTCGGGAACTCGCCAGCGAACTCGAACGCAATTCCACCCTTTTAGAGGGTCAAGAGCGCGAGCTGACTCTCTTCTTTGCGGACATCCGAGGTTTTTCCCGCCTTGCACAGAAGCTGGCCCCGCGCGATTACTACCGCATTGCTCAGGACATACTCTCCTGCTTGACCGAACGAGTTCAAGAGGCGGGTGGGGTCGTTGTGGACTATACCGGCGACGGTTTGATGGCGATGTGGAATGCGCCGTTCGACCAGCCCGACCACGCCCGGCGAGCCGCCCAAGCCGCGCTTCATATCGTGGCCGACTTGCCCCAATTGCAACAGCGCTGGCAAAAAGAGACCGGCGGACTCCTCGATCTCGGCATCGGGATCAACACCGGGCCGGCACTGGTGGGGAATACTGGAACGCCCCTCAAGTTGAAGTACGGACCTCGTGGGCATCACGTCAATTTGGGAAGTCGAATCGAGGGAGCGACAAAACATTTTGGCGTTCGGATCATTGCCTCGGCCAGCGCTGCCGACCATGCGGGATCGACCATTCGGGCCCGGCGATTGGGTCGGGCTCGTTTAGCGGGCCTGACCGAGCCGGTCGAACTCTTCGAAATCTATGCCGATTCGGCATTGCCGATCGATTCTCGTCGATCGGCGTACGAAGGGGCCTACCACGAGTTCGAACAGGGTCGATTCGACGAGTCGGCTCGGATTCTCAAGAGCATCCTGGCCGACGATGAGGCCGACCTTGATGTTCCGACGTTTCAGCTTCTCTCGCGCGTCATTCAATGCCTTAAAAACCCGCCGGCACTATTCGATGCGACTTGGACGCTCGACTCGAAGTAGGCGAGTCGACCTCCGAAAGCTTCGTTAAAGGAGCGTATCGAGCGTCGATTGCGACGAGGCTTCGCTACTTGCCGATACCTTTTGCTCGGCAGCCAGCTTGGCCAACTTGATGGCTTGTTCGGTCTGCGTCCGCTCTCCCTGAGCGGCCACTTCCGTCAATTTTTGAATCTGCCCGAGGACTTGGGCATTGGCCTGATGAACGGTACTGATCGAAGACATGCGTAATTCTCCCTTGGGGGGCTCTCCACGGGAGGGATGGGCCGACTCGGCCTCGATCGGCCGACCTGAACCAACCTCTCTCATTTGCATCGGCCACGAATCGTCGTTGCCGACCAACGGGTTTCCAGAAAATTTTACCTCATCCTTGGGCCGCCCGCGGGGCCGCTCTGGCAAAAGATCCCCGCGGGGACTACTGTAAGTTGGCAGGCTCTCATCGCGGGAAGGATTCCCCAGCGATCGATCCGCTCGAGCAAGGAAATCACGTTGATTCAACAGAACGGTTCTCTCCCCCATCGCGCGGATTCCGAGGGTTCCCCCCACGTTCTTTCCGAAGGGCAATGGGCCCGCTACGTTTTTTTGATGAATCGAGTTCAAGCGATGCTCGAACCGGCCCCGTTGGCCGAGTTGCTTCGCGAACATCGATCGGAGAACCGCTTTTCGCCCATCAATGAGACCGAACGAATCGCGATCGACTTTCTGGTGCGAGGCGGAAAGCGATTCCGGCCATTTGTCACGCTGGCGGCGTACGATGCCGTCGCGAGCACAGGAGACGACCCGCCCAGAGACCATTTCTCCCCAGCCATTCACCGGGCGGTCGCCGCCATCGAAGCCTTTCATAAGGCATCGCTCGTGCACGACGATATCGAGGATGACGACCTCTTCCGTTACGGCCAGCAAACTCTTCACCGGGAGCATGGGGTCCCCGTGGCCGTCAACGTGGGGGATTACCTGGTCGGGCTGGGGTATCGATGGATCACGTCAAGCCGCGATGAGATCGGAGCAAGTTGTGCGGCGGACGTTCTCCATCGGTTGATGGATGCTCATGTTCGACTCTCCGAGGGACAAGGCGCCGAGCTCGCTTGGCGAAGTGGTAGCGATCGTCTGCTGAGCATTGAGAACGCGCGGGCGGTGTACGACTTGAAAACGGTTCCCGCATTCGAGGCGGCCTTGTACGTCGGAATTCGCTTGGCAAGCGATGTTCGGTCCTTCGATTCGAACCTTCGGCATTTTTCGCAAGAGCTTGGCCGAGGCTTTCAAATTCTCAATGACCTTAAGGACTGGCAAGGAGATCCCTCCAACAAAGTCGTTGCCGGCCAAGATTTCCGCGCCCTGCGCCCCACGATGCTGCTCGCCATCGCGCTCGAGTCCGCGAGCGCCGCCGACCGGAATCTGCTACTCGATCGATTGGAGCAGGAAGGTCCTTGTACCGATCGTTCGGGCGAGATGGAATCGATCATGAGCAAGTACCGCGTCGGAGCCGCGTGTCGCGCGATGGTCGATGAACATCGCCGGGCGGCTCTTCAAGAGGCGAACGCGATTTCGCACCCAGCACTCCGGCGATACTTGATGTTCCTGACAAGTAAAGTTCTCGAAGATACACCCTCCTCATAAAGTTCGAGCAGGACTCGATCGCCACGGGCCGTTCAACAAGCGAGCCCAACCTGTCTTTCGGGAGGCGAGCGAGCCTGGGCAACTTGACTCCGCAGAGAGAGATTTATTGACCTGACCATCGGCAAAGTTCTGAGAGGTCGCGCGTGGCACATGACATTTTGACGCTTGCCCGGTTGGTAGAATCAGCCGACATCGATCGACTCGGGCACGTCAACAATTTGGTTTATTTGCGCTGGGCCCTCGATGCGGCCGTGGCACACTCGGATGCGAATGGATGGGACTTCGAGCAATATCGCGCCATCGGTGCCGGCTGGGTTGTTCGCGCCCATCAGATCACGTACCTCCGCCCTGCCCTGCTCGGCGACGGAGTGGAGATTCGGACCGGAATATCTGACTTGGGCCGGGTGACGTGCACTCGGCACTACGCCATCGAGCGAATCGATCCCGCGGGAAGATCTCGCTTGGCCGAGGGGACCACGCACTGGGTCTTCATCGATTTCGCCAAAGGGACGCCGAAACGGATTCCGCCGGAGGTCGTCCAGGCATTTCCGCGCATCGATCCGATCCAGTTGGGTTTTGAATCGAAGAGTTGACAGAATCTCGGATCCGACTTCCGAGTCGATACGACCTGGGTACGCGATACTTTGGCGGTACTCAGAATCGCGGCGAGGAGTCATGAACCTATTCTTGATCGCGGCCCTTTTCATTCAGGTACAGGCCGAGATGTCTGAATCAGTCGAGTCTCCCCCCCCCGCGGACATCGCGCTGGGTGCTGACTGAGGTAAGTCTCAACGACAACCAGGCCCTTTCAGACGCTTGGAAAGCCGCCGCCGAGATCGCGGGTTTGCTCCAACGAGAAGACTTTCCTTAATCAGCAAGGCCAGGTTTTTTCAGAACCCGATTCCCTTGGTCTTCGTTTTTACTCGCAGCAGGTACATATCCGCGGTGATGTAGAGAACCGAACCGTCGCCACCAAAGGCGCAATTGGCCGTCGCCTGTCCCGTCTCAATCGTTCCGAGATGCTTTCCTTCGGGAGTCAAGATCAGAACGCCGCCCGGCCCAGTGGCCCAGAGGTGCCCGCTTTGGTCAACCTTCATGCCGTCGGGAAGCCCCTTCTTTTTCCCGACCGACGCGGTCGCATCGAACAGTACCTTACCGTGAGCAATCGTCCCATCGGCTAGAACATCGAATTTCTTCCAGATTGCCAACTGGGGATCAGACTGCGCGACATAGAGAAACTTTTCATCAGGCGAGAAAGCAATGCCGTTGGGCCGAGTCATCTCTTTGGTGAGCAGCGTCACGGTGCCGCCCGGTGTCACGCGATAGACACCGCAGAAATCAAGCTCACGCGTCGGGTCGTCGGCTTGCTTAGGCAATCCATAAGGTGGATCGGTGAAGTACAAGTCGCCATTACTTTTGAGGACGCCATCGTTGGGGCTATTGAACTTCTTCCCTCCGAAGCGATCCGCCACCGTCAGAAACTGATCGCCGTCGGCTCTCTTCGCAACCTGACGATTGCCATGCTGCATCAGCAGCAACTCCCCTCGCGGATTCCAGATCAAGCCGTTCGAGCCTGGCTCGTCACTGTACGCGCCACCGCCGCTATAGCCGCTCGGATTGAAATAGAGCGAGACCCCTTTGCCCGGCCGGTATTGCATGACGCTATTGCGGGGAATATCCGAGAATACGAGGAAGCCTTCCTTCTTATTCCAAGCCGGTCCCTCGGCCCATTCAAACCCCTCTCCCAGCTGTTCGATCGTCGCGCTCGGATCAAGTATCTTTTCTAAAGCGGGATCGATGACAGCAATCTTCCCCTCGGCATAGGTCTTCCCCTCTTGGTCGGCGGAACAGATCGAGCCCGCCATGAGAAGGACAATCCCAACGCCCAGCATTCTCCAATTCTCGCCGATCATATCGTGAAGCTCCCCCCCAAATGCCAGAGAGTCTATTGTGCCGGATCGAACGGCCCAATGCCAGTGTCGTCCGAACTTGTCGGCATCATCGACTGTCCTTGCTCGATGTGTAGACAATCGCTAAGGAGACTTTTTGCATGAACGCCAGACAGCTTCGCGAACTCGGACTCCCCGATTCATTGATTCCGCTCGCGACATCGACGGTGCGCGATGTCATCGCATCGGGAGCCAAGCGAGGCCGAGAGGTCAAAGAGTTGCTTCGGCAAATCGTTGCTCAGCCCGCGTCCTATGTCGATGACGCCCATTTCGGCTCATTGGCCAAAGAGCTGACCGATCCGAAGACCGCCCCCGCGCGCAAACCGATCTCTTACCAGACATGGGGATCGCAGATCGATCGCGAGGCGCACGGCCAGATGCGAAACGCCTGCGCGGTTCCGTCCGCGGTCGCTGGCGCGCTGATGCCCGATGCGCACGTCGGCTATGGTCTGCCCATCGGCGGTGTCTTGGCCACCGAAGGAACGGTCATTCCCTATGCGGTGGGAGTCGACATCGCGTGTCGCATGAAGCTTTCCGTCCTAGATCTTCCCGTCAGCCACTTTGTTGACAAGAGAGAACCGCTTACGCGCGCGATCGAACGTGGAACCCGATTTGGAATCGGGTCGGCCTTCGAGCGAAAGCAGATGCACGCCGTGATGGATCAGGATTGGACCATCACCCGCATCACCCGAGAGAACAAGGACAAAGCCTGGAAGCAACTTGGCAGTTCGGGCTCGGGAAACCACTTCGTCGAGTTTGGACTGTTGACGCTGCCGACTCGGGATGAATCGCTGGGGCTCGACGCGGGGGAGTATGTCGCTCTCTTAAGTCACAGCGGAAGCCGAGGGACAGGCGCTTCGGTATGTTCGACCTATAGCGCGATCGCGCAGCGACAGTTGCCGACCGCTTTGAAGGATTTTGGTCAACTCGCTTGGTTGTCGCTCGACTCCACCGAGGGTCAAGAATACTGGCAGGCGATGAACCTGATGGGGGACTATGCTGCCGCTAATCACGAGGTGATCCACCGCAACGTCGCCAAGGAATCCGGCGCCCGGATCATGGCGGGAGTTGAAAACCACCACAACTTCGCATGGAAGGAAGTCCATCACGGGCGAGAACTGGTGGTTCACCGCAAAGGAGCCACCCCGGCAGCGGCAGGCGTGATGGGAATCATCCCTGGGTCCATGGGTTCACCCGCTTTTGTCGTGCGTGGTAAGGGAAACCCCGCCAGCCTCGAGTCCGCCTCGCACGGGGCAGGTCGTTGCATGAGCCGAACACAGGCAAAGAACCAGTTTCGGTTCTCCGCCATTCGGCAAGACTTAGCCGCGCGCGGGATCGACGTGATCTCAGCCGGTTCGGACGAAGTACCCGGCGTCTACAAAAAGATTGAAGAGGTCATGGCCGAACAGACGGAACTGGTCGAGACGGTCGCTCGATTCGATCCCAAGATCGTCAAAATGTGTGGCGACGATAGCCGGGCCGAGGACTGACCCGAAAGCAAGCGAGGTGGACGGATTCTTTTCCGTTCACCTCGTTGTGTTTTCGAATAGTTGATGAGGGTCAAAGCATGTTTAGAACGGGACCGCAAACCCGCCGAAACCGCCGCCAATGATGAAGTTTCCGAACCCACCCCCCGTCGGCGAATTGGAGCCAGCAGTGATCCCTAATGGCACCGGACGATTGCGCCTCGCGATGAATTGGTAATCGTAATACGGGTCGAGGCGATTGAACATCGGGCTGCCAAAGTGGGCGTCGCCGAAAACCGCGGTGCCGCGCCGGCTGCGGCGGATGTCATCGGGGCTGGCATTGGGTGAGTAAGGATCGACTGGATTCAAAATCTGATCGATCTGCCGTTGCTGAACCCGCCGATTTCGTTCGATGTCAGAGCGTTGATTGACAAACTGACGTTGAATCTGCATGAGCTGCTGCTGTTGTCGAAGCCGAGCTTGGTTTCGGATCTGTTGCTGGTAGATCATGAGGGCGCCCTGCTGCTGCGGGCTGAAGACGCCAATTTGCGCCCACGAGATATTGGGCACAATCAACACACCCGCCACGATCAGCCCAATCACACCGTGCCTCATGGCTTACCACTCCTTGTTTCGTCGATCGGCCAGCCTCTACTGGTCAGCCTTGATCGGGGGACGACCGTTGGGTCATGGTCTTTCATCGTCCCAATCGCCGCCTGCTTCTGGAACTATAACAGAGGAAACAGGCTCGCGATCAACACCGATGAGCGGCCCGATCGTGACGAGCCACCCATCCTCAATTCTCACCGGGTTATCGGCGGAAGGTGTTGTAGTTGATCGTGCTAATTCGAACCAAGTTGGCGAACCCGAAGACTCGTTCCACCGGCGTCAGGAAGTTATCCAGGAAGACGGCGGCTTCGAACCCGACGGTCGAGGGAACAACCAAGCGGTCGCCCGGCAAAATCTGGTAGTTGGTCGTCGTATCGCCGCAGTTGATGATGGCCGAGTAATCGACAGGAAGGACGATGTCGCAACCACATTCTGGCGTCGGTCGGACCAGTCGGATGTCGCACTTATTCGTGAAGTTCGTAACGCCGCCAGCCAGCATGATCGCATCGAGAACCGTTTCGTTGCCGGTCCATGGAACTCGGCCCGGTTGAACGACCTGTCCGACGACGTAGAAGACCTTGCTGTTAAACGCGGCCATATCCACGTGGACACGTGGATTCTTGACGTAGTGCCGAAGTCGCTCTTCGATCTTTGCCTCGATCTCCGACAGCGTCAGCCCCGCCACGTGGAGATCGCCGTAGAAGCCCAGGTTGATCGTCCCATCGGGCCGAACCAGCTTCTCGCCGACTAGCGGCTGCGTCGGCAGGGTGTTAAGCCCTTCGACGTAGATGATATCTGGTGGCTCGACCACGTATTCGGGACCCGACACTTTGTCGAGTTCCCGTGGGACAGCGTCGGTCTTGCAAACATCCATCGCCTGGCAAGGCTTATGGAAGCAAGCAAAACATTTAAAGCAGCCGGTGCTTCCCATCGACAGGGCCGCCATGAATGCGGCAAGTGCACCCCGTCGCACAAGTGCTAAGGCTCTCATGAACCTGTCCCCTTCCCGATTCAACACGACCATACTGGGTGATTGGGCCGGTTCTGCCGATTGACAGAGATTCGCGGCCTTCGCGACCCGTAGGAGTTATCGGAAATACAGGGAGGAGACTTTGATTCGAAAAGGGGTGAAAGATCGAAAAGTTCGGCATGACACAAAGAAGCGGCAGCTTCGGCAAAGAAGGTTGCTTGGTCGCAGACTCTCCAAATTAACTCTCGAGGACCACCAACCTTCTCAATCCTTCGCCGGCGCGACTCGGCGAACGAGTCTTTCGCTGATGCAAACTGGCGAACTAGTCTTTCGCCGGTGCCAGCTTCAACATTCGGTCGAGGGCGACCAGTGCCCATTCGCGGATCTGCTGCGGAACGCGAATCTCGTTCACGACTCGGCCCTCGGCGAGATTCTCCATCGTCCAGCAGAGATGAGGCGGATCGATGCGGTACATCGTCGCGCACATGCAGACCATCGATGAAAGAAAATGGACCGTCTTATCGGGGTTCTCGTCTTTCAAACGGTTGACCAAATGAAGTTCGGTCCCGATCGCCCATTTGGATCCAGGAGGGGATTTCTCGACCGTCTGGATGATGTACTCGGTGCTTCCGACCAAGTCGGCCAGGTCGACAACTTCCATGGGGCACTCGGGATGAACGAGGATTTTCACTTGAGGATCTCGTTCTCGAAAGAGCTTCACGTGCGACGTGTTGAACATCTGATGAACGCTGCAGTGCCCGCGCCACAAGAGAACCTTAGCTTTCCGTAGAACCTCGGGCGTGTTCCCGCCCAACGGCTTGTGAGGATCCCAGACGGCCATTTCATCGAGGGCGATCCCCATCCTCTTCGCGGTGTTTCTCCCCAGATGTTGATCGGGGAAAAAGAGGACTCGCGGCCGTTGACCAAACGCCCAACGCAAGACTCGCTCGGCGTTGCCGCTGGTGCAGACTGTTCCTTCATGTTCGCCACAAAACGCCTTCAGCGCTGCCGTCGAATTGATGTAAGTGATCGGCGTGTAGTCCGCCGGCGAAACATACTCGGCCATTTCCTCCCAACAAGCTTCCACTTGATCGATGTCCGCCATGTCGGCCATCGAGCAGCCGGCGGCCATGTCGGGCAAAATGACGGTCACACTCGGATTCGTCAAAATGTCGGCCGTCTCGGCCATGAAATGCACACCGCAAAAGATCAGGTACTCAACATCACGGGCCGCGGCCGCCTGTTGACTTAGCTTCAAACTATCGCCCCGCAGGTCGGCAAAAGCGATTACCTCATCCTTCTGATAGTGATGCCCAAGAACCAGAAGACGATCTCCCAGCGTCCGGCGTGCTTTGCCGATCCTCTCGGTCAATTCCACCATGGGCAGATTCTGGTATCGCTCGAAAGGAATGATCGATTCGCCGCGTGGATTGGCCAAAAGATCAACGCTCATCATCGTAATCCTTTCCGTCGCCGCGTCCCGCCAAGGACGCTCGGAGGGCCGCGGACGAACTGGCTCTCCGCTGCGTAGACATTTCATTTATCGTAGGATCGGCCGCGAGATGGAAAAAGAAACCATCGTCAGGAAAGAGAATCACGAAGAGAAGGATCACTCCCGCAACGAACAACGTCCCATTTTTAGAGCACTCTGACGACTTGCCGGAGTGAATAAGGAGTGACCATTCGGGATCGGATCAGCCCCGTCGGTCGGCTTGGGCACCGTTTTTTACTCGAACATCTGCACGAGAGGGGATTACTCTTGCCCGTCGTGGATCATCGGCTCGAGGACTTTGGTGTTCCGTTCGATCGCGATGATGATGGTCCGTTCCTCGATCCCGTCGTTCGTCGAGGCGGTTGCCGGCAGAATCTGCCGACCGTCCGGAAGACCAAATCGAAGCGTGAAACTGCCATCTTTCCGAAGCTGAACCGGTTCGCCATGAACAGAGACGCGGGCATCGGAAACCGTTCTTCCGTGCACGATCAGCTCGGCATCAATATCGAAATGGAATCGGCCTCGGCGGGCGGGGCCAAGCGCTCCTGATCCGTAACTAGATAAGCTGCCTGCCGACATCGGTCTGCCAAACCGCTCTTCGAAGAACTTCTGGAGCGTCTCGGAATTGTTGTAAGGATCGGACCCCCCCGACATGGCAAAGATGCGATCGCAGTCGTCGCGAACGCTTGACCAATGGCCATCGGTGCTATCGCTGGAACCTGGCTTGGGAGGTGTCACCACGTTGGAACGAGCCAGCACAAAGACTCTCCCGCGCGACGTGGCGTAACCGACATCGACGCGATAGGAGCGGACGGTGCCATCAAGAGGAATGTACCAGTTATTGACGCCGCCGTGAATTTCGATGTCGCTGATGATCGACTCGGACGAGCTAGTGGTATCTTCCGACGAGACATCGAGCAGCCTTAAAACCGGGCGGGCCTGATACCAGTCCGGGCCCAGGGCTGCTTCTGTACGCTGAATTGATTCGTCGGAGATCTCCCAGAAGACGTGAAGCCAAAAGGCGTCTCGGACCATCACGACAATGCGATCGGCATCTCGCGATCGCGCTCCTCGGAGCTTCTTCTTCTCAAGGATCAACTCTTCCCGGAGCATCTTTTTCTGCTGAGCCGTTCGCCGAGCAGCAATCGGGACTCGCGAAACGGTTGGTTGATCGGCACCCTTCGAAGCGCCGCGACCCGCGGGTTTCTTTTCCGAGACAATCGCTACCGGTTTCTTTACAGGCAATGGTTTCGCCGATGTCGCTTTCGCCACCGTCCGTTGTTTGGCAGGAGCTTTTGCCGAAGCCTTTTTGGCGGGGGAAACCTTCTTGACCTTGGTCACGGGACCATTCTCTGAGGAAGACTTTCCCTTGGAGCGCCGAGAGAGGGGTTCGTGAGCGGAGGTCGATGTCCTCTTTTTCGATTTGGACGCCGATGCGGTATTCATCGCCATAGGGGGGAAACTCCGACGAAAGCCACAGCTGCGAATAGGTCGCCGAGCGCTCGTCCCGTCCTTGGCACGACCTGCCCACCAATCAATCCAATCCCTTAGGATACCAATACTTGATACGGGTTACTCAAACCTCCGCCGTGCAAGTTTCAACAAAAGCTTTGGGAGGTTAAGACCTGTTCATGCATCAATTCCTACGGATTTCCTAACACAACACCAACACTTCCCCGCGTGACACCTGTTTAAGGCTCTGCTCCACCGCCTGCTTTCCCCTAAAGACTGATACCGTAGAAATAAACGGCGAACTTTGCCGCGCCCTCCGGAACAGTGCGCAGGCCGGCTCAACGACATCGAGGTAGGTCGCGGTCGATCAGGATGAGGATTTGTTGGATTGAGAAAAAAGAGGGCGAGCTGATGGACAAAAGTCGCCGTCCTGGCACCGGCAAGCCGTTGGCAGGGCTGTCAGCGATGTACATGATCACGCAGTTTTCCTGGCAGGTGGCGGCAAGTCTGTTGATCGGGCTGGCGATCGATCGTTTTCTGGACACCTCGCCTTGGGGGATCCTCATTCTTTCGATGCTGGGGCTGATCGGGGCAGTCGTCGGACTCATTCGCGCAGGCCTTCAAGCATTGGAAAAGAACCGTCGATGATCGCGATCTTCCTGTTTGGTTGGCTCACCGCATTTCTGACGAGTACCCTGCTTGTCCAACAAACGCTTGGCTCTGATGAAGCGTTTCGTCTTGCGCTGGCTTGGTCGGCCAACCTGCCGGGCAGCTTGGCCAGCTTAATTTTGGTGGAGAAGAGTCGACCTTTGCCCCCAGCCGATCGCACGACCATGATCGCGGCTGGCCATCCGCTTCGCCTTCTGGTCGCGCTGGCGATCGCACTCGTCTATTGGTGCGTCATTTTGTCAGAATCGTCAGCTAGCTTCTGGGGGTGGTTCGTCATAACGTATGCCCTGACGTTGGCCGGGGATGTAGGGCTAACGCTGCGGGCTATTCGAGCGGATTTTTTTTCTTCGCCCCCTACGAGGCCGGCCGTCGATCGACGCGCGGACTCTTAGGAGATCGGCAGAAACTATTTCGCTAACTCGCGTTTCGATCGTCAACCATACTCTCGCTGGGAAAGAAGACCGGATGGCAGGGGAAAATCCTCTCCAAGATCCGATGGCTCACACCATCGACTCCGACTTTCTCCATCTCCCTCGTGAGACCTCCTTCAACATTCACGATTGGACGGGTCAGTATCTCGGCAGTGCCTTATCTTGGGCTGGGATTCATGGACTCACCAAGTACATGGCGCTCGAGCTCTTCGCTGTCGTTCTGCTGCTGGCCTTGCTGATTCCAATGGCCGCCCGCGTTTTGAAGCTCGGCTATCCCAAAGGTCTGCTGGCCAACGCCGTCGAAGCGATTTGTCTATTTATTCGAGATAATGCCGTCGTGCCGGCGATCGGCGAGAAAGACGCCCCGCGCTACTTGCCCTATCTCTGGACCCTGTTTTTCTTCATTCTCGTCAACAATCTTTTAGGTCTGGTTCCGTTTCTCGGCTCCGCGACGGCGGCTTTAGGAACGACGACCGCGCTCGCCCTTTGCTCGGCCGTGCTGATCCATGGTTCGGGGGTCGCTGAAAATGGTGCGGTCGGTTATGCCAAATCCATCGTGCCGCATGTACCGTTGCCGATTTACATCCTGATGTTGCCCATCGAAATCATTGGTCACCTTCAGAAGCCGATCATCTTGGCCTTTCGACTCTTCGTCAACATGACGGCGGGCCACACGTTGCTGTTCGTCTTAATGTGTTTCATTGCCGCCACCGGGCCGAGCCTGTTGAATCTTCTGGTGACGCCGTTGAGTTTGTCGGGCGTGGTGGTGTTTAGTTTGCTTGAGATTCTCGTGGCCTTCTTGCAAGCGTACGTGTTTACGTTCCTGTCGGCGATCTTCATCGGGGCGGCTCTCCATCCGCACCATTGAGAAAGTGCCATCGCAGGACCGTAGGTCGTCGACTTCGGGTCGGGCCGATACAGGGTCGGAGAAAATTGACTAACCGAGCCGGCACCGCTGGGTTGTGCCGTTGTTCATGAAGGAGTTCTTCCGTGCGGAAGCTTGTTGAAGTCGCTCTTGTGGCATTGGTGATTTGTTTTGTAACCGTTGGCCCGGCCGCCGCCTGGCAAGAGGCCGCTGCCCCGGCTGGGGAGAAGACGGTTACCTCGGGAACGTCGTTCGGCGTTGGCCTGGGGGCGGGTCTCGGAGCGGGTCTTTCCGTGATTGGGACAGGCCTGGGGATCGGCCTGATCGCCAGCAAGACGGTCGAAAGCGTCGCTCGTCAGCCCGAAGTGGCCGGCACCGTTCAGGGCCTCATGCTCATCAGTGCCGCCCTCATCGAAGGTCTCGCGCTGTTCGGCGTGGTTGTCAGCTTCCTCGTCATGATTCTCGGCAAGTAAGTCGCCGAAGAAACGTCGGCCGAACAGGGGTCGGGATGAATCCTCTTGAGGATTCCCCTCCTCCTTCAGATTGGCTGAGGGTGCCTCGGTGGCTTGAACGCCAAGATGGACTGGGAACCGGGATAACGTCGATGGTCGCATCGAGCAGGAGAATGATGATGGCCGAGGAAGGTGCCAAAGGAGGGACGATGCGTTGGATGCTTGTCCTGACCTTGGGTATTTCCTTGGGCATGGCTCGGCTTGGCTGGGGAGAGGATCACCCTCCTGCCCATCCCGCGACGGCCGATCATGCGGAGCCGGGGCATTCCGACCATTCCGCCAAAGACGCCGCAGGTCATGAAAACGGTGGACACGGGCATGGCAACACTATTCATGGCGAGTCGCCGAAGAATTACTTCGGTCCCAAGACGGAGTTCCTCTACTGGAGCCCACAGCTTTTCCTCTGGACGTTGTTCCTTTTCCTGCCGCTTTGGTTTTTGCTGCAGCGGCTGGTTTGGGTCCCCATGATCCTCGGTTGGGAAGAGCGAGAAAGAAAGATGGCCGACAGTCTCGCGATGGCGGCCAAGCTTCGTGATGAAGCCAAGTCCCTCTCAGCCGAGCAAGATGCCGACGTCATCCGAGCCCAGCAGGAAGCTCGCAGCGTTCTCGATCAGGCGCGGGAAGAAACCAGCCTACGCGTGGCGGAGATGATCGCGCAGGCGAAGGATCAGGCCAGCGATCAACAGAAAAAGACACGAACGGAAATTGAGTCTGCCATCCAACAAGGACTCCGCGAGATCGATCAGCAAGCGGGCCGGCTGGGACAAGAGATGGCGCGAACCCTCGCTGCAGGGGGAGGCTCCCCATGACGCTACTCCTTGCCGCCAGCGATAACTATTACTGGTTCCTCGACCTCGAGCTTTGGAGCTTGGCGACTTTCGCGGCACTCTCGGCCATCGTGTTGAAGTTCGGGGCCGGCCCGGTGATCTCGGCTCTGCGAGGGCGTCAACAGGGGATCGAAGACCAACTTAAACAACTCGACGACGCTCGCCGAGAGATCGAGCAGCTTCGCGAGGAGCAACGAATTCGCAAGAAGGAGTTGCAAGCTGAAGCTCAAGAGATGGTCGCCGAGGCCAAGCGTGATGCCGCCCGGACGGCACAAGAGATGGTCGCCCGAGCCGAGCAGGAAATCGAAAAAGTGAAGTCCCGTTCCATTCGGGAAGTTGAACTCGCTCGCCGAAAGGCGGTTCACACGCTCGCCGAGCACGCGACCGAGACATCCGTCCGCATGGCTCGCGAGCATCTCGAGCGTGAACTTTCCGATGCCGATCATGATCGATTGATTCGCTTGGCCCTCTCTGAAATGTCTGGGAGGGACTCATGAACGCCCCCGAGACCCATTTTTCCGAGCAGCTTCCCGTCGCCCGGGTTTATGCGGAAGCGGTTTGGAATTTGGCGGCCAAAGATGGCCAGACTTCTGAATTGCTCGACGAATACAACCAGGTGCTTGACGAAGTCATTGGCTCGGATGCCGATGTCGAAATGTTCTTTCAGTCGGCCACGATCAGTCGAGCCGATCGGCAAGCCGTTCTCGACAAGGCCTTTCAGGGGAAGGTAAGCGAACTGCTGTATCACTTCCTCTCGACGCTCAATCACCATGGCCGGCTCGATCTGGTTCGGTCGATTGGCGTGGCACTTCGCGAACTCTCCGACACCCACCACGCCGTGGTGGTGGCAGAGGTTCGCTCGGCCGTCCCTCTCAGCGAATCGCAAAAGGCCGAGGTCGAAAACCTTGTCCGACAGCGGTTCGAGGGGAAGCCCCGATTGAAGCTAGTGGTGGACCCTTCCCTGTTGGGGGGTCTATGGATCCGGGTCGAGGACACCGTTCTCGATCGAACGCTCAAGACGAACTTGCGTAAACTGCGCGACGTGATTCAGGCGAGAAACAGTCATGAAATTCAAAGCGGACGAAGTTACTTCGATTCTCCAAGCGGAAATTAATCAATACCGCTCGCAGCTCGATGTGGCCGAGGTCGGAACCGTGCTCGAAGTCGGCGACGGCATCGCGCGCATCTATGGCCTCTCCAACGCCATGTCAGGCGAAATGCTCGAATTTGAAGATGGTCAACAGACCCGCGGTGTCGTCTTCAACCTCGAAGAAAACTCCGTGGGAGCGATCATTTTCGGCGACGCCCTGAAAATCAAAGAGGGAATGAACGTCCGGGCCCTGGGAAGCTTGCTCCAGGTTCCCGTCGGCGACGCGATGATTGGCCGAGTCGTCAACGCGATCGGGGAACCGGTTGACGGCAAGGGGCCTATCGCTTCCTCGGAGCGCCGCCCCATCGAATCAAACGCCCCCGGCATCGCCGATCGGCAACCCGTCAAGGTCCCCTTGCAAACCGGTATCAAAGCGGTTGATGCCATGACGCCGATCGGACGGGGCCAGCGAGAGCTGATCATCGGCGATCGAAAGACGGGCAAAACCACGATCGCCATCGACACGATCATCAATCAACGCGATCAGAACGTCATCTGCGTCTATGTCGCGGTCGGCCAACGAGAGTCCAGCGTCAACGAGGTCATCAGCGTCCTCGAAAAGAATGGCGCGATGGATTACACCATCGTGGTCGTCGCGGGCTCGTCGGACCCTGCTCCGATGCAATATTTCGCTCCGTATGCGGGGGCCGCACTCGCCGAGTACTTCATGTACAACGGCAAAGATACTCTCTGCGTCTACGACGATCTTTCGAAGCAGGCGGCCGCGTATCGGCAACTTTCGCTGCTGCTGCGACGACCACCCGGCCGAGAAGCGTATCCCGGCGACATCTTCTATTGCCACAGCCGACTTCTCGAACGAGCGGCCAAACTCTCCAAGGAAAAAGGGGGCGGATCGATGACGGCTTTGCCGATCGTCGAAACGCTCGAAGGAGAAGTGTCGGCATACATCCCGACCAACGTCATCTCGATCACCGACGGGCAGATCTACCTCGTGCCTGACTTGTTCTACTCGGGCGTTCGACCTGCGATCGACGTCGGCATCTCGGTGTCGCGCGTGGGTGGCAACGCTCAGATCCCCGCGATGAAGAAAATCGCCGGCAGCCTGCGTCTGGACTTGGCCGCCTTCCGCGAACTGGAGGCGTTTGCCCAGCTTGGTACAGAGCTTGATAAAGCGACCCAACAACAGCTCGATCGCGGCTACCGAATGGTCGAGATTTTGAAGCAGCCACAATATCAGCCGAAACATGTCTCGGACCAAGTCTCGATTATTTTTGCGGCCGCTCGCGGCTTTCTAGACAAGGTCCCCACCGGGCAGGTCCTCGCTTGGGAAACAGAATTCCTGACGTTCTTGCGGGACGAAAAGCCCGAAGTCCGCAATCAACTGACAGAAGAGAAGAAGCTGTCAGACGATCTGGATGGCAAATTGACCGCGTCCTGCCAAGAGTTCTCCAAACGCTGGCATGCCGCCTATGAGAAGAAGTTGGCGAAGTAAAACATGGCGAAGACTCGTGCTATCGTCAAACGCCGAAAGGCGGTCCGCAACATCCGCAAGATCACGCGGACGATGGAACTTATTGCCACCGCTCGGTTCCGCAAAGCGATGGACCGAGCCACCCAGGCCGACGCTTTCACGAAGAAGATGGCGGAGCTGGTCAGCGATCTGAGCGCCTCGGGTGCGTCGGCCGAACATCCCCTGTTGAAGCCTCGCCCGCAGACGAAGAATTCGATCCTGCTGGTGTTGACTGCCAATCGCGGCTTGTGCGGAGGGTACAACTCCAACGCCAGCCGGCTAGGGCTCAAGTCACTGGAAGAGGCGCAAGGCGCTCGGAACGTCCAACTCGAAGTCAGCGGCAAACGCGGAATCAACTTTTTTCGGTATCGAGGTGTCACCGCCACTCACTCGTACACGCAGTTTGAGGACAAGCCCTCTTTCGAAGAGGTGGAACCGATCGCCCAGCGATATCTGACCGCTTATCTCAGCGGAGAGATCGACCGCTTGGATGTCGCCTACACGCGATTCGTTTCGATGGGTCGGCAGATTGCCGAGGTTGCCACGCTGCTTCCGTTCGCGGACTTGCCGAGTGCAACCCCCACGGCGCCAGTCACGAAGAAATCCGCCGGGGAATATCTCTTTCTGCCGTCCTCAGGGGATATTCTCGAAGAACTTGTGCCGATGTCGTTCAAGGTTCGGCTCTTCAAATGTTTTCTGGATGCTGCCGTCAGCGAACAGATCGCCCGCATGGTGGCGATGAAGGGAGCAACGGAGAACGCGGGGAATTTGCTCCGCGATTTGAACATGCTCTACAACCGCGCCCGGCAAAGCCAAATCACCAGCGAGCTTTCGGAGATTATCGGAACCGCTGAGGCACTCAAGTAAAGCGAACAAATTAGGTCGATTCGTCGAACAGGAAACGAGAGATTCATCATGGCAACCGCGCAGCAGACTATGGGAAGAGTCGTCCAGGTCATCGGGTCGACCTTCGACTGTGAATTCAGCGATGGACATCTGCCGGAAATCTACAACGCATTGCAGATTGATTCCAAAAACAAAGCCGGCATGCATATTCGGCTGACCGGCGAAGTGCAGCAGCATCTGGGAAGCAACCGTGTTCGCTGCATCGCCCTGGGGACGACCGACGGCTTGAGTCGCGGAATGAGCGTGCTCGACACTGCCGGCCCGGTGAAGGTTCCCGTTGGGATGGAGACGCTGGGCCGGGTCTTCAATATGCTCGGCGAGACGATCGATAACCAAGGGCCGATCACCGCTCAAGAGCACCGTTCGATCCACCGCGATCCCCCAGACTTAGCGGACCTGGCCGCATCCACCGAATTGTTTGAAACCGGTATCAAGGTCATTGATCTGCTCATTCCGTTCGTTCGCGGAGGTAAAGCGGGCCTCTTCGGCGGAGCCGGCCTGGGTAAGACCGTCATTTTGCAAGAGCTGATCTCGCGCATCGCGAAAGAGCACGGCGGTTTCTCGGTCTTTGCCGGCGTCGGCGAACGAACGAGAGAAGGGAACGACCTTTGGCTCGAAATGGAGGAGGCCCGCTACAAGGATGACTCAGGGCAAGAGCGAAGCGTTCTCTCCAAGACCGCGATGGTTTTCGGACAGATGAACGAGCCCCCGGGTTCTCGCCTCCGAGCCGCGCTCACTGGCCTCACTATGGCCGAGTGGTTCCGCGATACGACCGGCTCGGATACGCTGCTCTTTGTCGATAACATTTTCCGATTCTCTCAAGCGGGATCCGAAGTGTCGGCTCTGCTGGGTCGAATGCCCAGTGCGGTCGGTTATCAGCCGACGCTTGCCACCGAAATGGGCGCATTGCAAGAGCGAATCACTTCAACGACCAAGGGTGCCATCACGTCGGTACAGGCGGTGTACGTGCCGGCGGACGACCCGACCGACCCGGCCCCGGCCAACACGTTCACGCACCTTGACGCGTTTATCTACTTGGAACGACGCATTGCGGAGAAGGGTATTTATCCTGCCATCGATCCGCTCGCGTCCAACAGTCGCGTGCTCGATCCGATGATCGTGGGTGCCGAGCATTATGCCGTCGCACAATCGGTTCAACGAACGCTGCAACGCTATCGCGAACTGCAGGACATCATTGCGATTCTCGGCGTCGACGAACTGAGCGAAGACGACAAGGTCGTCGTGCAGCGGGCTCGCCGAATCGAACGATTCCTCTCGCAGCCCTTCTTTGTGGCCGAGCAGTTCACCGGTTTCTCCGGCAAGTACACGCCGGTGGCCGACACCGTGCGTAGCTTCAAAGAAATCGTCGAAGGCAAATGGGATCATCTTCCCGAAGCGGCTTTCCTCTACGTGGGAAGCGTGGAAGAGGCGGCGGAGAAGGCCAAGAAGATCGCGGCCGGCTAAGAAAATCGGAAGTCGATCGTTACTCGATCGAACTTAGGAGAAGACTCATGGCCAGCGACGGAACGATCAAGTGCGTCGTCATCACGCCGGAGAAGATCGTGCTGGAAAAAGAGGCCAGCATGGTCGTCGCCCCGGCATTTGACGGCGAGATCGGCATCATGCCCGGTCATTCCGCGACGCTTGCTCGGCTCGGCCCGGGTGAATTGCGTTTGACCAGTGGCAACGAAAAGGTTCGCCTATTCATTGATGGGGGCTTCTGCCAAGTCCGCGAAAATGTCGTCTCGATCTTGACCTCACGGGTCCGAGAGATCGGCAGCTTGCAACGACCCACGCTCGAAGCCGAGCTAACCGAATTGCTCGCTTCTTCCTCGTCAACGGCCGAGGGTCAAAAGGACCGAACCGATCGTATGACTCGCGTACGGGCAGCCCTTCGTCTGGCGAAGTAAGGTCGCGTACCTGAATATGATCGGTCAGCATCGATCCGATGAGGAACGATTCGAGAAGCGATTGATCATCCGGCGAACCCACCGGCGAGCCATCATCTCTCCCCGGAGCCGATTCGCCGCCCACCACGACGTTGACACATGCATGTCATGGACATGTCGTTCGACATTGGCGTATCGACTTTTAAAAGCCTCGCCTCCGATCGTGAAATCGAGCTCGGCCGCCCCTTCGTCCATGGCCGCATCAATGAGCCGATGAATGATCGCCACGCCCGGCGAAAGCTTGGCCAGCTCGATTTCGAAAGCCGGCTTGTACCAGACCAAACGATCGCGATACCGAAAGCCGAAATGTGCAGCGGCCAATCGACCGTCGAGGCGAATTTCCGCGTACCGAAGCCAAGGCGTCTGCCCCAGCGACTCGGCCAAAGCAAAAAAGAAATCGCGGTTCTGGGCATGTGTAAAATACTCACCGCATTTCGTTCCTTGCCAACGCCGGCGATGCAAATCGAAGAATCCTTCGAGACGAGGAACAACATCCTCTGCTTTCTTCCAGTGGTGAAACTCAACCTTCCCTTGGCGGGCAAGACGATTCTCGACACGACGAAAACTCGCGCGGTCGATCTTGGCTTGGGTTAGGTCCATCGCGGGAGCAGGCATCGTGCGAACCGCCGTCACGTAGAAAGTTTGCTCCGCGTCTTTGAGGGCCAAGGGCGTCATACAGACATCGACCAAATGCGGAAGATAGACCGATCGGGCCTTCGCGACTGCTAAGACGTCGCTGATCACCATCCGTTTCACTTGGTAGGCATCCGCGGAACTCAATCGAGAATCGGTAATGATGTCGAGGTAATCTCCCGGATCGGCTCCGACGAAAGAGAGGATGCTGCCCGGTCTCTTGATGAAGAGCCCGGCGCCGATGAGTCTCCCCGACGCGTCGCAGACTTCAGTATGGTAGATGGGCTTCTGGGATTCGATGGTCTTCCACGCCGGCTGAAGAAACTCGGCCCGAAGGAAAAGCGTGTCTTCGAGACTGCGCGAGAGCAGTTCGTTCCAACGGACCGGATCTGGAAAATGAGCGATCAATTCGGTTCGAGCCGAACCAGGGCCGCTGAGCCCCGAACCCTCTAGCAAAGTTCCTTGACCACCTCGGCCAGAAGTTGGGGATCCTGCTTCGCGAGAATGTGCTCGATCCTCGACGGAGGAAGTTCGAGCTTCGCGAGGGTCCCGGCAACTTGCTTCCACAATCGATCCTTCTTTTTCCCCTCCGCCAGAAAGATCTCGGTGGTCAACTCCTGCAAGCGAGTCAGGCCGATATTGGATGCCTGGTCATAATATCGCTTGATGATCTTTTTCTGGTAAGGAGAGTAATCGGCCACGTTCAACATACCTTGCAAGCTTAGTTCATTGTCCCAAAGGCTCCTGAGGTGGGGCCCTTGCGTAAGCGACCAGGCCTAAACGGAACCAATGAATAGGAATGAGGTTCCTACCAGGCCGGATCATAACCCAGCATTCGGCGAATCAATCCGATTTGCCCAGCGTGGATCGATTCATGCCGAGAATACCACCAAAGCGAATCTATTTTCGTCGAGAAGATCGGGTGAGGCAACAGGCATTCCGTTTTGAGATCCTCGTCTTTCCAGCCTTCGCTCTCCCGAAGGACCTGAGCTTGAACCCCATCCATCACCCGGCAAAGCTCGGCCGGCGATTCATTTTGATCAGGGAAAGACGAAGGATTCGTCCCCTTCCCATAAAGTTCCAAATACCGCGGCGGAATCAGCACGTCGTCAGTCGGCTGCGGGTCGCGAATCCGTGAAAGACCTAGCCGGTAGGCGGCGATGGCAATATGCCCGACTTGCCAGGCAACGTTCGAAACGCCCCCCGTCGGGATTTCGAGCCAACGATCGGGCGGAGTAGCGCGGAGCAACCGATGGGTGTAATCTCGGGTGACGATCATCTGTTGCCTGACAAAATCGATCGCGGCCATGTTGTCAAACTCCTTGCGACGCCGGTTCTCTGGAGGGCCTGACACCAGATCTGTCTTATGGATGTCGGCGCTCGATGAGTAAGACGGGGAGAGGCGCCCGTCGGCGATGCCGCCATCACAAAGCTTTCGGATTGACCCCTTGGCCTTCATCGAAGGAGAACCCGTTTCGGATGGGATACCCAAACTTGCGGGAAGGCGTTGAGGATCTCGAACGCCACGGGAAACTGGTTCGTATCGACATACCGATTGATCCTCATTTAGAGGCGGCTGAGATTCATCGCCGGGTCCAGCAGGCCAAAGGCCCCGCCCTGCTCTTCACGCAGTTGAAGGGGACATCATTCCCTGCTGTCAGCAATCTCTTCGGAACAATGGAACGGACCGAGTTCATCTTTCGGGATACCGTCGAGTCGGTTCGGCGGCTGGTCGAACTTAAGGTCGATCCATCCTCGTTGGCTCGGCGTCCATGGCGATACGTTTCCGCCCCGCTGCGAGCACTTTCGATGCTGCCACGCCTGGTCCGAACAGGCCCGATACTTTCGCGCACGATCTCTCTTTCGGAGCTTCCCAAGATCACGTGTTGGCCTAAGGACGGCGGGGCTTTCGTGACGTTGCCGCAGGTTTACACCGAGGACCCCGTTCAGCCGGGCTTCGCGCGATCTAATCTTGGAATGTACCGCGTGCAACTGGATGGGAATGATTACGCTCGCGATCGAGAGGTCGGTCTGCATTACCAACTTCACCGCGGGATCGGAGTTCATCACTCGCGCGCGATCGAACGAGGGGAAAGATTGCGGGTGGTCGTTTCGGTGGGGGGCCCGCCCTCCCTGGCTGTATCAGCGGTGATGCCACTTCCCGAGGGGATGAGCGAACTCGGTTTCGCAGGAGTCCTCAGTGGCCGACGTCTTCGATTGGTTGCTGGCCCCAATGGTTTGCCGATCCCCGCGGAGGCGGACTTTGCGATCGTCGGAACGATCGATCCGAGTCGCCGACTACCCGAAGGCCCTTTCGGCGATCATCTCGGTTACTACGCGTTGACGCATGATTTTCCCGTGCTTGATGTCGAAAAGGTCTACGCTCGACCCGGAGCGATCTGGCCTTTCACGGTCGTCGGTCGGCCGCCGCAGGAAGATACTTCTTTTGGCGAGTTCATCCATGCACTGACCGGCCCCATCATTCCGACGGTGTTGCCGGGAATTCATGCGGTGCATGCGGTCGATGCGGCTGGTGTCCATCCTCTCTTGCTCGCGATCGGCAGCGAAAGGTATGTCCCTTATGAATCGAATCGTCAGCCACGCGAGCTTCTCACCGGGGCGAATGCGATTCTCGGTCAGGGGCAACTATCCCTGGCAAAGTTCCTCTGGATCGCCGCCCGCGAGGACAACCCCACGCTCGACATTCACGACATCGAAGCATTCTTTAGGCACATCCTCGAGCGAATCGACTGGTCGCGCGATCTACACTTTCAGACATCGACAACGATCGATACGCTCGACTACAGCGGGACAGCATTGAATGAAGGTTCGAAGCTGGTCATCGCGGCAGCGGGGCCAAGAAAGCGAGAGTTGCCGACCGTACTTCCCTCGGACATTCCACTCCCAACAGGATTCTCAAAGCCTGCCCTCTGCTTCCCAGGAGTGGTGGCAATCGATGGCCCCAAGTTCCAATCGCATTCGGACGACATCGAGCCCGCCATTGCTCGACTGTCCGAGGAACTCGGGCCCGATCATCCCTTGAGTTCATTTCCGCTGCTCGTCGTGGTCGACGATAGTTCCTTCACCGCGCGGACGCTTTCGAACTTTCTCTGGGTCACCTTCACGCGAGCGAACCCTGCCGCGGACGTGCATGGCGCGGGGGGAAAGGTTTGGCGGAAGCATTTCGGTTGCCGAAACCCTCTTATCATTGATGCCCGGATGAAGCCCCATCACTCGCCCCCCGTTCTGGAAGACCCCGCGGTGACAAAGCGCATTGATCAATGGGCGGCGCCGGGCGGCCCGCTCCATGGTATCGTCCCATGAACGACGCCCCCAGCGAGAGATCTCCCGAAGACGTTCTGCTCAGGACGATGGATCTGCTTTGACCCAGTTCTTCGGGAACCCGGTGAGCGCGTCGCCCGGCGATGGTTTCCACAGGATCACCTCGTCGATCTTTCGGGCCAGCTCGATGTCTTTATTCGTGATGCCGCGAGCCGAGTGCGTTTGCAGCTTGACGGTGACTTGAGCGTAACCCAGCGATAGGTCGGGGTGATGCCAGCCAGCCTCGGCCAGATAACCAATCGTATTGGCCACGAGCAGCGTGTGAGTCCACCCCGGTGTGGCGTAGCGCTTTCGAAGCCAGCCGTCAAGAACCTCCCAGCCGGGCAAATGCTCTAAATGCGACGATATCGCCTCGGGCGAGAGGACTTCATCGTTGGGCATGGTCGTTTCCTTTCTTTCGTCGGCGCGGGGTCATGAGTAGCGAAGGCTCTCATCATCCGCGCTGTTCTTTTTTGATAGCAGAAAAACGACCGACGAAGAGAGCCATCGCTCGGCCCCGCCGGACCTGGCGTCACGCGGCCAGAGGGAATATGACCTCCCAAGAAACGGGTCGGCGAGCCGATCACGATTGCCTCGCCCGGGCCGAGAGGTTAACCTCATAGGCACGAGTAAAAGAGGAATTCGATAGACCATCCCAATATCGTGGGCTTGCGGGCGAATAGAGGGACAGAATCGTTCGGTCGAAGCAGTCGTGGATATGGGCGAATCAATAGGCAGAACCATGGTTCGCCGCAGAATCGAGTATGTGTCATGCTAGAACAGTTTATCGAATTGGATCATGGCCGAATGGGCCTGGTCATTGCCTTAATCGCCATTATAGGGTCGATGTTGACCGTCCTTCTGGCGATTATCTCCTACCAGTGGCGAAAGGCCCATGAGGCAGACCTTGACGCCCAACTCAAGATTCAGATGCTCGAGATGGGAATGAAAGCCGAGGAAGTCGCCCTGGTTTTGGAAGCGGGACGAAGAGGGAGAAAAAGAGACGTAAAGGGAATCGTCGCCGACTGGAGACGAAAACTCGACCAACGAGCCCCAGCATGTTGATTGTCCAAGGCGTCCGGTCAGGACCGTTGGGCTCCTTCTTGATTGCAATACTCACCCATTACCGAACGATGATGTCGGCAAGATGAGGATCCCGCCCCTCGCAGTTCCACGCTGGGCTGTTATTTCCGAGCAGCGAATATCGGAACCATGCGGAACTCTGCAACGGCTTAGGATGTGAGGGATCAAAAGCCCCATTCATAGGCTTGCGGACGTCAGGGATACGGCTAAGAAGTTTAACGAACATCGTCACTCAAATCGAGACGCGGTCTGAGATAAGAAACCGATCTGGAATTCTGTCTCTCACGAGTTGCGAGCTAGACTTTCAGCAAACCCCTTTTCGCGTCTCGCACCGGCCCGCAAAATCGGTCGATGCTTGGAAGGCGCCCCTCGCGCCAAACACTGGAATCTCGTCGGCGCATGGGATGCGCTCATGAGCCTCTCGAACCATCCCGTGCCTGAGTTCTTTGGATCGGTGCGGTCGATCTTGATCGCCGGCCATGATGTTGGTGCTGCAAATCACTGGGATTAAATCGCACATGTCGAACGGAATCATTCAAAGAAAGCGCTCGCGCCGAGAGGAGTCCCGGCCACTGCGGCTTGAACCTCTCGAGGATCGCCTCGTTTGTGACGCCTCGATGCCGATTCTCGGGCATATGGCCGAGCAAGTGGTCGCTCAGACGGCCAGCGCAACCGCCCAGATCACCGGACCCAACAAGATCACCTCAACAGGTTTCGAGAGCAATCTTGGAAGCTGGTGGACGGCTGGCGGCGTTAATCTTCAAGCGACGAGCGCGGCAGCAAAATCCGGTTCAAAGTCTCTGCTCGTGTCGGGCCGAACACAATCTTGGCATGGTGCCTATCACGACCTCGGTACCAATTGGACCGACGGCGCGGAACTCGGCATTGATGCGTGGGTCCGCCTGGCGGGCAGCGGATCGGACACCCTCTCGCTTCTGCTTCGGCAAGTCGACGGGCGCGGAGAGACCTTTCACTATGCCACCGACAATGTCGTTGGCGGGGACAAATGGTATCAGCTCTCTGCCGGCTGGACGCTGGACATTGCCGGCACCCTTACCGATCTGCGGCTGATGATTGTCGATCAGAACCCGACAACGAGTTTCTATGTCGATGATGTCTCTGCGGGCCTCTTTGACTGGGAAGCGGCCGCCAACACTCGCATCGAACAGATTCGCAAGTCCGACGCGCGCATCAACATTGTCGATCAGTTCGGCAATCCGCTGGAAGGAGCGACGATCGAGCTTCACCAAAAGTCAAGTGAGTTCGGTTTCGGCACCGCGATCAATCATGTCGGACTGGCGAACCCGACCTACGCCCATTTTGCCGCGAACAACTTCGAATGGGTCACGTTGGAATATGAACAGGGTTGGCCCTCGAATGAACCGACACGTGGTACAGAGACTTACTTCGTCACCGACGCGATGGTGGCCTGGGCCCAAGCCAACGGTATGCAATTGCGAGGCCATCAGCTCTTCTGGTCGCAATCTCATCCGACCTGGGTGCCGGGCCTCTCCAATGCCGATCTGCAAGCAGAGATGCAGCAGCGACTCAACAGCGTCCTTAATCGCTATCGAGGCGACTACGCGCAATGGGACGTTTACAACGAGATGCTGCACGGCAACTTCTACGAGAGTCGGCTTGGCGACTCCATCATCCCCTGGATGTTCAACACCACAAAGCAACTCGACCCCAACACACAGCTTTTCCTTAACGACTACAACGTATTGGAAGGGGCAATGGCCGATGACATGGTCGCGCTCGTCGCGCGGCTTGCCAGTCAGGGAGTGAATGTCGATGGCATCGGCGTGCAAGGGCACTTTCCCGGCTCGATCGAGGCCTACACCATCCTCTCGCGGCTCGACGCTCTTCTCCAGACGGGCTTGCCCGTTTGGGCGACAGAGTTCGATACACTCAATGCCGATGAAAACCTTCGGGCCGATCAACTCGAAAAGTTCTTCCGGCTGGCGTTCAGTCACTCTGCGATGGAAGGGATCATGCTTTGGGACTTCTGGGGTGGCTCACCAGGTCGTGATCCCAGCCGAGCCCTGATGGACGCCGATGGCCGACTCAATGCCGCGGGCCAGCGATATCTCGACCTTCGGGCCGAGTGGAACACCAACATTTCCACCACGAGTGCAACCGGTGGCAGCTTGAACTGGCGAGGGTTTAATGGAAACTACGATGTCATCGTCCGGACCGCCGATGGCCAGACCATCACCACCAACCTTACACTCTCATCGGGGATTCCCAATCAGACATTCACGGTAACAGCGACAGTCTTGCCGCGCGTCGCCATCGTCGCCAACGATGACACCTCGCTTGACGGCAGCTACCAGATACAGGTGAGCGCCCTCGATTATGTTGGGCGTCAATCGACCAGCCCGAGCTTCACCTACCAGATCGATTGGAACAGCGACGGAACTTGGGACCAGTCGATCACCGGCGGCGCGACGGTCACCGCAACACGATCCATGACGACGCTCGGTTCACAGAACATCCGCGTGCGCGTTTCCGACTCGCGTGGAGCAGCCAGCCTCCCTGGGCAACACGCCGTCGCCGTCACCGGCTTTCAAGTGCAGACCACGGGTGGCGTTACGAACCTGATTTGGTCAGGCACCTTCGGGCAAGATGTCGTGAACTTCACTCGGCTGACGCCAACGGTCGTGCAAGCAGATCTCCTCCGATCCGATGGGGTCGCTCGCGGCATCTCTTACGGCTTCGAGGGAATCACAGGAAATATCTTGACCAACGGGTTGGGAGGCGCGGACCAGATTCAGTCGCTTACTCTTTCCTTTATCGGTCCCGCGGCAGAAGGGGTGTTCGACTCGGCAATGACGGCAAACGGTGCAACAAGTTCCTGGATCGCACGTATGAGTTATGCGTCCGCCATGCACACCTTCTCGCAAGCGATTGCTTTGTCCGTTTCTTCTAACGGAGGTTCTACCCGATTCATTCCGCCGGAGACTCGGGATCCACTTTCGTCCAGCGTTCATCAATCCAGCGTCAACGAATCGACAACCAACGAGGATCGCAAGAGATTGACTCGCCGGGAACAACCCACAGATCAAGTGTTCAGCATGATGTTCGACGACGAATCGTTCGTCATCTGAGTTGCCAAGCCGATGATGAAGGTTCGCCACGAAAGCCGGAAACGGGATTCACGATCCATGGAAAGGCGTTCACTTTTGCTGCGCGAACTCCACGGGGCGACACGGGAGAATACGAAATGGGAAGCGGGCCTCTGCCGACGGGAGACGAAAGCTCGACCAACGAGCCCCCGCGTGCTGATAGCCTGTCCCCGCTTCGCCTACACGATCTCCTCGCCCTTAGATGAGGTTGATTCTGATGAAGAAACTATCCATCTGCCCCAGCTTTCCAGCCGTAGTCAAAACAATCGTTAAACCCGGCAATTTCCCGAACTTCGCGGGCCGGGTTATCCGATGAACCACCATAACCGGACTTTTCGGCTTCATCGGTACATTCCTATTCCTCTTAACACGAGGAAAGGGGGCGGATGGGGCGGGTCGAGTCCGTGATCGGAAGCGGGCGAGCCCTCTTGCGAGAGTCGGCAACCTGACCCAGCAAACCCTTTCCAAGAGGGTGACGCTGGAGAGTTTCGCACACGCGGCAACGCGGACGACACGCTTCTCGTCGACGATGGCTTGGATGAGGAACATCCGATGCGACACGGGATCGGGATCGGTATTGGAGTGGCACTCGCGGTTCTGGCCGGGGTTCGGCCTGCTTGGTCACAAGAGGAACCGATCACGCCACCGCCAGGCAAGTCGCGCGTCTTTTCCCCATCGAATGACGGGGCGGTCGAGGATTTGACAGGTGAGGCGGGGACCGAAGTCATTTCGTCGACCCCCTCGGATACGGCAACCTCGACGATCGCCTGTTACGACGACGAGTGCGCCTTGCACGAATCGAAATGTTTGTCTCGCTTCAAAGCCCATGTCGGTCGCGGGCATAAGTTTGGCCTGGGACTGCGTGGACTAGGGAATCGGCTTCTCAACGACGACGGCACTCCCTGTGACAGCTACGAGTGTGCTGACTGTTACAGCAAATGGGACTGCGAGAAGAGAGTCTACATCGGATACGTCCGAGGTTCCGCGCAGAACCAATCAACCCGACTGGCCGTCAACGATCTGGACGGAGCCCAAGTCGGTGCCGAGTTTCTTCCTTGGGTCTGTCAGGATGGATCGGTCGTTTTCGCGCGGACCGGCTTTACGGTGATGTGGCAATACTCTCATTTCATCGGCGGCGAACAAGAGGGACAGATCGTCAGTCGCGCATCGGGAGGAACGATCGCCTCGCAAGATGGAAGCATGAACAGTCTGATTCTCGCTCCGACGTATCGCGTCGATTTCGATCTCTTCGGCATCCGACTGAGCCCAAACGCCATGGCGGGTATCACGTTCGATTGGATCAACGTCAACGGAAGACCCGGGACGGGCGGAGAGTCGATTGCCGTCGACTCGTTCAAGCTGACCGGCTTTGATGCTGGCTTCTATGGCAAGATGGCACTGGATGTCGGCATCACCGAGAAGATCAATTTCTCGATCGGCTTGGACTATCGCGCTTCTTCGTCGGACGTGCTACAAGACAACGAACTTCGTCGGCATCTAGGTGTTGTTATCGGCATGAGCCACACCTTCTAACCAGAGCCGGCGTCGTGATCAACACGAACACCCTCGCCAAAACGCCCGCGTTGTTGATCTGCGAGGATTGGTCCGACTAAGGCTCTGCCTTATCTCGAAAAGGCTTTTGCTCGCGGTATAGATCTCGACGGTGCTGACATTCCTGCAATAGACTTTCGTCGCGGTCGGCCTCGGCCTTTTGGATGGCTCGATCGATGGTCGTCATCGCGAGATCCCATTTCCCGATCTCCGCATAAGAAGCGGCTAACGTGTCGAGAAACGCTGCCGACACTTGCGGGTCGGCGAGGCAGTCCTCGGCCATTTGAACGGCCTCCTCGCCATTACGCCACTCGTCCACCGGGGCGGTTGCCAATAACCAAGCCAACTGATTGGCCGCCAGCTTCGTCCCCTCTTCTAAAACAAGCGCTCGCCGAAGCGAGGTGATCGCCCCTGCCCAATCTCCCTTGCCCCGCTGCGCATCTGACAGACCCATGAGAAGAACTGCTCGCTGGCCCTTCTCTCGTTCGGGCACGCGAGAGAGAGCATCCTCGTATTCGCCCGCCGCTTCTTCATATCGGCGCAGCTTCAATAGCGCCTCGCTGAGCCCCTGCTGCGCGACCAGGTTCGATGGATCCAGCCGAAGTGTCTCCATGAATTCGGCGCGGGCTCTATCCCAATCCTTCAATGAAACCAACGCGGAGGCTAGGTAGAAATGCGTCCGCGGATCCTCGCGATCAAGATCGAGAGCCAGTTCCAATTGATCTTTCGCGCCAAGCCATTTCGATTGATTCATCAGAACCAATCCTCGCTCTCGAAACGCCAATGAAAAGCTTGGGTCGCTGCCCGTCGCTTGGGCCAACTTCTCCTCCGCTTTGACCCAGTCTTGCCGGACCATGTCGGCCAAACCCCATCGCAAATACAACATCGCCAGTTCGCGTGGATCGGACCGAGCCTCCTTTCGCAACGAACTGATCGCGTCGGCAAACGCCCGGTCGGCAGCCTCGTAGTTCTTCTGAACAACCTCGATCCCCGCCGCCCGGCTGAGAGCTTGCCAATACTCGCTCGACCCGAGTGGAATCCGTCGGTACTCTTGCTGCGCGCCTGCCCAGTCTTCCCGCCCCTCGAGAAGTTCTCCTAATTGCAGACGGGCAGCATGATCGGAGGGATTCCACTGGAGAATCTGACGATAGAGGATCTCGGCTTCGCTCGATCGGCCCGTCTGAGCCAATTGTCGCGCTCGATCGATCGAACCTGCCGAGGGCCAAATCCGCCGAATAAGTCGACGCGTCGTTTCGTCGGCGGACTCGCTTGGAACCTCTCGGGCTTTGTAGACAAAGAGTCGAGATGTCTTCCATCGCGGCTGCTCGCGTCGCTCTTTGGCTCGAGGATAGATAAGCTCGTCGCCGGCTTCGGGAAGGGGAATCGTCCATTCGTGATTGGCGGCATAACGATTGCGAAGGTAGACCACCGAAAGACGCGGCGGCGGATCGGTCCGAATATCATCGATCGGCTTAAATCGACGAGTCGTCGGCCCACCCAAGGAATAACCCTCGAAGGGTTCGCGAACATACCCCAGGGCTGGAAGAGAAAGATAATGAACCATCGGCGGAACGGTGGCGACAGTCGTATCTCGGCCCCGCTCCAGCAGCGATAGGAGACCCTCTACCTGCAAGGCATGATCCGTGTCGAGGTATTCCCGACTTCGCTCGCGCAGCGAGCTTGTTCGGTAATCGATCGAATTCGGAATGGCAGGAAGCATCATCCCAGTCGAGTTGACGAGTTGAAACACCGCGATCACAAAAAAGAACGAGATCGACGCCGGCCTGAACTTCGGCCAAGAGAATGCAACCCAACCCATGATCAGAAATAGGAACGGGATCACGATCGCCAGCTCGGCCGGTGTCGCTCCCGTGATCACCAATCGAATAAAGACAAAGAGGATAACCAATCCGCCGAGCAGGATCGGAGGATCCAGCAACGAAAAGCCTGTCGGGGCTTCTGTCGGGTCGGTCATGGTGGTCTCGGAGCGATCACTCCATCGACCCAGGGCAGCCAGCGCGATCATCGTTATCGCGAGATAAACCAGAAGGTCCGGCGACCACCACCAGATATCGACGATCGGGCTGGTGCCGAACGCCGGTGAGGGGACCCATCCCCCCAGATGTTCGTTGCTGTCCCATCGGCTGGCGAGCAGAGCGATCATGCCGATCAGTCCCAGACCGTGAACGACGAGACTCCCTCGCCCCGCCCTCGGCGAGCCCAGAATCAAGCCCAAAATCGAGTAGACGAATCCCGCCGCCAGATAACTGATGGCCGTCCATTTGAAAAGGCAGGCCAGGATCGCGAGCAGTCCTCCTAAGAATCCATGCCCGCGCAACAGCAGGATGCCGGCCAATATCAGAAGCACGACGACGGGGAAATCGATCCCCATCAGTTCCATCTGCACGGTCACCACCGGAGCCGACAAGATTCCGACGGCAACGATCGCCGCTCCTCCCAAGCCAGCGCGACTCCAAAGATAACCCACGAGCGCTAGCGCCATCACGGAGGCCAAAGAGAACTGAACGATGCGGTAGATGAGCATCAAGAGGTTCGGGGAATCGGGGATGATCCGCATCAGCCCCGCTAAAAATGCCGGGAGAATGCTTGATCGATAGAGGGTCGGGGCCGGCGTGGCCGAGCTATCGACATCGCCCCAGGCGACGGCCGACGCTTGCGTGAATAGGCCCGTTGCGGCCGACCCGTAAGGCCGCTGAACCAATACGTCCCAGCGCCAAAGCGTCAGCAACGCGGTCAAAACGAGAAATGCGAAGACCCAATAAAGGGAATTTCGGAGATTCATGTTTGGTTCCGTCGCCTCGCTCGATCGGGGCCCCATCGGCATGGGGTAGCCCTCACCGGCACCGCTGTCGGGCAGAGTCCGACCAAACTTACGATATGGCAGGACGATTCCATGGGCGATCTGCCGCTTGTTTCCGAGAAAGCAAAAAGGGGCGTCCGCTCCCCGGCTAGGAGAAGTCGCTATTTCCGCCTGACTGAGCGACCCCAAGACGGTCCAAATCAGTCTGACGGGATAAAGCCCCCAGATTTGCAGAATTCTCCTTGCGACTATTTTCCAGTTGGTTAGACTAGCGGGAGTGCATTTCGATGAGGCCCCGTTTATCCCAGTTTCAAGCAATTCGATCGGGAGACGGAGGAGTCGAGACATCCGCTCACGAGTGGTCCCTCGCTGACAGATGCCTCGGAAGAGGAGGGTGTTAGATTCATGAAACGCTCTATGCGTGTTTTTTCTCTGGGTGTTTTAACGGCTGTCGTTTCTTCCCAATCATGGGGAGCGACGGTCGACCGAAACTTCAACATCTCGACGGGCAACCTGACGTCGTCCATCTCGCTCAACGGCAATCTGGGAATTTCAAGCCAGAACGGACGAGTGACGTTGCAAGTCGCCAATATCGCCGGTACGCCGGTCAGCGTGGGGGCTGACGTCACGATCCCCTCTCAGAATGTACCTCTCAGCCTCAATCCAAACCCGACGCCGATCAACAATCCGGTGACGGGTAATTTCGTTATTCGTGGCGAAGACGACTTCAAGGCCGTTGGACCTGACCCAAATGATGGCGGCGATTACCAACTTGTTCCTGGATCAGACGGTCTCTTCGATGATGGTTTGATCAAAAACAGCGCCATGGACCTCATCGTTCAGAGTCTCAACGCGAACCTCATCAACCAGAATTTCCAGACCAACCAAGCTATCATCAATGGCAACGTGGGACTGAACATTCTGGGATTGACGACCGTGAACTTCGGTGCCCAGATTTCCGGCGTCGTGAATGGCAACGCGAGTGCATCGTTTGCATCCACCGGCCCCAGCAACTTAATCATCGGGGCTCAAGACAACTCGACCTTCCCTGACGGGAATCATCCTTTCATCAATCCGTCCAACCCGAACGCAAACGCCAGCCCAACAGGTGTTCAAAACTTGGGCGTGGCGGGAATCTTCGGCCTGCCAGGCGATCTGTCGGGAGCAATCACCGCGGGACTCAGCGGGAATGTCAGGGTCGATCTGGGAATCTTCGGCAGCATCAACCAAAGCCTTGGAAGCTTGGTCAACCTCTCTCAGCCTTTGAACCAAGCCTTCGCTCTGCTCGGAAACTTGGTTGCCAAGCAGGTTCCGACCCCAAGCTTGACTAGTGATGACTTGTCGGTTCTCACCTCGTTCGACTTCGCGTCGTTGGGTCTGAACCTGTCGCTGCCGATCAGCTTTGCCGGTTCGCAGGTCTTCAATGTTGACTTTAAGGTTCCCATCGCAAATCTGGGCATCTTTGGCTCGGTCACCTTCGACGGAGGCTTCACCGGCACCGTCAACTACAACCTGTCCGGAACGGCGGCCATCGCTCCCCCCGCTTATTCTGCGGGCGGCTCGATCACCAATGCCGTCAACGTTCCTGAAGCGAACGCTTTGATCCTGCTCGGCGCGATTGGCTTCGGTGCCACCGCTCTGCAGTTCTCTCGTCGCCGACAGGCCAAGTAAAGAAAGAGCCGCCCTGGACCAGGGGCTGGCTTCATTCTTCGAAATCAAACACCCTCGCTCGGCCTAAAACCAGCGAGGGTGTTTCTTTTACATCCCGCACCATTCTTCGATACCTCTGTCCCGCGCAGGCTTATCGCCCTGAGGCATCCAAGAAAATGAAATGAACGCTCTTCCGCCATAGAGATGGGCGACCATAATCTCATGAAGGGGCCGCGCGAATCGCCTGGAGATCAACTCACGCCAACGCAAGTGCTGTTTCCTCGTGAGAGCACGATGGCCGGCGATGAATCCCAATGAAAGAAAAGATGCCGCGAACACTTTTAGAACAACTCTCGACCCTGAAATGAGGATGCAAAACACCCTGCATGCGTATCCAGGATTGGCTCGGCACGCCGGTCTCCGGAATGTCGCTGGCGATGATGAGGATCGGTTTTGGCGCCGTCCAGCTTTGGCAAACGTGGGAATTCATTCGCCCGATTGCTGACGGGTCGATGTCGACACTCGAATATCTCTACACAGGCAAAGATGCCGTCTGGAACTTTCCTTACCCAAACTTTGAATGGATAGTTCCCCTCCCTGAGCCCGGCACCAGCATCGCATTTGCCCTACTGGGACTATCGAGCTTGATGCTTCTCATCGGGCTGCTGACACCGGTGGCGGCCATCGTCAACGGACTTCTCTTTACGTACGCCTGGATGCTCGAAGCGAACTGGTGGAACAATCATTACTACCTCACCAGCCTTGTCGCATTGATGCTAGCACTCACTCCATGTAGCCGATGTCTTTCGATCGATCGCTGGCTTTCGCGATGCCGATCGAACGTCGGCACGCAGACCGATGGCGTGATTCCATTCTGGTGCATCCTTTGGTTTCGGGCACAGCTTTACGTTGTCTACACTTTCGCGGCTATCGTGAAGATGAACCCGGATTGGCTCATGGGAGAACCCCCCCGTTTCTGGTTTCGCAGCCAATTGGCGGCCCAACCGCTGGCGCAAGTCCTCAGTCCCGAAACCATGCAATCGGTCTTCGCCTTTCTTCGCTCGGAGCCGGTCGTCTACTCCTTCGTCTGGGGCGGGATTGTTTTCGATCTCCTCATCGGGGCGATGCTTTGCATTCGCCGAACCCAAGTGCTCGGCCTGGTTCTGATGGTGATGTTTCACGCGACCAACTTCTGGGTGTTCATGATCGGGGCATTCCCAGCCATGGCGATTTCCTCAACACTGATTTTCCTGGATCCTGATTGGCCTTTGCGTTTATGGGCATGGATCAAAAGGCCAACTTTCCGGGCTCCCGATCCTGGTTGGATGATGCTGGGAATGCTGATCGTCCCGCTTCTGGGAGCGGTTCTCGGCTGGAGGATTCCTCCCTCTCCCAAGCCGAACCCCTCCCCACCCCGGTTTCGGGTCGGCTGGTACGTTCCTGTTGGCCTTCTCCTCTGGATGACGATGCAAGTCCTTCTTCCTTGGCGTCATTTGACGATTCCGGGCGATGTCCACTGGACGCTCGAGGGCTCTCGCTTCAGTTGGCAAGTGATGGCCCGTGCGCAGGTCGGATTGGTGCGGTATCGACTGGAGGATCCTTCCTGGAAAACCGATCCCCCGCAGGCGCTGGGTGATTGGCCCACCCTCGATGGAATGCCTCCGACTCGACTTTATCACGACACAGACTTCCCACGTGCCGACCTTACCCACTGGCCCGAGGTCGTCATCATTCATGAACCCATCGTTCGTGAACGTATCTTCTTGAACCCACAATCGGCCGAGTTCGCAAGCGAGACCGGCGTTCGCGAACGTGCTCGCCAGATCTGGATGGAGCGATTCGGTCGGGCACCCACCGCCATCGAACGATCGATTCCATTCGAGGAGGCCATCGGGCGATTCGAGCGTATTGTCGCCGACACGGTTCCGACTAGGCCAGGCGAAGTCAACGTTCTAGTCCAGGCCAGTTCTCGTCTTCGTGCTCTTCATCGTGAACTTGCCCAGCTATCCGTCGATGACCCGTTCTATCACGAGAAGTCAATTGATCTTCAATGGCAATTACAAGGGCTTCGGCAACTCGCCGACCGAGCGGGCAAACAGGCCGACCTTCTCACGCTGCTGGTACAAGTTGAACCTCTTTCGATGCAGACGGGCCGATCCCTCCCTTGGTTTCAGATCATCGATACCGAGCTTCTCGAAACCGATCTTCGATTGCCGGACGCCTCTCGGCTTCGGTGGGACCGCTGGCGACTTCAACCAGAAGTACATCTCGATCTGAATTTGAGTTCTTATCAGACGATGTTGACGCTCCCTCGTCTGATGCTCGGCTACAACCGGGCCGGCTCGCCTGCCGTGCATTGGAATGCCGACCGCGATTTGGTGCAGATGCAAGTCGAGTTTCACTGTTCGAGTGGAATCATGATCCAACAGTATGCTCAAGGTCGGATCGCTTCATTCTGGAAGGAAAAGACGGGCGTTTGGCCCGCCGTGTATGCAGAGTCCTTTTCCAAGTTGAATCAGCATCCTCTGCAAAGGCTGATCGATCCTCTCACGGATTTGGCATCGGTGCCGCTTCATGTCT
>JAIELF010000039.1 GCA_019753235.1 bacterium
TCCGACGCGTGTGGTGTATGCCTAGACGATGCCGATAAAGTGATCGATGTGTCGTTGCGAGACGCCGCATCCCGATGGGATACCGCATGTCGAACTGTTGGAACTCGTCACAAAGGGATAGCTGCCATGATCGACATCCAGGAGCGTCCCCTGGGCTCCTTCAAAGAGGATGTTCTTCTTCTTTTCAATGGCATGCTGCAGAAACCAGAATGTGTCCCCGACATAGGGTCGCAATCGCTTTGCATAGAGGTCGTACTCTTGCGCGATGGTCTCGGCATCGAAAACCACAGGGTCTTCGGAGAACGCACGGATGAGTTGATTCTTGCGTGGGACGATCAACGCGAGTCGTTCGCGAAGCTTCGCCGGGTCCAAAAGATCATGCATTCGAATGCTGTAGAGCCGATTGACTTTGTCTGCATAACAGGGGCCGATGCCGCGCCCGGTGGTGCCGATCTTTCGGCTGCCGGCCGAGCTTTCGTTGAGTCGTTCCTCTTCGATGTGGTAAGGGAAGATCACGTGGGCGCGGTCGCTGATAAGAAGTCGGCCTTCAATCTTGAGACCTCGGCTGACGAGTTCATCGATCTCGGCAAGGAGTTTTTGAGGATAGATGACCGTGCCGTTACCGATGACACATTGCAATCCGGGCCAGGCGATTCCCGAGGGAATCAACGAGAGCTTGTAGACTTCCTTTCCCACCATCACGGTATGGCCCGCATTGGCCCCGCCGTTGTAGCGAACGACGATGTCGTGTTCGCGTGTGAGGAGATCGACCACCTTTCCTTTGGCTTCGTCACCCCATTGAAGTCCGACAACGCAACTTGAGACCATCAGTCCAGATCCTTGATTCGTTGATTCTTCCCAGAAATCCAAGCAGGTCGCCGGCCTGCCCCCGGCAATCGTTCGCGCGATCGTTAGCGGACCGGGTGCTTGTCCATCATCTCGACAAAGTCACCAAAGAGGTATTGGCTATCGTGCGGGCCGGCACTTGCCTCGGGATGGTACTGCACGGAAAAGACGGGCAGATCTCGATGGCGAAGCCCCTCCAGCGTCTGATCGTTCAGGTTGATATGAGTAGGCACGACCGCATCGGGGAGCGTCGCCGGGTCCACGGCAAAGCCATGATTCTGAGTCGTGATTTCCACCCGTCCGGTGAGCTGATTCAAGACTGGTTGATTGGCGCCGCGGTGGCCGAACTTCAGCTTGAAGGTTTTCCCTCCCAGCGCTTGCCCGATGAGTTGATGCCCTAAGCAAATCCCAAAGATCGGGACTTTGCCGAGCATCTGCTGGATGGAATCGATGGCATACGTGAGCGGTTCGGGGTCGCCGGGACCATTCGAGATGAATACTCCGTCCGGCCGATGGGCCATGATCTCGGCCGCGGGTGTCGAACCGGGGACGACGGTCACTTTGCAACCGGTTTCTGCCAGACATCGAGCGATGTTCCACTTCATGCCAAAATCCATCGCGACGACATGCTTCGCGTGAGAGGAAGTTTGGATCCCCTGCAGGAATCGCCATTCGTCGGCATTGCATTCGGACCATGATCGAGTCTCGGTCGGCATCACTTCGCGAGCGACATCACGGCCAACGAGTCCCGGGGAGGCTTTCGCCTTGGCGACCAGGCTGTCATCGTCGAGATCGGTGGTCGAGAGGATCCCCTTCATGGCTCCTTGGCTGCGGGTGGCCAGGACGATCGCGCGGGTATCAACTCCTTGCAAGCCGATGATGCCATGCTCGGCCAGGAAGTCCTCGAGCTTTTGCGTGTGCCGATAGTTGCTGACGATGCGGGAGAGTTCTCGACAAACAAATCCGGAAAGCCAAGGTTTGGCCGATTCTGCATCGTCGGCGTTGATGCCGTAGTTGCCGATCAGCGGATAGGTCATCGTGACGATCTGGCCGTAATAAGAGGGATCGGTGAGGATCTCTTGATAGCCTGTCATTGACGTGTTGAAACAGACTTCGCCGTCCCGCTGGCCGGTGGCGCCGAAAGCGGTTCCGGTGAAGACCAGACCATTTTCGAGGGCCAGTTTCGCGATTGCCATTCGCCCGTTCACCCCTCCGACAGCTTTTCCACCGCGCAGCCCCAAGGCGGGCGCAGCCTAAAACCGGCCTGATCAGCAGGCGGCCCGATCAGCAGGCTTGGTACCGCGAGACAGTCTACAGATGGGGGACCGGTTCGGGTAGCATCGACTTTAAGAGCGGGCTTTCCGGCTGGAAACGACGGGATTCCTGCCGTTCCCCGAAGGTCGCCAGGAGAATCAAGTTCCGATCCGGGGGAAGAGGGCCATCGCAATGGGGCCGAAGGTCAGAAGCGGCACCCAGGCGGCCAGCATCGCGTCGATGTAACCATGAGAGGCAAAATAACTCGCCATCGATCCTGTCACGAAGAATGCTCCGCAGAGAGCCATCGCGACAGCAATTCCCGCGAAAACGTTCTTTCGCTCCCATTGCAGCACAAAAGGTAATCCGATGAGCACCAGCAGAAAATGAAGGGCCGGGTCCATTAGCCGACTATGGACCAAAACGCGAACATCCTGCGGATCCTTGATCTCTTCCCGCTGCAATAGTTTTACGAGCTCGGTCGTGCTCGCGAAGCTTTTCCAATTGGGTCGGCGAATCATGTCATCGAAGGAGACGTTGGTCCGGACATAAAGTTTTCCATCGGGAAGTTGCCGAAGCTTGCCTCGCGCCATGCTAGTATCGACGGGGGCATCGCCATCGACGAGCAGCCAGCCAGGCTCGCCCGTCTCGGGATCGGGTGTGTTGTAAGCCCGGATGCAGTGGACCTCTTGCAGGATACCCGTCACTTCCACCGGGAATGTGACATTCACGTTCTCGAGCCGTTTATCCTCACGAAAAGCATGGTCGGCTCGAAAAAGAACTTGATCCTTATCGATGCACATCGTCGGCAACAAAACATGGTCGGCCTCAATGTCTTCGTGCAAACGTTGAAGGACTTCTGAGTAGCGAGGGAGGATCCATTCTCGATTGACGATCCCTAGACCGATGACGACCAGGGTCCCGGCCAAGATCGGCATCAACGCCCGCTTGGTCGGAATGCCCGCCGCTAAGAGAGCGACGACCTCGTTGTGGCGGTGCAGGTTCGCCAGAGTGGTCATGGCCGCGATCATGGTGATGACCGGGGAGAGCCGGGCGAAATACTCGAACGAATGCAGGAAGTAAAACTTCGCGACCCGACGGATAAAGACGAAGCTGCCAGCATGATCTTCGAAGAACTCGTCGGCGTTGGCAAACAGATCGATGATGACATAAAGCCCGACCAAGCTGACAAAGCAAATGACATACGCCATGACAAAGCTCATGAACAAATGCCGGTCCATGATCTTCATCGAGCCTATTCCCCCCTTGGCTTGGCCGAACTTTCTCGGGCCCCTTGGTCATAAAGGAGGCCCACGAACCAGACAAGTAGAGTTGTTGGTCGGCGGTCGGCTCGGGATTTCGAATTTACGGGCAGAATGGGCCGCGGAAAAGGAACTTAGACGCCTGACCGATCCCCCCTGGTGAGCCTCTCAAAGTGGTTTTGTGGTGTAGACTTAAGGCAGAAACTCTCCCCGAGGCCTGTCGCTCATTTGGGATGTGCATGATGAATCCGAGAATCCAAATCATCGAGATCGGCCTCTTTTGCGGCCTACTGGTCGGCTGCTCGCGCGATGTCGACGGTGTGGTGACGCAGAAAAGTCGCGACGGAGCCCGAAGGGCCGAGGCGACTTTCAAGGAAGGAAAGGTCGACGGCAAGGTCGCTTTCTTTCACCCTGGGGGCAAGATTCTTCGGTATGAAGGGGAGGTTCAGCAGGGCGAACCCGTCGGCGTCTGGAAGTATTACTTCCCCACCGGCAAACCCGAGCGAGAAGTCACCTACGCCGCCGGCAAACTCGAGGGCCCGGCCCGATCTTGGCACGAAAACGCTCAAATCGCCATCGAGCAGCGATTCCGCGCGGACCAACTCGAGGGACTTCGCCGAGAATACAACGAAAAGGGAAAGTTGATTGCCGAGGAAAACTATCGCGAGGGACAACTCGACGGGCCGGCCAAGTACTTTCACTCCGACGGATCGCTTGAAAGCCAAGGCCAGCATCGCGCGGGAATGCGGTTCGGGGAATGGACCATCTTCCATCCCAATGGCCAACTCGCCAGCAAAGGGAACTGGACCGAGCAAGGGCAAGAGGGCGTCTGGAGCAACTGGTTCGATCAAGGGCAGAAATCAAGCGTCGCCACTTGGCGAGCCGGCGAACTGCATGGTCTCTGGCAATCGTGGTATCGGCAAGGCCAACTCGAGGAGGAAGGAAACTACATCGAAGGAAAAGCCGACGGCCTCTGGAAACGGTGGTACGAGAATGGAAACCCCTGGGACGAATACACCTTTGTCGGCGGCGTCCAGGAGGGCCCTTACAAACGCTGGCTCAAGTCGGGCATGCTTGCCGAGGAAGGAACCTATCGTGCCGGCGAAATGGAGGGCGTGACGACGACCTACTTCGAAGATGGCAGCAAAGCGATCGCCCACTTTGCCCAGGGCAAATTGAACGGCACGCGCGAGACCATCGACGCCACGGGCAAGCTTCTTTCTCGCGAAGAGTACCGCGCCGGCGAAATCGCCAACTCGGATCCGCAACACTGATCATGCCGCGGACCATTCCGATGACACTCCCACTTTACCGGGATCCGCTGGTTATCGGCTACCGCTGAAAAATGGGGACGTAGTCTCGCTTCACTTCGCCGGTATAGATTTGTCGCGGCCGACCGATTCGTCGACCCGGCTGCGAAAGCATCTCTTTCCAATGAGCAATCCAGCCCGGTAGCCGACCAAGTGCGAACATCACGGTGAACATATTGACCGGGATGCCGAGCGCTCGGTAGATCACGCCGCTGTAGAAATCGACGTTGGGATAAAGCTTTCGCTCGACGAAGTAAGGATCGTTGAGAGCGACCTCTTCAAGCTTTTTGGCGATATCGAGCATGGGGTCTGCCTTCTTGAGCTTCGCCAACACTCGGTCGCAATACTTTCGAATGATCGCCGCTCGCGGATCGTAATTCTTGTAGACGCGGTGGCCAAAACCCATCAAACGGAACTCGGTCGATTTGTCCTTGGCCATGGAGACATACTTGTCGACGTTGCCGCCATCCTCGTGAATCTTTTTCAGCATTTCGACGACGGCTTCATTGGCGCCGCCGTGCAACGGGCCCCACAGGGCACAGATACCCGCTGATAGCGATGCGTACAAGTTGGTCTCGGCACTTCCGACCAAGCGAACGGTCGACGTGCTGCAGTTCTGCTCGTGGTCGGCATGCAGGATGAAAAGAACATCGAGCGCTGCCGCCTTATCCGCATCGACTTCGTACTCTTCGACCGGCAACGCGAACATCATGTTCAGCAAGTTCTGCGAATAGCTGAGATTGTTCTTCGGGAAGACGTAAGGCTGGCCCATCAGTTTCTTGTAGCTAAAGGCGGCAATCGTCGGAAGCTTCGCCAGCATCCGGATGATCGTCATGTCGATCTCGTCTTGCCGATGAACGTCGATCGTCTCGGGATAGAAGCTGGACAGCGACCCCGCCATGGCCGAGAGAATTGCCATCGGATGGACCGTTGCCGGGTACGCGTCAATGACCCGCCGCATGTCCTCGTGGATCATGGTGTGATGGGTCAACTTGTGCGTGAAATCCTTCAGTTCGGTCTCGGTCGGCAAGTTGCCGTAGATCAGCAGATAAGCAACTTCGATGAACGAAGCATTCTCGGCCAATTGTTCGATCGGGATGCCGCGATAGCGAAGGATCCCTCGTTCACCGTCGATGAAGGTGATTTCGCTTTTGGTCGCGCCGGTATTGCCGTAACCCGGGTCGAGCGTGACCAGCCCGGTCTTATCCCGGAGCTTGCCGATATCGACCCCTTTCTCCCCTTCCGTCCCGACAACCACTTCCAGATCAGTGGTGGACCCGTTGTACGAAAGCTTTGCTACCTCACTGGGCATCAGGAGAATCCCCATTCCTTTTGATGTTGGCAAATCAATCCGACCGCCGGAGGGTGGCCGGATCCCTTCCTCTCTACAGTATGCAATAGCATTTTGGGTGATCCCTTGCACGCATTGTTTCTTTGTTCCGCCACTGGTTCGACTCGGCGGAGGGGGATACCGGAGCTTTGACAGGGAAGATCCTCCCCATGGGGCCGGTCGCGGAGATCTTCTTTTCCACAAGTCGATGAAAATCGCGAGGCGGATCCTCTGCCTTCTCTGACGAGATTACCGCATCTTTTGCGAGACCCCCGCGTTACAAGAGACTTGGCTTGGTGTCGGCACCGAACGAAGAGCGGGTTAGAATTCGGTTAGGTGGACCGGTGCCGGCATCGCGCCCGATATCCACTTGGAAACGGTCGGGGCCGGTCGAGGGGGGGAATGAACGTGGCCAAGTCTGCTGGAAAAATGAAACGGACCGATCGACCCGCCGCCATGCGAGCGAAGTCCGGCCGGAACAGATCGGCGCTCGTGCATCCGACGATTTCGGACTACTTGATTCAGCGACTTCAGAGTTTGGGCCTGCGGACGGTCTTCGGCATTCCCGGGGATTACGTGTTGGGGTTCTATGCCGATCTAGAAGCGAGCCCCATCGACGTTGTGGGGACCACGCGTGAAGACTGCGCGGGATTCGCGGCCGATGCCTACGCGCGGGTGACGGGTCTGGGGTGTGTCTGTGTCACGTACTGTGTCGGCGGATTGAGCGTTGTGAATTCCGTCGCAGGCGCTTATGCGGAAAAATCACCCCTGCTCGTGATCACGGGAGCGCCGGGCCTCAATGAACGAGGCCGAAACGCGCTCTTGCATCACAAGGTTCGAGACTTCGATACCCAGCGACAAGTCTTCGACAAGATCACCGTTGCGAATACTGCTCTTGAAGACCCGCTGACGGCGTTCCGCGAAATCGACCGGGTCCTCGAAGCGGTGATTCGCTACCGCCGGCCAGGCTACATCGAGATCCCGCGCGACATGGCCAAGGTCCGCCCGACCCATCCGCATACGCCGACCGTGTCGCTCGTCACCAGCGATCCTTCCGAGTTGGACGAGGCGGTCGCCGAGAGCGTCAAGATGCTTTCGCAATGCGAGCGTCCCGTAATCATGGCGGGGGTCGAGATTCATCGGTTCGGCTTACAAAAGGAAGTGATCAAGCTGGCCGAGAAACATCACATTCCGATCTGCAGCACACTGCTAGGGAAGTCCGCCGTCAGTGAGGGGCATCCTCTTTATGTCGGCGTGTATGAAGGAGCGATGGGCCGGCGAGAAGTGACTGAGTTCGTCGAGAAATCTGATTGCATCCTCATGCTGGGGACGTTTCTGACCGACATCAACATGGGAATCTACACGGCCGACCTCGACCCCAGTCATTGCATCGTGGCGACCAGCGAAGATCTTCGCATTCGGTACCATCATTATCATCAGGTTCAGCCAGGCGACTTTATCCGAGCTCTCGCGCGGCAAAAGTTCGCCTGTGGCAAACGAGCGATTCCAAAGGCCCATCTTCGCGGGCCCGTCGATTTCGTCCCTCGCAAAGGGGCGAAAATGACAGTCAATCGTCTCTTCGAGAAGGTCAACACGATCTTGACGGAAGAGATGATCGTCATCTGCGATGTTGGCGACTCGTTGTTCGGTGGGGCCGACCTGATCATGCATCGGCACACTGATTTCATCAGCCCGGCCTACTACACATCGATGGGCTTTGCCGTTCCCGCGGCCCTGGGGGCGCAGCTTGCCAGCCCTTCTCATCGGCCATTGGTTTTGGTCGGGGACGGGGCTTTTCAGATGACCGGCATGGAGCTATCCACCATTCATCGCCGGGGCCTGCACCCCATCGTGATCGTCCTCAACAATAAGGGATACACCACCGAGCGTTTCATCCTGGATGGCCCGTTCAACGATATCGGGAACTGGAACTATCACAAGGTGACCGAGCTCATCGGAGGAGGTTGGGGGTTTGAAGTCTTCAACGAAACCGATTTAGAAAAGGCGCTCGGAGCCGCCCTGGCCAACAAAGATAGCTTCAGCTTGATCAATGTTCATCTCGATCCGATGGACCGAAGCGAGGCCCTCGAACGATTGGCGCGTCGATTGGGCGAAAAAGTCGAGTGACGCCTTCTCCAACATCCGATGCTTAGCCGCCGTCGGGGCGACCGATGGGGAAGATCTCCCCCAGGCTCGCATACAGCGATCCCCCGAGCCGAGCCACGGGATCGAGTTTCATCGGATCGGGAAGCGAGTCCGTCAAGATGCTGTCATCGAGATGAAAATGGATCACTTCCCCCAGCACGAGATCGACCGGGTTCGGTGCGGGGTCCACGATCGAATGAAGTCGGCATTCCATTCGAATCGGTGATTCCGCAACGCCGGGCGCCTGAATCGCCAATGAATCAATGGGGGTCAAGCCCGCAAGTTGAAACTCGTCGATCTCCGGGCCGACTTCTGCACTGGTCGCGACCATCCGATCCGCGAGAGATCGCGTGCAAATATTGACAACGAACTCGCCTGTTTCGCGAATATTGCGCGCGGTGTCTTTCGAGCTTCCGTGTCGATGGCCGACGGAGACCGCCAGCATCGGGGGCTTCGAGCCGACTCCCATGAAGAATGAAAATGGTGCCAAATTCGCCACGCCGTCGGCGCTTCGCGTCGAGACCCACGCGACGGGCCGAGGAACGATACAAGAGATGAGTAGGCCGTACGCCTCACGCATCGAGACAGAGTCTGCCGGGATTTCCATTCTGTTATGCCGGCTCCTTCTCGGCCGGGCAGGGACGAATCGTGGCGTCTAACCCGATTGTCTCCGTGGTGATATCCCATTCAGATCGCGTCCAGCCGGTAACGACGCGCGATGCCTCGAGTCGATCGAGCATTTGCTCGATGAACATCGGGACTTTGTCCTCAAACTCTTGCAAAAGATTCAGCTTTCGCCCCAACAGATTGATCAGACCACTGAGCGGTTTGTTGTCGTGCGTTCTCGCGTAAAGAGCTTTCCCCTCCGGAGAAGCGGGGTCCGGACCGACGAACGTGAGTCGCATCGATTTCAGGGATTTGCCGACCTTTGCCATGACACCGTCACCTAGACCGATGTAGTCGCCATGCAAGATTTCGACAGCACCTTTTCGTACACGAGCAGCCTTGTACACGCCATCGAGAGGTGTTTCCAGAAACTCGCTCTGCAGCGCCAGGTTGATCGCCTTGGCGAGGTTCTCGAGGGCGATCTTTTTAGAGACCTTTGCTAAGCCGACGGGTAGTTCCATGTCGGCCATGCCCCCCGCAACCCGCGCGGTGACAGGACCCTTGTCGGGGCCGCTGCTGGCTCCGACGACAAGCTGTAGATCTCGGCCTGGCAACTGCGACGAGGATGACTGGGGGGCTGGCGTGGTCACGTTGTCCTCACTTCTCTCACGTCTGACGCAATCAACGGTATCATTCCGAGCGGCGTTAACGATGAACCTCTCGACCCACGAATTGTCGCGATTGGAGGCCGACCTTTCCACGAAAAGTTATGTCAGCGCGGAATACCCACCTCTTCTTCACGATGTTCCTGCCAAACCTACAGGCGATGGTTTTTCCGAAATCGATCGCTCTTGACCGCAGGGATTAGTAGCTGGGTTGGGCCGGCGACTTGTCATCGCTACAAGCCTAACCGCTTTTCCCTGTATGAACATGCCTAGGAAAGATCGCGCTCGTCACTCGTGATCCGACCATCGTGAGTGGGATTTGACCAGGATGTGTCGCCCCCTCCGGCAGATCGAGACGAAACTCGAAACCATTTCGAAGAGTTGACCAAGTCTCCCCATTCAAACGACGGCATCGCCGAAGTAGGCCGTGAACCACATGCCCCACCGTCCACCTCGCGTTGAATTCGCAAATGTGCAATCGATCCTTCCCTTCGTGGGAGTAGACGAAAGCATCCATCCCGCAGGGCCCCCAGAAGCCGGCTTGTCGTGCATGCGATGCCAGCGAGATGGCTTGCTGATGAAGAAGCTCTTCCATCGGATGGTCGGCATAAGCTTGCTTGTTCCGCACGATGCCACGATGGCCCAGATACGAACCCGATTTCGTCACGATTCCCTCAAGTGATCCGACGACATCGATCGCTTGATCCGTTTGTGCGGGGATGAAGAGCTGGACGGAGAGATCGGTTCGCTCTCGGCAAAATGGTTCGAGGAGGAGACCTCCCTGCTGAGTCAATCGAGGTAAGCTTCGGCGAATGATCGAGGTGTCGATGGTGTGATCCGTGCCGGCAACGCGTCCTCGACCGCTCGACCCAAACCGAGGTTTCAGTGTCCAGTCTCGCTTTGCCCACGCCGGCCAATTGCCGATCGCTTTGTTCGCTTGCTCGATGAAGATGTCCGGATCAGCAAGCTCCGCCGGCTCGAACACCCGCGTGAGTTCCCCCAGCGGATCGTCCCCTTCGCGACGTTGCCAAGCGAACGCCTTGTCGTGACAAGAATGAACGATCGCGGTCGCAGGACCAAAGGGAGTCAGGCTCGATTGTTGCCAGACCGCGTCAGCCTGTTCCGAAGCAAACCAAGCGGCACCGGCGCGTTGTTCTGTCGACATCGCTTCCTCATCGCAAGAGGAAGAGAGCCAATCGTCGAGCCGTTCGTCGCTCATCAATGGTGATGGGGCCCAGGTCGTTCGACCAGAAAAAAGGAGGGACCACAAAATCGCCAAGCGGGGTGCAACAGGGTTTGTCGGCTCTTGGATCTTTTCTTCGCCCCCAAAATTCGGGAGCAGCACCCATTCGGCATCCTTCTTCATGGCAGATTGACAGCGACGGGAGGAAAAGCCCGACTCAACTCGAGCATCAAGGGAACGCGAAGTGTCCCGTCGTTCCACTTCTTTTCGATGTCCCGATTGATGTCGGCAACAACTTTGTCGTCCTTATCGTTCAGAAGATCATCGATCAGTCGACGAAACGAATCGCCTGCCTCGTGCACGATCTTGCCACGCAGTTTGCCGAATCGATCGATATCGATGTTCGTTACCCCTAGGTCAACTTTCTCGATGCGCGGCGACAGCAACAGTTCTAGAGAACCGCTCTGCGCATCGACTTTGACAGCAACGACGCCGGCCAACTGGGCGCGGACTTCGACGACCCCCTCGGTGCCGACGGCAAAGAGTTGAACGCCGTTGGCATGTTGTTGAACGTTGGCGTACGCATCTAGCTTGGCCCGCGCGTCGATGGTGAACTCGACTCCTCTTTCTGGCACATATTGCAGACGAGGGAAACGGATCTGAAGATCGTGAGCAGGATCTTTCAGTTGCAATCGGTAGTGCTGCCAGAGGCCGTGATTGACTCTCTTCTTTCGTTCGTGGAACCGGGCTTTGAACCCCTGCCCTTCTACTTTCCAACCATCGAAAACGCTGGCTTGGTCGCCCCAGCCCGGCCTCTCTTCCACTTTTAGCGGTCCGGCAGCGATGATGATCGACTTGACTAGCTCTCCAAGCTCGGGCGAGGGAGTTGCCGAGTCCGCCGTCAGAATCGCCAGTGCGAGCCAAAGATGCATGCTGCCAACCGCCGAGCGTGGGGGAACTCTTCGAGCAAGGCTGTTATTCTTTCTCGCACCGCTGGCCAAGGCAACGCCCCTGCCCGGCCCATTTTGTCACCTCCCTCTCTTCATGCCCGAAGAACCGGACTGCGGGCCAGCGGACGAACCTCACATTGAGAGGTCGTTTTTCGCTTCCCATCCTTGAATGCCCCGCGAGTTGTTGATACAGTGCGGTCCCGTCGCAAGTTGTTTGCTCTAAATGGCTTTTGTCTCAGATTGAGGGTCGCGAATAGGCCAGAAATGGCATTGTCGCGGCTAGAATCGCCGACATTCCCCCTGATATTGAAAGAGGATCTGCAGATTCGAGTCGCCTCGGGAAGGTAGCTCGGACAGATCCGTGGTCGGTTAGGGGAAAGCCCATTTCAAAAAGCGGTTTTGGTACGCGATGAGCACATCAAGGCGTGACCAGGATCGATTGGATCTGGGCTAAGTCGGCCCGGCCAAGAGTTTCGCCATTGTCGATCATGCAAATCAAATCGGCAGCGGTTGGTTTTCCCGTAACAATTAACAGAAGTAGAGAAACGATTTCGCATGTCATCAAGGCTGGGTGGAATGTCGACGAGCCAACCGACCGATGACTCGGTCATTCCGCTGATTCATGATGCGGATCTGGTGCAGGGTTCTTCGTTCCCCGGCCTGGATGATGCTCCGACCCAGGTTCGTCCTCATTCGTCGCTTGCACAGATGACGGGGCAGCTTGGCACGGCCGAGCCGGTCGCGTCGGCCCAGATTCTGGGGGCTAGGCTAGATCACTTTGAATTGCTCGACAGCATCGGCGTCGGTGGGATGGGCCGGGTTTTTCGAGCACGCGATACTCGCCTGGATCGGCTGGTCGCGCTGAAGGTGCTGTCTCCTGAATTGAGCACCGATCCAGAGATCTGCCGACGTTTCGAGCAAGAGGCCAAGGCGGCTGCTCGATTGGATGATCGCCATTTCGCCCGCGTCTATTTTTTCGGCTTCGACAAGGGCCTTCGCTATATCGCGATGGAGTATGTCGAAGGGGAGAACATTCGGCAAAAGATCAATAAGGCAGGTAGGCTTCCGCTGTCGCAGGTGATCAATGTCGCCATCCAGATCGCTCAGGGATTGACGCATGCAGCCAGTTGCGGTGTCGTCCACCGCGATATCAAGCCGTCGAACATCATTCTGACGCCCGACGGGACGGCGAAGCTTGTCGACATGGGTTTAGCTCGCAACTTCTATCAGCAATCGTCCCCTGCCAGCGAGTTAACGCAAGCGGGCGTCACGCTGGGAACCTTCGATTACATTTCTCCTGAACAGGCTCTCGACCCGCGCGATGCCGACGTACGCAGCGATATCTATTCGCTGGGCTGCACGCTTTATCACTCCATCACCGGGCAGCCTCCCTTCAACAAGGGGAGCGCGCTTCAGAAGATTTTGCAGCACCAAAACGACGCGGTCCCCGATCCAAGGCGGTGGGTGGCGGATCTGCCCGAGGACATGGTCCTGGTCCTGATGAGGATGCTGGCGAAAGATCCCAAGGAACGCTATCAGCATCCCGTCGAGTTGATTGAGGATCTCCGCGCGATTGCGTTCACGCAGGAGATCCCGTTGCCCGAAGAGCCGCTCCATCGGCCTGCGGCTCGCTTGGCGCCGACTTTTTGGGAAAACCATCTTACATGGATGTTGCCGCTCGGCGTTTTGTTGGCCGCACTTTTCGGTTACGCCTGGCTGGATCGACCCAGTCCCCCGGCCTCCCGGCCGATTGACCTGTCGCCGACAGATCAGGCGACCCCCACGAATCTGTCTCGGCGGGAGAATGGGCCCAGCGAAATTCGCCCCATGACGGCCCCGACCACAACGCCGCAACGACCCAAGGTCGTCGTGCCGGCCGATGGCGATTTGGCGACAGCCCTTCGTCAGGCACTTCCAGGCACCGAGATTAAGCTGGCAGGCAAGCGATACGTCCTAAGTGATGCTGGCGAAGGGGCGGGGATTCGCAGCATCATCATCGAGAAGGAACTTCGTATCGAGCCCGAATTGCCGACCGGATTAACGGAAATCGAAGTCCGCACAGGGACGTGGAGTGGACGAGCCGGTGGAGACGGTTCGTCGCTGGTGAAGGTGCGAAGCGAATCGGTCGAAATGCGCCGTTTGGCCTGGATCGTAAAGAGCGCGGGGGATTCGAGTATCGCGCGGTCGCTCTTCAGTGTTGCCGGGGGCCGGCTGCTGATGGAGGACTGTTTCATTCGCGTGGCGGGCGGAAGTCGCGAGGAGCCGATATCGATCATTCAACTAGAGGGCTCGGAGGGTCGGCGGCTCGGTTCGCTGGTCCTGCGTCGATGTTTGTTGCACGGTGCCGACGAAGCGATTCGTGTTCTCTCGCCGACCAACACCGAAATCGAATTGGTCGATTGTGCGGTCGATCATTCTCTTCGAACACCGTTTCGTTTGGAAGGGCTCGGCGATGTCGCTTTGACCATGGAGCATGTGACCGTTCGAGGCTTACAGGCCCCCTTGTTCAAGATCCAACGGTTGGGGGGGGCCAGGATTCAGACGAGAGGATGCGTCTTTTCGCATGTTGCCAAAACAAATGGCGCGGAGGTTTCCTTCGTTGATTTTCAAAGCGACGGTACCTGGACCAACATGACCGATAGTTGGTGGTCCGGTCGCGGTAACTTGTTTCATCTGTTCCATCCGATGACGATCTCGCGAGGGGGTCAAGCCATCGTCCGTTCGTTGAAACAGGCCCGACCACTGGGCTTTGATGAGACCGTGCTCGTTTCTGTCGACCGTCCCGAGGAGATTTTTGTCACGGCCGAGGATGTCCCTTTGCCGTTGTCGGTCGAGTCGGGTCCCATGCTGGCCGACCGTCTTCGACTCCGTTCCACCTATGTCGAACGAGAAGAAGGGCCGTTCGGTTGGCGGCAAACGCCCTGGGGTTCTGCTTACGGAAGCAAGCCTGCTGTGGAGCCCCGCGCCAGCGAATCCGTTACCAGTGATGTCGCTCCAAAACCAGCGACGTTGGTGGGCCCCATCATGGTCGACCCCACCGCGAAAGAGGGGGCCGAGCCCAACGTCTTTGTGTCGCTGGCACAGGCGATCGAGCAAGCTCCCACCTCGGCTACGATCGATGTTCGTGTCGATGGTTTGGTCGAGGTGTCGCCGGTCTCGTGTCGGGGCAAGTCGATTGTCATTCGTTCGGCCGCGGGATATACGCCGATTCTTTACTGGGACGCGACTCGGCCGGGCAGTCGGACGGACGCTTCCCTGTTTGAAATGGACAGCCCATCGAAGCTTACCCTCGAAGGATTGGCGATGATCGTGCGTACCGACGGCGAGAAATCAGTCGGTGTTGCCCTCATGGATAGCGGAGCCGAGTTCTCGCTTCGGGATACCTCGGTTCAGATCGACGGCAATCTCATGAAGTCGAAGGCCCTCCTCATCAAGGAGGGGATGTCGAGCAACGGGCTCGGCCCCAAGTCATGCCGAATTCATCTCCACCGATCGACGCTGCGTACTTCTGGCTCGCTGATGACGACATCCTCGAGCATGGCGGCCGAGATCGACTTGATCGATGCGTTTGTGGTTTCAGCCCGTTCGCTGATCACGCTCGACGGCTTGGCCGAAGAACATCGTCTTTCGCTTCAGATCGAACGAAGCACGATCCTATTGGGTGAATCATTGCTGACAGGGCCGTCCTTCGTGACCACGACCGAGTCGTCCGCCAACAATCGACTATCGACGCGTGACTCGATCTTGCTGGGCTACGGCTCGTCGCCCCTTTTCGTGACCAACAGTCTTGCCGAATCGAGCAGCTTGCTGCCCAGCTTCTGGTCCAGCGAACGAACGTTCGTGGCCGGCTTCGCTGCCGCCGGGACGGAGTCCGCCGGTGGTGGACCGCTTGCTCCAAACATGCTCACGTTTGATGAGCTGCAAAAGAATCGCGAATCTTTCCAAGGCATCATCTTCGTGGGGAAGCCCGATCCATTCGTCCTCGGAGCCGGCGGCATTAAGACCGCTCAGGTCCCTCTTCTGCTCAACCTCCGAAAGCTAGGCTATCCCAGCGACGGGGCGAGCCTGCTGGGGGTGCCAGCCCAGGTTCTCCCCCCAGAGCCAACCCCTTCCTCGCAGAGATAAAGCCTTCGCCTCTCGTATCCTATTTGTTCTTAACACTGGGATGAGTCCAGGGTCCGGGATGTCTGCGTAGCTTGCAGGCGTTGTCTTAAATGAATGAAGTGCAGCAAATGGGATGGCCGATTCTACCCACAGGAGATTAGTGTCGTGAGAGATGGTTCGGGGACGGGAGGTCTGCCCATGACAAACCGTCGGTGCTCGTGGTGGTCTAGCTCGCCGGTGTCGAGCATCCTGCTGGGAAGCTTGCTTTCGTCGATGGTCGGCTGCGCGTCGATCCGGCCCGTTGAACAAGGATCCCTTTACCGATCGGGTCAGCTCTCGGCAGGAGAGTTGGACCGCGCGATCGGCGAGTACGGTCTTCGGACGGTGGTCAATCTTCGTGGTCCCGACCCGGATCGAAAGTGGTACCGCCAGCAGCAAGAGGTTTGTCAGAAACGGGGCGTGAAGCAAGTCGACGTCGCGCTCGGGTCGGCCTCGCCGAGCCCACAAGAGGTAGAGACGTTGCTGGCGACCTACCGCGACGCTCCCCGGCCCATATTGATTCACTCGTGGTCCCCGGAGGGGAGTGTCGGATTGGCGTCGGCACTCTACCGAGTGTCGGTGCTGGGGGATTCGAAGGAGGTCGCTCGGCGAGAGTTGGCCCCGTGGACGACGTATCGTTGGCCGATCCCGGCTCTTTCCGGACAAGATCGCTTTCTTCGCAGCTGGTCGGGGCCTGACACCATGTTGGCGCAGGCCGATCCGAACGGCACGATCGATCTGCCCGATCCGATGTTCGACCGAGTTGGGCAAGCGGACGCCAGCCGATCGATGGCTCAGCAGCGGGGTTGGGGTTCCACCACCGACCAAGGTCCGCTTCCGCCGCCGGACATGGAATATTTTCAGCCATCCACCGGTCGGCCCCGCGCCGCTTCGGCGTCTCCGCCGAGTCTGATTCAACCGGTCGTATGGTTGGGCGAGCCGGTCGGCCTACCCTAGTCGCTGTTATCATCATGTGAAGAGTTTTCTTTCTCAACATGGCACGGGGGCGCGGCCAGCTCATCCCGAGCGCGACCGCTGCATAGACTAAGCGATGGAGGTTTTGCAAGGGGCAGAGAGTTCGGGCATGTTGCACGTCGATGTCGAGTTCTATCACGGTCCGCTTGATCTTCTGGTGGCGCTGGTTCGCCAGGGGGAACTCGACGTTTTGGAATTGATGGTGGGAGAGATCACCCGCCGATACATCGACACGTGCGAGCTCGGCACTTCGCTTGACATGGACGATGCGGGATCTTTTCTGGTGCTGGCATCGGTGCTCATGGAGATGAAGAGTCGCCATCTGCTTCCTCATGTCGATGAAACACCGATCGAGATCGAGGCGGAGGAAACACGAGAAGAGCTTGTTCGTCAGCTTCTCGAGTATCGGCGATTCCGCGAGGCGGCGACCCTGCTCGGTGAGAGAGCTCTTCGTCAACAGCAACGGCTTGCCCGAGAGGCTCAAGATCTTTCGGCAGCCGACATCCACCCATCCAAACAGCCGATCCGTGAACTCGAGTTGTGGGATCTGGTGTCCGCATTCAGTCGATTGATGCGCGAGAATATCGTCCCAGTCGCGCAGGCGATTGAACGGGATCCGACTCCCCTGCCCGTTTACATGAATCGCTTGGAAGCAGCGATCCTCCAGCTGGGTGAAGAGGGAGTCTCTTTTCGCGATCTTCTGGGAACAACCAACACACGTTCGCAGATCATCGGGAAGTTCCTTGCGACGCTTGAACTGATCAAAACTCGGCGAGTCTGGCTGGAGATGGACATCGTCAGCGACGAGATTCGGTTCTATCCTCCTCGCCACGAACCGCTTCAGTTTGGCGAATCATCGGAGGAAGAAAGTGACGCGATGCCGATGGCCGACAGCAGCGTTCCGCCGGACGCGATGCAGGCTTCATCGATGTCGGTTTGGGATGAAGAAGAGCAAAGCTCCGAGGCTCTCTGGGCATCGCTGGGTCAAGGGAATCAACCCGATTCAACCCACGCTGATCCCGACAATGCCTGGGCGGACTTCGAACCTCTTGAGGATGATCCGCCGACGGAACAGACCGAGTTGCCGGATTGATTCAAGCCGATGGGGTGCCGATCAGATTGTCCCCTTGGTCGAAGCGACGGCGTCCCCTTGACGAGGGTCAATCGCGACGGCTTGCCGAATCGCACGAGCGCTTGCCTTGAAAACGCCCTCGGCCAAGTGATGACTGTTTTCGCCGTGATGGGCAATCGCGTGGAAATTCATCCGGGCATGATTCGTGACGCCGTTCCAGAACTCGCGAACAAGTTCGGTATCGAACGAGCCGATCTTGGGACTCGGGAATGTGACCTTCCAGACGAACGCGACTCGGCCCCCTAAATCGACGGCGCTTGTGATCAGCGTTTCATCCATCGGTAGCGTCGAGTGGCCGTACCGGACCATCCCCTTCTTGTCACCCACCGCCTGCGCGAGGGCCAAGCCCAAACAGATGCCGACATCTTCGGTGGTGTGGTGATCGTCGATCTCTGTGTCACCCTTTGCCTGCACCGTCAGGTCGATCAAGCTATGCTTGGCAAAAAGATCGAGCATGTGATTCAGGAATCCGACGGGCGTATCGATGTTCGCTTGGCCTTGCCCGTCCAAGTTGATCGAGAGTTGGATCTGGGTCTCGCGCGTCTGACGAGAGATGGTCGCGGTTCGGCTCAACGGAGATCCTCAACTAAAACAGGGAGGATTGATCTTTCCCTGGTGATTCTACTTTCTCGCGAGGAGAAAAGGGGCGAGTTGATCGCGAAGGGGAACTCCCTTCTCCCCAAGCGATCGCTTCGTAACCCGGTCAATCGCTACATTCGTTTCATCCTTGCCAGAGAAGAGAACCTCATCACGACACCCGCCCTCCCGTGTCGGCGTCCTCAGGAGCGTGGAAACCACGGGAAGAACGAGCTCGTTGAGCGTTGATAGGTTCGGTAGTCCGGCCGGCGGTCGGCCATGTCCCTTTCCAATAGCGTCACGCCGGACACACGAATCAGAAAAAAGGAAATCACGGCCGGCCCGAAGAATGTCCACCACGCCCCCCCTGCGATCGAGACCAAGTAGATCCCCCACCAGACACAGAAGTCGCCGAAGTAGTTCGGGTGGCGCGTGTATCGCCAGAGTCCTGTGTTCATCACGAGTCCCTTATTCGCCGGGTTACTTTTGAATCGTGCGAGCTGCGCGTCCCCCACCGCTTCAAAGAAAAGACCGATGCCATAAAGCGTGATGCCCGCCCAGTCGAGCACCGTCCAGCTTTCCCAAAGAGGCTTTGCAAGTTGACCAATCTGCGTCGGCATCGAGATGATCCAGAGAAGTACTCCCTGCAGCATAAAAACTGACATGAGGCTCACCCACCAGAAGGATTTGCCGATCCTTGCCCGCATTGCCTGATATCGGCGGTCTTCCCCTTTTCCAATGTTGCGCCATAGAAGGTAGAGTGAAAGCCGAACGCCCCAAAGAGCCACCATCGCAACAAGTAAATGGTCCCGCCCGTGATGCGATTCCTTCGAGAGCCAAGTCGCCAACGCGACCACAACAAAGCCAGTCCCCCAGAAAGGATCGACGATGCTGGCATCATGCAGAGCAAGGCTGAGCAGCCAAAGGAGTGTCAAAAGTGAAAGAATCAAAACCAAGTTCAGACCGAGAACACTGAGCATGTCGTTCCTCGCCGGCAAAGATAATCTTCCACGCAGAGACTGTAGTCAACGTCGTCATCGGTGGGGGCAAGGAATAGAAGGATGGCGTCACTGGGGCGTCGGATCAGAATCCGTCGAAGGCGGGAGACGATTCTGGATCCGATCGAGAAGCGTGATCTTCTGAAAGATTTTTCGGGACAAACTGGTCGTTAGCGTTTCGATCTGATCGACCGATTCGAGCACCTCGGCATCCTGGATACCCTGTAAGTAGACGACCGACACTTTGCCAATCAGCGACAAGATCTCGGCACAATAGTCGAGGTATCGTCCCAACTCGAAAGGTGTCATCTTTCGTTCGGGGCTCGACTTGGTGGCCGGCCCTCGACCCGTCATGATCTCGGGATCCTTGGTGAGTTGATGCATGTCGACCACATGCGCCAAAGACCGAAGCTCGTAGATCGCATCCAGAGCGCGCTTGCGCTTGAATCGGATCTCCAGAGAGACAAGGAAGAGCAGAAATGCTCCGAGGAAAACAATGGTTCCAAGGGCTGACTCAGCAAATTGAGCAACATCGAGCGCGTCGGAGAGGTGCTTTTCGACGGTGTTCGCGTTGATGCCCCGAATAAAGAGAAACACGATCACGGCCAGAAGTCCCACGACCACGACGATCGCAAGCCGAAGCGGCGTGTTGGGCCTTCGAATGATCGAAGATCGATGCGCAGCTTCGCGCGTGATTTGTTCGAGCTCGATGCCGATCTGCGCCAAACCCGATGAAGGAAACCGCTCGCTGATGCGCTGTCGAAGCCGTTCGGCGGTTTCAATGATTCGGGCAGGGTCGAGTTGGCGATAACGACGAAGAGAGCTGTTCACCTGAGTTTCTCCAGATAGCTCATTAAGTCGCGGATCTCGATCTCGGTTGCCTGGTCGAGCAATCCATGGGGCATGATGGATTCTTTGCTCTCGCGACGCTCCTCAATGTCTTCGGGTTTCAGCATGAATTCTTGGCTGTCCGAGCCGACATAATACTGTTCCCCTTGCAGCCCCTCGCGAACAAGAAGGCCGATTTTTGATTCGCCGCGGGTTGTTACCACCAGCCAAGGGACATACATGGGGGCGATCTCTTTGCTAGGCTCGACAACCGAACCGACTAGTCGAGTTCGGTCGGAGCCGCGCGCGATGGTGGAAAGATCCGGACCCGCATTCGCGCCCCGCCCTTCGACTTGATGACATCGATAACACCCCGGACCGGACGGATCAAAGAAGAGACGCTCCCCCGCGATCGGATCACCCGGTGAATTCAAAAGGGCCATCACCCCATCGATCGATCGCGGGCTTCCTTTCGTCAAACGAGTTCCCCGATCAATAACGCGAAGAGCGGTTCGTTGGACCAACATGTCCGGCTCTTGGGATAGATCGACGAGCAGCACGCCGAGCGTGTTATCGTTGGGAAGTGTCTGCAGACCGAGAATCGCCTCCGCTCGAATTTCGGGTGACAGGTCCGTGTCACCGGCGATGTCAACGAGAATCGTCTCTCGCTCGGCAAGAGTTGACTCGCGAAGAGTTCGGACCGCTTCGACGGCGAGGGGATGATCGGACGATTGAGAGAATGCCGTCAATTTCGGCCCCGTCAACCACGGACTCGATGTGGGCAACGAACGTAGTGCATACCGATAGAGAGTCGGATCCAGGTCCTCGCGTTCGAGCAGTTTGGTAATGAACTGCGAGCCGGCGTCGGCCGTCGCCCAGTTCTTCTCCAAGAGTTCAAGCGACGCCAAAGTCGATTCGAGCAGTGATCGTGTCCAAGGGAAAGGTTGGCTGAGCATCCCTTCGACCTTCTCACGGTACGCCTTCAAACGTTTGTCGCCGACCCATTGAACCGCAATCAATCGAATCAATGGATCGGGGTCGGCCAATGCCAAGGCGATCACGCCGCCAACATCGGTAGGATCATCATCGCGGATGGTAAGCAGCCATTCCGCCTTGGCGGTCGAGGTCTCTCGATAGCGACGGGTTCGCTCTGCCAAAGGAAGATGGTCACGCAAATAGTTCCGCGCCCGTGTCCGCTCGAAGGGATCGGCCGAGAGAAGAGATTGCTCGGCGACGGCGACCGTCGTGGGGCCCTCTGCTTCGGTGGGCCGATTCTTCTCGAACGCGGTCCGCTCGGCATCGGTCGCCGCTGTTCGATCCTCTTTCACCCGCAGACGCCAGAGCCGACCCTTCTGATGCAGCTCGTACGATTTGTCGACCCAATCGCTGAAAAAAACCTCGCCTCTCTTACCTCGCGCGATGCCGACCGGTCGAAAGGAATCGCTGCCGATCACCAACGGGGTCAGCGTTGCGCGCCAAGATGTTCCCCACGGCTGCGGGTCAAATTGTTCAATCCGATGATCGCCCCACGATGTCACCAGCAAAGATCCAAGCATATCGTTTGGCCAGCCAGGCCCTTCGATGCCGACCATTCCAGAAGGGGCTTCGCCGGTCCCCGCCATCATCGGAAGTGTTCCTGGCAACTCGCCGTTCCACGCATGAAATGGATGAAGACCGTTTCGACCGTAACGAAACTTGAAGCCGTAATCTCCGCCATCAATGAGATGCAAGAGTCGGCACGGAGGCCGGGCGTCGGGATCGTTATCAATCGCAAAGAGTCTTCCCCCTGGGTCTCGATAGAGATGAAAGGGATTCCAGAATCCTGTCGCGATTCGGCGTAGGTTCGATCCATCCATGTTCATTCGATAGACACTTCCTCCTTCGCCTCCTCCGCGAACGCGCGATCCGTCGGACGCGATGAAGGTGTAGTCCGCCCCCAAGTTCTCGCCTAAGCCGACCCAGAGATGTCCTTCGTTGTCGAAGGCGAATCCAGAAAGGCCGTTGTGGGGGTAGTCTCCTTTTGTTTCGAGGCGGGCGATCTTCTCGGCCGACGATGCCTGATCGAGTTGATCCGCCTTGCGAATGCAGAGAATCTCTTGTCGCGTCGCGATGAAGAGATCGCCCGCCGGCGAAAGCCCTATGTTCATCGTCGCCTCGGTACCTTCAAAGAAGACCTTCCTCGGCGAGTCAGGCTCATCAAGCTTGTCGAACAAAAGAATGCGATCTTTGCTGGGGCCAGGATAATCCTTGGGGCGAAAATGAGTGTGGCATTCCACCACAAAAGCCCGGCCACTTGTGTCGATGGCGACACCCGTCGGCGTCATGATCGCCGGCTCTCGGGCGATCAGCGTCAACTCGATACGGTCATCGACGACGCGTGGGATCGCGACATTGTCGGCCGCGACTAGAACGAAAAAGATCGTCCAGTACATCGATGAATCTCCCAACGTGCGTAGTTCCCGCCGAGATACTCTAATCGATGGCGAGGCGATTCTCCAACGAAAGGAACTCGATCGATGCTTTGGCCGTTTCGATTTTGTCCCGCATGCGGAACTCCCGTTCATGGGGAGGCGGGCGTAGCTCCATTGAACTGTGAGGCGTGCCCAGAGCGGTTCTTTCGCCCCGTGTCCGTAGGGGTCGCTGTCGTGCTGATCGAGAATCGGCAGATGCTCTTGGGGCGTCGTCGCGATGGGGGATGGTGCATTCCATGCGGGTATCTGGAATGGGGCGAAGAGGTCGCGTCTGCCGCCCGGCGAGAGTTTCGCGAAGAGACCGGCCTGGAGGTGGAGATTGTCGGGATCCGTCAGGTGCAATCGAACTTTCATCGGCCCGAGGATCTGAGCGTGGGGATCTGGTTCGATGGCCGTCGTCTTTCGGGAGAGCTTCAAGCCGGGGATGATTTGGTCGCGGTGCAGTTCTTCGATTGTTGGGAGATCCCGGAGATACTCTTCCCTACCGATCGGCGGGTCATCGACGAATGGATTCGATCGGTGGATTCCATTACTTGACGCTGCTGCGTCGAGAGTGGAACATCAGAGAACAACGAACGAACGCGGGGAAGGAGACTCTCATGAGAGCGGTATGGGTGATGGCCCTCTGGGCGGGACTGTGTGGATGGGCACAGGGCGACGAATCGATCGAGGAAGTGCCGGCGGAACTCGGCACGGAGGGTTTCGCTCCGTCGGGGGAAATCAAGATCCATTACGTCAGCAAGGGAGAGGGTCCGCTCCTGGTGATGATTCATGGTTTTCCAGACTACTGGTATAGTTGGCGCTACCAGATGCCTGAGTTGGCCAAGCACTTCCGCGTCGTGGCCGTCGATCAGCGCGGTTACAACCAAAGCGGTCAGCCGACCGGCGTCGAGAACTACACAGTTGAAAAGTTGGTCGGCGATGTGGTTGCCGTGGTTAAGCATCTCGGTGCCGACAAGAGTATTATCTGCGGTCACGATTGGGGTGGGATGGTCGCCTGGAGCTTTGCCATGCAGCATCCGGAAATGACCGATCGATTGATCATTTGCAACTTGCCGCACCCGCGGGGCCTGTTTCGTGAATTGGCCAACAATCCCGAGCAGCAAAAAAACAGTGCCTACGCGCGAAACTTTCAGAAGCAGGATCCCTCGCAGGTCAATCCCGCGAGCTATGCCCTTTTCTTGAAGTACAAGGATCCCGAGGAGCGAAAGCGTTACTTGGCCGCCTTCAAGAGGAGCAGTGCCGAGGGGATGCTGAACTATTACAAGGCAAACTATCCCAAGGAACCTTATTCCGACGCTCTTCCCGACCTGCCGCAGGTCCGCTGTCCGGTTCTGATGTTTCATGGTCTGGCGGATACGGCTCTTTTGCCGGGCGCTCTTTCGGGCACTTGGAACTGGGTCGATAACGAGCTGACGATTGTGACACTTCCCGGCGCGAGTCATTGGGTCCACTGGGATAAATCCGACGTGGTGACCCAGAAGATGCTGAGTTGGCTGGGGCATTGAAATCGTCGCGGAGCGAGCCTGCTCGTTTGCACATTCAAAGAGCGAGGCTCCGTTAGCCGAAGCGTCCGGTGACATAGTCGGACGTTTCGGGAAGATGCGGTCTGGTGAATAGTTCGTTAGTGGGGCCGTACTCAAGGACTCTGCCGAGATACATGAACGCGGTGAAGTCGCTGGCACGAGTCGCCTGTTGCATGTTGTGCGTCACAATCAAGATCGTGTAGGACCCCTTCAACTCGTCCATGAGATCCTCGATCTTGCCGGTCGCAATCGGGTCGAGCGCCGAGCAAGGTTCATCCATGAGCAGCACCTCCGGCTCGGCAGCGATCGCTCGAGCGATGCAAAGGCGTTGTTGTTGGCCGCCGGAAAGCGCCAGCGCGCTTTCGTGGAGCCGATCTTTGACTTCATCCCAGAGAGCCGCCCCACGCAGGCTTCTCTCGCAGACCTCTTCGAGTAATGTTTTCGTTCGGACGCCGTCGATCCGCAAGGGGTAGACGACGTTTTCGAAGATGCTCATGGGGAAGGGATTTGATTTTTGAAAGACCATACCCATCCGCTTGCGAAGCTCGATGACATCGACGCCGCTAGCATAAATTGGATCGTTATTGAGTTTGATCTGACCTTTCATCCGGATGTTGCCGGTAAGATCGTTGAGCCTGTTGATCGATCGTAAGAGCGTGGACTTTCCGCAGCCGCTGGGCCCGATGAGCGCGGTCACTTTGCCGCGCGGAATCCGCATGGTGACATCAAAGAGCGCCTGTTTGGTTCCATACCAAAGATTAAAACTTTCGATGTCGACGACCCCCTCTTGTTGAAAGACGGCCGGGTGCGTCTCGCAATCGATCGGCTCGCCATGCTGGATCGCAAGCAAGAGGTTTCGAGAAGTGGCCGTCATGGGGCTTGTTCCTGTCCGTCTTTAGAAGGCGCTTGTCGCGTATTTCTTTTTGAGCCTGGCCCGGATGGCGATCGCCGTCAGGTTTAGGATCGTGATCAAGACGATTAAGAGCAACGTGATGGTGAAGACCAGCGAACGGGCGGCCTCACTGTTCTGGCTTTTGAATGCGGAATGATAGATGGAAAAGCCCAGGTGCATAAAGGGACGATCGGGATGAATGAATGGAAAACTTCCGTCAATGGGAAGTTCCGGAGCGTGTTCCAGAACACCGACAAGCATCAGGGGAGCGACTTCCCCCGCTCCGCGCGCGATGGCGAGGATCAAGCCCGTCAGAATGCCGGGCATCGCGCGGGGAAGAATGATTCGCTGGATGGTTTGCCACTTGCTCGCGCCGCAGGCGTACGATCCTTCTCGCATAGAATTGGGAACAGCCGAGAGGGCCTCTTCGGTCGCCACGATGACGACAGGGAGTGTCAAAAGAGCCAGTGTCAGCGACGCCCAGAGAACGCCCCCCTGTCCGAAGACCGGCCCCTCGCGCAGCGAGAAGAAGGCTTGATCAATGGACCCGCCGCAGATGTAGACGAAAAACCCCAGACCAAAGACGCCAAAGACAATGCTTGGTACGCCGGCGAGGTTGTTGATCGCGATGCGGACCGCGCTGACGATGAAGCCTGCTTGGGCGTACTCCTTTAAATAAAGAGCGGCCAGCACGCCGAAGGGAACCACCGCCATCGACATCAGCAGCGTCATGCACAGCGTGCCGATGATCGCGGGGAAGACGCCCCCTTCGCTGTTCGCTTCGCGAGGATCGGCCGAGATGAATTCCCACCAGCGATCGAGATAGATCCTCCAGCGAGCGGCCGAGTCGAGTCGGTTCGCCGGGTACGCGCGGACGATGTTGGCCAGAGGAACCGCGTACGCTTGTTCGGTCGAGGTGCGGAAGAGAATCTCGAAGGAACTGGCCTTCTCGTCGAGAACTTGAAGTTCCGTTCGCAAACTCTTCAACTTCTCTTGCGCCGACGATTCGATTCGATTCATCTCTTGCCGAGCTGATTCCAACAGAGCTGGTTCATCTTTGGCCTTGGCGGCGGCCAAACGAATCCGGGCCTCTTCGAGCTGGCGATTAATCGGACCGACAACTTCTCGCTTGAGTTGATCTTTTTGTCGGCGAAGGCGTTTTACTTCTTCGTGATGCTGGACGAAGAGTCCCCAGACATCGTCTGGCTCGGTCGCCTTCGATTGACCCTGCTCGTAAAACGCGACGGGAATCCCAAAAAATCGCCCGCCCGTCAAACGTTCGGCGGTGATCGCCCATTCGGGATAAGTTCGTGACGCCACTTGATCGTCGTCGATCCAAAGAAAATGGCTTTTGGTCAGTTCGAAGTTGCCGACGCGAAGACGCTGTCGGCGTCTTCCCTCCTCTTGGCCGGCGGTCGGCGGGGGAGTCTCCGCACGATCGAATTCACCCATCCAGACTTGGCCGGTGGCCGATTCCCACCACACGACGGGTTTCGGCCAAAATGTCTGAACCCCTTCGTTGATGATCAAGGAAAGGAGCCCGACGATCATCGCCAGCGCGATCGCGAGTGCACCACCGGTGAGCCAAACCATCGGCTCGCCTGCCGCCAGCAGGGTGCTTCCGCCGGCTCGACGGTTACGCCGAGAGGCGGCCGAGAACGATTTCGTCGTAGGGTGGTTCATAGTTGAACGGCCCTCTTACGAAATCGCATGCGAACGATCTCTGCCACGGTGTTCAAAACGCTGGTGAGGACAAAGAGAACGACGGCGGCAAAAAAGAGGATTCGGTAATGCGTGCTCCCCTGGACCGCTTCCGGGAGTTCAATCGCGATGTTGGCCGACAACGTTCTAAAGCCGTTGAAAATATTCCATTCGGTGATGGGGCTGCTGCCGGCCGCCATCAAGACAATCATTGTTTCGCCCACGGCCCGTCCGAGTCCGACCATCACGGCAGAGAAGAGTCCGCTCATTGCAGCTGGGACGACGATCAGGATGGCTGTTTGCCACGGGGTCGCCCCGGCTCCTAACGACGCGCTGCGGAGATTCTCAGGGACCGTCGAGAGAGCATCGTCGGCGAGCGTGTAGATGATCGGGATGATGGCAAAGCCCATCACAAAGCCGACCACGAGGGAGTTCCGTTGAATGTACGTATCCACCAGCGTGCCGCGCGGATCCCAACCGAGCAACGTCATCAGCGAAGCGAACAAGGCCGCGATGACGAAAGTGGCAAGGACCGCTGCGAGAAATCGGATCAACACCAACGTTCCTGCTTGAAAACGGGACATCTGGTTGAGCCGAGGACGAAGCACCGGGTCGATCTGCGTGATGAGAAGCCATCCCACCACGACAGCAGAGATCGGCAACATTAAGAACGTCCATCCTGGGATGGCCGAGCCGACTTGTCCATCCAACCAGAGTTTGACATCGCCCGAGAACAAGTTCGTCTCGATAAGGGGGGCGATCGTTTGGGCCAAGAGGAGACCGACTGGGAGCGTCACGATCATCAGGAGAAACCGTATTCCCGCAAGCCGAAGCGTCACCGCTTGTGGCAAGAGTTGCCAAAGGTGACCCAACAAGAGATACGAAAGAGGAACTGCGATAAACGAGAGCAGAACCGCAAGTAAATGGCGACTGACCAAGGGAGCAAGAACCATCGCTGCCACAAAACCGAGCACCACCGAGGGAAGGCCCGCCATTAGTTCGATGGTCGGCTTCACCCGGGCCTTGGTCGACTTCGAAAGGAATTCGCTCGTATAAATCGCCGCTAAGAGCGCCAGTGGGGCACCAAAGAGCATCGAATAAACCGTTGCTTTGATAGAGCCGAAGATAAGAGGGATCATGCCGAATTTAGGCTCGGCACCGCCGGCCGAGTCCGATTGCCAAACGTGCGCAGGTCGATCGTAGCTCTCATACCGAACCGGTCGGAAGAGCGACGACGGAGTCGCCTCGGGATGACGAAGATCGATCGTCATCAACGTACAGCCATCAGGTTGGCCGACGAGCAAGGCATCATCGCTGGGAGAGAACGCGAGCCGAGTCACCGGCCCCGCCGAGCGAAGCTTTACGCTGGCGATCTTCTGACCGGTGGTGACTTGAAAGAGATCGATTGATTGGTTCTCCCGGGCGGCGGCTGCCAATCGAAGCTTGGTTGACACCGCCATCGCGGAGGTTGTCGGCTGGGTCGCAAGCGATAGTTCCTTGGCTTGTGTCCATTCCAAGCCATCAGCGGTGGTGGGCGGATCGGCAGGATCTCGGACGAGGAACGAGGCATGAATCTCGCCGTTATGGTTCGAGCGTTCCACCAACGTTTCCCGACCCACTACCCATTCCGCACCAGGCACGGCATCGGAGTTGGCGTCTCGTCCACTTCGCGTGATCGGCCCTTCAACCAGTTTCGGCTCGGAGAGAGATTTGATCTCGAAGCGATAGGTCGTTCCCTGTCGAGTCGTGAGAAGAAGCTTGTTTCCCTTGCTGAAGAGCCGACCGAGGCTTAATGGGCTCTCGGCGGGCGTAGGCAACGAAACAACATGCGTGACGATGGCGGGTGCGGGCTTGGTGACGACATCGTGGAGAAGGACTTCGCCGGATTTATGGACCGAAACGACCAGCGTCCCTGGTTTGCGGGCAATGTGGTCTATCGAGACGATGGGCGATGCCGAGCCCGTGGCCATCGGCGGATCCAGCGAGACATTCACTTTCGTTCGTCGAAGCTTGCCACTCTTCGTCCGAGTAATCAGGCCGGTGGGCTCGATCCTCTGCATCCCGGTTTCGATGGAATCAGCGGCGGGGATCTCGCTTTCAGATGGAAATGATTCTTCGAATCGAACCTGTCCTCGCTGGATGCTGCCATCGTCGCGACCGAGGTAGAAGTCTTCCATGCCGACCGATTGCGACAGCGAACGGGATGGGCCCGCCGCCTCCAGCATTTGATCGATTATCTTCTCGCCTGCTTGATGACTCCAGGCTAACAGTCGACCTTTGGCGGTGATCCCCACGCCGATCAATTTTTCGGAATCGGTCGCCAGCAATCGCCAATCATCCTGTAGATCGATGGCAAATGATGACTTGGCTTCGATCGTCGGAGGGAAAAAGAGCGGGATCGCCACTGCAAAGAGAAAGACCGCGACGGCAATAACGGCGGCAATCGTCCCGATGCCCCCCAGTGTAATCACTAACCGGGCAACCACATCCATCCAGAAAACCGAAGGCCTGGTCCGTCGTGTGCGACGAGGCGGCAAAGAGCCCGCTGATGGAATGTCCGCGTGAGGGGAAAGGCTCATGGGGGGGCGGTTCCTTCTGCCGACGCGGAAGGAGCCACCGCCAAGCCTGTTGACTCCAACACCGTTCGAGCGACGTCCGGTTGTATGGGAAGATAGCCATCGCGAGCGACGGCCTTCTGACCGGGTCGGCTAAACATGTATCGGATGAACTCGCCGCGAAGCGGATCGATCGGCTTGCCCGGCTCGAGTCCGACATAGACCAACAGCGTCCGCGAGAGAGGATACTTTCCGGAGTACGCGAAGGCTCCCTCGGCAGGGACCGGGTCTGATTTGGCGTCGGCCGCCAAAGGAAGAGCCCGCACATCCGGGGTTTGGTAACCAATCCCGGAATAGCCGATGCTGAAGCGATCTGTGCCGACGGCTTGCACGACGGATGAACTTCCCGGCTGTTCGAGGACGCTGTCCTTAAAATCTCCCCCTAAGAGAACGAACTCTTTGAAGTAGCCGTAGGTTCCCGATGCGGAGTTTCGGCCATACATCGTGATCGGTTTGGATTTCCAGGGTTCGGGCAACCCGAGATCGCCCCAGGTCCGAACTGGTTTTAGGTGGCCGGCTCGACGTCCCTTTGAAAAGATCGCATCGAGCTGAGCCATCGAGAGGCTTGAAATCGGATTGTCCCTGTGCACGAAGACCGCCAAAACGTCGATGCCGACTTTCAGTCCGGTCGGCTCGTAACCAAACTTCTTTTTGAACGAAGCAATCTCGGCATCCTTCATCGCTCGACTCATCGGACCAAAGTTGGCTGTCCCGCTGATCAATGCTGGTGGAGCGGTCGAGGACCCTTTGCCTTCGACTTGTGTTTGAACGTTCGGATACTCCTCGCGAAACCCCTCTTGCCAGAGAGTCATGACGTTATTCATCGTGTCCGAGCCGACACTTTTCAGCGATCCAGAAACGCCACCGACTGGCGTGTAGGGAGGGAATTCTTGGGTGAGATCGCTCCCAGCTTGTCCCAAGGTCGCCAATAAGAACTGGGTTGCTAGGACGGCCCGAAATGCTCGGCTGGCGTCGCGCGCGACCTCGTTCCAACAGCGGTGACCAGAATCGAGCGACACATTGGACCCCGTGATGTCCGAAGGGAGGACCTTCGCTTTTCCACCCCGCCTGCCGAGAACCCGAACGGTCAACCCGTTCCGAGATTCTCGGGACGATCCATTTTTACGGGGTCACCGACTCGCTTTCCCCTCTTAAGAAGCGAATGAATTGTGAAGATTTCGCCTAGATCAAGGAACGTCACTCGTCCGCGATAATTTTGGGGCGGATCACCTCGCAGTGGATCTCCCCCATGGCATCGCGCAGTCGAGCAAAAGTGGCGTCGTCAGGGCATAGGCCGATGATCGCTCCGCCGGAACCGGCGAATTTGGCCGATACCCCTGCCGATCGAGCCCGCTGGATCATCTCAACGTGCATGCTGGCAACCTGACAGATCGATCGCCGGGTGTCGAAGTTTTCGTCGATCAGCCGATTCATCGCGTCTTGGTCCCCGCGAGACAGGGCCGCCCGAAAACCGTCGGTCAGATCGGCAAACTTTTTCATCGCTTCGACGACTTTCGGGTCCCCTTCCAGGTATCGAGCCCGCAAATTGTTGTGAAGGACCTCAGTCGGCTCGCCCCGGTCGGCGCTGTACGCGATGTAAAGAGGTGGAAGAATCGCTGGGTCGAGCGGTTCATACTCGCCGAAGGTGAAGCCGTCTCGCGTCTTCATCGCTTCGCGAGCAAAGTTCATCGCGACGACACCTTCGTAAACCTGGATCACCCGATCCTGCAAACCCGCGGCAATTCCGAGCTCTTCGGTTTCTACTCTTAGTACCAACGATGGCTGGATCTCTCGCGGGATCTTAATGCGGTAGAACGCCATCAGGCAACGAAGGGCGGCAACAATGATCGCGCTGGACCCGGCCATGCCGACTTGTCGAGGGATGTTGGTGGTGTAACGGAGCGAGAATCGGCGATCATGCAAGGGGAGCTTTCGCTCGTCGGCAAACTCGACGAATTTCTTAATCGACGCCTTGAGAAGCCGAGCCCCTCCGCCGTAGCCGTGAAGCTCGACATCCTTGACCAGATCGCGAACATTTTCGAAACGATTCCGTTCCTCGAAGGTCCGAACGATCTCGACATCTTCCCATTCGTACAGGACGACCTCGGCAAAGAAGTTTCGAACGATGACCGAGATGGTTTTGCCCGAATATCCGTCGGACGGATTCCCGATCAGGCCGGCTCGGGCGTAGGCTCGCTGGCGAATGAGTTCCATTTCAGCCTCCCTGCCGGCGGAAGTGATGTTCGAGATGACGCGTCAATGCCGGCCCGTACTTGGGATCGGCCAACGCGAACTCGACAAACGTTCGAAAGTAACTTTCGAAATCGCCGATGTCGTAGCGATGTTCTCCCTCGCGAAGAAGAACGCCGCGAACCCGACCCCCGTCGGCCAGCAAGCTCTTAATCGCATCTGAAAGCTGAATCTGTCCATCCTTACCAGGCTGGGTCCGCGCCAGATGATCGAAGATGCGGGGACTGAAAACATATCGGCCCGCGACCGCCAGATTCGACGGGGCATCGGCGGCGATCGGCTTTTCCACAATGTCCGCCAGCTCGAAACGTTCCGCCACCACCCCCTTGGGGACGACGATGCCGGACTGCTCCACGTGCTCGGCAAGGATGGGTTCGATGGCGATCACCGCATCGGCTTGGGTCGATTCAAACTCGGCCATCAGACGCTGGACGATATCCGAATGCCCTCCGACGCCGATAATCGAATCCCCCAGCGCGACGACAAAATGGGATTGATCGACCAGAGGCCGGGCGCACAACACCGCATGTCCCAGTCCAAGCTGGCGACGCTGTCGCGTGAAGAAGTAGTCGAGGTCCTGTCGCTCGAAATCGAGCTCGGCCAGGTAATCCTCTCGGCAAGTTTCACGCAGCAGTCCGACGAGGTTTTCGTTGACGCTGAAGTGGTTCTCGATCGAACTTTTGTCCGAACCGGTGATGAAGAGAAGTCGTCGGCAGCCGGACTGATGCAGCTCGTCGACGACATACTGAACGGCGGGCTTTCGCCCCACCGGCAGCATTTCGCGTGGCTGACTCTTTGTCAGCGGCAGCATTCGTATTCCTTGGGCGGCTACGGTGACCACCGCCAGATCGATTGCCATGATAGTGATGAACTCTCGGGTGTATCTAGGGTGACTCTCGACGGGTTGGCTTGGTCCCGACGAGCTTTGTGACGCGTGACGATCCGAGATCTGTTATACGTCCTGAGCCCATGCCGTCTTTTGAACGATCTAAACCAGCCACCATAGTTTTCAAAACGGTCGGAATGAGAGGGTCATGGGAATAGATCGGACCCTTTTCTCAGAGAAATCTTCGAATCGGCCAAGATCCACGTGCAAAACCTCTATTCAACGAGTGCCATAATCGCTACGATCACATGTGTGGGCTGCCCTGCCCATTCTGCGAAATTCACTGGCCCTGCCGTTGCTCTTCCCTGCTTGCGACGGCCGCTGGTGACCGACCCTGAGTTTTCTGCGGCGAAATGGAATCTCCTACCTTTGCGGATGGCACCGATGTCGCTATTAGCGCGATCCTGGATCTGCCTTTTGACAACTGGCATGGTCTTTTGGGTCTTTTCAATGGCCATGGCGGAAGACCCCGTTTTCGTTCCCGCCAAAAATGACGAACTGCTCGATGAGGAGTTTTGCACCGCGGTTCGAACGGTGATTGCAAGTCTGACCAATGCGGCCCGAAAGTGTAAGCTCGAAGGAGATGCTCGAACGGAAGAGATCATTCGGCAAGGTCTGGCCGAATTGAACCTTCCAGATAAGTACCGCCGACGGGCGATCGTCCTCGGTTTGGCGGTTGCATTTGATCAGGGTCAACAGCTTCGCCAAAGTGTCCTGACACGACGATTCTGGATCAAGTACGAATCGGAGTCGGAGAACCGAGCCCGTCGAAAAGTGATGGGGACGCCCACCATGAATGACCGGGCCGATTTGCCGCAACACTTCTTCATCGCTGGTGGACTCGTCGCGCTCACCAACCCCGAAATGGCGGAGGCGACCAGTATTCTGAAGGAAGTAACGGATGCCAACGGTGGCTCGGGATTCAGCTACGTCGACATGGGAGCGAATCTGGCTGGAATCATTTATGCGACCGAACTGATTAGGCAGCCCGAGATCCCGCCGGTTTTCACAGAAGGATTCGAAATAAAGACCTTTGTTCCCGACTTGAGCGGCCTGGCCGAAGGGGTGATGCTTACCGAGCTTCGCAATGATTTTTCCCTTGATGCAGAGAGCCGATTCAAACGGGTGATTCAAGCGATCAAAGACCGCGTTTTGAATCTCCCGATCTATCACAAAATTCTCGGCCCCAGGCCCGCCAGTGAGTCGGCATCGATCAAGTAGCCGATCTCTGTCGAGCGGGTGGGAAGAGGACTGCCCCGAGTGTGCCGATGCCGAAAACCAGGACAATCGGTAGCCAGGGGAGATCGGAGACGCTCTTTGCCTCCGCCAAGCTTCGACAACCGACGGCGAGGAATATTCCCCCTGCCATCACGTTTCCCAACAGACCCCACCATGGGAGTCGATCGCCGGCAGGCAGGAACTTGTACTCGGACCAGACATTAGCCCAACAGATTACGCCGCAAACCAAAACCCCCGTCACGATCGCGGCGGGCGTCACCAGATCCACCAGCGACCAGCCTGCCGACGGATCTGCGGACATGTTCGACCAAGCTCGCCCCGCCAAGATGGCAAAGCCTCCTGTCACGACCCACGCAACACACCGCCGACGAGCCGAGCCAACGCCGGCGGGACGATAGGCGGTCTGCCATTCTCGAAAGACGGCCGGTGCGACTTCGATGGTTCCGTAAAGCGTTCCCAACATGGTTAGAAATGCGCCGGCAATATACAGAGGATAGAGCCAAGGATGAAGGCTCGTCAGGAATGTTGCTTGCAGGTTTAGCATGTTGTTGTCGTTGGGGATCTGATGGGCGGGTCCCAAAACAAGATGCCCCGAGGCGACGAACGCGGCCGAGATCAGCATCACCGAACTGAAGCTCACCAGAAGATCCACCCGCACGGACCAGAGGTCCTTCTTAGCCTCATCCATGGTCTGATGAAGCTGCGACGCATTCCCCCAGCCTTTTTGCCGAAGGTAAGCGGCATAGGCCAGATAGTCGAAGCTCGATCCTCCAATCACACCGACATACGTCCCCAACTCTGCCCAGATCGGTCGCTTCGCGATCGAAGCAAGATTTGGATCATCGTGGATCCAGGACGGATACGCAAACCAACGGGGAACAAGAGCCCCTTCCAGCATCGCAAGAGGATCGGGCCGTAAAAGTGTCAACGAAACGAGAACGCCAGAAACCATGGCCGCCACGATCACCAACTGCACCCGCTCGAGCGTCGCATACCCACCCCGCCAAACCAACAGAGCCGTCGCCGATAGCACCAAGATGCTCGCGATCGGTCCTGGACAGCCCGTCGTCTGGGCCACGAGGGTTCCGATGACGCCGGAATGAAAGCCGACCCAAACGGGGAAGAGCAAACTCGCGGTGAGAAGCAGGCTCATGGGCAACCATCCACGCGGGCCAGGCAAGTCTACCCATCGCGCGATCGGATGGACGCCCGTCAGGACCAGATGTCGCGACAGGGTGTAGACCATGAGCCCCTTGGCCAAAAGCAACGCGACAAAGACCCACAGAATGGAGTAGCCAAACAAAATTCCCGCGCGGGCCGAGAAGATCAACTCGCCGGTCCCAATCGTCAGGGAAGCGATAATCGCGCCCGGGCCCATCGCCAGAAGGAATTGCTGAAACCGAGAAGGTCTTTTCATCACGGGCGACGCTGTTTCATTCCGGGTCAAAAAGGGGGCCCCCGTCGCACGGTAAGGTCACTCTCGCTTGGCTCCTTAGGGGAATCAGGCTCCGCCCGCTGGATTCTTCGGTCCCCGGCCATTGGCCGCAAGGGCACCGTTGGACGGGACCCGCCCTTCGCGAAACGCGCGAGCGATGGCGGCGGGAACCATGGCCTCGGCCATGACGACCTTCGCCTTGTTCTCCTGAACACGAGCGATCATCTCTTGCTCGCGAGCAACTGCCCGGGCACGGCGCATCTCAGCTTCCGCCCGCGCTCGGCGAGTATCGGCCTCGGCTTGGTCGGCCTGAAGACGAGCGCCGATATTCTCACCCACTTCAATATCGGCAATGTCAATCGACAGAATCTCGAAAGCGGTGCCGGCATCGAGACCCGCGCGAAGAACGTGCTCCGAGATAATCTCCGGATGCTCCATCACATCCTTGTAGTAGTTGGAGCTCCCGATCGTGGTGACGATTCCTTCGCCGACGCGGGCGATGATGGTGTCCTCGGTGGCTCCACCGATGACGCGGTCGATGTTCGTTCGTACCGTCACGAGCGCGCGGGCTTTGAGTTGAATTCCATCTTTCGCCACCGCGTCGATCATCTGCTTTCCTTTGGTGGGATCAGGTACAGGAATAATCTTCGGATTAACGCTGGTTTGGACGGCTTCTTCGACATCGCGACCCGCCAGATCGATGGCCGACGCTCGGCGAAAATCCAAAGGGATGTCGGCTCGGCTGGCGGAAATGATGGCGCGGACGACCTTGGGGACGTTCCCTCCCGCCAGATACAGCGACTCGAGATCGCGCGTCTCAAACTTGACGTTGGACTGGACGGCCATGATCCGGGCCCGGACGATGGTGTTGACGTTCACCTTGCGAAGCGTCATCCCGATCAAGTCAATAAAGCCGATCCCGGCCCCCGTCATGACCGATTGAATCCAGAGCCGAAAGTACTTCGCAAAGACGAAGAACATGAACAGGCCAAAAACGATCAGTACCAGAACGCCGATAAAGACGATCAAGTTCCAGTTCGATTCGTTCACCCTTGTTGGCCCTTCCGTTTCCGTGTGAAATAGATCGGCACCGTGTTCCGAGAGGAACCCGTCCCTGCCTCCCCGCTTTCGTATTGTAACGGGAGATGGCACTGTTGCCATCGTCTGTGAAAACCGGTCCCTTTTCCATGTTTACTTGAGGAAGTCTCTTTGTTCATGCCCAGCGAACTGCCCCTGGCGTACTGCGCGAACGTTCATCCGGGGGATACTTGGGATGAAGCGGTGGAGTGTTTGAAGCGGTTCGCGCCGGCGGTCCGAAGACGCCGGGGCCGGGTGCTGGGGGTGGGGCTCTGGATGTCCGCCCGGGGACTTAATCAAGGGATGGTCGATCGCCAAAGAAGAGAGCATTTGGCCGACTGGCTCACGTCCGAGCAGATCTCCGTCTACACCATGAATGCTTTTCCGTTTGGAAACTTTCATGCCGACCGGGTCAAGCAGGATGTCTATCGTCCCGACTGGACTCATTCCGAACGGGCCAACTATACGCTGCAGGCGGCCGAGCTTTTGGCCCAGCTTCTTCCGCCGCAGGCTGATGGAAGCATCTCGACGCTTCCGCTCGCCTATGGCGGCGACCATCCCCCGGATAAAGACCTCTCTATCTATCATCCTTTATTGATCAGTGTCGCACGCGGATTGGCCACCCTACGCGATCAGACGGGACGAAATATTCGATTGGCCATTGAGCCCGAGCCTGCTTGTGTTCTGGAAACGACCGAACAGGTCATCGCCTTTTTTCAATCGCTTTGGCAATCGACTGATGGAACCAAGGACGCGGCTGCCGTGCGAGAGCATTTGGGAGTTTGCTTCGATGTCTGCCATCAAGCCGTGGAATTCGAATCGATTGGCAGCTCCCTTTTCTTACTTGAGAAAAATGAAGTTCCGATTGTCAAAGTCCATCTCTCCTCCGCGATCGAGTTGACCGATCCTCACGATGACGAAGCGCGGGCCGAGCTCGCGTCGTTTGCCGAGCCGAGATATCTGCATCAGACCTATGCGCTGACCCCGGGGGGACGGATTCTGAAAAGAACCGATCTCTCCGCCGAGGATGCTCTGCATCCGGGGCCCGAGTGGCTTGATGCTCGAGCCTGGCGAATTCACTTTCACGTCCCGATCCACCGGGCCATGATGGGTCGGTTAGCCACGACGCGAGCGTCATTGGACGAGGCACTCTTAGCCCTGCCGCGATTGTCTCGGATGCCTCATGTCGAGATCGAAACGTACACCTGGGGCGTTCTTCCCGGGCAATCGGCCGACCTCGTCGACGGTTTGGTCCGTGAATTAGAGAGTGTCGACCCGACTTCGAGCATCGAGGAAAAGAATTGAATTCACCGTCGAACAAGCCGGCCGATTCATGGTCGCACTTGCTCCATCTGCTTCCGATCTTGGTCGCGCTCATCCTGGGGATCCTAGTCGGGGTCTTCTACGGAGAGGCGATGTGGAAAGCATCCGGCGGGCCGACAAAGCAGCAGGCGACATTGGAAAAGGCTGTTGCCGCGTCGACAGCTCAGGGGTTAAAGCTGGATGGCGATCCAAAGGCCGCCTGGGAAGTCTCGCATGCCTCCCTTGTCAACAAGCTGCAAAAAACGAACGACATCGTTCAGCTCGTTCAAAAGGAACCCCCATCGAGCATTGCCGGCGCTTCCTTTCGCCTGATCAAATTTCTGGGTGATCTCTTTCTGCAGATGCTCAAACTACTCGTTCTTCCGCTGGTCGTCACCAGCATGATTGCCGGCATCGGTGGCTTAGGAGATATTCGCGGCATCGGTCGGTTGGGTCGAACAACGATGGCGTACTTCCTGGTCACGACGATCATCGCGGTCGTCATCGGGACGGTATTGGTGGTGACAATCTCGCCCGGCTCGCGGGTTCATGGAATCATTGAAATGCCCGATGAAAGGGTCGAAAGGCGATCCACCACTGATCCGATCGACACCATTCTCGAACTCGTGGTCGGCTCGTCGAAGGACCCGGGGAGTGGCATGATTCCCAGCAACCTTTTTCAAGCTGCTAACGCCACCAATGTGCTCGGCTTGATCGTCTTCTCGCTGGTTCTCGGCGGGGCGCTGACCACCCTCGGTGAACGAGGTCGACAGGTCATCGAGTTCTTCGCCACGCTGACGGATGCGATCTTACAGATTGTCCGATTGGTGATGATCGTGGCGCCGGTCGGTATCTTTGCAATCGTCGCCTACAACATCGCGGTTCGCGGCGGAGGCGAAGCATTCTGGACGCAGGCTCAGCAATTGGGCTGGTACGTCGCCACGATCTCGATCGGGTTGATCAGTCAATTCCTTATCCTGCTGTTGATCCTTCGCGGGGTGGGACGCTCGCCGATGGAGTTTGTGCTCGGCGCCGGCCGGCCGCTTTTGACGGCATTCAGCACCGCGAGTTCTTCCGCCACGCTTCCGCTCTCCATTCAGTCGATGGAAGACGAGAACGGTATCTCGAAGCAAAGTGCCAATTTTGTTCTTCCGTTAGGGGCCACGGTCAACATGAACGGCACCGCCCTCTACGAAGCGGTGGCTGCTGTCTTCATTGCCCAGCTCCATGGAATATCTTTGGATCCGGGGCAATTGATTGTTGTGGTGATCACAGCAACTCTTGCCGCCGTCGGCGCGGCGGGGATTCCTGAAGCGGGACTGGTGACCCTGGTGATGGTCGTCACGGCGGTTGGATTGCCTGCCAGCGGGATCGGCGCAATCCTGGCTGTCGACTGGTTCCTTGATCGTTTACGAACAACCATCAATGTCTTCGGCGACATGGTAGGCTGCGCGGTGACCGATCGTCTTGTTCCACCCGAACATCGCGGCGGAAAGAACCATGGTTGAAGTTGATGCATCTGCTTCCAAGATTCGAGTAGCATTGATCGGTTGTGGCCGGGTTGCGCGTCGACACGTCGCGAGAATGCGTCAGGATCCTCGGGTCGAGATCGCCGTTCTTGTCGATCCAGATCGGCAACAAGCCGAGAGCCTTGCTCGCGAACTTCATCTCGAATCCAGAATCGAAACCGATGAGACGAAAGCATTGACGTCGCAGGAGTGCGATGTCGCTCTGCTGGCAAGCCCGACGACGCTGCATGCTCGCCAGGCGACCCTGGGTCTCACCCACGGATTGGATCTGCTGATCGAGAAGCCGGTCGCTTCAACGGCGATGGAAATCGACGCGATCGAGCGAGAGGCGAATCGAGTGGGTCGAATGGTCGGCGTGGCGTATCAACGGCGATTTGAGGCGATTTACCGAACCGCTCGGCGAGAGATTCAATCTCGGTCGGACCGTTACGGCACCATTCACACGGTCCATATCTTCGTTTGTGAGCATTGGGCGCAGACGATTGCCGGCACGTGGCGCGACGACCCTGCGATTTCGGGCGGGTATTTTGCCGACGGCGGCAGCCATCAAGTCGATGCCGCGTTCTTCATCATGGGAGAGAAACCCATCAAGCTCCGGGCAACGACGGATCGCCGGGATCGAAAAGTTGTTATTCAAACTCGCGTGGAAGCCGTTCTATCCGGAGGGATTCGTCTTTTCGCTCATTTCGTGGGAGATGCCCATCAGTGGCGCGAGGACATCATCTTTCACGGGACAAAAGGAGATCTGGTTTTAAAGAACGGTCAAGAGATCGAGCAATGGCATGCCGACGCGATGGGTCGTCTACTTGATGGTGAAGAGGGAACGTCTCCCAGCCGGGCGTTTGTCGATAGCGTGATGGCTCGACGAATCGGTCAACACCTCCCGTTCGATTCTCCCTTGGCGGCGGGCAAAGTCATGATGAACTGGACCGATGCGGTGCTTCGAAGTGCGGAGCAAGACCAATGGGTCGAGATGGCAAATGGGTGAGGATCATCTTTTTTGCGAATCGCCCGCAATTCATTGTAGTCGTGGTCTTTGGCTTTTCTTTGGCGAACGTCTGTCGTATCACGTCGCCATTGCCGCTACGATTTCCGGGCCAAGGGACGCAGGGAGAAAATCAATGGCATTCAAGCCAAGCTTACAATCGATCATCCTGGCCGATCATATCTACGTCGATTCGACGACCGGCAAAAAGATCATCTGCGGGACGTTCAATCACCTTACGGTTGATGCCTTTCCCAGTCAGTCGATGATCTCGAAGTATGCGCTGGTGGCCCTGACCGATGTCCATGGAGCCGTTTCCATCGTGCTAAAGTATGTCGACCTATCGACCGGCGAGACGCTGCTCGAAATGCAGGGACTGGAGATGGAGGCGGACGATCCCCTCGAGACGGTGGAAGTCGTGGTCGAAATCACCTCGCTGCCGATGCCTCATGCGGGATACTACTCTCTCGAAGCTCATTGGAAGAGTGACGTTCTGGGGATCTTGCGAATCTCCGTCGATGAAACCACACCCGAGCAGGCCGAGAGCGACGATTGATGAGGGGATATCGAAGGTGGTCCGTTGCGATCCTTCTACTCGTGATCGGCATTCTTGTGGGAGTGGTCATCACGCTACGTCAAAAGGAAACGCTCGTCGATTCACCAGCGGAGATAGGTCGCGCGGGGATCGACCTCCCCATCAAGAACATCCCCATGCACGGACGCTGACTGGATGATGCTCGGGCTCGATAAGCTCACCGTTGATTCCAACATCAAGACAGATCTGCCCAGATGTTGAACATCCGCCGTTACCATCGGCGATGGCGAAAAGCCTCGTAAAGCTGATAGTTCTGAAAGGCGATGTAGCCGAACAGAATCGCTAAGAATGAGTTTCGCATCGAGAACGCGCCGTAAAAGGCGACCGCTCCGCCGAGCAGAATTCCCGAAAGAAACGTCTGCACCATTCCCGCGGAACCCATCGTGCGAACTAGAATGGCCTGCAGCATTTGCCCACCATCGAGAGGATAGATCGGCAACAGATTCAGCAGGCCCCAGATGATGTTGACAAACAGCAATTGACGGAGAAAAAAGTAGAGGTAAGGATGGATGTCGTTCAATCGCTCGTCGATCTCAACGGTAATCCCCGTCAAATGAACTTGAAAGCCCGCCAGTAGCAGAACACCAGAGGTAAGGGCGGCCAGGAGAAATCCCGCGGCCGGCCCCGCGAACGAGATCAGCAGACTTCGCGCGGTCGGATCAAAGCGTGGGTCAAGATCTTGTGGTCGGTAGGCAGCCAATCCACCGAACGCATAAAGCGTGATCCAAGGTCGGGCCCCAAAATAACGCGCGGTGACGGCGTGACCGAGTTCATGAACAAGGACCGAGATCAACACCACCAACAGCCAACACCCCGCCAGGAGCGAGTCGAAAGCGCGGTTGTCGAGCATCGGCATAAGCGTGAAGATCCAAAAGAGCGGATGGATCCGCACCGGAATATCCCCGATGGAAAACTCGACATCGGCCCCGGTTTTAGGCGGCTCGGCCAGCAACATCACCTTCTCCCTTGCAGAATGTACCCTCTGCGTCGTTCTACACAGCCATCTTCTAGGTGCCGAGAAATTGCCGAAGAACCGCTCCACGCGTTTGGCCCCCTCCCTCAGGAGAATAACGCCGATTCTCTCATGCAAGGATTTGCGAAAGTGAGTCGTCATCGTCTGCGCGCGAGGAGTCTCCCTTAAAAACTCGGACAATGGGCTAGAGACTCAAGCGATCTCGATCGAGAATCGCTCATCGATCGCCAGAAACCAGATCGCTCCATGGATGTCTGACTCGGCGAGGCGCAGCATCTTCGATAGAGCCTTCCGATAGAGGAGCATCTGCTCGCGATAATGATCGGCTCGAACTTGGACGCCTCGCGCGTCATGAATCTGATCGGTCTTAAAGTCGATCAACTCGGCCCGAACGATCTGTCCCCCTTCTTTGAAAAGGACCACCCGATCGAGAGTTCCCGAAAGGAGACTCTTTTCGACAATGATGGCAAACGACCGTTCGCGCCAGAGTTCGATCTCGCCGGCAGGCCGTTCGAAACCGCTCCGGATGGAAGGCTGATCGAGCCACGCCTTCAACTCCGTAAGGATCGCGACAGGCTCTAGTACGCTGGGGAATCGTTGTCGGGCAAGGGCCAGCAGCTCGGCATCGAGCGGCGGGCTCTCATCATTCCAGCTCCAGAGGCTCAACCAAGCGTGAATGAGCGATCCGCGTCGAGTTGAGTCTGTTGGTCTGAGTGTCAGCGATTGTTGAGGGGTCGCGCGGCCGGCTCTCGAGGGCGACCTTACGACCAGTGATTGTTCAAGAGGGCTTGATTCTTTCCCAGGGCCCGTCGGATTCAGCGTGATGGTTTGTTTGGCGGATGGATCATCAACAGATCTCAAAGAGAGATGTGCATTCGCATCGCCTAGTTGATAAGGCGTCGTTGCCGGCAGCAACGGTTGAATAAGACCGAGTCCCCCGCGGAGAACACCCGCGAGCGTTGCGGAGGGCTTCTTCTCGTTTCCTTTGGAAGGAGCGAGGACCGCATGACACTCATACCGAGCGCGTGTCATCGCCACATAAAGGAGACACAACTCTTCAACGCTGTCGCGAGTGAGCTCTTCTCGAAAAGCCCGCTGCACTCGATCTGGAAGTAGAGCCTGATCCTTCTCGCTGACGTATCGACACGCCACCCTCGCAGGCTGCAAGATGTCATCGAATCCGACGACGAGTTTGGGAACCATGCCGCGAAGAGGCGCCCCCAGTTCCGGCAATACCACAAGATCAAACTCGAGCCCTTTCGACTGATGGATGTTCATAACTCGGACGGCAGCGGGACGAGGATCATCGAGTCGAGTCTCCTCAACAAAACGAACGAAATCGCTGGGCCGAAGCGTTGTCGTCTCGTCGAACCGATGGGCCAGTTCCAATAGCTGATCGAGTCGGCCGACCGATCGATCCTCGATAAGAGGGGCCAAGGTATCGATCCAACTCGATATCGTGATGGCATACCCTTCGGCAAGGAGTTGACGCCGATGTTGCTCGGCAATCGATACCGCGTCCTGCTCGTCACCGGTTAGCCCCAGTGCCGTCGCCCAGATCGATGTCGAGACGTGAAAGAAGGAAACGGAATCGTTGGGATGATCGAGCCAGGTAAGCCAAGAGAGTATGAGTCCGACGGCCGGATTCGTGGCGACGGGCGAACCCCCTTCTTGGCTTGCATCAATGTGTAGCTCTCGCAACAAACTGAGCATCTGAGCGACAGATTCGTTTTTGCGAACCAGAACGCCGATGGTTGCAGAGGGAGATTCGTGGTGCCAACGAGCAACCTTTTGCGCCGCGGACGCCATCGGGGACGAATCGTCATCCGGATGAACAGGCTCGGCAACATGCACCGCGACGTAGCCTGGTCGATCGGGATAAGCCGACCGGTGCGGCGCGAACCGAAGGTTCCACCGACGAGCCGCCTCTGCCAGATAAGGCTTCCCCTGCAAAACATCATTTGTCGCGAGGTTGCCAAACACCTGATTCACCGCATCAAGGATGATCGGCGAAGAGCGTCTGCTTTCGATCAGTTCCTCTTGAACCAATCCCTCGATGGAGTTGCCGACCGTATCGAGCAGCTCGGCCGCGCCGCCACGCCATCCGTAAATCGCTTGCTTGGGATCCCCCACGATGAAGATTGACCCGCTTGCGGAACGAGCACATTGCCTCACCAAAGGGAGCAATACTTTCCACTGGGCGACCGATGTATCCTGGAATTCGTCGAGTAGCAAATGACAAACCTCACTCAGCGGCGAACCGCTTAGTGCCAACTCACCCAGCGACAGAAGCATTCGAGTGAGGTCGGCAAAACGGAGCGTGCCGACTTCCATCTGCCTCTGACGATAGTGTTGATCGAACGTTGCCAACAAACGCTCGGTCGCTTGATTCTGATGTGCCAGAGGGTTTCGGCGTTGAGCGCGGAGTTCATCGGCTAATGGTTCATAGACGCGAAGAGCTTCTTTAGGGATCGGCGTGTAATACTTGTCCTTTCCATCCGTGATTGCGCTCAGTAGACCGTTCTGGGCAAGCGTTTTCCAGTCGGCCTGTCGCGCCAGAGAGACCTCGTGATCGCGAGCTTTTGTTTGCCGAGAATCCTTAAAGTTCAGTTGCTCGACCTCCTTCAAAAGTGCTTCCAATCGAGTCGGTTCTAGCTCCGCCGCCAACGGGACCGACTGCCAGGCGTCGGCTGGTATCTGTAACCAGAGCTCGTGAAGCACACTGGTGATCGCGTCGATCTCCTCGTGGATTTTGCGCGCGGACTCGCCTTTGAATAAGAGCGATGCAAGCTGGGTGAGCGCCTGATGGCCGAGCGACTCATAAAGACGCGCGAGCGCGTCTGCTCGGACGGGGGCATCCTGGTTCGGATCAGCAATGGTCCAGCCGGCTGGCAAGCCGAGATCCCATGTTTTGGCCCGAACGAGATCGGCAAAGAAGCGGTCGAGTGTTCCGATCCGGAGTTGGGGCCAGCGATCGACGAAGAGGTCTAGCAATCGCTCGGCATCGGCCTGTGTGACTTGCGCTCGATCGAGAAACGACGCCAGCTCTTTGAGATCATCCTCGTAAAGAACCGCACGCGCCAATCGACCGAGAATACGACTCATGATCTCGGCCGCTGCTTTGCGCGTGAACGTGGTCGCTAAGATCTGTTGCGGGTCGACGCCTCGATCGACCAGGATCAAATATCGGCGAGTGAGAGAGTATGTTTTCCCTGTTCCCGCCGCGGCGCGAATCGAAAGAAACGGAGGATCAATGACCGCGTGGTCAGGGGAGGAATGTCTATTCATGGCCAAGCATCCCATCTTGGCAGAGTCGCGAGAACTCGGGATATCGACGCACCGCTTCCTCATTGTTGGAGCGAGGCTCAAAGATTCCCAGTCGCAATCCACGCACAACGTCGGCGGCGACCTGATCGGCATCGTCAAGCTCTTCTGTTGACCAGGGGGCCGGGTAGTAGTTCGTATCCTCGATCGCCTTGGGGATGCAAATGTATCCCAGAGAGATGCCGGCCGCTGCATCGAGAATGCTCGGGTCGATCGCGGTGCCCGGCAACAAATGTCGGTAGAGAGGGAGTTGAAGGTCGACCCACATCTCGTTCGAACGATGTTGTTTGTCCGGCTCGATCATCGAATCGCCTGTCTTATAGTCGATGATCGCCAACTCGCCGGTTGATCGGTTGACATCAACGCGATCGATTCGCCCACGCAAGTAGAAAGGTTCGTCATCGACCCATAACGGCGCGGATGTCCCGAGCGCTTCGAGCTCGACATGAACGATCTCCCAGCCTTGCCGGGTTCGGTCGGCTTGCCAATTCGCAAAGGCACGCAACCGTCGTTTCATCTGCTCTCCTTGCAGCAGAACCGTCGGCAGACAGTCCGCAAATCGACCCCTTTCGATGTCAAGCCATTCCGCTTCGAAGAAGTCGGCGATTTGGTCGGCATCGGTGGAACGCACGACCGAGCTCTTGCCGAAAGCCTCAAAGATCTCGTGAAACAGACTGCCGAATGTTGGCGAGTCGAGTTCGGTCTCTTGATCGTCGACGGTGATAAGTTTGCAGACATGCCGAAGATAAAAGCGATAGGGGCACATTAAGTAGTCGCGAAACGCCGTCACGCGGAGATGTTGGATGGTGGCGGCAGGGTCGGGTGTGGGAGGCGTCAGGCGAATTTGGTTGGACCCTGGATAGACGATGCGACGTTCGATGATTTCATCGCTGAAGAACATCAACAATCGCCGGGCACGAACGGTGGCCGAGTCCGCCAGAAGCAGCGAGCTCGGCGTGAGCGGGTCCTTGGCGGCCGAGGTTCGCGCCATCAGAAAACGAACATCCTTGCGCGAGGCCAAGATCATCGCGAGAGCATAACGATCGCGTGCCTTCCGTTCTTCATCGAAGGAAAGGTCGAGTTGCCGACAAACGGATTCCGTCAGAATCGCCGCCGCCGGGCTCGTGCCGAGCCGTTCTTCATTCATTCCTGCAAGGATCACGTAGCCTGCTCGATCAAAAGGTAGATCAAGCCAACCCTGGCCTCGAATGGTTCCCGCGTCGAGCACTCGCGGGCTCTGTTCGGGTGAATAGAAGGAGGCGACAATCTCCCACGCTTCGAGAGATGTCATCATGTCTGTCAACGTTGCGGGGAGATCGGCGGCCTGCTGCATGGCATTGCCGACGTGTTCGAAGTCTAAGAGCGCCTTCGGGTCGGTGGCTTGTTCGTAGACCGCTAGGAGCGTTTTTGAAAAGAGAGTTAACCAGTCGGCCAGCGAGCAGCGTTTTCTGGGCCAACGGTCCACAAGCAAAAGCAGATGCTCGGCCCAGGATAATCCTTCGCGCTCGAAGAGTTGCCTGGCTGGAATGGTTCGCGGCAGTCGTCGCGAGCGAAGTTGATCGATGTCGTTGGCTAACGCCGAGGGGAGAAGTGCTGCCTTGCTTGCCAGATAGTCAGCGAAGTCAGGATGCCGAACTAAGCGGGCCAAGTCTTCGGCTTTGTCCTGTTCAAGATAGGTCAGCAAATGAGTCAGCAGGGATAGCGGTGCCGACCGAGAGGGCTTTGGCAAATGGAAATAGTCAAGCTCGCGCGAGAACCGTTTCGCTTGACAGGCAAGCCTCGGAACAATTTCGGTATCCACGATGCCGACGGTAATCTCTCGGGGTGGAACATCGCTCCACTGGTTTAGAATCTCGATCACCGCCAGGCTCTCTGCGGCGGGGTCCGCGACGACCGTGATCTTCGCATCATCAATCGCGATGGGTCGATTGATCCAACGCTTCCGATTCAGTCGGCCGTAGATGTCGAAATCCACAGCCTGATCCTGTGGAGCAATAACCAGCGAGGAGATAACTGTTCCCACGGCGGCAGAGGCTTTCAATACCGACAAGCTTGCCGGGCGCAGATCAACAACGCCAAACAACCAAACTGGTCCAGGATGAGGAGAAAGTGGCTCAGCAAGAGCGGCTCGGCGATGCCAAGCAGGGTCGATGCGCTCGGCCCTCTCGAGTGTGAGGACATATTCGGTCCAAAGCCGACCGATCTCCTCCCAGCGGGCTCGGCCGGCGGGTTCTTCATCGGGAAGAGCTTGGGCAACATCGGCCAGCGAATGGTTCTCGGCAGCGAGTTGATCATCCAATTCGACAAGTAACCGGGCATATCGCCGAATATTTTGGGTATGGTCGGCAGCAGGCCCCTTCCCCAGGAGAGATTCTCGCACGGCCGCGCCGGCGCCAGACAGCGTCGCGAACCACGCCAGTTCTCGCTCGATGGAAGTCGCGCGACGAGGTTCAGGAGGAAGGAGATAAAGATCGATTTGACCCACGGTGATGACCGTTGGTGGCAACAGGAGGATCCCCTCCTGCTCGGCCCGTTGGGCCAAAAGAAATAGCAGATCGCGCCGAGCCGAAGCGGTCGGGACGATGAGCAGATGATTCGAAAGTTCGACGCGTTCTGCCAGCCGACCGTTTTGCCACGCGAACTCGACCGTCAGATCGATCGCGGGTTGGTCCCAGCCCAGAAACTTGCAAGTCCAAGGCAATCGCATTGACTCCTACCGCGAGACTCGGCGAGGATCTTCCGTATACCGCCTCACGCGGGTTCCTTTGGGGGTCGATCTCACGGGCGACGGGAAAGAGACAAACGCCATTCGCCGCGACGGGGAACATTCTCCAATATCCCGTTGGTCCGTCCCGATGCCGATCGGTCGACCTCGTCAAGGTATCAGGTCCTTATAGGCCCGACCATCGTCCTAGCGGAGACCTCATGGCGAGCCTGTCGAATCAAGGAGTGCGAAGTCCGATGGCAGAAAAGAAGTATGGGATTATCACCGGCGGAGCCAGCGGTCTGGGGCGAGCGCTCGCGCGGCAATTGGCTCGCGAGGGCTGGCATTTGGCGATTGCGGACATCAATGGGCCCGGAGCCGACGAGACTGTCCGGATGCTGGCGGCCGAGGGTGGTTCGGGGCAGGCGGAAAGTCTCGACGTCACCAAGCCTGAAGATTGGCAGGCTCTTTCGGATCGGCTTCGCCCGCAGTGGCCTAGACTTGACCTGCTGGTGAACAATGCCGGCGTGGCCGGGGCGGGCCTCGTCGGAGAGTTCTCGCTGGAAGATTGGAAGTGGGTCCTCGACATCAATCTCAACAACGTGATTTACGGGACTCATTTCTTTATCGATTGGCTCAAAAGCAATCCCGGCAGAAGTCACATCATCAACACCGCGTCGTTCGCGGCGATCGCCAGCGCCCCTGGCATGGCCGCGTACAACGTTTCGAAGGCAGCCGTAGTCAGTCTGTCGGAAACTCTCTGGTGCGAACTGCAAGCCAACGACATCAGCGTGACGGTCATCTGTCCCGAGTTCTTCGCCACCAATCTGCTCGAAAAATCGCGATTCAATGATCCCAACGCCCTCAAGTTTGCGCGCAAGGCGTTTGAAAAATCGACGTTCACTGCCGACGACGTCGCTCGATCCGCGATCGATGCCATGAAGAAGAACAAGCTTTACGTGATCTTGCCGAAGGCGGCTCGCCAGCGTTGGTACCTCAAACGATTGAACCCGCAGTGGTTCTTAGGGAAGGTGACGGCGCTCATGGCCAAATCGACCGGCGGGGTTAAACGAAATGCGTGACGCAGGCCGATTCTCGATCGAGGATCTCAAGATTTCTTGAATCGCTGGCCGGTTGCTCGGCTGATGTCTCGCTTTACTTCGCGGGTTTTGATCGCGTCTCTCTTATCGTGCATTTTCTTGCCACGCGCGAGGCCTATCTCAATTTTGGCTCGGCCATTTTTGAAATAGACCCGCAGTGGAATGAGCGTGAAACCCTTCTGCGAAGAGCCCTCGGCAAACTTGGCGATCTCCCGCCGATGCAGGAGTAGTTTTCGCGTCCGCTTGACCGGGTGGTTGAAGATGTTGCCCATGGCATACTCGGGGATCTCGAGCTTATGGAGCCAAAGTTCGCCGTCGGTGACCATGGCGTAGGCCTCTTCGATCGAACCCTGTCCCGCGCGCAGGCTCTTGACCTCGGTCCCTGTGAGGACCATCCCCGCTTCGATTCGATCTAGAATCTCAAACTTGAAGGTGGCTTTGCGGTTTCGACAGACGACCTTTTCGCCGACCGCGTCCTTGGGAATATCTGCTTTCTTCTTGGCCATGCACCCCGCCCCTGTCGCCGATCTTGCTCGGCGTTTCTTTCCGTGAGGATATGAGGAGCGAGGGGCGATTGCGACCGGGGCCGATCCGAGTACGACGAGCCTCGTTCAGCAACTCTGTCGATCACGAGCAACGACCGGGCACGCTACTTGGGCGGCAAGACAGGCTCCAGGTGCGAAACGGGCGCGGGGGGCGCGGTAGAGGTACTTTCCGGTGCGGACCAGCCGGCGGGCGATTCGGGAGCGACGCTTTGATTATTGGGAAGCTCGGTGGTCGCCGTCGGGATCGGAGGCAGTGCTCGTGGGGCCGGCAGGTCGGCAGGCGGTGCGAGCGATTCATTCGAGAGTGCGGGTAGTTCGGTGGACGCCGTGGGAGGCGTCACCGACGGCGGTGGCTCGGCCGTGACGGTCGGCTCAACACGGGTTCCGTCGGCGCTCGTGGGATTCGGGTCGACAGCGGGCGACGGGGCGAACGTGGGCGAGAATCGATCGTACTGGACTCGGCACCAGAGCGACGCCTGCTGAAACGATTCGTCAACCATTCTGGATATTCGTCGAGTATCGACTTTCTGCACCTCGGGCCAAACCTTGTAAGCGAAAAACCCCATCATGACGATCCCCGCCAACGCCACCGCGCCGGCCAGGGGTTCAAGCCAAGCCCATGGATTGCTCACCGTTGGCATCGGAGAGTGCGATTCTACTCGGCCAGGGTGCGGGGCGGCCTCGAAATCGTCGATCACCCGCTGCGCGTTTCCCATCACTGTGGATGATCCGACCTGTGGGAAGGGGTGGTGATTCTCGAAGCCCGACTGTCCGATTCCCTGAGAATAGGGGTGCGTGGCAGATCGGCCCGGCTCTGCCAAAGGAAGTGAAACGCTTTCGCTCCAAGCTTGCTTGGGGGCCGACGGACCAAACAGCGACGCGAGCCCGCCGCGAGGAGCATCCGACGCGATCCCAGGGTAGTCGAGCATGCCGACCCCTCCGCCGCCCGTGGAAGGATTCTGCGGCAAGCGCGACGGACCCATGTCCATCGGGCTGGTTGGCATTCGCGGGGCCAGCGGTATCTCGCTGGGCAATCCGAAATGGGACGGGTGCGCGGGATTGGCTGGAATGGTGGGGGGAGCCTCGTGGCTGGCCATCATCGTCGGTGCCGGATGCGCGTAATCAAACCGCTTTGCCGGGTTAGCCGCGGGGGTAGCGGTTGGCTGAGTGGCTCGCTCCTTTTTGAGTCGTTGCAATTCCACGGAGCATTCTTCCGCGGGATATCGCATGAGAAGCTGAGCGAAAAAGAGGGGAGCGTTGTTTTCGCGAACCGCCACATGATTGGGATGGCAGGCGAGGATCTGCTCTCGGCAAAGATCCGCCAGGGGTTGGTTCCCGACCCGCCGGGAGTAGTAGAGAGCCAAGGCGTAACAGTCGGCCGCTTCGGGAAGCTGGCCGGCCCGCGCCTTAAAGTCGGCCAACTCGAAGTAGATCGACTGGAGTTCTTCCTTGGATGTGCCGGCCATCACCGCCTCCGTGCGGAAAGGTCTTTGGTGTCCAACTCGTTGGGTCCGAAACCAGGATTACCCAGCCCAACCCATGGGGAAGATGTAGCTTAGGTTCCGTTTTCGCTCAAGACCGGCTTACCGGGGACTTATCCCGCCGAATGGACATCCTTTATGGAAAAGACGGATCCTTCTTTTCTCCGTCCTTACCAAGATTCCCAGCAATCCCTTCCCATCAGTCCCTGCCGTGCGACAATCAAAAAGTGGGCGACAGCCAAGGATCCTATCCGAAGTGCGACCGGTTTATGGCCGCGATGATGGTTCCAAGGAGCAGACTTTTGATCTCTTTTACCAGGGCTGGGTCGATCGGTTGGATCTTTTGGATCATCGTGACATCGGCGTCGCCTGCGAGGCCCGCGGACCATGTTCTAATGATTGGTGGTGGGCCGACCCCCGACCACAGTCAACTTTCCATCGAGCAGAACATGCTCTTCTTTCGGCAAACGCTGGCCGACCTGGGGCGATTCGACATCACCCCGCACGTACTTTTTGCCTCCGGCCCCGATCAACAGGCCGACGTCTGTCAACAAGCGTTCGATCGACTGCCGCGAGTCCATCAATTGCTCGCGGGGGTTCTCGGCCATCAAGGGGTGATCGAACTCGAGTACCGCGCGCATGACATTGGAAGCGTGGACGGGCCCGCCACGAGT
>JAIELF010000069.1 GCA_019753235.1 bacterium
CCGGGTGGTTAAAACCGCTCGCTGGGCGTAGGCCCGCCCATGAATAGACCCCCTTCGCCTTTGCGAGTGTCGGCAACAGACCCGCCGCGAATTGTCGAAGCTCCTCTAGAGCCGCCTGAGTCACTCGCTTCTTGAAGCCGACGTTGACTTCCGTCGATCCAACCAAGATCAGGCCATCATCGCGCGGAACAAGATACCGCTTCCCTTGAAGCAAGATCGGAAGGGTCGTCGCGCGAGGCGACTGGAGAACAAGGATCTCCCCCTGAACGGGATAGATGGGAAGTTCAATGCCCGTCCATCGCCGATAGAGTTCCCCGCTCCAGGCGCCGGCCGCGAGAAGAACTTGCCCGCCCTGAATGATTCGCTCCGATGCAAGGCGAACGCCGGCAACCCGCCCGCGAGATCGATCGCCCCAAAGAAGATCATGGGCTGGATCATTCTCGATGATGGTGACACCCCGTTGTCGCAACCAAGCTTTCATCCCCGCGAGAAAACGGGGGTTGCGAATCTGACAAACTCCGGGGATCCAGTCGACATGCTTCCCGACGAGCTCGGCAACAAACGTTTGACGTTGATTGTCGGTGAGGGGAGCGTGCTCGATTCCTACTCGAGTTCGACTTTGCCGAACGGTCGGCATCGATTCGATTTCCTCGGGTGAGGCGAATACTTCGACGGCCCCGCAGTTCCTATAGCCGACATCGATGCCGACATCTTCGGCGATCTGTCGCGAGAATTCACGAAAGCGCTGATAGCTGATCGCACGGAGACGATCATAAGGAGTCTTCGCTGCGGAAAGCGATGCGGGCGGAATGATGCCGGCCCCTGCCCAAGAGGCTTCGCGCCCGACCGGCCCACGATCAATCAACGCCAATCGCAGGCCAGCCTCGGCCAGATCGTGAGCGATCGTCAAACCAATCGCACCCGCCCCCACGCAGATGGCATCGTATGTCGATGAATCAGACAACGGCCGTCGTACTCCTTTTTCGACAGATTTCTCCGAACCAGGCTCGGTAATGAAAACCCGTCCGATTTCCAGGCAAGTAATCGAATCCCACGCATTCTCTTACTGCAACCGACACCGCGGGCCCCGTGTAACATGTTCTATGGTCCCGGTGCGGGGGCTGCCGTCAAGGCCATTGGTCCTGGTGCATACAACATGGCCAGGGAGGAAATCGCTTGGAACATCGGGGCATTCACGAGCTTCGCGAAAACGTCGTCGGGCTCAAGAGTCTGCTCGTCTGGAGCTACCTGCTGCTGGATGGTCGCGACGTTCTGGCGATTGACAGTGGATTAGGGCCCCACAGCTTTTGGATCAAAAGCTGGTTTCGAAAGACCGGACGCGATCGAAAAGATCTGAAGGCTATTGTTCTCACGCACGGGCATGTCGATCACATGGGCGGGGCGGCCTCTCTTCAGCGGTGGTCGGGGGCACCGATTTTCCTTCACCCGGCCGACCGCGATCTTGCACAGGGTCGATTCGCGGGGCCTTGGCCTTCTCGGCGTTTAGCGATGGTGGAAAAGTCGAGCAACTTGATGTTCTGGATACGCCGATTTCGGGTCGATCATGATCTGGCCGACGGAGATGTTTTGCCTTTTGGGGACGGGATCCGGGTGATTCATCTTCCTGGGCACACGGCGGGCCAAGTCGCGTTGTACAGCGAGCGAGAGAAGATCCTGTTTGCCGCCGATGCGGTCCTCTCGCGTGGATCGAGTGTTTTTTTTCCGCATCGGCTCTTCAATCAAGACGACCGGCTGGCCCGACGAAGCGTCTTTCGCCTGGCGGACCTGCCGGCCGAGTGGGTTTATCCCGCGCACCAGACAGGGCTGGCGCACAACATCATGGACGATCTTCGACGTTACCGCGCCGCTCGGGAATCGGCTGGGGAGAGTTGATCTTTACGCCAGTTGACTGGTCGGCTATCGGCTACAGAATGGCTCTAGCGGGAAGTCGGATAAAGTAGTGAGCGAAGAACAGCAGGGTAGGAGGGGCAACCCGAGTTGCCCGGGGCCATCGTGCCCAAGAATGGTCTCCTGCAGAATAATGGTGAAACATGGCGATGAGTCGTCGATCTGCATGGTTCTGGTTCTGGGGAACGGCGCTGGTCGGATTGATTGCGGACCTTGGTTCGAAATCCGCCGTCTTCGCTTGGCTGGGGTTTCCATCGGAACAGGTGGCCGTCGTGATCCCAGGCTGGTTGCAGTTTGTCACCAGGCTGAATAACGGCGGCATCTGGAGCATCGGTGCCGAGTACGGCTTGCAGATGAATTCTCTTCTGATTGGCTTTTGCAGTGTCGCGTCCGTTCTCATCCTGATCTGGGCCTACTTCGGTATTCGGCCCCGCGAGCGAGTTTTTCCTCTCGTTCTGGGCGCCATCATGGCGGGGGCGATGGGGAATCTCCACGACCGAATTTTCTTTGAGGGGGTCCGAGACTTTATTGAGTTTCATTACTTCGACATCTGGTACTACCCTACCTTCAACTTGGCGGATAGTTTCCTCGTATGCGGGGCGGCCTACCTCGTCATCTCGTCGCTTCTCTGGGGGGACCGAACCATGACGAGCGCCGCGATCTCCTCCCACGCATCGCTTTGACACGATTTTCGCCGCAGGGCCGGCTTCGAACTCGAAGAATGCGGGTGACGGATACCGACGCTTCCTGTGATACAATGCCTGCAGGGACGATGGACGATTCCGTCAGCATGAAAATCAACCTCGGTGTAGATCAGCCATGAGCGACGACGCACAGCGTAAAGCAACACTCTGTTTTCAGACCGGCGAAAAAGCGGTGGCTCGCGGCGATTTCGACTATGCCATCGACATGTTCAGTCAGTGCTGCAAGCTGGTGCCCAACAAAGTTCTCTATCGCCAGGCGCTTCGTGGAGCACAGCGGAAAAAGCACAAGGACAACCGCAAAGGGGTCGCAATGGCGGCCATGCGGATGAAGCCGGCCCAACTGAAAATGTCCTACGCCAAGCAACGAAACAAATGGCAAGATCTCGTCGATGCGGCAGAGGAAGCGCTGCTGCTCAATCCATGGGATGTACCGACGCTCCTCGAACAGGGGATGGCGCTGCACGAACTTGGTTACCTTGATTGTGCGATCTTCGTTCTAGAGACCGCTCAAGATCAGAAGACGGCCGAGGTCTACCGCCAACTTGCTTCGGCTTACGAAGGGGCCGAACATTTCGAGAAGGCCATTCGCGCCTGGGAGATGGTATCGAAGACCGACCCCAGCGATGAACAAGCTCTTTCGAAGATGCGATCGCTGGCAGCGTCGGCAACCATCCAAAAGACGAAGTTCGATCCCGAAGGGAATGCCGGCGGATCCGAGTCGGCGAGATCGGCAGCACCGGAAACGTACGAGACTCGTCTCGAACGTGAAATCAAAGAGCTGGAAGCGAAGGTGGCCGAGAACCCCGCGTCGGTGCCTCTCTGGCGTGATCTGGGGGATTCCTACAAACGAAAAGGTGACGTGGAGAAAGCGGCCGACGCTTTTCGAAAGGGAGTTCAAGCTAGCGGTGGAAGCGATGTCGATCTGTTAATCAGACAGAAGGAAGTCGAGGTCGAACCGTATCGGCGAAAGCTGACCGAACTCGAACACGCCAAAGCCGGCGTTGATGCCAAAGCTGATCCGGAGAAGGCGGAGAAAATTAAGAAGTATGTCTCCGCCTGCACGGCCGAGGTGCTCAAGAGGGAGTCGGAGATCTATCGACTTCGTCTGCAAATCAATGCCGACGATTACGCTGCGCATTATGAGTTGGGCCTTCGCCAGTTGAAGTTCGGCGAACTGGATGAAGCGATCAAGTCTCTTCAAAAAGGTCGACAGGATACCGCCAACAAATGGCGAGCTCTCTTATATTTGGGCGTCGCCTTCTGGCGGAAGAAGAATTTTGTTCTGGCCGAGAAGAACCTTGGGGATGCCCTGGATTCCGTCGGCTCGATGAATGAAGAGGGTCGCAAAGAGGTTCTCTACTATCGAGGTCGCGTCGCGCAAGATGCACAGGACAATAGCCGAGCCCTCGAGTTCTTGAACGAGATCGCGGCCATCGATTATGGCTACAAAGATGTCGCCAAGCGGATTGATCAAATCAACGCCGGCAACTGAGAATGACGAAGAGCGGGTGGGCTCGATCGGTCCGCACTCTGATGAGCCAAGAAAAAGACAAGCCGAGACCTTAAGGCGATCTATTGCCTCAAGGACTCGGCTGTCCAAACGGGTTGGGGATGGGTCTAGCACGGAGAACTTGCTAGGTTCCTCATTCGGATGGACTCTTGGTGTCGGCTGCCGAATCGGGGGCCTCGAACAGCCAAGTCCATCTTCCTGAAGCCCGTTGATTTGAACAGCATTCGCCGTGCCTACTCGATCTCGCGGAGTGCCCGAGAAATCCTAAGTCCTTGCCTAATCTAGCAGAAGATTTTTTGCACCGCGCTTCTTGGCGTGAAGCGCACTCCGCCGATTGCGTCGAGGTTACAAAAAGTTGTGTAGAACTTGCCGAACATTTCGGCGGTTTGGGTAAATCGCTGCATTAGCGGAGACTGGAAGAACCAAGCGATTGATGCGATCGGGGTTAGCCAGGAAGAACCCAGCCGGGACAGCAGCTAATGGGTTTCGCGGTAGATGAATTGTGATCGCTCGGCCAATTTTTTCGATTCATCGAAGCGGTGCATCTGGGCCAGCAATTGACTACGGCGGACCAAGATGTCGGCAACTTCTCGATGCATCTCGCCTCGCTTGGCGCACGCTTGTCGATAGGCTTCCTGCAACAATTGATCGGTCTTCGGAAGATCCCCTTTCTGCCAGGGAATGTTTGCATACTCGGCCAGGATCTCACCGGTGTTGACGGGGGACTTTTGGGAGTCCTTCAGCCGGGCCAAAATATCGTGAAAGTCTTTCTCAGCCTCTGTCAGTTGGCCAGCAAGCCGTTCCGCTCGCGCGATGCCGAACTGGCATGCCGTGAAGTTGTCGCTCTCGTGCTGTTCAAGTACCGTCAGGATGCGCTTCGAGCGTCGATATCGATCAATTGCCGTTGATAACTTCCCCTCGAATGAATCAAGGTCGGCCAACTGCTTCAATGTGTAAGCCAGATGTTCGAGACCGTCGTCCTGCGCTTCAGTGAAAACGTCGATTGCTTTTTCGTATAGATCGCGAGCCTTCGCTCGACGATCATCGCGTGCATAAACGTCCGCAATTCGCACGGCCGTGTAGGCCCGGCGGAGATCTCGTTCCGGAAAATCTTTGGCCAAACGGTGCGCTTCGAGGAAGTTCTCCTCGGCCATCTTGTATTGCGAATGAGAAAAAGACTGGTCCCCCAGAGCCATGAACTCACGCCACTCAGGGTCGTTCTCCTCGGCGAGGACCGAACTGGCCACCGACAGACAGACGAACCATCCGAAAGCGATCAAGTTCATCGGTCGTCGTCTGGACATGTTCTTTTATTCTCCACGAATCATTGATGCAGCGCGATCCGCGAAGCCCTCTCGATCAAGAGAAGGCTTCGCGGCATGGCAGGTTTACTTCACCAGTCGGACACCCGCGTTGGAGATGATGTCCTGGAAAATCTGCTTCAGGCGAGTCTCATACTCGGCAGGGTTACCCGAGCCTCGTGGACTCTGCCCCTGAGCGTTGGCAGTCGTTCCGGTCCGAGCCATGCGGTCCATGAAGTTGTAGTCCGTTCCCAAACCGATCCCGACCGGATAGGTCTTGAACTGTTTGGCGGCCATCATCTTGGACTGCATGATGGGACCGTCCAGCCACCAGTATCCCCCTCCATAGAAGTTGGAATCGGGGTTGGACGTCATGTAGTTCGAAATCGTGCTGGTCGGACTCGTCGTGACGTTGGGCACGCCGTCGGTCAAAAGCACGACCACTTTGTCGGAGAACTCTCGACCAACGCCTCCTTGCGAGGTTGGCTTGAGCAGATTCTGAGCTCGAATAAGACCCGACTCGGTTGCTGTCGACGCGTTTCGATCGCCGACCGCTTGCAAGCGGGTGACCGCTTGCATCGCTGTCGTGTAATCCGAGGTGAGCGTCTGCGCCACTTGCGGCCCTGGAGTGGCCGTATCGAAGGTGACGACCGAGACCCAATCGCGCTGATCGGGCGATGGATTCACGGAGTTCCGCGATTGAATCACCGACATGGCCGCGATGATCGAACGTCGGCAAGCATGGGTCGGCTGCTCTCGCGGTGGGAAATCAAACGTCCCACCGTCGGTCGATTCTGAATGCCAAGGGCAAATGCTGCTGTTAATCGAGATAGGCGAAGCCGCCCCGTTCACCAACAGATCTCGCCCGTGATCCAGCACGAAGTTGATGTAGGATCGGGGACCGATCGTGTTTCGGAACGACGTGGGGCTTGTGGCCGTCGGAAACGATGACGTATTAGGATTGTTGAATTTGCCGATCAATCGGGTGTTCCCATCGACGGACGGAGGAATCGAACCTCGACTGTTGGGGGGTTGACCCCAACCCGCGAGAATCGCGCTCGGCAATAGTTGAACCAAGGCGTTCGAAGTAGGGCCGAATGCTTTTCGAACACGCTGCGCGACTAGGCTTTCGGGACTCGCGTCCAAAAGACCTGGAACCGGCAGGGAAGGATTCAACCAGCCGATCGGCGGCGGGCTCGGGGGTGGCGGAGGTGGTGGAGGATTGGTTCCGCCGGACCCGCCACCGCCGCTTCCGCCACTTCCGCCGCTTCCACCACCGCCCGATCCCCCTCCGGTGCTCGGCGGCGAAGGAGGAGGCGGCACGGTCACGCTCGCCTGCTGAATCACGTAGTCGATGTACCGTGCCCAGAACGAATAGTTCGTCGTGATATTTGGAGCGGGAACGGCATTGGGCATGATGTTTTTGATCTGATTGTCGATGATCCAGCTATACGCTTTCGTTTTGCGGGTGACCTCGACATCCGTCGGCAAAATGCGGTAGGTCGTGGCGATGTTGGTTCCCGAAAGGGGCCCGCCATCCTTGGTCATCTCCGCGTAGCCCCATTGGCTGTAGGTGTTATAAAAGGTCCCCAAGCCTGTGCCGATTTGTTGATTCGTACCGGGATATGTTCCCAGACTAAAGTCGGTGAAGATATCCTGCATGATCGTGTTGCCAATCGTCGGATAGCCAGCCGAGGCGTACCGACTGTTGATGGCGGGCGTCGCCCAGGTTGTCTCGGTGTCGTCATTCATGGATCCCGAGAGATCAACCACAAAGGCGATGTCTCGCGGGGTGGCGATCGCGATCGATTCACTCGTCACGGTTGAGTTGCCGATGCCCATCGCTCGGGCAAAGAACAAGTTCGGCGTCTGCGTGATGCGGACGCGGACGGCGTTTCCGCCGGCACCCGCGGCCGAAGGCGTGAAAGTCCGCGCGGTCAGATTCCATACTCCAAACTCAACGTTGCTGCTCGGGATACTGATGTTTCCTCCCGAGGACGTATTGAGCTGGCCAATCTGTTGGGCGCGCGTGACGGCGCCCGCCAGACCTGACCGGTTCATCTCCGCCGCCGCCGCCAAAGCCGCGGCGTCCGATGCACGCTGAAGTTGCGTCTGCACCGTGGTGATGTACCCCATGTCGATGGCGAAGCTCACCATCGACATGAAGACAATGAGTAGAACGGCGACGAGGATCACAATTGCTCCCCGTCGCTGCTTGAAACCTCTTTGAGATAGCCTCATCGATGACCTCTCTTTTGCACGTGCCAGCGGCGTCCAGCATTCGGGGCGTCGCCTGTTCTCCTGAACCTCCGGTCCACCACGGGATCTTTGTTTGCTTCGTCGCGTCGACTCTTTGTCGCTCCACGCAATCGACGAGGGAGAGCGTCGTTGTTCGAATCGGCTCGCCCTGAATCCCGCATGCCGGCCGAAGCGCTTTCGCGCCCATGCTGTCTCGGTGGCCGAATGAGGAGAGCAGGCTCCGTCAGAGGGGGAATCTTGTCGTCCGGGCGCGACCAAACCCACGAAACCGTAAGTCAGGATTCGCATGCCGTCAAATTCGGAATGGTCGGCACAAGGCTTAATGTGTGTTCTGATAAATCTTCTTGGCCTGATCGCCCATCCGCTTGGCGAGTTCTTTCTTCTGACGGTGCAAAAGCAAGGCGTTATGGCCGGAAAGAATCTCCGCGACATCGCGCGTGCTCGAGGGCATCGCGGTCTTATAGTCGGAGGTCAGGTTCTGGATGATTTGCGGCCCGGGGGATCGGCATTGCTGAAATGATGTTGTTCACCCAGTCCCGTGACCCGCGGGACTGGGTGAAGGCGTTTCTCGTTTGAATCAGCGACCGTCACGCGATGATTGAGAAGGATTAGGGTTTCTCTTTGTACTCGACGTCGATGGCATCATCATCCTTGCCGGCAGCTCGGCCGGCCTCGGCTCCACCGGCGGAAGCACCGGGCGCGCCCGATTGGCTGTAGACCGATTGGCCCATCGCCATCATGGCCTGCCGAAGTTCATCGACGGCGGTCCGAATCGCCGCAGCGTCTTCGCCGGTCGCCTTCGAGCGGACGTTCTCGATCGACTTCTTGATAACGTCCTTGTCGCCGGCGCCGACTTTATCCCCTAGCTCGCGAAGCTGTTTCTCCGCCTCGTAGCAAGCGCTGTCGGCCACGTTGCGAGACTCGACCAATTCCCGTCGAACTTTATCCTCGCTCGCGTGGGACTCGGCATCTTTGCGCATCCGTTCGACTTCTGCTTCCGACAGACCGCTCGAGCTCTCAATCTTGACCGATTGCAGCTTGCCGGTGCCGACATCCTTGGCCGAGACATTCAAAATGCCGTTGGCATCCAGGCTGAAGGAGACTTCGATTTGCGGCATCCCGCGCGGAGCGGACGCGATTCCATCCAGACGAAACCGCCCCAGCGTCCGATTGTCACGAGCAAATTCCCGCTCTCCCTGGAGAACGTGGATATCGACTGCGGTTTGGCTATCTTCGGCGGTCGAGAATGTCTGCTTTTTCTCGGTCGGGATCGTGGTGTTCCGATCGATCAGCTTGGTCATCACTCCTCCCAAGGTCTCGATCCCAAGAGAGAGCGGCGTGACATCCAGCAACAGAACTTCTTGAACGTCGCCGGCCAAAACGCCTCCTTGAATCGCCGCCCCGACGGCGACCACTTCGTCGGGGTTGACCCCCTTGTGGGGCTCCTTGCCGAAGATTTGGCGGACGAGTTCTTGAACCTTCGGGATTCGGGTCGATCCGCCGACCAGCACGACTTCATCGATTTCTGCCGGCTTTAGTTTGGCATCTTCGAGTGCTCGCAGGCAGGGGCCCTTGCAGCGATCGACTAGTTTTTCGGTCAGTTGTTCGAACTTCGACCGAGTCAGTGTCATCGTCAAGTGCTTGGGACCTGAAGCATCGGCCGTGATGAAGGGCAAGTTGATGTCGGTCTGCGTCTGAGCCGACAATTCTTTCTTCGCCTTCTCGGCCGCCTCTTGCAGTCGTTGCAGCGCCATGCTGTCCTTGCGGAGATCGATTTGATGATCTCGCTTGAACTCGTCGGCAATGTGGTGAACGATGGCTTCGTCGAAATCGTCGCCACCTAAATGAGTGTCGCCGTTGGTCGCCAGGACGTCAAAAACCCCCTCGGCAATGTCGAGGATCGAAACATCGAATGTTCCGCCCCCGAGATCGAAGACAGCGATCTTCTCGTTTTTCTTCTTGTCCAAGCCGTACGCGAGCGCCGCCGCCGTCGGCTCGTTGATGATGCGCATCACTTCGAGGCCGGCGATCTTGCCGGCATCTTTGGTGGCCTGTCGTTGGCTGTCGTTGAAATACGCGGGGACCGTGATGACCGCTTTCTTGACGGTGTGGCCCAAATAGGATTCGGCTGCTTCCTTCAATTTTCGAAGGACGATGGAGGAGATTTCGGGCGGCGTGAAATCCTTGTCGTCGATACGGACCTTCACCAACTCTTTGGGGCTCCCCACGACTTCGTAGGGGATCATCTTCTCTTCGTTCTCGACCTCTTCATGGCGGCGCCCCATGAATCGCTTGATGCTGGAGATAGTTCGCCGGGGGTTGGTGACCGCCTGTCGACGGGCGGGATCTCCGACCATTCGCTCGGCCTTGTCATTGAAGGCAACCACGCTGGGGGTGAGCCGATTCCCCTCTTGATTGGGAATCACCTTCACTTCCTTGCCTTCCATCACCGCGACAACCGAGTTGGTAGTTCCCAAATCGATGCCGATGATCTTTTCGCCTTCCGCCATGACTACCTTCTCCCAACCTAATTGCGCTCCGACGGCTACTCATATCGCAGGAGTTGTGCCAACTCCATTTCCAGCGAGAGATCATTTCACAAGATGTTGTCACAAAAGAAGTTGCAAATTGTCGGCAAAACGGGTGAACGGCCGATGGTCCGCCGGGGCTGTCAATTCGTCACTTCCCCGCTCTCCTGTGGGTTCTAACTGTCAAACTGGCAACTCGCGGACCCAGCCGCCCAACGCGCACAGGAAAGGTTTCCTCGAGGGGGAATCGCTTGACGTGGACGGTAGGCTCCGTAGCTTACGACCGTCCCGACCCGAGGTCGGGTTCTTCACCCAACATCTCTGTTCATCGGTATTTGGGATGGCTTCGAAAAAAGTCTCGGCAGGCAAGGCCGGCTCCGGGCAGGTCTCCTTATCCAAACTGCGTGCTCAGATCGACAAAATCGATCTGGAACTTCTCCGCTTGATGAATGACCGCGCTCGGGTTGCCGAGAAGGTCGGTCAAGTGAAGGAAGCCGACAACATGCCCATTTTCTCTCCCGAGCGGGAGGACGCGGTTCTGGAGCGGTTGATCGGATTGAATAAGGGGCCGCTTCCTCGCGTGGCGGTGGAAGCGGTGTTTCGCGAGTTGATGAGCGCGAGCCGAAGTCTCCAAAAGCGGATGAAGGTAGCGTTTCTCGGTCCGGAATACAGTTTCAGTCATTTGGCCGCCATTCAAAGGTTCGGCCTCTCGGTCGAGTTCATCCCCGCCGGTTCGATTGCCGGCGTCTTTGAAGCGGTGCATCGTCATCAGGCCGAGCTCGGGATCGTGCCGATCGAGAACTCTACCGATGGACGTATCGTCGACACGCTCGATATGTTCTTCAAACTCCCGTTGAAGATCCGAGGCGAAGTCTCGATGAAGATCGAGCACCATTTGTTGGCGATGTGCCCGCAGTCGTCCATTCAGCGGATCTACAGCAAGCCCCAAGTTTTGTCGCAATGTCGCCATTGGCTTGCCACGCACGTCCCACAGGCACAGCTCATGGAGGTGGCGAGTTCGTCGACGGCCGTGGAATTGGCCAAGCGAGAACCCGGGGCGGCCGCGATCGCCAGTCGAGAGTCCGCCGTCGCTCATGGTTTGGATATTCTTGTTTCGGGTATCGAAGACCGCTCGAACAATGTCACTCGCTTCGCGATTTTGGGACATGAAACCGCCCCGCGGACCGGCCGCGACAAAACCTCGCTGATGATGGAAATCAAGGATGCCTCTGGTGCTCTTTATGACGCGCTATCGGCGTTCAAGCGGAACCGTGTCAACATGTCGTGGATTGAATCATTTCCCGCGGAAACCGAAGGGAAACAGCATCGGTACGTGTTTTTCGTCGATATCGAGGGACACGAGAGCGATCTTCGAGTCAAGCGAGCCTTAGCGGCGCTCGATCGGCGCACCAGTAAAGTCGTTGTCCTAGGAACATTTCCACGGGCCCGCTCCTTCGAGTAAACTAAAGGGATGTCGATCGACGGAGAGATTCGGTCGATACTTCCTCTTCGGTCATGCCCATGCCCAGAGTGAGGGGATACATTCGCGCAGCGACAAAGGGTCGGCTCGCGACTCGGTGACAATAGGGTGACAAGCGACCAAAAGCTTTCATCGAATCAAAGGGGGGCAGAGGGATGGGCCGACGAAAATTTATCGCGGGCAACTGGAAGATGAACACGAGTCGAGAGTCTGCCGTGCAGTTGGCTCGTCAACTGGCGGCACATCTCGGGCGAGTCGAAGATGTCGATATCGCTTTGTGTCCGCCGGCTTGCTACTTGCTCGCCGTCCATGAAGAGATTGCCGGCACGCGGCTTGCGCTCGGGGCGCAGAACATGCACCACGAGAAGTCTGGTGCCTTCACCGGCGAAGTTTCTCCGGTCATGCTTTGCGACTGTCACTGCACGCATGTCATCATCGGGCATAGCGAGCGCCGGCAGTTTTTTGGCGAAGATGACGAGCTGGTCAATCGCAAAATCATCGCTGCCCTCTCGCACAATCTCAATCCGATCGTTTGCGTCGGAGAATCTCTCGACCAGCGAGAGTCTGGCAAGACGATGGAAGTGGTCGGCACGCAGTTACGGCATGCTTTGGTGGGGGTTCGCCCCGAGCAGCTTCGCGATGTGACGATCGCGTATGAACCGATCTGGGCGATCGGCACGGGAAGAGTGGCCAGTCCCGAACAGGCCGAGCAGGTTCATGCCCATCTGCGATCTGTTCTCACGAGTATGTACGGCGCGGATCTCTCGATGGTGATTCGCATTCAGTACGGCGGCAGCGTCAAAGGGGATAATGCGGCAGGAATCCTCGCGCAGCCTAATGTCGATGGGGCCCTGGTGGGTGGCGCGAGCCTGAAGGCCGAGGAGTTCATCGCCATTGTTCTGGCTGGGGTTCCTGCCTGAACCGATCTTGCCCGGACTGGCTCGGTCCGCTACCAACAAGGTCTGCTGGCCGTACAAAGGATCGATTGGGACACATGTTTGTCTCAGGCAAGCCGTCGGCAAGGCAGATGCTAGGAACAAGCCCGCCGACCATCTTTCATGGGACGCGTAGGGTGACGGGAGTCGACATCGTTGGGTAGTTTTCTGACAACCTTCCTGCTGGTGCTCTGGATGCTCCTGAGCCTGTTCTTGGTCCTGGTAATCCTTCTCCAGCGTGGGAAGGGTGGGGGGCTGGCGGGCGCTTTAGGAGGGGCAGGCGGCAGCAGCGCCTTTGGAACCCGGGCAGGCGACGTCATGACCCGGATCACGGTCGTTGTCTTCATCATCTGGATTATGCTGGGTTGCGGGCTGGTTTTACTGATGAGCCGACCATCCCGGCTCGCGGGCGGCAAGGTGAGCACTGCTCCCGTGACGGCCCCCGAGGGAGGGCCCGCCATCCCTGCTCAGCTTGGTGACAAACCCCCGACCGACGCTCCCGCGCCTCCGACACCTGCTCCGGTGACACCTCCTACAGAGGATACAAAGCCAGCTGCCGAGCCCGCGCCCACAGAGCCCGCCCCAGCCGCCCCAGCCGCCCCAACTGAGCCAACAACCCCCGCGCCTGTGGCGGAACCCCCCGCGGCACCACCGGCGGAGCCGGCCCCGGCCCCGGCGCCGGCGGAACCTCCGAAGTAGCGTTCGCGTCAACAAGAAGAGTCGTGGGCAGGATTGGTCCGTGAGGGTGACGCGCCAAGGGACACAACCACCGAAGAAGGAATTCCATTGTTAAAGAGCATGACGGGCTTCGGAGAGGGTTCGCATCATGCCGACCGCGGGACGGTCTTGGTCGAGGTTCGTAGCGTCAACAATCGCTATCTCAAGGTCAACACGAAGCTCCCGGATTCCCACTCTAAGTTCGAGGCCGACGTCGAACGGATCGTTCGCGATAGCGTCGTTCGAGGGACCGTTTCGCTTTCGATTCGCCTGCCGACGTCTGGGAATCAGCATGGCCGAATCAACCTCAACGTCCTGCAGAGCTATCTTGATCAACTCTCCCCGTTCGCGTCGCATCCCACGATTCTAAGCAGCATCTTGTTGTTGCCGGGCGTGGTGGACGATTCGCGGGCCATCGTCGATGTCGACCTGGATGCCAGCCTGATCGAGAAGGCTCTCCGCGATGCTCTTACGAATCTGGATTCCATGCGGCTTCGCGAAGGGGCGGCGATGAAGGCCGAACTCCTTCGGCATTGCGAAGCGATCGATCGATTGGCGGCAGAGATCGACGAACGGATCCCCATCGCCACGAATGCGTTTCGAGACCGACTGCTCGAACGCGTGCGAGATCTTCTCGGAACCCAGGGGGCTACGCACGGTTTAACGCAGCAGGTGACGGTGTCGCCGGCCGACTTGATTCGCGAGGTTTCCATCTATGCCGAGCGAAGCGATGTCGCCGAGGAGTTGGCTCGGCTCCGGAGTCATGTCGTTCAATTTCGCGCGACGATGGATCTCCCCGAAGCGTGTGGGCGCAAGCTCGATTTTCTGACCCAAGAGATGTTTCGCGAATGCAATACGCTTGGCTCGAAGTCGGCAGACCCGCCGATTTCGCAACGGGCCATCGAACTTAAGAGTATCGTCGAACGCCTGCGCGAGATGATCGCCAACGTGGAGTAAGGAAGGAGCGGATCAATGTCGCCCGCAGAATCGCATCTGCCGACGCGCCCGGGCGGCTTGATCGTAGTCTCTGGGCCCAGCGGTAGCGGCAAATCGACGCTGGTTCATCAACTCCTGGCCGATGCGGATTTTCCCATTCGGTTTTCTGTTTCCGCCACCAGTCGCCCACCCAGGCCGGGCGAAGTCGAAGGGGTAGACTACTTCTTTGTCAGTGCCGATCGGTTCGAAGCGATGCGTCAAGCGGGCGAGCTTCTCGAGTCGGCCTCCGTTCACGGCAATTTGTACGGCACGCCGAGAGGCCCGATTGAAGAAGCGATCCGTTCGGGCCAGTGGATTCTCCTGGAGATCGATGTTCAGGGGTATCGGCAGATCAAGAATCTGCTCCCCGGAGCTGTTGGGTTTTTCATCAGGGCCGGCTCCAGGGATACCTACGCCGACCGCCTCAAACAGCGGAACACCGAAAGCGACGAACAGCTTCAAACGCGTTTGGACAACGTCGCGGTCGAACTCCAATCTGCAAGCGAATATGATTTTCAGATTGTAAACGACGACATCCAGCAGGCCTTGCGGACGTGGAAAACCCTGCTGAGAGGCTTGGCGAATCGGTAGCGAAGGACTCCGTCGCCCGGTTTTGTCGGCTTTCCCTGCCTGAGACACCCGCAAGGGGATTTTCTACAATGCAGGGCTTGGGATAGGGTCTACCGAGGGACGAGCATGTTTGATGAGTTGAAGGAAGAAAAGATCGTCAACAAAGTCGGGGGGCGGTATAAGCTTGCCACTTTGATGCAGAAACGGTTGATCGCGCTTCTAAACGGAGCTAAACCGCTGGTCTCGACTCGCAGCGACAACAAGATGGCGATCGTGATTCAAGAGATCATGCAGGACAAGATCTACCTCGACACGGCCGGCTTCGTGCAGTCGCTCGAAGATCAGATCCAAGACATGGGAGAACTCGACGAGGACGAAGACGTCTAACGTCTATTCTTCGATCGGTGCCAGCCCGTTACTGACGGGATCAAGCAAAGGGACTTCCCGCACAGGGTGGTCCCTTTTTCATTGGGCTGATCCTTCGCTAGAAGCTCCACTGCGCTCCGAGCCGAGGACCGTAAAGGAACAAGTCGCCGAAATCCTTGCTTGGCTGGGTGAACTGGTTGAGATCCTGCGAGAAGTGCCCGCCGGCTCGGTCAATGCGATCCATGTATAAGAGTTGATAGCCGCCAAAGACAACGAAGTTTCGCCAGATGTAGATCTCACATCCGAAGAGCCCTTCGAAGAGGGGCGAAAAGATGACTTGCGAATCGCTAAAGCTACTGGGGGCAATGAAAGCAGCGGGCCCGGCGGTGCTGATGGTGTTCTTATACTGCGTTCCATTGGCCATCAAGCCGATCTTTCCCTGAGCGGTGAAGCGAACGCACTTGAACGGACCATTCACTCGGCCTCGCGCGACAAACTGTGGGCCGGCGGCGGAATTCCGCGACTCCACTCCCATGACGGCACTCGTGCTATCGATCTCGTTGGCCAAATTCAGATTCACATTCTCATCGATCTTGATGAAGCGTCCCCCCAGGCCGATCGCCAGATCGCTGATGGGTCCCTTCATGCTCACGAAGTGATGCAGCAGATTGATTTCAGTACCCCAAGTGCGAAAGCTCCAATCCAAGGTGGCATCCGTCGCGGTCAAAGGAAAGCCGGGCGGAGTATTGACCAGGAAGCCTCGTTCGAGGGGATTGGACGCGTTCGAGTCGAAGTAGTAGGCCTGGTCAGCATTCGAGAGGTTGTAGTTGGTCTGTTGCGGTCCATCCATGTAGAAGCCAGAAGCTTCCACGGAGCCTTGCTCGTTCCAATGATATTCGATGGTCCCTCGCGGCGTGGCGATTGGTTCCCCTTCCCCGCGAACACCGATGTCGACCTGACGAAATTGCTGATTGATGCTCTGGGTCTGGCGAGCTAGCGGATAGGAGTTATCGAAGTTGGGCTGCAGCCAAACCGCCTCGGCACGAAGCTCCAGACGAGGTTGTGGATCGAAGAGAGAGTTGGTCCAGCTCTCCGGTAAGGGAAGTGTCGAACTTCCTGTCACCGGGGGGGCGGCAACGCCTTCGCTCATCAATTGCTGGCTCGCTCGGCCCGGCGCGTTGTAATAGTTTTCGAGAGCTTGCTCGGGAGTCGTAGGACTGGCCGATATCGGCGCCGTCGGGGGAAGAGCTTCTTCTTGAGCCGGTGCCCAGGCAGGGAAAAGACCCAAGAGCGCTAGCAACAGAGATCGTCCGGTCTGCTGACCGAACCTCGTTTGCCAAGCGAAGGGCTGTGGTCCGCTCGTTCGCATTACTCTCTCCCACGCCCACGCCGGGCTGGCTCCGCGAGACCCAACGGGCCCGGTCATGCCAAGCCCTCGTCTTCGATATCGGCAACTCTTCCCCTCACAATCGACAAATACCTCGCAATCGGGAAAAGAGGAATCATCGATACAACCGGTTGCCCTTCCCTGGTTTGCCCTGATTGCCAGGATTTCGGGCGGGATGCCCGTGGAGCGATGCTGCCGGCGAGGAAAACTCTGCCGTGCATGACGATGGAAGCGAGGCGTTGCCGACTTCTTTAAGCGACTTGGTTCGAAATGACTGGCGGACAGATCGGCTCGCGAGAGAATCTTCTCTAACCAATCTCACTTGGAGAGAAATCACCACGAGGCACCACATGAACTCGATCTGGACCCTTCGTCAGGCTGGTTGCGACATCGTCTGGTCATCGGCTCGGTATTGCCGGGCGATTCTGGATGGTCATGAAATCATTCTTCGTTGGACGTCGGATGGCTGGGTTCGGGTCTAGTCGAGGTCTGATGGGGTATTCTCTCGGATCGAGACCGCCCATCGGCCCAGAGGACGCCCACGATCTTGGCAACGCTCGTAAGATGGTGGGCATGGAAAAAAGACGTGACCCCAAGCCGCCCCGACCGGCAGGCGATCAGGACCGACCCCGCGACGTCAAGCCGACAAGGGCGCCGGATTACGAACCTACCCAGCGAGATTTATCGCTGCCCGTCGAGCTGGGAAAGGTCTTTGTTCGGCATCCAAGTTTTTCACCTTTCGTGTTCCGCAAACGCGTGGACGGCGTCGACGGAAATCCGCAGCCGGGCGATCTCGTCGAGATTCGCTTGCTTGATGGGACGCTTATTGCTCACGGACTTTTCAATCCCCTTTCGGAGATGCTGGTTCGCGTTCTTCGCGAAGGATTTGATCGGCCTGACAATGCCTATTGGAAGGAACGACTCGAGCGAGCGGTATCGCTTCGGCATGATTGGCTTGGTCTGTCGGCCGAAGACGGAGCGTGCCGACTGGTCCATGCCGAGGCCGACGGCTTGAGCGGCTTGGTCGTCGATCGGTTCGCGAATGTTCTGTCGATCGAAACGTTCAGTCTAGGCATGTATGAACGAGGTATCGCCCTGGCGGAGATGATCGCGCCGCTGGCGAAGACGACATCCTGGGTGATCAATTCAGGCCCTCGAACCGCCCAGCAAGAGGGGTTCGACGGGACGATGCTGATTCAGAATGGAGCCCCGCGTTCGGTCGAGATCAAAGAGGCAGGGACACGATTTCGCGTTCCCTTTCAAGGGGGCCATAAAACCGGGTTTTTCTGCGACCAACGGGACAACCGTCTAAAGCTTGCTGGTTTGGTGAAAGGGAAAAAGGTTCTCGATCTCTGCTGCTATACCGGCGGTTTTGCGATTCAGGCCAAGCGATTGGGGCAGGCAGCCGAGGTGACCGGGGTTGACCTTGATGAAGTTCCGCTGGAACTCGCAAAAGAGAATGGCAACCTCAATCAATTGCGAATTCAATGGGTACAGGCCGACGCATTCACCTACATGCGCGATATGGTCCGCCTGGGCAAGCGATTCGATGTTGTGGTCGTTGATCCCCCCAAACTCATCACGGCTCGAACCGACTACGAAGAGGGAAAACACAAGCATTTTGATCTAAACCGATTGGCGCTGCAACTCGTCGAGCCGGGAGGCCTGATGCTGACGTGCTCTTGTGCGGGGTTGTTGCCGGAATCAGAATTCGTGGATCTGGTCCTCTCGGCAGCGCGTCGAACTGGACCGGTGAGCGGGATCCCCAACGCTCCCGACGGACGCCGGGTTCAAATCATCGAACGAACAGGCGCGAGCCCTGACCACCCTGTGGCCGACAATTGCCCCGAGAATGCCTACTTAAAAGCGGTCTGGATGCGAGTCTGGTAAGTTGATCGTCCACCAGGCGAAGAGTGTCATGGGTATGTCACAATATCGCCGACGCGAAGAATCTTTCCGATGTTGCTCTCAACAACGTTGGTGTTGACGCTGAAACGATAGAAGTGGTCGAAGCGTTCTATCGGGGCCCACGCAGGAAGCGTGCTTTCTCGCTTTTGCCCAAAAGTTTTGGCAAACAGGGGAGTGACCGCTCCTGTAAGGGAATCCCGCGTTGGCACCGCACATCGTTGACAGGGATTCTGTCCGAGAAAATCGATCGAGCCGACCTGAAAGCTTTTTGGACCCTCTTTGCCGTAGAGTTGTTCTTCCCAGAATGCGGGCACACCGTCGATTTCTAGATTGGCGCGAAAGCGACGTCGGCACTCGTCAAGCGAGATATCAAACCACTCAGCGACGGTTTTCAACGATGCCGTCGAAACCAACGTCGGGCCCGAAGCATCGGGGTCGTCAGGAAAACCGCCGTCGGGATTCTCGATCAGCGAGACTTCCCTTCCAAGCAATCCAGATAGATGCTTCGCAATCGCCGAGGGCTGCGACTCGAGTTCGAAGTTCGCTGTCGATCCTACCGTGGGGAAAGATACGCGCAGCGGCCGATGCGAGAATTCACATCGAACGGTTTGAATCCGAGGGGATCGCTTCGCGTTGACGAGTTCTCCTGACTCATCGACGATTGCCCATCGGCGATCCCACTCGAGCGCGCCGCGTCCCACGATTTTCGACTGATCGAGGGAAACACCATCCAAGCTCTTCATGGGATAGACGGTGATGCGGACGAGTGTCGCGTCCATGTCAATCATCCTCGCTCGGGTGGGTCATGACCCATGCGGTGGGGAGTAGGATCAATGCCATGCCGATCATTTTCCAACCATCGAATGGTCGATGCCAAAGCATCAGATCCAGGATAAAGGCGAAGACGACCTGCGTCAAAGCCACGACCGCGACCTTCGACGGGGGGCCGGAGGCGAACGCCCGGGTGATACAAAGTTGTCCCGCAGTCGCGGTTACCCCCACGCAAAGAGTGAGGAACAGGACGGCGGGCGTGACCCGGCTCAGATCGACGGTCGGTGTTCCCGGCATCAGCAGTGCCGCCACGCAAAAGATCACCCCAACGCCTGAAAAGTGTGCAACGATGGCCGACGGTGCCATCCCGCGAAGACGGTGAAGCCCGATCATCGCGATCGCGCTGGTCACCGATGCGCCGAGTGCCACCAGGTAAGCGGGATTCCATGCGAAGTCGGCATGCTGAACCTCGGCCGCTCCCATGACGCCTACCCCCGCCACTGCCAAGCCTGCCGCCAACCAGTGTGCCGCTCGAGGAAGATGACCCAGCATCGGCCACGAAAGGAAGACGACCCAAAGAGGGAACATGTTCGTCAATGCCAAGCACTCCGCAATCGGGAGAGCCGTCAGTGCGTAGAAGGTTGCCAGCAGACTGATGCTGCCCGAAAGGCTTCTCAACCACACGGTAGGCGTGCCGATCACCACGAGTCGCGAACCATGTCGCCAAGCGATCGCGCAGGCGATCAAGCAGGACATCACTGCTCGAATGACGGCGACGAACCGCCAATCGACGGATTCTCCTGCCAGATGGGTGAAGGCCCCCATGAAGGCGAACGAGATCGCCCCCAGCAGCATCCAACCGTACGCTTTCATCTCGCCGGGGAATGGGTCGGGCGCGACGGTTGGATTGACCTCCAACGACGAGGCAGGCTCCACAAACGAAGTCGTGCTACCTGAAGCCAATCGAATCTCCTCGATGGGGAACCCAGCGGATGCAACGACCCTGTTCACCACAAGACCACCTGCCCATCGCAAAGGTTCTCGCGGAATCTTCTTCGTGGGCAAAAGAGAGACCATCGACGAGGGAAACTCTACGATTTGCAGCAAAATCAGCCAAGCTCGGGATGAGGGCGAGTTGGAAAGCGAGGCTTGCTCGGCTCGGCTTTCGTCCGGGCCGGCGGTCGGGGCAAGGTGGGGGCGATGAAGTGTTTTGTCTTCATCAGCGATAGAAAGAAGACCAACCAAAAAGGGGCTCCGAAATCATGAATTACTTCGCCCATGGATTTCGCTTTGTCGATGAGCCCTATTTTCTCGCTGGGACCGCAATTCCTGATTGGATGGGGGTGGTCGATCGTCGCCATCGCCTTCCTCCTAACCGTGTTCGGTCCTGGCTCGAGCATGAAGACCCCAGTCTTCGGTCACTGGCGGCGGGTATCATTCAGCACCATCACGACGACGATCACTTTCACTCGGGGCAGGCATTCTCGTGGCTGCAGGTTCGTTTTGCTCGATCGATCAAGGAACTCGATCCGAATGCGTCGGATTTGGTCAAGTATTTGCTGGCCCACATTGTCCCTGAATTGATGCTGGATGCCTTTCTCATCGAGGAGCGTCCCGGCCTGCTTGACGCTTACTATGACGTGGTACTGTCACTGGATGCTTCTCATCTCAGCAGCTTGATAGCTCAGATGTCGGGCAAGGTCCCCGAGTCGCTCCCGAGATTCCTGGGGATTTTCGTTCGAGAGCGATTTCTCGCGGATTACGCCGACGACGATCGCCTCTGCTTTCGATTGGGGCAGATCCTCGCGCGCGTCGGTTGGGGACCGCTTCCCGAAGGATTCTCAACTCTGGTCCCATCGATGCGCCGCGCCGTCCACGATGCCAAGTCCGATCTCGTCGCATTCCTTGGCCACGAGAATCCCTTCCTGTAGAGTCCAAGAGTCCATCTTCGCGGCGCGGAACTCGAAACGCTATTTGAAGCCGATCCCTCGGACGTACATCGGGACGGCATAAACGGTCTTGCGGGCCGTCACAAATAGGGTCTTGCCATCTTTCCCTCCGAAGCCGCAGTTCGCGGGGCGAGACTCGAACGAGAGACTCCCGAGTTTTTTCCCAGCAGGCGAGAATACGTCAATGGCCGACAGGCTCGGCTGGGTGACATAAACATTTCCGGCCGAGTCGACGGTGATCCCATCGGAACCGGTGGCCGTGGTGCAGAAGACGCGTCGATCGATCAAGACACCGGGGCTCTTCACGGAGTAGGCGAGCAATTCCTTTGTTCGAATCGTGACGACGTAAAGAGTTTTCTCATCGGGCGAAAGGCCGATCCCATTGGGCAGGGGGAGACCCTCGGCAAGCCGAGCGACTTCTTTATTGCTGGCGACGTAGTAGAGTCCCATGGTTTTTTGCGGACCATTGGGAAGGCCGTACATCGGGTCGGTGAAGTAAACGCCGCCGACACTGTCGAGTACCAGGTCGTTGGGTTGGTTGAATCGAACCCCCTTGTAGGACTCTGCGAAAGGGGTCAACGCCCCGGTCGCGGGATCAATCGAGACCAGTTTTCCCGAAGCCCCTTGGCAGGCGATGATCATTCCTTTTCGATCGACGGCCAGTCCATTGCACATGTGCGTGTTCTCGGCCAAAAGCCGACGCGTGCCGTCCTCCTTCAACTCGTAGATTTTTTGCTGAGGAGGATCAGAGAAGTAGAGAGAGCCATCAGGCCCCCCGGCTGGGCCTTCGGTAAACACCAGACCCTCTGTCGCCACCCGGACCTCGCCGGCCGGCCCGATTCCGTCGATCACCGGGGGGGCAAGCAAAAGGACCGACCCCAACAGGGTCGTGGAGAGCACCGCCATATCGTTTCCTCCGTAATTCGTACCTGTCCATCTGAAATGACTTGGGCCTAGATAGTCGGCGACAGTAATCACCGGCGTCAAGGGGCGAAGGGGGTACATCGCCCCAATTCGCTTCCAAGGCCATCGGGAGAGAGCGAATGCTCTCCCGGGAGAATTTGAAGGGATTTGGGGAAGCCTTCCGTTGGAAAGGAAGGGTCAAGATCTTACAAAACCGGCACGAAGGCTGTAATTGAGACTCAGTATCAGAACGGGCGGTCGTTTGTCACAGGGGGTGTTATGGCAACGCGAATCCGACGGGCATTCACGCTTATCGAGTTGTTGGTGGTGATCGCGATCATCGGGATCCTGATGGCGCTGCTGTTGCCGGCCATCAATGCCGTTCGCGGAGCGGCTCATCGAACCCAGTGTCAATCCAACATGAAGCAGGTCGGCTTTGCGCTTATCGCCTACGCGCAAACCAACGGGATATTGCCCCCGGGCCAGATCGTATTGCCCGATCGACTGAATCCAGGAAAGACGCTACTCAACGGCTGGAGCGCCCAAGCTCGCATTCTCCCCTACATGGAGGGGCAGAACCGCATGGACATGTTCAATCTGGATCTCCCGTACGACAACCCTGCCAACACGACCGCGGGCTCTGTCGTCATGACGGTTTTTCTCTGTCCTTCGGATGTCAATGCCGAACGGCATCGGCTTGGCTCGGGCTATCAAAACATCAATTACGCAGTCAATCGCGGGGACTGGTACGTGTTCGGCGGTTTCTCGCCGACCGATCAAGCTTGGGATCCAAGCTACAAATTCATTCCGGAATCGAATGCCCCTTTTGGTGTCAACTCGAGCGTGGGATTCGAAGACATTCGTGATGGCGTCAGCAAGACGTTGTTCCTGGCGGAGGTCAAGACGTACATCCCTTATCATCGCAAATGTCGAGACTTGATCTACGCTCCCACCAATGCTGCCTCGGCCATGCCGAACCCCGACGCACTGCATACGACGATTCCCCAATACCAGGGTTGCTCAGGAGGTGAGTTTAAGGATGCCTCGCACACCGAGTTTCATGATGGGGGAGTCCATCAGACCGGCTTCACCACGGCGTGGCCTCCCAACAAACGAACCGGTGGCGCCAATGGCATCACGGTCTATGCCGACATGGATCTGGTCGGAATTCGCGAGAGAGAAGGGGGCCCAACATTCGCGGCCGTGACGGCGAGAAGTCATCACAGTGGCGGCGTGAATATCTGTTTTGGGGACGGCTCGGTTCACTTCATAGGCGACGGGATTGACGGACGGGTTTGGCGAGCGCTCGGCTCGATCCAGGGGAACGAGACGATCTCTGGGAGTGCGTATTAACGCCGGGCTTGGCTTAGGAAGCTTGCCAGCGGCGTTCAGAAACGATGGCCGTTTTCTGCAGCGGCGCTCTCGCGAATCGGCCCTTTTGGTTCGTTCGCCGACCTCTTTTCCTGCGCGAATTTCAGGGGAAACCTCGCGAGTTCAGTCCCCTTTGTCTTCTTTCAGAGGCTCGCTGCGGAACACAGCAACCACGTCTTCGATGGGAACCACGAAGAGTTGATTGTCATGTTCGAGATCGACCGGGATGGCGTTCTTCGGATGAAACAGAATCTTGTCGTATTGCCGAAGTGGGAAATCCTCGTCACGCTGGATTTGGGCGGAGATCGCCACGACCCGCCCGGTGATGGTCGGAATCTCGGCTTGATCGGGCAAGGCGATCCCTCCCTTTGTTTCCCTCTTGGCTAGGTCCTTGCGGACGAGGACCCTCTTTCCGATCGGTTCGACGAATTCCAGCTTTTGTGATTTGGCTTGTGGCATGTTGCTTCCGGCAATGTTCTAGGTGGGGAGAAGGCAACCCCAGTGATCGCGACCATTTTCCCCAAGTCGGCCGATCCACTCCCTCTCTACCGCAACGACGTCCGGCAAAGTGCTTGGATCGCATACGGAAAGAGTAGCCCTTCGGTCGTCAGGGGACAAGCGGGCCATCCCCTGGAAGGAACGGCTGAACTTCTCCCCGTCGCGGAAGAATCATCACTCATCTCGCTTGACCCCCTCGGGGTCTCGCGACTGGAAAGGATCAGCTCGCAAGCTAAGATAGTCCGCTTACCGCAAGCATTTTGAGAAGCTTGCACGGGGGAGTACCGGCGTGTTCGAGTCATTGACTCAAGGTCTGACCAGCGCTTTTGACCGCATTCGGGGAACGACCAAGTTCACCGAGCAAAACATGCGCGACGGGCTCAAGGAAGTTCGCCGAGCACTCCTGTCGGCAGACGTCAATCTGGAAGTCGCTGACCGCTTCATCAAGCGGGTCGAAGAGTCGGCGTTGGGCCGAGACGTCCTCAAAAGCCTGCGCCCCTCCGAACAAATCGTGCAAGTGGTCTACGAAGAACTCGTCGGTCTAATGGGTCCGGTTCAGCCTGCAATCCCGCTCCGGCGATCGGGCCCGACGGTCCTCATGATGTGCGGCTTACAGGGAAGCGGCAAAACCACCACCTGCGGAAAGCTCGCGAAGCTCCTGCTCAGCCAAGGACAACATCCTCTTTTGGTGGCGGCCGACCTGCAGCGTCCCGCGGCGATCGAGCAACTCAAAACCGTCGGCGCTCAAGTCGGCGTCCCCGTCTATGCCGAGGCGAATCTGAATCCGGTACAGGTGTGTGCGGCAGGCATCAAGGAAGCCGAGAAGACGGGAAAGAACATCGTCATTCTCGATACCGCGGGTCGGCTTCATGTCGACGACGCGCTCATGAAAGAGCTCGAATCCATCGATAAGCGGTGCAATCCGCACCAGTGCTATCTCGTCGCGGATGCTCTCACGGGTCAAGATGCCGTCAACAGCGCGAAGGCTTTTAACGACGCCCTGTCGCTCGATGGGGTGATTCTCACCAAGCTGGACGGCGATGCTCGCGGCGGGGCGGCTCTCTCGATCAAGGACGTCACGGGCGTCCCGATCAAGTTCGTCGGTATGGGGGAAAAGCTCGACGCCCTCGAACCGTTTCGCCCCGAGGGGATGGCGTCGCGCATCCTCGGCATGGGAGACGTTCTGGGTCTCGTTCACAAAGCCCAACAGGCGATGGACGAGGACGAAGCCCGGAAAGCTCAAGAGAAGATGGAGAAGGGGAAGTTCGATCTATCGGACTTCTACACCCAGCTCCAGCGAGTCAAGTCGATGGGTTCGTTCAAGGGGATGTTGGAACTCATGCCGGGCATGTCGCAAATGCTCGGCGACGATGACGATCCTGAAGGGGAAATGGGTCGAATCGAGGCGATCATCAGCTCGATGACCGAAAAAGAGCGGGCGAAGCCAGAAGTCATTGATCACTCTCGACGTCGTCGCATCGCCAAAGGTTCCGGGACCGAGCCCCACGAAGTCAACAAACTCATCAAGATGTTCGAGCAGATGCGGTCGGTCATGCAGGGCATGGCCAAGATGAGCATGATGGACCGTGTCAAAATGATGATGGGGATGCAAAAAACAGGTGCGTTGCAGGGATTAGCCCCGCTGAAACAGAAAGAGCGCTCCAAGCGGGGGGCGAACATTTCGGACGACGATCGCCGAAAGGCTCGGAAAGCGGAAAAACAACGCAAGAAATCGAACCGCAAGCGCCATAGAAAATAAGCTTGGCGCTGGAGTTGCGCCTTGATATTTAACTGTAAGTGTTTGCTCTGATTGAGGAAGTGACAAAAGTGGCTGTTCGGATTCGACTGAAGCAGCTCGGGCGAAAGCACCGGATGTATTACCGGATTTGCGTGATGGACTCCCGCACGCCGCGAGATGGAAAAACGATTGAAGAGATCGGCACGTACGATCCCATGATCCGCGACACCGATAAGCGGGTGACGTTGGATGGATCGCGTTACGACTACTGGGTCAGCGTTGGCGCGAAGCCGACCGACCAAGTGGCTCGGCTGGCCGAGAAATACAAGGGACATGTCCCGACGGTTCGAATCGATGTCCCGAAGCCTCGGGATATCGCGTTGATTCCGGTCCGGACGTCGGCTCGGCGGGTGAAGATCGAACCGCCTGCTCCGCCCGCTCCGGAACCGGTGGCTGAGGTCGCCGTCGAAGCAGCCCCAGAGGCTGCTCCGGAAGCGCCCGTGGCCGAGTCGGGGGAGACCCCGGCCGCGACATAGTCATCCAGATTCTCAGGCGTCAAAGGGGGTGCGAAGACTCGCCCCCTTCGGTCAGGCATTCATGACTCATGCGTTTTGACATCCTGACGCTCTTTCCTGAGATCTTCGATAGCTTCCTGGGCGAAAGCCTCCTTAAAAAGGGGATCGACTCGGGCAAGATCGAAGTGCTCCGATGGAACATTCGGGACTGGTCCACCAGCAAACACCATAAGGTCGACGACAGGCCTTACGGGGGCGGGCCGGGGATGGTGATCAAGCCCGACGTCGTCGTCGATTGTGTCGAAGCGGTCCAGAGGCAAGCCCCCCCTGGAAAGCTCGTCCTCTTGACGCCGGCGGGTCAACGGTTGACCCAGCAATCGGTCGAACAGTTGGCGACCTACGATCGGCTTCTACTTTTGTGTGGCCGATACGAAGGGTTCGACGATCGGATTCGGCTCGAACTGGAGCCCTGGGAAATCTCGGTCGGTGACTTCATCTGCAACGGGGGCGAAGTCCCCGCCATGATGATCATCGAAACGGTGATGAGGTTGATACCCGGCGTGCTCGGGGATGAGATGAGTGCTCGAGAGGATTCGTTCTCCGAGCCCGGCTGGGTGGAGTATCCCCAGTACACGCGACCTCCTGAGTTTCGAGGTCGAACCGTCCCAGGGGTTCTTTTGCGAGGGAACCATCAGGAAATCGCTGCGTGGAGGCGGGATCAAGCTCGCCGACGCAGCACGGATCGTCAACAACAGAGTCGAAATGAGTCGGCGGGAGAATCGAGCGCCGAAACTTAAGGGAGCCTGCGAGCCGCCTCTTGCGGTCACAGCAAGCACCCATCGGCCCGATTGGAAGGAAGGATAGCGTTCGATGTCCATGAACGAAGTAATGCAGCTAGTCGAAGGGACCTCCCTTCGCTCCGACAAGTTTGAGTTCGAGATCGGTGACACGGTCGATGTACAAGTTCGAATCCTGGAAGGGGACAAGGAACGCTTGCAACCCTTCTCGGGAATCGTGATTTCTCGCCGAGGAGGCGGGACGCGAGAGAACTTCACCGTTCGACGAATCGTGGAAGGAGAAGGGGTCGAGCGAACCTTTCCGCTTCATTCGCCGAGAATCGCTTCGGTGGTGGTGACCCGAAAGTCGAAGGTCCGCCGGGCCAAGCTGTACTTCCTTCGCGACCGGATCGGCAAGAAGGCGTACCGCTTGAAGGAACGCCCCATGAATCAGCCCCCGACCGATGCCGCCAAAAAGCCGAGCCGAAAGGGTCGCAAGGCCAAGGCAGAAGCAGCCCCGGTTGCCGCCGCCCCCGCGGTGAAAGCCTCGGCCGCAAAGAAAGAGAAGAAGAGGGCTGCACGCTCCAAGAAGAAAGAGGCATAAAGCCTCTCCTCGGGGAAGCTTCATTGGACCTTCGTGGACGCGTCGACGCGACTGGTCGTGTCGACGCTTTTTTACGCGCCAAGCTCACTCAGAAAGTGCGAAGGGATCGCCATGCCCTTGGCCGATTGGATCGCTTGGCTTCGCAGCCATTGGCTTAGTCATTACAGACTCCCTCTGGGACGTCGCTCAGAGAACCTGGCGGCCGAGCACCTTGCCCGGCAGGGGATGAAAATCGTCGAACGGTCTTATCGATGTTCTCTAGGTGAAATTGACCTGGTTGCCGTTGATAAGCAGACGCTTGTGTTCGTCGAGGTCCGCTCGCGCGTCGGGTCGGCCAAGGGAGAACCTTGGGAGACGATTCGTTCGACCAAGCGGCGAAAACTTAGCTCACTGGCTCTCCTCTATCTAAAGTCACACCGAGACCGCGCGTCGATGCCGGCCCGTTTTGATGTCGTGAGCGTTGTCTGGAACGATCCCGATCAGAATGATTTTCAGATCGAACATTTCCCGAATGCGTTTCCTCTCGAGGGCCCCTGGTTGGCCTGAGCGATTCAATCGATTCCGTTCTTTCATCGGGAGAATCATCTCACGACCCGGGCGGCGTTGACTGGACGGTCGGCCAATAATGGGGCATTCTTTTGACGAAATCGTTGCGTTCCCATGAACAGGGACGTCGGCCGATCTGATCCGTTCGCGTCGTTGCCCCGAGGTGGTTGATTCGCTCATGAACTTTCTCAACAAATGGTTTGATAAGCGAGCCAGGCATGTCGCGGGGGCCAAGCGCTACCTCGAAAAGCAGGGCCTCGTGATCGTGGACGAAGGTTTGATCGGTGGGCGTTCGCGATTCGATTTATGGGCGATCGATCGCAGTACATTGGTCGTGGTTTCTGTCCGACTTCGCGGCTGTCCCGATCCGCTTCCGGATGATGTCGACGAAGCAACGCCGTCAGATGTGCAGTTGGCCGCGGACAACTGGCGTCATCAACATCCTGAGTTCGCGATCGATTCGATTCGCCTTGATGTCCTTCGGCTCGATTGGTACGCACCCAAGCGTCAAGAGCCGGTGCTTCGCTATTTTCCGGACGCGCTTCCGGTTGGACCAGCTCGCCGGCTGATGGAAAGCGTCAGCCCCTAAGAGACTGCTGCATCAAGTTACCACGAGCCTTTACTTCTTGTCGGACTTCTTGTCCGGCTTGGAGGCCCCTTTGTCAGGCTTCTTAGGCTCGCTTTTCGCCGATGCTCCCCCAGAGGAACTCTCTTTCGCAGGCGAGGTCGGCTCACTTCCTTTCGACTCGTTCGAGGGGGCGTCCCCTTTCGATTCCGATTTCGCGGAGTCGCTTTTGGCGGCTTCTTTGTATCCTTCGCTTCGGTAGTCGGTGATGTAGAAACCCGATCCCTTGAAGATAATCGCGCCCCCCGTTCCGAGGAGTCGTTCGAGTTTCCGCTTTTTGCACGAGGGGCATTTCTTCAGCGGTTCCGATGTGATTGTTTGCCATTCTTCGAAACGATGGCCGCACGCGCCGCATTCATACTCGTAGGTCGGCATGGTCGTCCTCGGTCCTCTTAGCTTGTGGGGGTGGCCGAGACAATCACCTGTGCCGGCCGCACGATCCGGTCGTGAAGCTGATAGCCTGTCCGCACGGTATGCAGAACCGTCATCGGCGGATGATTGGCCGAGGGTTGTTGCATGACTGCCTCATGGATGTTGACGTCGAATGGCTGGCCGTCGGTCGGCACCTTCGTGATGTGATGCTTGTCCAAAACATCAAGCCATTGCTTATGCAGCAGCCGAACACCCGCGACGAATCCTTGCGACGATTCGTCGGTCGGTGCCGATTGCAATGCCCGTTCAAGATTGTCTAAGACCGGCAACAAGTCCCCGAGAATCGGCAAGTAAGCGTAGCGTCTTTCCGACTCCATGTCCCGGCGAACGCGCTTCTGATAGTTTTCGAAGTCGGCCTGGGTTCGCCGAGCGAGCTCCAGATATCGGTCCCGCTCGGCCAGGATCGAAGGAGTTGCATCGGCCGACGTCTCTTGTCCCGCTGACTCTTGCTGGTCGGCATCATGGCCGCGGTCGAAAGCGTCGTCGACTCGATCGTCGGTCGGTTCGGTGTTACTATTCATCATCACTCTAGTCCCTTGTCGCCCGGGTCACTTCTCGAATGAAGTCGATCCCTACGCTTTCTTTTGATCTTCGTCTGTCGCACCGAAGAGATACTCAGCCACGGTATCAAGCCAGGATTTTCGTTCGGGCGAAACGTGACTCTTATCGAGTTCGGCGAGCTCCCGAAGGAGTTCCTCCTGCTTTTTGGTCAGCTTCTTCGGGACATCGATACCGACATGGAGAAGGAGATCTCCTCTCATGCCGCCGCGCGGATCCGGCATCCCTTTGCCTCGCAGCCGAATGACGTCGCCCGGCTGGGTTCCTCGACCGATCTGAAGGGTCTCTCGACCGGCAAGGGTCGGAATATCGATCTCGGTTCCCAGGGCCGCTTGCGCGAACGAAATGGGTACTCGGCAATGCAGATCGCTTCCGCTCCGTTCGAAAAGCGAATGTGGATCGATCTGAACCAGGACGTACAAATCGCCCGCCGGGGCTCCGGGCTCGCCGGCTTCCCCTTGGTTTCGGACCCGCAGATGCATCCCCGTATCGACACCAGAGGGAACATCGACATCGACCTCGGCGGACTCTTGAACCCGACCTCGTCCCTTACAGTCTCGGCACGGGTCGGCAATCATTTGCCCTTTCCCTTGACACGAGGGACACGTGGTCGCGATCCGAAAAGGACCTTGAGCCCGCACGACTTGTCCTCGGCCGCCGCACGTTGTGCAGGCAACGGGGGAAGAGCCCGGCTTACTACCACTCCCCGAGCAAGCAGCACACCGCGTTTGACGTCGAACCGTGATCGATTTGCGGACACCCTTGGCGGCTTCTTCCAGCGTCAATCGCAAGTCGGTTTCTAGGTCGGCCCCTTTGGCGGGCCCGCGGGATCGCCCCCGACCACCAAAGACCGACCCGAAGCCGAACAGGTCGCCGAACGCCTCGAAGACGTCATTGATGTTCGTGAATTCGTGGAAGCCTGTCCCTTCGAGTCCAGAATGACCAAACCGGTCGTAGCGGGCCCTTTTGTCGGCATCCCCCAGAACTTCAAAAGCCTCGGCAGCTTCTCGAAAGCTTGCCTCCGCCTCGGGATTGTTGGGGTTACGATCGGGGTGATACTTGAGCGCCATCTTGCGATAGGCGCTTTTGATTTCGTCGACGGGGGCCGACTTCGCGACGCCGAGCACTTCGTAGTAGTCTCGTTTTGCTGGCATCGATCACCCGAAGTTCGTGCTGGTTCACCGTGCGAGAACGGAACTCATTGCATGAGAAAGCCGCGACCTGCGTTTCGTTCCCCTCCTCTGTGGAACGGCTCGCCGGTCGCGGCCTCGTTGATCAGACAACGCGAAGAAGCCGGCGTCCGTTAGCGGACAGATCCCTGTACCGGTTTGCCCTGCTCATCTTCGTCGTCGAGTTTGGTGACGAGTGCCTCGGTCGTCAGAAGCAGTCCGGCGATGCTGGCTGCATTCTGAAGAGCCGAGCGAACGACCTTGGTCGGGTCGATGATGCCCGCCTCGATCATATCGACATACTCACCCTTGTTGGCGTCGTAGCCGATATTCTTGCCGCGCTCGCGGACTTCCGAGGCGACCACCGCTCCGTCGCCGCCTGCGTTGGCCACGATCTGCCGGATCGGCGATTCAAGGGCTTGAGCGATGATGCGGGCGCCAACCTTCTCATCCCCCTTCAGCTTGCTCTCGACAGCCGCGACGACGTCAATACATCGCAGCAAGGCCACGCCACCGCCGGGAACAATTCCTTCCTCGGCCGCGGCGCGCGTCGCATGCAATGCGTCTTCGAAGAGATCCTTGCGGTTCTTCATGGTCGTTTCGGTGGCGCCACCTACCTTGATGACGGCCACGCCGCCGGTCAGCTTGGCCAATCGCTCGGCAAACTTTTCTCGATCGTATTCACTCTTGGTCTCTTCCAATTGATGGCGAATCTGATCGACCCGTTTCTCGATGTCCGCCTTCTTGCCGCCACCTTCGATGATGGTGGTGGACTCTTTGTCGATCTCGATCCGTCGGGCCGATCCCAGCATCTCCAGCGAGACATTTTCAAGCTGGATGCCGAGATCCTCGCTGATGAGTTGACCACCGGTCAGGGTTGCAATGTCCCCCAGCATCGCCTTTCGACGATCGCCGAAGCCCGGAGCCTTGACCGCCGCGATCTTCAACACGCCGCGAAGCTTATTGACGACCAATGCCGCGAGCGCTTCTCCTTCGACATCTTCGGAGATGATTAAGAGAGGCTTGCCCGTCTGCGCAGTTCGCTCAAGGACGGGAATCAGATCGCGAAGGCTGCTGATCTTCTTCTCGTTGAGAAGGATCAGGGCGTCTTCGAGCACCACCGACATGCTGCCGGGATCGTTGATGAAGTAAGGCGAGAGATAGCCCTTATCGAACTGCATCCCTTCCACGACGGAGAACTCGTCGACGGCGGTCTTGCCTTCTTCGATCGTGATCACGCCATCTTTCCCGACCTTTTCCATCGCCGTGGCGAGCTGGTCGCCGATGGTCGAGTCGTTATTAGCGCTGATGGCGCCGACCTGAGCCAATTGAGCCTTGCTCTTAATCGGCGTGGTGATCGACGACAGATGAGCGACGACCGCATCGACGGCCGCCTCGATCCCTCGGCGAATGTGCATCGGGTTGGCCCCGACGGTCAGATGCCGAAGACCTTCTTCAAAGATGCTCCGGGCCAGCACCGTTGCCGTCGTTGTTCCGTCGCCGGCGACATCGCTGGTCTTGCTGGCGACTTGATTGACGAGCTTGGCCCCCATGTTCTCGAAGGGATCGGGAAGCTCAATCTCTTTGCTGACGCTGACGCCGTCCTTGGTGGCCGACGGGCCGCCAAAGGACTTCGAGATGATGACGTTTCGGCCAGTCGGGCCCATCGTCGTGGCGACCGCGCGGGCAAGTTGTTTGACGCCTTCCAGCATCTTCTTGCGAGCGTCGTCCGAATAGAGAAGCTGCTTTGCCATGATTCCGGTTACTCCTATGTTCGAATGAGATCGGTGTTACTCGACCTTCGCGAGGATGTCACTCTCTCGCATGATCTTGACCTCGATCCCTTCGACCTTGACGTCGCTGCCCGAATACTTGCCGAAGAGGACCACATCGCCGACCTTCACGCTCAGCGTGGCTCGGTCGCCCGAATCGAGGAGCTTGCCCGGCCCGACGGCGAGGACTTCCCCCTTTTGTTGCTTTTCCTTGGCGTTATCGGGAAGAACGATCCCACCGACCGTCTTCTCTTCGCTCTCAGCAGGCTTGACAACAACACGATCATCCAGCGGATTCAGCTTCAACTTGGCCACAATAACCTCCTGCAACTCTGTTTATTTCTCTTGAGATGAAATGTTTCACAACGAAGCGACTTCCAGCAGCTCCCGAGGAACTTAGAAGTCCATGCCGCCCATGCCCGGCATGCCACCCATGCCGCCCATGCCACCCATACCTGGCATGCCGCCCATACCACCCATGCCGTGATCGTGGTGATGATGGGCATCGCCACCGGCCTTCTTCGGCTCGGGCTTATTGGCAATCAAGCATTCGGTAGTCAGCAAGAGGGCCGCCACGCTACCGCCGTTCTGCAGCGCGCTGCGTGTTACCTTAACCGGATCGATGATCCCGGCCTTGCGAAGGTCAACATAATCCTCCTTGTTGGCGTCGTAGCCGAAGGAGACGTCGCTCTTCTTCAAGATAGTGGCGGCAACCACCGAACCATCCAGGCCGGCATTCTCGGCAATCGTCCGCACCGGCATGCTCAGCACGCTCCGCACGATGTCGACGCCGAACTTTTCGTCGCCGGGAACCTTCATCTTTTCCAGTGCCGAGACACTTCGAAGCAGAGCAACCCCGCCGCCGGGGACGACCCCTTCTTCGATGGCTGCTCGCGTGGCGTGCAACGCATCTTCGACAAGGGCTTTTCGCTCTTTCATTTCGGTCTCAGTCACCGCGCCGACGTTGATCTGCGCGACGCCGCCGGCGAGCTTGGCCAATCGTTCTTGCAACTTTTCGCGATCATAGTCGCTGTCGGTCGCGTCGATTTCTCGGCGAATCTGTTCGCAGCGACCCTTGATGTCGTCGGGCTTACCAGAACCCTTGACGATGGTGGTGTGCTCGGCATCGATGCGAATCTTGGAGGCTCGTCCAAGATCAGACAGAGATACATGCTCGATCTGGACGCCGATATCCTTGGTGATGGCCTTGCCGGCGGTGAGGATGGCAATGTCCGACAGCATGGCTTTGCGTCGGTCGCCGTAACCGGGCGCCTTGACGGCACAGGCCTGTACGATGCCGCGAAGCTTATTGACAACGAGCGTCGCGAGGGCTTCCCCTTCGACATCCTCGGCAATGATGAGAAGCGGCTTGCGGGCCTTCGAGATCTGCTCGAGGACCGGCACGATCGACTTGGCCGACGAGATCTTCTCTTCAAAGATCAGGATGTAGGCGTTGTCAAGTTCGACGGTCATCTCGTCTTGATTGGTGACGAAGTGAGGCGAGAGGTAGCCCCGGTCGAACTGCATTCCCTCGACAACCTCTACTTCGGTTTGGACCCCTTTGCCTTCTTCGACCGTCACGACGCCGTCGGCGCCGACTTTGGCCATGGCGTCGGCAATAGTCTTGCCGATCTCGGGATCATTGTTGGAAGCGATGGTCGCCACCTCTTGGATCGCCTTCTTGTCCCCCTTGACGGTGGTGGCGATGGAATGAAGGTGTTCGACGACTGCTTCGATGGCCTTGTTGATGCCCCGACTGAGCGCCATCGGATCGGCCCCGGCCGCGATCCGGCGAAGACCTTCCTTATAGATCGCCTCGGCCAGCAGTGTGGCCGTGGTCGTTCCGTCGCCGGCGACGTCGCTGGTCTTGCTGGCGGCCTCTTTCACAAGCTGGGCTCCCATGTTTTCGTAGGGATCCTTCAGCTCGATCTCCTCGGCCACGCTCACACCGTCCTTCGTGACGGTCGGCGCGCCCCAACCCTTATCCAGCACAGCATTTCGGCCCCGCGGACCGAGCGTGCTTTTCACCGCTCGGGCGAGCTTCGAAACGCCGGCGAGAACTTTCTGACGGGCATCATCATCGAATACAAGCATCTTCGCCACTAGCACAACCTCCGCAATCGGTTCCCTCTCGCCGGTTGGCGAGGTCCCGCGCCTGAGCGGGGAAATAGTCTCTCTAACGACCCAGCCCCAGTAGAAGCAAACTGAGTGCCACGCCGGCAAATGATGACGTAAGTATATGTTTCAAATTGTCTTACGTTATTTTGTCGACATGGCGACGAATGGCGGGTTCTGCCAAATCGGCAAGAGCAGGGGCTCCCCTTCGGGTCGGCCGTCGATTTTGGCACCTTGCAGGTGGATCCTGTATCTTCCCTTCGTCGTCCGGTCGGCAGGCCAGGGGATTTCCTCGTGGAGGGCTCTTGCCGTGACCGGGGAATTGGAGTGGGGTTTTTCATTCGCGGGGGAGTGATCGATGAATCGGATGGATGCTTACGCCGCGCTCTTATCGCTTTGGCGCGAGGCACACTTGATTGCCTCGTCGGCCGCGACGCTCGAGTGGGAACAGCAGACGACGTTGCCCACTCGAGCCAGCGAGTATCGAGCGCAACAGATTGCATACTTAGCGGGGCTGCACCATGAGAAGTCCACTGACCCGCGGGTAGGAGATCTGCTTCATCAGCTTGAATCGTCGCCCGTCGAGGGAGATCCTTTGTCGGTCGAAGCGGTCAACGTTCGAGAGATTCGTCGAGCGTATGATCGGCAAACGAAGTTGTCCAAGTCGCTTGTCGAGGCCCTCGCGCAGACATGCTCCTTAGCGCAGCACGAATGGGCTCGCGCTCGACAAGAGCGTGACTTCGCTCACTTTCAGCCCTGGCTTTCCAAAGTGATCGAGTTGACCAAGTCGAAAGCGATCGCCCTCGATCCCCAGGCACCGGCGTACGACACGTTGCTCGACGAGTATGAGCGGGGCACAACCACCTCCCAAGTCGAAGAAGTCTTCACGGCATTGCGAGAACCGCTTGTTCGGCTTGTTCAGCAGATCGGCCAAGCGAAGCGCTCAGCACCGACGGAAATCTTGCATCGTTCCTATCCCAACGATCGTCAGCAAATATTCGGCGAGATGGCGGCAGCAGAGATCGGTTTCGATTTCGATCGAGGTCGGCTCGACACAACCACGCATCCATTCTGCACGACACTGGGGCCGCACGATTGCCGAATCTTGACTCGCTACAACGCCCATTATTTTAATGAGTCATTCTTCGGCATCTTGCATGAAGCAGGGCACGGGCTTTACGAACAAGGTCTTCAGCCCGAACATTTCGGCACGCCGATGGGCGAAGCGGTTTCCCTCGGAATTCATGAGTCGCAATCCCGCTTTTGGGAGAACCAGGTCGGCCGAAGTCGGCCTTTCTGGAATCGATTCTTTCCGCGTGCGCGGGGGGTCTTTCGCGAAGCGCTCAGGTCGGTGTCGGTGGACGACTTTCACTTTGCGGTCAACGGCGTTGCCCCTTCGTTCATTCGCGTCGAGGCGGATGAAGCGACTTACAACTTACATGTCATGATCCGTTTTGAACTCGAGCAAGCGATCGTGTCGGGGGATCTGCCCATCGCGGATATTCCACGGGTTTGGAATGAGAAGTATCGCGATTATCTCGGGATCACACCATCGAACGATGCCGAGGGTTGCTTGCAGGATGTTCATTGGAGCGCGGGACTGATTGGCTATTTTCCAACGTACACGCTGGGCAACGTCTACAGCGCGCAGATCAGCCAGGCGGCGGATCGAGATCTAGGTGGAATCGACGGCTTGATCGAACGAGGCGAGTTTCGCTCGTTGTTGGATTGGCTTCGCGACCGGATTCATCGGCATGGCAAAAGATACTCCCCCCGGGAGTTGGTTCGTCAGGCGACGGGTCAGGATCTCTCGCCAGCACCTCTTTTGCAATCGCTTCGCGAGAAGCTTTCGTCGCTTTACGGCCTCTGATGGCTTTCTCCGTCCGCGGCATCGGTTGATGTGAAGGGCGGACGAGTATCAAGCCGGTCGTGTCGCGAGAATCTTCTGCATGAAGATGAGTGTTCTCCAGGAATCAAACTTGTAACCGACCTCGGGCATGCGAGCCACTTCGATGAAGCCGGCTTGCTGGTGGAGTGCCAGGCTGGCATGGTTGGTGGCGTCGATGCCGCCTACCATGACGTGCAGACGACGGCGATTTGCTTCGTGTATCAGTTGGTCGAGAAGTCCGCGGCCGAGCCCTTTTCGGTGTGCAATCGGATCGATGTAGACAGAATGCTCGACCGTGAAGCGATAACCATCGAAGGGTCGAAACGGACCGAAGGTCGCGTACCCCTTTACTTCGTGATCGAGGCACCCCACGAAGACCGGCCAGGTACCGGCAAGCTTTGCTTCCCACCAGGCGCGAATGTCGCTTTCGGACTTAGTCTGCTCGTACCAAATCGCGGTTGAGTGCGTGATCGCTTGATTCATGATCTCGCGCAGCCTGCCGAGATCGCTTTCGATCGCCGGTCTGATCGAAACTCTGTTCACGCCCTTGTCCACCTTTCTGTTCGAGGTTCTCTTTGGACTGATTGTCACATGTCGATTGTTGGATTGCCAGCCGACGACTTGGCAAGTAGAACGGCGGCTCTCAGTGGCTGCTTGCTTTTCTGTTCACGACGAAAGTGGAAGGAACAAACACGGATGCCGGCGATTCCGACGCGCGAAGCAAACTGGTACGATTACCCCGAGTATTACGACATCGCGTTTCGCGGCGACACGGCTCGCGAGGCAAAGTTCATCGAAGCCTGTTGCAAAGAGTATCTGCCGACTCGCCGGGCGAAGGGGCCCCGTTTCCGTTTTCTAGAGCCAGCGTGCGGCAGCGGCCGATTGGTGGTCGAGTTGGCTCGGCGAGGGCATGATGTCGTCGCCTACGATCTTTGCCCACCGATGGTCGACTTCGTGAACCAGCGATTGCGTCGCCGAAAAGTCTCGGCAAAAGTCATGATCGGCGACATGCGAACTTTTCAGCTGACGCGGAAAGCGGACGCTGCGTTCAATCTCATCAACACCTTTCGGCATCTCACCAAGCAAGGGGCGATCGACCATCTCCGCGCGACCGCGGCGAGTCTCAAGGAGGGTGGCATTTATGTTCTCGGGATCATTCTCATTCCAGAGGACACGACCGCCGACGAAGCGTACGAACGCTGGACCGAAACTTTTCGACAAACCAGAGTCACTGTGACCATCACCGTTCCCAAGATCGATGTCGCGAAGCGCTACGAGATCATGCGAACCAGCATGAGTGTTCGAAACGGGAAAGGGAGCTTTCGCCTTGTCACCGATGCGAAAATGCAACTCTACACGCCCGACGACATGCGCCGGCTTTTCGCAAAGGTTCCGGAGTTCGAAGTCGTGAATACGTTCGACTTCTGGTACGACATCCGCAAGCCGGAAGTGTTCGATGACCGGATCGGCGACGTGGTGTTTGTGCTACGGAAGCGCTCCACAAAGCGGGGATCGGCCGCGCGTCGGACCCGTGGATGAGTTGTTTTGTTAGATCGCTTCCCTCACGGATTGATTGTGCGAGCCTGGCCGGTTTAGAATCATCTCCACAGATCCAATGGTCGGGGGGATGAAAATGATCGTTCACGCTTGCTTGATGTTGGGGATGGCGACGAGTCTTGCCGACGCGGAGGAAAAGACGGCTGCGGTTCCTCGTCGGCCCAGCGTCACGCGTGCGGACATGGCTTTGGCCTATCAGCGATTTGAAAGTGCATTTCTCGATCATCGGCCAGAGGGGCAGGGCCTCGTCGATGCGAACCTGGCGTTTGAAGCGGTGACGAAGAGTTTCTTCGGCATGAACTTCGCCGCCGCCATTCGGCAACTCAACGATAAGTCGCTGGAAATGAGAGAACAACGCCGCCCGAGTGATGAAGAGAGATGGCTCGCCTCGCTGAAAGTCACGGTCGATCCTCCGATCGTCGTGCAGAGTGACGTTGCGCGGATCACGGTCCGACCGATGTACGTCACGATCGATCAACCGCCGGCACAAGTGAAAGTGAGACTCACAAGTAACTCCGCGACGCGCGAGTTTGATTTGAAGTTCGAGAAGGATGCAGCGGGCGAGTGGGTCGGTCAAGGAGATATTCGCCGTGCCGGTGGTTCTTGGGAAGGGACTTGGAAGATTGCCATTAAACTTCCCGCGGGGATCACGCTCGATACAGGACGGACCTTGCAGGGGGTCGCGCGCGATCTCGATTCGCTTCGTGACGAGAACGCGGTTCGGCTTGGGAAGGTGGCGGCGAACAATGACGCGTTGCGGGCGGCCCTGATCACTTGTCGGGCTCGCAATGAGCATCTCAAGATGAAGCCGGGCGAGGCTCTTTCGACGGAGTTTTTGGCCGACTACAACATCTTGGCTCCGCAAGTGGTCCAAGAGATCGAGCAGTTGGAAAGAGGCGTGGATCCCTATTCGAAGCGGAAGGGGGACTATTGGCGTATTGTCGCTCGTGGCAACACGAAAGTCCCGATGCGGGTCTATGTGCCGGAGAAGCTCGACTGGAGCAAGGATGTCCCTGTGGTGATCGCGCTGCATGGCGCGGGGGGCGACGAAAACATGTTCATGGATGCCTATGGTCAGGGGGCACTGAAACGCGAAGCGGATCGGATGGGATTCATCGCGGTCAGCCCGGCCACGTTCTTTTTTACGTCGCGATCCGATATGCTCGAGCCACTCCTTGCGGATTTAGCTCTCTGTTATCCGATCGATCGCAAGCGTGTCTATGTTCTGGGTCACTCAATGGGAGGCGGCGCGACCACTCGGCTGGCGATCGATAAGGGTTCTCTCCTTCGGGCCGCCAGTTGTCTGGCCGGTTTTCGAGGATTCCCTGCCTCGGCAAAGGTCCCTCCGACCTACGTCGTCGCTGCCGAGCTGGATGCCATTATTCCCGCCGCCGGGATCGAGTTGGCCGCGAAGAAAGCAATCGACGATAAACTCCCGGTGACGCTCGAGGTAGTCCCACACTACGGGCATACCCTCGTCGTCGAATCAAAACTGGCCGACGTCATCGACTGGATGTGGAAGCAGTAGCCTCTGACGAGGCTTTCAAACGTTTGTCGGCCTGGTTCGACAAATATTATTGACGTTTGTCGGCCTGTTCGACACTGAGGAGTTCTTCGGAGTACGTGCTCGAAAAGGTGTACGTCGAACCTTCTCCCTGGAAATTCTTTACCACTTCCTGCGTCTTCATTTGGGCGGAGACCATCCGGCCGGCTTTCGGATCAAGGACCACGGTCCCCTTGGGAAGAAACTGAACCACGGGAACCATCAGCTTGGGTTCTTTGACTTCGTCGATCAGTTTGCATTCCACGTCGATGACCAGTTTGTTCGAATTCGATTCGCTGACAGTGCAGTTTTGCACGCCCCGAAGCGTTCGGGGGGGCGAAGCGAGGGGGGGCTCGATGGTAATGGGGAAGTCCCGTCGCCAAGTTGTGCCAGCGGTCGGCAAACGATCTGCGGGGACCGTGACTTGAAAGGGGAGCTCTCGCAAGACGTCGTTGCGCTGCGTGAGGTGCTTATACGCCTTGATCGTTCCATCGCTATCGAGATCAACTTGCATGATCGGTCGGCCGGTGACGTTTTTGAGTTGCTCGGCCAATTTCGAATCGGATTGAGGTAGATCGGTGGAATCATACTTGATTGTTTCGCCGGTCGGATCGGACTGCTCGATTGCGAGAGCCTCGATCGTCAACTCAAGCGTTGCGACTCCAAGAGAATCGACCTTCTTTACGTCCCAGCGTTTCTTCTGCTTCACCGAAGCGACCGAGCTGTTGGACTCTTTTGGGGTGACGACGTCGACCTTCGTGACGTGGCTGGTTTGATAGACCAGCGGCGAACCCTCTTTGAACTTGAAGGCAAAGGGGATCTGCGCCGATGCCGAGGAGATGCCGAGAAGACTTGCGGAAAAGACTGCAACCCACGAACGACTCCATCTTCGCTGCATCACGGCATCCTCCCTTGGTGCTTGTCCCATGTAGGCGAAAGTATAGTTCTCGCCCTTGATACTTGATTTACCACGGTCTTCTTTTTGAGGCTACGGATCTTCTCTAGAACGTCTCTGCTTCGTCCCGGGGCTCGATCGATTCCGATGGGAGAGCGGATCCTCAGCGACAGGAAAGGACGAGGTGGGTGCCTCGTCCTTTCGCGTGGAACAACATGTGTGGATCGACATTATTGAGGGTCGCCCCACGAGGGTCGGTTTAGAGGGGCGACCGTTTTCCATTGCATCTGCCGAGCAGCGGAATGCAATTTCTCTTGGTCAGGGGGCGCCTTCACGGAGGAACCAGCTTGCTTTACTTGGCAGCACCCTCGGCAACGTTGCCGGCCTTCAAGCGGATGAAGTCCGACATGATTTGCAGAACCTCTTTCGAGTAGGGTTCGCTGCCGAACTTCTCGTTCTTCTTCGAGCCGACAATCGTCTGCTCGTCGTCGGCATCCTCTTCGCCTGCTTTCTTCTCGCTCTTGATTTCTTCGCGTTCCTTGCGGAGGGTCGATTCCGTGAAGTTCAATGACTTTCGGCCCTTCCGCTCATCAAAGCGAACCTTCTTATCATGGAGGGCGACGAGCGCCGGGTCTTTGGTGATTCGATCCGAAGAGAGCTCGCGAAGCTGCGCGACCATCGCTTCATCGATCGAATGAACCGGCGCGAACCGAGCCGCCTGGATCTCGTCGAAGTCGAGAGCATAATCGAGACTTGCTTCGCCGAAATCCTCGTTGTCGCTTTGGCTGGGCAGAACGATATCGGTCGGCACTCCTCGATTCTGCGTGCTCTGACCGTTGACGCGGTAGAACTGTTGCATGGTGAGTTTGAGCGCGCCGTACTTCCCGGCCCGGTTAGGAACCTGTCGACTGAGATCGAGCACCTTCTGGACGGTCCCCTTGCCGTGCGTCGTTCGATCGCCGACGACGATCCCTCGGCCATAATCCTTGATGGCGCCCGCGAAGATTTCCGAAGCGCTGGCGCTGAAGCGACTCACCAGGACGACCAGTGGGCCGGCATAGCTGATGGATTCATCCGTGTCGGCATAGGGGAAAATCTTGTTGTTGGAATCACGGACTTGGACGACCGGGCCATCAGGAATGAAGAGCCCCGTCAGGCTGATGGCTTCGGTTAAAAGTCCTCCGCCGTTGACGCGAAGATCGACGACGACCCCGTCGACTCCCTTCGCCTTGAAGTCTTCAAGGATTCGGCGAACGTCATTGGTGGCGGTTCGCAGGTTGCCAGGGGGTTGGACATTGGCAAAGAGTTCGCCATCTCCCTGGTCGGCATAGAAGCTGGGCAAATTCACCACCCCGATCTTGCGCACCGCACCGGTCGCGGGATCGGTGTACTCGATCACCTCTCCCTTGGCCGCCGAGTCTGCGAGTTCGACGCGTTGTCGAGCCAGGTTGTAAATCTTTCGTTCGGTGACCCCATCTGGAATGACTTCCAATCGCACGACGGTGCCGGCTTTGCCGCGGATTTTTTTCACGACATCGCGAAGTTTCATTTCGACGATGTCTTCCATTTCGCCGTTCTCTCCTTCGCCTACACCAACGATTTGATCTCCTCGCTTGATTCGGCCATCCTTGTCGGCCGCGCCGCCGGGGACGAGTTCCTTGACGATGGTCGTACCATCTTCAGATTGCAGCATCGCGCCGATCCCCTCGAGCGATAGCCGCATGTGGATCTCGAAATCTTCGAGCGTATCGGGGGACATGTACGTCGAATGGGGATCGAAAGCATTTGTCAGCGTCGAAAGATACATCTCGACCACTTCGGTGCTTGAAAGCTCGTGCCACCGATTCTTCAGATTCTTGTATCGCTTGTGGACTCGTTGCTTGGCTTCGTCGAGGGTCTTGCCATCGACGACCAGATTTTCAAGTTCGAACTTCACGCGGACCCGCCATCGCTCGCGAGCCTCTTCCACGGTCTCGGCATACTTCGCGGTGTCGGGGTCGACATTGATGATCTCTTCTTTAGAAAAGTCATGGGGCATTTCGGTGAATTCATCGGCCCACGCCGCACATTCATCCAATCGAGCCAGATACTTCTTGTAGACATCGAAGGCGAAGCCTAGTCTCGCCGCATTTTTGAGGTCGTCATCCAGCTTGGTTGCCTGCGTGCGAAGCTCTTCGATATCGGGGGTTCGGAAGTAGATTTTGAGCGGGTCAAAGACGTTCAGGTACGCCTTGAACATTCTCTTCGAGATCTCGTCGTCCACTTCGTGGCGAGAGATTTGGAACTTCTCCATCAACCGACTGACGACTTGAGCTGCCTTTGTTTCGCTGTCCGTCGGGGCAGCCGCCTCGGCCCGGAGCCGATCGCTCGAGACCAAAAGGGAAAGGATGGCCCAGGCCAAAGGAGCGATGAACCGATTCGATTTGCTCATGAGATTGGCGAGTTCCTTTTGATCCCTCCATTGCCGGGAGGGGCCGGTCCTTGCGTCGTACCCAATAAGGAACCGAATCGTCCTGGTGTTTGAAACCAGCTCATCTCGGTCCAACCTTCGATCAAGATCCGTGGGGGGAAGGCTTCCAGAGAAATCAACCCCCTGGTGGGCGTTCCAACCTCCATCATAGACCCGCCGGAAAGACGATGGAAGGCAAGTTGTTCCTGCTCTTCCGCCGCCGGCGGACCTTCTCTGGATTCAGTACGATTTCGATCGGCCAATTGCTGACGTGAGAAAAAAATGAGAGCGTTTTTCTCCGAGTTCATCCCCACCCGGGTCGGGTTCCCAAGCGAACCTGCCTCTCGGATGGGAAGGATTGGAGGGAGATTCCCCCGTGACCGACCTGTCGGCCGGGCAGGAGCCAGATCAATGGGGGGCAGGGTTCTTACGGCGGGCGCTGAGCGCTTCGCGAGCTTGCTGGCGGATCGTCGCGTCGGAGTTGCTGGCGGCAATATCCTGAAGAATCCAATCGATTTCCTTCTCCGTCGCAGGGATGGAGGAAAGAACCTCGACCGCTGCCTGTCGCATCAACTGTCGCTCGTCGGCCATCGCGACTTGCTTGATCGCCTCCGAGGCCCCCGCCGCCTTGTACCACTCGTCCATCCGAGCTAGGTCGGCCAGAGCACGCTCGCGAGCCGTCCGAGCCTTCGACGACTGAAGTGTTTCCATCGAGCGGGCCACCATCGTTCGACTAAAGTCGCTGCGGATCGGCTTTTCCCCTTGCGGCATCAGGATCGACCGTGTCGAGGTGCCGCCGAGATCGTCGGATTCAATCGGGGCCAGCATGCGAGGCTTTCCCGAGGGCTTCGCCTCGCCTTCGTCGGCCGGCATCTCGAGATTGGCCTGGATCTCCTGCTTCGACGAACCTTCAAAAGAGACTGCTGGGACGATTTCGCCTTCGGTGTGGGATGGGCGAACAGCATCTTTCTTTCGTTCGGGCATCGAGGGCCGCCAACCCGGCGGGGTCGCCTTTTCAACCCTCGCGGTAGGGTGTTTGGGCAATTCAAGTTCGATCGGCGCTGTTGCTTTGGGCGTGGGCTTTTCGGTCGAAGCCACTTCCTCTTTCTTAGCCGGTGCCGCGGCAGGGGGAGTCTTCACAACCTCGACCTTGGCCGGCTGGGGTCGCGGAGAGCCCTCTCGTCGCAGTCGAGGAATCGGGGCAGAACCGGTCGTCGGTCCCTTCGAACCTGGCTCGGTCGCCGCGATCACGGTCGGCTTCTGATCAAGGACTGGCTGTGGAGCAGGTGTCTTCACCTCAGCCGCGGGTGGAATCAGCTTCAAGGGTGGTTCCGGCAGTGGGCGGCTTACGTCCTTTTGGCTGGTCGGCTCTTTTGCCGGGGCCGGCTTCTCGGTGGAGGCTTTTGGGGGTGCCGGCTCCTCCTTTTTGATCATGCCGTCCAGTTTGACGGGCGGGAGCGAGAAATCGGCCCCTTTGCTCGAGGGAGCCGGGCCTGGCTTCGGCGAGGCAGGGTTCGGTGCCGGGATCTCCGTCGGTTTCTTCTCTTCGACGACGGGAGATGGTTGAGTCGGGACCGGTTTAGGAATCGAGGGCGATTCCTTACCCATGTTTTCGCGGGCAAAATGGAGACCTGGACCCGGAGCCGCCGGCGGAGCGGGGTTGCTCGCGGGCATGACAATGCTGCCGTCGCCCGCCGACGCCGCTAACTGCTTCAGTTCCTCGGCCGCCAGTTCCAACGACGGGTCTTCCACGGGTATCGGGCGGGCCAGTCGGCCAAGCTCTTGTCGAACCAGGGCCATATCGTCGTCGGCACTGCCCTGCTTGGTCGGCAGCTCGACTTTGTTCTGCGAAGGAATTGACGGCCCTTCAGAGGGAAGAACCGGCTTGGGACCGGCGATCGACAAGAGCTTCTGTTCGAGTTCCTTTTTCGCCTTGTCGGCCGCCTCGGCCGAGATGGCCTCTCGGATGGGCGGCGCGTCCATCTCTGGAAGCGTTCTGGGTAACGACCCAGCCGAAGTCGGCTCGGTTGACGGCTCAGCCTTGCGGGCAGTCGGCGGGGTTCTCTTTAGGTCTCGACGCATCGGCGGGGCGATCATCGATTTGCCGGTGACAGGTAGCGAACTTGGCGGCAGCTCCGGGCCGGCCATTGTCTTTGTTTTGTCTTGAACATCTGCTGGCTCTGGCGTGTCGCTGATCTTGGTTTCCGATCGCAATGTCGGGACAGCCGGCTGAGGGATGATCGGCTCGCTGGCTGGCTCGGCCTCGGGCAGGGTCGGCATGTGTTCCGAATCGGTGCTGCTCTCGGCTTCTTCTTCGTGGTTGACCTGCACGATCCCCCGGTCGGCCGACGCGGTCTTAAGAGTGGTGTCGGCCGGCGCTGTCGTCGCAGGGGCCACCGGCGCCGGGACCTCTTTGGACATCTCCGCGGGATGAGGTTGCTTAACTTTCGGGTTCACGTTGATTTCGAGGAACGGGACGTTCTTCGGAGTCTTCGTCAGCATCTTGGTCAAGATGCCCGTCCGCAGACGGCGAGCCTCAACATCCGCTTTCCGTTGAACGATGTCCGGCAAGGGCGGAAATCGGTGAACAATTCGAGAAGAACTTTCGCGAGGAGCGACCTGGGCCCAGAGGGGGGTGGTCGGGCACAGGGTCAACCCCAGCGCCATCGGCACGATCACCCAAAGCGGACGTCGAATGGTCGACCAATCTCGCACGACAAAGCCTCCGAAAGGAGCTAACCATATACCATATAACGGTTTAATGGCCGTCATGGTCAGGTTACTGGCCAGGATGCCGATCCGCAGGACAAGCGCGGAGAGGCTGTTCCCTCTTCTGAGAGATCGGATTTGGCGTTCTGGCAACTTGAAGAAGATTTTCGGAGGATAACGATTCTGCCGGCAAAACGTGGGGAATAGAGAGTGACCTATACCTCCTAAACCCCCAGTTCCTCGAAAAGCGATTCCTTTTCCTTCTGCAAGACGATGAGGTTTGACTTGATCCCGTGGGCGGCAGGCATAGAACCTCTTCTCTAAGTGAGTGGGTAAAAGTTACCTTCGAAGAAAGCAGTACCGGGAAACGGGAACCGGCGGAAAACAGATGGCGATCACGACCCTTCATAAGTCAGAAATTATCTCCAGCTACCGGCGGGCCGATTTGGATACCGGGAGTCCGGAGGTCCAGATCGCCCTTTTGTCGGCAAGAATTAACGATCTGACAGGGCATTTAAAGGTCCATACCAAGGACCACGCAAGTCGGCGTGGTTTGTTGAAGATGGTCAGCCAGCGGAACTCTCTACTCAAGTACCTTCGGCAGACATCTCGCGCAAGGTATCAGGACGTCGTTCAGCGACTCGGCCTCCGCAAGTAGCTGATCGTTCGTTCGGGGGAAGGACCTCACTGGGGGCGGGAAGTCCCTGGGGGCTGGCTCGCATGGCGGGCATCTGTAGGCGTTTCTTCTTTCCACCATCGGTCGAGATTGTCTCTCGCGATTCACCGGCATGCTTTCTCCGAGGATAGTTCGGGGGAGCTTTTCTGTGCAGCCATTCGTTGTCGAACGAGAAATTAGCGGGAAAACTATTCGGATTGAAACGGGCAAGCTGGCCAAGCAGGCGGCGGGCTCGGTCTTGATTCGGTTGGGGGACACTGTCCTCTTGACCGCCGTTACCACCTCGGCCGGTCGGCCCGGAGCCGACTTTTTCCCGCTGACTGTCGACTACCGCGAGCGAACCTACGCCGCCGGAAAATACCCCGGGGGCTTCAAAAAGCGCGAAGGTGCCCCCAGCACCAAAGAAATTCTCACCATGCGGCTGACCGATCGGCCGATTCGACCTCTCTTCCCCAAGGGCTTCACGAACGAAGTGCAAGTTCAGTCGATCGTGATGGCCTACGACAAAGAGAACGATCCCGATGTTCTCTCGATGGTCGGGGCCAGTGCGGCGCTGATTGTTTCGGATCTTCCTTTTCAGGGACCAATCGGCGCTGTCCGCGTCGGGCGAGTGGAAGAGAAATGGGTCCTCTTCCCGACGATGCAAGACTTGGCCCACAGCGACATGGATCTGGTTGTTGCCGGCCATTACGAAGAAGTCTGCATGATTGAGGGGTTCGGCAAAGAGATCCCCGAAGACGACATGTACGAAGCGATCATGTTCGCGCATCAGGGGATCCGCACCCTTATCGAGATGCAGCGAGAGCTTCGCCGATTGGTCGGCAAGGGCGATCCCATGCTTCCCGACCTCCCCGATACCACGCTGCTCGACGCCATCGTCGCTCGGTATTACAGCGAAGCAAAAACCGCCAAGCAGACTCCCGGCAAACTCGCCAAAGCGGAAGCCTTTCAGGCAGTGTCGGCAAAGATTCTGGCTGACTTCGTTCAACCAAGCCCCGACGATCCAAAACAGACCAACGAACCGAAGGTCAAAGAGGCGATTCACAAACTCGAAGAGAGGATCGTTCGCGACCTGATTCTTTCCGGCACGCGATCCGATGGCCGACCGGCAACGGAGATCCGAGATCTCTATTCCGAAGTCGCCGTCCTCCCCCGCACGCATGGGTCGGCTCTCTTTCAGCGGGGCGAAACCCAGGCCCTCGTGGTGGCGACGCTCGGCGGGGCCAGCGACGAACAGATGGTCGACGGCCTAGACGAACAGTTCAACGAAAAGTTCATGCTCCACTATAACTTCCCTCCCTTCTCGGTCGGCGAGTGCAGGCCCATCCGCGGGCCCGGCCGGCGGGAGATCGGTCACGGAGCATTGGCCGAGCGAAGCCTCAAGCCGGTCGTACCGGCCGGTGACAAGTTCCCGTACACGATTCGGCTTGTGTCGGAGATTCTCGAATCGAACGGCTCTAGCTCGATGGCCACCGTCTGTGCCGGTACGCTGGCGCTGATGGATGCGGGTGTCAAGATCGCCAATCCCGTGGCGGGCATCTCGATCGGTTTGGTTCGCGAGCCCAACGCGTACACGCTTCTCACCGACATCATCGGCGACGAAGATCATTTCGGCGACATGGACTTCAAGGTTGCCGGCTCGCAATTGGGCATCACCGGTATTCAGCTTGATCTCAAGATCACCGGCATTAGCCCAGAGATTATTCGCGAAACACTGACCCGCGCTCGCGAAGCTCGGATCAACATTCTTCGACATATGCTCAGCACCCTTAAGCGACCCAACAAGGAACTCAGTCCGTACGCTCCGCGCGTGATTCAAATCACGATCGACAAGGAAAAGATCGGCGCGGTCATCGGGCCGGGCGGCAAAACGATTCGTGCTCTGCAACAGGAGACCAAGTCCGACATCAACATTGTCGATGACGGCACGGTCACCATTTGCGGCAAGGATCAAGCCTTGGTCGAAGAGTGCCGAAACCGCATCGAAGCAATGACCGAAGTGATTCAAGTCGGCCGAATCTACAAAGGAAAGGTCGCTTCGATCACCGATTTTGGTGCATTCGTCGAGCTGGTGCCGGGCCGGGATGGACTCGTCCATATCAGCGAACTGGATCACGGCTACGTGAACAAGGTCGGCGACATCTGCAAGGTCGGCGATCCCATGGAAGTCATCGTGATCGGCATCGACGACCACGATCGAGTCAAGCTGTCACGCAAGGCACTCATGGAAAAGGATGAATCGGTCGGCGAGCAGCCCGAACGTCCCGCGCGCGAGCCTCGCCGCGATCGCGAGGCCGGCGAAGGCGAACGAGGCGACAGACCCGAACGAGGCGACAGGCCCGAGAGACCCCGGGGCGATAGGCCTGAAAGAGGGGGCGACCGAGGAGCCGAACGACCTCAACGCAGCCAACGTGATCGAGGCGGCGAGGATCGTGGAGCTCGACCCGAAAGAGATCGCGGACGCGAAGATCGCGAGCGAGCGGAACGAGGCCGAGACGACCGAGGGGATCGGGAACGAGGAGAACGGGTCGAGCGTGGCGGCCGCGACGATCGAGGCGATCGCTACGACCGAGATCGTGGTGGCGACCGAGACCGAGGTGTTGATCGCGGTGGCGATCGTGGCGGACGTGATCGAGGCGACCGTTACGAACGCGGTGGCGGCGAACGCGGTGGCGGCGAACGCGGTGGCGGCGAACGCGGTGGCGGCGAACGCGGTGGCGGCG
>JAIELF010000023.1 GCA_019753235.1 bacterium
CCTCCCCGATCTTCCGCGCTGCGCTTGTGCAGACCGGGTGCCCCTCCGCACGCCGCGTCCTTGACTGCACTCCCCCTTGTTGGCTTCGGACTTCGTCCCCCCTTCGCCAGAGAACGCTCGCGCGTTTTCGCGAATGGGGACATTTCCAAGTTCAAGAAGGGAGACCGATCATCATGGCTACCACGACCACTACGACCCGCAGTGACATCTACACCCGCGTTACTTCTCGCATTGTCGAGGAACTCGAACGGGGCGTTCGTCCCTGGATGAAGCCCTGGAATGCCGAGCACGCGGCGGGGCGCATTACGCGGCCCTTGCGGCACAACGGCCAAGCCTACCGAGGCATCAACGTCATTCAACTTTGGATGACGGCGGAGACGGCCGGGTTTATCTCGCCCTTCTGGCTGACGTTCCAGCAAGCCCGCGAACTGGGCGGACACGTCAAGAAGGGGGAGCACGGCACCCCCGTTGTCTATGCGAGCACGTTCAAGAAGAAGGAGGAGAACGAGGAAGGCGAGGAGGTCGAGCAGGAGGTCGCGTTCCTCAAGGAATACACCGTCTTCTGTGCCGATCAGTGCGAGGGGCTGCCGCCGCACTTCTACCAATTGGCCGAGCAGCCGAAGGAGAAGTTGGAACGGATCGAACACGCCGAGGCATTCTTCGCCAACACAAAAGCGGATATTCGGACCGGCGGCAATCGTGCCTATTACGCGATGGAACCGGACTACGTCCAGATGCCCCCCTTCGAGACGTTCCGCAATGCCGAGAGCCACGCCGCCACGCTGGCCCATGAACTGACGCATTGGACCCGGCACCCGTCGCGACTGAATCGGGAATTCGGACGCAAACGATTCGGGGATGAAGGCTACGCGATGGAGGAACTCGTCGCCGAACTGGCAAGCGCCTTTATCTGTGCCGATCTTGCCATCACGCCCGAGGTTCGCGAGGACCACGCCTCCTATATCGCCAACTGGTTGGCGGTCTTGAAGGATGACAAGCGGGCAGTCTTCACCGCCGCTTCGCACGCCAGCAAGGCGGTTGATTATCTCCACAATTTACAACCGGGGGCGATCGAGTAGCTCGGCACAGAACTCGGCCAGCCGCCTATGGGCGGCTGGGTTGACGTTTCATTCGCTTGCTGTGTGGCTTCCACGACACTTCGCCCGGTGGGATCGTGATTCTTCAAGTCAAATCTAATGCTTCGATGGAGGCAATCGACATGCGGATAGTTGCCGTCCAACGGTCGCAGGACACGTCGACCGTACCGTGCACTTATTGACATCGCTTGATCGCGAAAAACAGGTTCTTCCAGAAATTTCGTGGCACGCAACGGGGTTACCGGCGTTTCGCCAGCATCATTTGTAAGGAGCCTGAGTCTCGCCTGGAGGGCAAAGGTCTGTCGGAGACCTGAGCATACCCCAGCGATTTGGCCTCGCTCCCTCGGAAATCAATGGAGGATCGTCAGGGTAAGCCGAGAAGGCTGCAATCATTCGTCCCAGAATGCCGGCTTCGGGCTCCTGACGATTCATCCGTCGCTGCCACAAAATCCGAGTAGGGCCAAAAAGATGTGGATAAAAATCAGCGCTAGGCGGGCCCACTCCTTTCATGCTTGTAATTCATACTTGTCAATCGAACGAGGATAAATCCAAGGGCTGTGAGAACAACAGCTGTTACGCAGAACAATAATATCTCAAGCCAATCTTCGGTCCCTGGAAACGCGAATAGCATTGCAGCAATTGGACACATGCACCAAACAGCAATCCGACACCATAGAAACGGCAACAAATACTCGACCCCAAATAGAGATTTATTGCTGTCGTCTTCTGTCATACCAGGAGCCACAAGATGAATTATTGACGCAATCATAACTGTAGCCAGAAAAAGAAATACAAAAATATAAAAGTACGCTGGAATAAACGAAAACCCTAGCATATCTACATCCTCTAGATTCGCCCTCATGCGATTTTCGGCAGCGGCGACGGCGGCCGCAATGCTCAACCGGCCGAACGATCGTCGGACTTTTGCGATTCGACTGGGATCGCGTAGCAATACTTTTAGATCAGTGGGAATCACTTCCCATCCTAGGATGTCCACCAGTGGCATAGATATCACGACCGACGACACCTTGATATCGAAAATCTTATATGATGGCTCTGACTGTGAGACATCAAAACTAGGTGCGAAAGCCGCCTGCAATGATGTCGGCTCGTGGACATTCAATGACACAAGCTTGTATTCATTGGGATTACTTATGGAGAAGTTCCCTTTTGCTATACTAAATGGCAATGCGCCCAAGCTGTTCTTGTCTACATGTTCAAGCACTGTGACATTCCTCGGTTTTGCGTATCGAATCGCAACATCCAATAGGTTGCCGACAGTTGGATCCTGTAAGCCTAGCGATTTGCGGGCCTCATAGAAGTCCGAGAGAGCAGCATCGAAACAGATAAACGGAGTCTCTCCTGATCCGGATTTGCCAGAGATACTATTCGCATTTACACCGGCGTTTTCCAGCCATTCAACTACGGTCGTACGAGCTACCTCACGCTTAGAATTGAGAGATTGGTGTTCAGGTTTAGTTCTTAGCCACTGTAGCACGTATGGCTGCAATACCATCTCGAATGCAAGTCTACTGTTGGGTGTCGAATCGGATGGAGTTGCCAATGCCGAGTGCAAGTTGGTTGTCGAATATCGCGATAACGCTACCAAGCCACGGTAGTCTTGAAAGAAAGCGTCGGAAGCGATTAAGCGAAAACGAAAAAACATCGCGACGAGCAGGATAACGAAGATCAAATTTACTAGATGCAAGACCTGGCCGGGGTATTTCCGTCGGCTGAAGTTGACTAGTGTACCCAACTTAATGCTCCTGTCGTCGGCGACATCTTGAGCGACATTTCCCAGATCGCCTCTTTGAGGCACCACAGCCACCAAGGTACCGACCGGCTGTCGCACGTTCAACCGACTTCCGACCGCCGGCGCGTTCCTGTTGCTCCCGTTTTTGACCTGAATCTCCTCCTCGGTGGCTCGATTCGCGTACATTGTTCGCTTATGGGCCTATAGCAATCTGAACGGTTGAACGAATGAACTGATTGCCACCCATTTCTTCAACGCTCAGGACGGAGTGGGAGCGACGACCATTCGGAGTCGTTCGATCCTCAGCAGTAGCAGCCCGAACAGCATCCTCGCCATGGCTAACTGGAAGTCGCCCTAATCGATTCGATCCAGCCCATAGAGCGGTTCGCGCCGGCCGTGCGAGATGGCGACAACGATCAGTTCTTCGGATTGGCACTCGAAGATTACCGAGTATGGGAACCGGCGAAGAAGACAGACGCGAAGGTCGCGGCCGGCGATGCCGGGCAAGAGTTTTGGGTATTGATCTGGGTTGCGGGTGATTCGATCGAAGGCGGACATCATCTCAATGAGGAATTCGTCGCCGAGATGAGATCGCTGCTCTTCGTACCAGAGGGCGGCTTCGGACGCTTCTAGCTCAGCCGGGCTGAGAACGACCAGGTTCAAGTAGTGGCCTTTGCGGCGCGAAAGGCTGCCAGACGCTGACGCATCTTGTCGAGCGCGACGCCAGCGGGGACGGCCTGCACTTTGCCCCTGTCATAGGCGACGAGTCGGCGTTCAATCTCGGCCATCCATGCAGCTGCGAATTCCGGCGTTGCGAAGCCGTCCTTGGTGAGGAGCTGGCGTTCATAGCTGCCGGCACGGGTATCGACACGGTCCGGAGTTCGTTCGTAACGCTTCGCGTTACACAACTGATCCGCCTCGGCTTCCAAAAGCCCGTTGAGCGTCTCCTCGACGCTCGCCCGCACCACCTGGTCCACATGACCCCGAAGCTTCCCCTCGTCGATGCGAACGACGTCACCAGAGAAGCTTCCCTCATCCGAAAAGTTCGTTACACTCTCCATGGCACTCCCTCTGTGAAAGTAAGTCTCAGTTCAAAGCACCGAAACCTACCCGATCACGGAGTGCCAACTTTCAAAATGTGCTCAAGCTTGCGGACGTTACCTTTGCTTGGATGGGTCTACCGTGCCAGCAAGATGATGATTGTGATGACCAACACCAAGGGAGGCGTCGGCAAGTCGACGCTTGCGGCCCATCTCGCCATCTGGCTCTTCACCCATCGTCGCAAGGTCGCACTCCTCGACACCGACGAGCAGGCAACGGCGGCAGGATGGATCGAGCGGGCGGAGAAGGGGGATCACGGTCGCAAAGGCCACGACGGTCGATGCCATCCGCCGGGAATACAAGAAACTTCGCGCCAGCCACGAGTTCATTGTCGCCGATAGTCCGGGCTCAGGAGGAGAGACGGCGCAGGCGATCACGTTACTCGCTGATCTCGCCCTTATTCCACTTAAGCCCTCGAAGCCGGATCTTCGCGCCGTGAAGGATGTCCTCAAGCTCGACCACTTGGCTCACGAAGTCACGCAGGAATCCGACCGAAAGCCCCAATCTTTCTCGCGTTCACACACCAAGGGAACTGGTCCGTTCACCGTCGGAGGATGCTGTCGGCTTGGAAAACTTCAGCGGTGCAAGCAGCGATCTGGTTGCTGGCAGGTTTAGATCCTGGAGAGAGAGTGTTACCGTCGGGGAGGATTGCCTCTGACCAAGGGAAAGCCCCCTTTGTCTGTTCGCTCGTCTTCGCTGTTGGATCGGAGCAAGTGACACCCATAGAATTTCGTTGGCAAGACCACTGGCCGCCTGGTGAAATTGGCAGACACGCAAGACTTAGGATCTTGTGCCGAAAGGCGTCGGGGTTCGAGTCCCCGGGCGGCCATCGATATTTGTAGTAATATGACGCAAATGGTTGCAGGAAAAGGAATTATCAATACAGATGTGATTGTCTGGTATGCTGGTATTCTTCCCTTTTCGGCCCGTTGCGTGCTCTGACTACGCTGGATTCTGCGCTGCTTTTTTGAAGGGGGAGTTGGTCGGCTTCTCTCGAACAGCTCGTTCAAAATCCTCGTTGGTCACGTGGGAGGAACAAGGCTGGCGATTCGCGAGTCTCCATCGCGATTTTTGATCAATCTTGAGACTTCGGCAAATCCCACCTTCTCGCTTTCCACTTGCTCCGTCGATCCCTATCGATTCTCTTTAGGCGCTGACCACTCAAGGAGTTGTCCTTGGTCGGTCGAAAGAATTGAGCTCAACAAGAGCTTCGTTCCGTCGCGCGAAAACTTGAGCTTAGACGGTATGTTCGAAAGCGGAATTCGCATCAGTTCTCGTCCAGTACCAAGATCCCAAAACTCAATCTGGCGGGGGGATTCAATGCTCGCCGCGAGGGTGCGGCCGTCGGGCGCGATTGCCATCGCCAGCACCTCTCCCCCAGTCACCATCGTGTGAATCAACTTGCCTGTGCGGGATTCCAACAGGGAGATTCGAGCGTTCTGCTCAGAGGCGACATATCGTCCATCGGGTGTCACGCATAAACAATGATGCTCGCCGACGGCCAATCGATGCCACTGCGACTCTTTCAAATTCCATTTACGAAGGTCATGACCGGTGGAGACCAAGAGGGAAGAATCGGGCACAAAAGCCAAATCCCAGACGGGGGTTCCTATGTCCATCTGAGACATGACTTTTCCCGTTGTGCCTTCGAAAACCCCAATTGTTTGTCGACCCACTAAAACTGCAACAGAATTTCCATCAGCCGACCAGTCAAGAGGGCTTCGTCGAGGCTCGCCCCCTTCGCCATGACTCCAAAGCTTCCTCAGAGGGTTTCGCGACCAGATCTCCGTCCGAGAATCCAAGGTAACGATAGCGAACAAATCCCCCCGGGGTGACAGTTCACAATCAACAACCGCGACATTGGCTATTGATTCTTCACGTTCGATCGATGTGTCCATGAAGTTGTGATACCGTATCGAACCATCGGCAAGCATGCACCAAAGGGAAGCTTGATCGACGGCTCGAAATCCGCGTAACCAGTGCGGTTCCACTGGGAACGCTCGGCAGCTGGCGTCGTTACTGCGCCATAATCTTACGTCGCCATCGGCTCCTGCGCTCGCAAGAACTTGGCCGTCCGGCGACCAAGCGATGGACCAAACCCGGCCAGTATGCCCAACGATCGTTTGTTCACGTTTCCATGATTCTGTCGACCAAAGGCAAATTCGGCCATCTTTACCGGCAGATGCCAAGCGAAGGTTCGTGGGATGAAACGCGAGTGACTGAATCCACTCGTGGTGGGCATTCGGAATTGTCACCACTGATGTAGCGCCTGTAGACGATACCTTGAAGACTTCGATCTCCTCTCGCCGACCTCCTATGGCGACCAGGGGAGCACTGGAGTCAATGGCCATCGCAAATAGTGTTTCGCTCGGGAGTGTAATCTTTACTATCTGTTGCCAGTTCAATGTGTCCCATCGATACTTGGCACCCTTCTCGTCTGCAGCAAAAAGTGATCGGTCATTGCGGGCAAAATGCAGGGCACGAACAGTTTCAAGATCTTTGCCCAGAATCGCAGCAACAGACCAATCACTTAGGTTCCAAACGTGAACAGTTGAATCGCGCCCGCCCGCCGCTAACCATCGCCCATGTTTTGAAAAAGCAAGAGTCAATACGTCATCGGTTAGACGAAGGACTTTGACAACTTCGCCTGTTTGCCAATTCGTGATGCGAACGGTACCGTCCTCGCTCCCACTTGCCAAGTAGGGTGCTGTCGGCGAAAAGGCGACGCACGTTGCCTCGGAAGAATGATCTTTGAGGACAGAGCGCTCCTTTCCCGTCGCCGGATCCCAAAGACGTACCGTGCCGTCCTTCCCCGCCGATGCGATCAAACCGCCATCTGGCGAAAAGGCAACCGAGAAGACATCACCTTGATGCCCTACTAGCTTTAGGCTCTGGCGATCAAGACCGGCTTGCACATACCTCCAACAGAACTCGCGTAGATCCTCCTGTCCGGGCCTAGGAACACACGCTTCCAATAGACGGCGTGCCTCAGGTACGTTGTCACGCGCTAGCGATTGATACGCGAGACTGACATTAGAAGAATACAATAGCCGCCTGGTGGTCTCCGCCTCGCTATTGGCGCGGGCTATTTCGCCACTGAGTCGCGCGCTGTAGATGGACACAACGACGATAAAAACCATCAATGTCAATGCGCCCAGGAGCGTGATAGCAACAAACCAAGGGCGCCGTCGCATCCATCGAAATAGGTATTCCGCGGCATTCGGCACGCGCACAGAAACAGTTTCTCCACTGATAAAACGATTCAAATCGTCCGCCAATTGCTGCGCCGTCTGATAGCGATCAGCAGGCTTCTTCGCGAGACATTTCAGACAAATCGCTTCCAGATCAAGTGGAACGTCCGCCCGTTGTAAATGAATGGAGGGAACGTCATCATCGAGAACTCGCCGCAAAGTATCAACTGGTGTCACGCCTTGGTGCGGCGGATGTCCCGATAGCAACTCGTAAAGAATCGCCCCGAGTGCATAAACATCTGTCCGAGAATCGATCTCCCGCACCTTCCCCGCTGCTTGTTCAGGAGCCATATAGGCCGGTGTTCCGATCGTCGCTCCTGTTCGTGTTTCATTGCTCTTCTGTTCCATAACCTTTGCCATGCCGAAGTCAGTTAGGCGCGGTCGGAGCTCCGTTTCGTCCGTGGATGAAACGGTCTCGGCGGCAGACGACGAAACGAGCATGACATTGCCGGGCTTAATATCCCGGTGGAGAACGCCTCGGCTGTGGGCATGCTGGACCGCATCTGCCAGATCCCGCACCATCGTGGCGGCCATCCTCACGGGAACGGCGCTGGTCCTTTGATGACACCACTCCGCGAGGGAAGGGCCTTCGCAATACTCGGCCGCGATGTAACAAAGCAAGTCGTCGTGGCCGGTCTCCAGAATGGAAACCACATTGGGGTGACTCAATCTCGCCGCCGCTTCGGCCTCTCGAAGAAATCGGGTCCGCGAATCCTCGTGGACGAGCGTTTCCAGGCGAGGCACCTTCAAAGCAACTCGCCTCCCGAGCTGGGAATCCAGGGCAAGATAGACCAGGCCCACGCCCCCCGCACCCAGGAGTCGTTCAATTTCAAATCGGCCAATCATTTGGGGCATGCTCGCGACCCCGAGAAGTGAGGGGGTCGGACCGTTTTGCGTGGATGTTAGAGTCGGGGTGCTTTCCTCGACGGCTAGCTCGCGCACACGATAGACGAGATCGAGACACGACTTGGCACTCTGCCAACGACTTAGGAGAGTGGGATTCTCTTCGATGCGCGCGAGATCGAGATCCGGTGGGCAACCGGTATCGGCCAGCGACTCTTCGTATCGAGAAAGAATCTCGGCGAGGAACTCATCGTCGTCGCGGTCACCTGGGTCCGTATTCATACCACGCGATTCTACCACGAAAGGAGAGCTTGCAACTCTTCGACCGCGCGAAGAAATCGCTTTCGGGCGGCCTCGGGCGAGCAGCCGAGAGCCGTACTGATCTCTGAGAATGAGGCCCGCTGCCAGATTCGCATGAGTAAGATCTCTCGAACCTCAGCGGGCAAGCTATCGAGCGCAACGTGCAGGCGTCTCTTTTCTTCCTCGGCCACCAACTGCGTGCTCGGCGTCAGCATGTCCGACATGGCCTGACGGATCGCAATGCTCGCTGCAGCATCACTGATGTTCCGACCAATAGCTCGCTTTTGCGTGAGACGGTGATGTCGAGCGATATTGGAAAAGCGATTCGTCAGAATGGCCGATAGCCATGCCAGGAACTCGACTTCAGTTGTTCCCTGAAAACGCTCGAAGCCTTTCTGTGCCTCAACAAAGGTTTCTTGAACGAGATCCGACGCGCCGACCTTGCCCTGTAAATCGGCGCCGATTTGCCGGTGGGCGACCGTGAGCAAGTACTTTCGTTTCAACTCGAACAGTCGACCCAACGAGGTAGGGGAGCCGTCGCGTGCCTCCGCGAGAATCTCCCCGAAAGACCATTCCAACGGCGAAGGATTGCTGCCGGGCAAGTCCGTCACGCCCTCATTGGGAACAATGGACATAGAAACAGACCTCGGCTTTGTTACTTGCCCAAAGGCGGCACGCAAAATGGCATTCTAACAGAACGCTTCCAGCCCGAGAAGCAGGAACGCCTTCCCCCATACCGAGAAAATTTGGCCATTAACCGGATTTCTTGTCCGCTTCGGGAAGTTACGGGTCTTAACCGCCCGGAAACTTTCGAACTCTCCAGGATGTCTTGCTGCTTTCACGGGCAATTGGCCATAGTCGCTAGGCGACGCAACAATCTGCTCACTCGCCGTAGTAAGGTTTTGGCGCATTGTTTGCTGATCGACTCCACCATCGCCACGCCGCCCGGCATCCCCAATTATTGAGGTTTGAGATGACCTGCGTTCGACTCTCCTTGAAGTTATTCGGGTGCTGGGACAAATTCAGACAGAACTTTCTGAAGCAGACTGTTAATGGAAAAAGCCGACAGGCCTATTCCGACCACTTTTGGCAACCACCATTGCTGGTTCTGGCCACACTAATTCATCTAGTTTTAGCAGATCGTCTCTTAGCTCAAGGCATCATGATTCAACCTCAATTTGCAGCGTATAAATTCACTGCAGGCAGCTTCAGAGAAACTAAAGATTGTATCGACGGATTTTTCTACTATGACACAAATATGACGGCAACACCGACTTTTCCGGACTCCGATAAAGATGGTGCGTGGACGTTTATTTCAAATAATCCATTAGATACCGGACTCGGTGCGATTCGAAATGAGCTTAGTATTGATGCCGGTGAATCTTATCAAGTGTTCGGGAATCAAAAAACAACGATTTCGACCGCGTTCGCTCCGCCGAGTTATGATCGCTTTAATCCGAATCGGAGAGTTTGGGGGCTTTTGGCTGACAGTGAGTATGATAATACCTCTTACGGTCTTAATGTATTTGCAATTTCCACTACAACGGTGCCACCATTGCCGAAGGATCTTCAGCCGATCACCCGCCAGCCGGTCGCGTATGGGCCACGCAATTATTCTGGTTTTAGATCATATAATCCTATTGATAGATCTAAGAATGATGAGATGGTGATCAATAGCTTTTCAAAAATGCAGCCAAGAGACATTTTTGATGGATCTTTGGAGGTTGATGTGGCAGGTCACGAGATATCAGTTTATTTCCGCGCATTCCAAGGTGCCATGCGTCCCGATCAAGCAGCTCACCTTTTGGGTTTTGAGCATTTTAATTTCGTGAACAAGATTGTATCCGTCCCGGATTCTTGGAGCTTTCGCGTATTCGATCAGCAAACGGGAGGGTCGATCGGAGACGATCTTAGTTTGCCCTATCTCGATCCAGATTACCAATATTTTCCCAATCTCGTTGGGATTTATGATGAGGACGCAGGTTTTGCAGAAAGGATAGATACAACAGGAATTGCTCTTGACAGGCTTCCATATTACTACCGAAATGACGATAATGATCATCTTAATCGCCAGGGAGTTAATTACTTTTATGATGCTCCGCGTGTTCCCGAGGAGTTCTTGGTAGATGGTGAGTTCTGGCAATTTGAGACCGATTTGATCGGCGTGCGGAGCGATGGCTCGATGGTAGACCTTAAAGGTTTTGCTCCCACGATACGATGGAAATCAAATGCTGTGTACGATTCCGAGAATGCGATTCGAGGTGGTATTGTCACGAGTGTTCCAGAGGGCGATTTGCCTGCGATTGTTTCGGGCGGGGTATACGATGTCGAAGTCGTATACGTGCCTGAGGTATCAAGCTTCGTGCTTCAATCATGTGTGATGGCGATGACCGTAATGGCTTATGGTTGGCGGAGCGGCCTTCGAGCTTGATTGTGAATCCGGTTTCTTTTATGTTTCGGGTGCGATTCGGCGGGGAATGAGATGAATCACGGCATCTCGATCATGGTTTCGCTCGACTCTGTCAGTTGCTCGAAGTCTTTTCAGTGGCGTTGATGCCGGCCAAGCCACGCGATGGTTCTCTCCGTGATCCATCGCTTCGGTAAAATTAGATCGCGGCGATTGATGATTCCCCCATGGGGGAATCATCAATCCACCCTACTCGACCAACGGAGCCTTCTTCCAACATGTGCCAATAAAAACCGACCAAACCCTTGGTGAGCTATTCCAAGTCCGCACGTGAATCTGTTGTAGCCGCGTCGCGACCCAGGAACTGAAGGGAGGCGTCTAATCCGGAAAAAGACGCTCCATCGCCAGATTTCCTGTCCGCTCCCGCCAAAAGCCGGTCTTAACGGTTTGATGGCTTGAACCCCATCGGTAGTTCGCGACCGGGGTTTATCGCCTGTTGTTCATTGGTTGAATCCAGAGGGGAAGCGGCGGCTTACCGTCGCTACATCACGTCTCAAAAACCCTCTGAGAAATGTTCATTCATGTCTTTAAGGTTCTGGGAATAGTGCCGGCAGTGGCACGTTGGAGTGAGCACATCATGCGTCGGTCCACTTGTGGTTTGTTTCTTGGCGGTCTCTTGCTTGTGACCCAAACGCCTTCGGCCCACGCCGAAGCCATCGCGACTTTCCAAGGTCTCGGCGACCTGTCGGGAGGAATCTTCTTTAGCAGAGCCTACCGCGTGTCCTCGGACGGCTCGGTTGTAGTCGGTGAGGGCACTTCCGCATCGGGCCAAGAAGCGTTCCGCTGGACGAGCGGAACGGGGATGGTCGGCCTCGGCGATCTGCCGGGAGGAGCCTTCGTCAGCAGCCCCAGAGGCGTATCAGCGAACGGCTCCGTCGTGGTGGGTAGCGGCCGTACGGCGTCGGGCTTTGAAGCGTTCCGCTGGACGAGCGGGACGGGGATGGTCGGACTGGGAGATCTGCCGGGCGGGAGCATCAGTAGCACAGCCGACGGCGTATCAGCGAATGGCTCCGTAGTGGTGGGGCAAGGCTTTTCCGCGTCGGGCTCTGAAGCGTTCCGCTGGACGAGCGGGACGGGGATGGTCGGACTGGGGGATCTGCCGGGCGGGAGCTTCAGTAGCACCGCTTACGGCGTCTCAGCGGATGGCTCCGTCGTGGTTGGGATGGGCCTTTCCGCGTCGGGCTCTGAAGCGTTCCGCTGGACGAGCGGGACGGGGATGGTCGGCCTGGGGGATCTGCCGGGGGGGAGCTTCAGTAGCGTCGCCACCGGCGTTTCCTCGGACGGGTCGGTCGTGGTCGGTCGGGCCACTTCCGCATCGGGCCCAGAGGCGTATCGCTGGACCAGCGGAACGGGGATGGTCGGCCTCGGGGATCTGCCGGGCGGGAGCTTCAGTAGCATCGCCAACGGCGTCTCAGCGGATGGCTCCGTCGTGGTTGGGCGAGGCAGTTCCGCGTCGGGCGCCGAGGCGTTTCTCTGGACAGCCGATTCAGGAATGCAGTCCCTGGCCTCCGTGCTTTCCGCCTACGGCGTTTCGCCGACGGGGTATACAACGCTCTCTGAGGCGCTTGATGTAAAGGTCTTTGGCAACAACGCCACCGTCGTCGGCTACGGAAACTCTACGTTGGGAAACCAGGCTTTTCTTTCCACCCTTCCCGTCGTTTCAGCCAGCCTCGGCGACCAAACGCTGTACTTGTCGACGGGATTAACGAGTGACACTCTGGTGCTAGACATGAATTCCACGAGACTTCTCTATGGAGTTATCAACCGCTACGAATTCGACTTCACCTCCGACGGCATCTATGACCTAGTTCTTGATGTCGGCACGCCCCTCTACGACTCCTATCGGGACCCATGGAGCGAATCGTTCCTCATTCCCGAACTCGACTTTCGCGGCTACTTCCCCTCCATCAACGCCGGCGGTTTTGGCAGTCTTTCGTTCTTCACCACTGTTCGCATAACGCACGAAAATGGAACGGCCATCGATACCAGCCAAGCCGTTATCACCGTCGTGCCTGAAGTTGGGTCGCTGGGCCTCTCGGTCACCGCCTGTCTCTTCGGAACGGGGATCATGGCCATCCGCCGACGCCATAGAGGTGAACTCCGTCAGCGATCGATGGCCACCTAGACCTGGTCTGCTCTTAGAAAGCTGGTCTTGAGCCCGTTCAGGGTAAGGAGACCTATCGGTGGAACAGCGACGAGCGATTCGTCACCATCGCGCAAAGAGCGCCGGATCGCTTGCTTCGGACGACTTCTTTGCACTCTGATTTGCCCGAGGAGTTTGTTGGAAGTGAGCTCTCGGACGAGGAGCACTAGAGATGGCAAAGAAGCGGGGTTAAGCGGCTTGGCGGGAGGGAAGGTCGGAAAAGGTGACCATCCGCTGTCGGTCCTCATCCCATAACTTTAGCGAAGCGCACTTCAGACTTTCCACGAGCCCGAATGTGACCGCTTGCCGAAGGGTGGGCTCGGCATCATAGCAGGCGGCTAGGTTGTAGTTGGGGATGCGACAGTTGAGGTGATGAATGTGATGGAAGCCGATATTGCCAGTAAACCACTGTAGTACCGGGGGCAGCCGATAGTACGAGCTCCCTTCGAGTGCCGATCGAGTGAAATCCCACGTTGCATTCTTCTGCCAATAGGCATCTTCATATTGGTGCTGGACGAAGAAGAGCCAGCTTCCGGCAGCGGCGGCGAGCACCATGACGGGTAGTTCAATGAGCAAGAACGTCGGTAGGCCTATCGTGAACCAAGCTATCCCTAGCACAGCGACGAGAGCTAGGTTCGTCGCGTACACGCTCATGCGTTCGCGTCGCCAGGATCGTGGGACGCCATTCGTGAAGCGTTGTTGGACGATGAACAAATAGCTTGCACCCAGAAAGAACATGAACAGTGGGTGGCGATAAATACGGTAGCGGAGCCGGCCCAAGGGAGAGCGTGCCAGGTATTCTTTGACTGTCAATGTCCCGACATCGCCTTGACCGCGATGGTTGAGGTTTCCGCTGGTGACATGATGGCGTGCATGTGTGCGACGCCAAAAGTGATAAGGGGTACAGGTCAAGATGCCGCAAAGGGATCCGAGGGCATCATTGGCCCACCGGCTCTCGAAGAACGAATGGTGTCCACAGTCGTGTTGAATGATGAAGATTCGGACCAGAAAGCCGGCGGTCGGCACTGCAAGGGGTAGCACCAACCACCAATGCCAAAGAGAGGCGAGGTACATCAAGTACCAAAGTCCCATGAAAGGGAGAACAGAGTTGGCAACTTGCCAACAACCTTTGAGCAAGCTGGAGCGTTTGTACTTTGCGACCGTCCGTGACCATTCGCCGGCCGAGATTTCTGGCTCGGATGATATTGCCTTGATGTTGTGAACGATCATTCGGGTTGTCCTGTCTTTCAAAGGCCCCAACCCGGTGGAACCAACGTTCGTCAGTGTTCTGCCTTGTGACGCTGAATGCTTGGCAAGGGTATCCGATATGGAGATCGGACTGGACGCCAAGCAGATGTCGAGAAGTGTCACCATAGAGGGAAAACAAGTCAACCCAACTTGCTCTTTTCGCGATTTCGTCCAATTGACCCTTTTGGCGCGTTTCAACGCCGCCCGACGCTGCGATTTGGCTGCGGAAGCAATGAATCCAGCGGGCACAATTTTGGGAAGATTTATGGGAACAGCCCCCGCATCGGCGACAAAAATTATCTGCTCATGACGGCGTGAACCGCCCCATCAAAGAACCATTGTTCGGAACACTCGGCAGTTCGAACGTCGACCGGCTTTTATCGTGCGGTCAGCAGACCGGACGTCTTCAGGCGACCGCGCCTTCTCCTTCACTCCCGCAGCACCCAACCTTTAAACAACCGTTTCCTTCATAACGCCTGGTACAAGATTTCTGGGAAGGTCAAGTCCATGGTGTGATTCAATGAAGACTAATCCGAACATTGGGCCCGATCGGACCCATTCTCTGAAAGCCTAAAGAATGCGAAGCGATTCTTGCAAGTATTGCCGAAGGCGGTGGGCGGTGGAATGAGCGAAATCGGAGATGCCCTGAGAGGCGTGGCGATCGAACCACTTCCGAAAAGGCGCGGGGTTCTGTCGATGGCGCGGCTTCATGACTTCTGCTAGAGGTTGGTCCGGTCGCAGGGAAAGCAGATCGAACAATTGCTCGCAGCGGGCCAGGAAGGTTTGGAGTTCCGCGAGGTCAAATCGGCGAGCGTCGAATTCACATCGCCAAAGGTCGCCGACATGCTGGACCACACTGAGGCTGAGTCCCCAAGGCATGGTTTCGACGAGCCTCTCGGGTGGAGAGACTTTCAGGCCGCCGACGTCCGATGGGGCGAAGAGGTCGGTGGTGGTGATGATGGCGTGGATCGCCGGCCAGGAACGACGGCGCTGTTTCAATTCTTGGCAAAGGAGTTGGTAGGGAATCTCCGCATGCTCTCGCGCATCGGCAATGGTTTCTGTTACCGAGCGAAGCCAGGAGATAAAGGTTTCCTGGGGGTTCCAACGCAAACGCAAGGTCATCAGGTTGGCAAACATTCCAAACATGTTTTGCCATTCAAGCCGAGTTCTCCCGGTTGAGTACGCACCCAAAACAATCTCTCGCGTGCCGGCCGCCTCGGCCAGAGCGGCCGCTAAGACGGCAAAACGAATCGTAAAATGGGTAGCATCGGCTTGTACGGCAATTCGATCGAGCCGTTGGGACGTTTCCGGCGCGATCGGAAACTCGCGGACACCCTCTTGCACCGATGCCGTCAAACGAGGTTTTCGCCTCGCGAAAGGGAGCCTCAATGGACCAGGATGACCTCGAAACTTTTTTTGCCACCAGTCGATGGACCGCTCGTAGGGCCGCGAATCGGTCTCCATCATCGCGCGTTGCTGCGCGGCATAGTCGACATACTGGGGAGCATCCGCAAGCGGACTTGATTTGCCCTCCAGGCGCGATTGATAGAGTTGCGTCAACTCGTTGAAAAACACTTTCCATGACCAGGCATCAACGATGATGTGATGCGTCGCGCGGAACAGTAAATGTTCGTCTTCTCGAACACGAACAATCCAGAACCGCACGAGCGGCAAGCGATGAAGCTCGAAGGGGGCGTTTCTGATTTGGCCTAGGACGATTCCGCTCGCAGCCTCGCAAGGATCCGCCTCGTGCGATAGATCGATCGCGCTCCAAGCAGGTTCGATGTAGGGGTGCACCGTCGCCATTGGCCGAGCGCCTTCGCGGGAGTACGTCGTGCGTAGGATTTCGTGCCTGGCGAACATTTGCTCGAGACATTCACCGAAAAGCTCGACGTTCAGCGGACCGGTCAGCCGGTGCCGTTGGATCGTTGTCCAATTCTCTGCTTGGGTATGAATCATGCTTTCCTGCCAGATCCATTCCTGCGCAAAGGAGAGGGGTAGCGGCTGGTCCCGAGAGACTTTTGCCATGGGCAACCGAGGATCTTTCCTCGGAGAATTCTCCTTCGCGCGGTCGATCGCGACGGCTAGATCGCAAAGGATCGGATGATTGTTGAAGAGTCGAAGTGGCACTTCGATGGCCGAGTCGGCGTGGACATGAGCGGCCACCATCGCCGCCATCAGCGAGTCCCCGCCCAGCTCAAAAAAGTGATCGTGTCGGCGGACATGCACGCGTTGAAAGACCTTTTTCCAGATGGCAGCCAAATGATGCTCGGTCTCCGTCTGAGGTTCCTCGTCAACGGGGACCACGTTGGAATCGGGAAGCGAGCGTGAGAAGAGTTCGTGACGGTCGATTTTCCCGCTTGCCGTCAAAGGAAACGCATCGACGCGAATAAACCTGGCGGGGATCATGTAGTCGGGCAATCGGTCGCGGAGATTATTTCGAAGTGAATGAAGATCGTCGGTGAATTCGGGTACCGCCTTGAAATAGGCAACGAGCAAGGGCTCTGCCGCGGGGCCTTTCATCGGGCCGACGATTGCCGACTCGATACCGGCTTGCGATTGAATTGCTCGTTCAACATCGGCCGGTTCGATTCGGTAGCCACGAATCTTCAATCGCGCATCTCGGCGACCTGCGAAGAAGAGCCCCCCGTTCGGCTCGCGCTTTAAGAGGTCACCACTCCGAAAGGTGGTGTTGCCTGTGTGGGAGTCGAAAGAGAAATGACGAGCAGTCAGCGCCGGATCTCGCCAGTAACCGGCCGCGAAAAAGGGACTCTGGACAACGACCTGACCAGGCTCGCCGTCGGCAACCTCGTTGTTGTCATCATCGACCAGATGAAACTCAATCCCTTCGACCGGCTCTCCGATTGGAAGTCGCGGACGGTCATCCCGATCATTCGGTTGAAATCCCATACTGGATGCGGGATCCGAAGGGTCATACCGCCAATGAGCGACCACGCCCGTTTCCGATGAGGAGAGCGCGTTGGTCAGTCGGCAGTCATTCGCAAAGTGCCTCTTGAATGAATGAAAGTCGGCCATCGTGGGAGGTTCGGAGGCCAAGCGGACCATGCGGATGTCATCCAATCGCTCGTCGCCCATCGTGCTTGTAAGACATCGAAAAAGCGAGACTGACGAAATGTAAACAGTGATGCGTTGTGTGATCATGAAGTCAACCAACCCAGTTACACCGCGATCTGCTGCGAAGAAAGGACAGAGCGTTGCCCCCCGCAGCAGCGTCGTCCACGCTGTCGTCTGTCCTTGCCCCGTGCTGCAGGACGCTAAAGCAATCACACGATCTTGAACACCTTCTGCTGATAGAGTTCCGAATCGCTTGATGCAGTCGAGAATCTGCCCGTGAGTTCTCATGACCCCTTTGGGTCGCCCGGTGGAGCCGGAGGTATGAATGAGACAAGCGACGTCATTCCACTGGGTATTGACCGTCGGAAGATTGGGCGCGATCGATCCGATGGTCGAGGGAAAAACCAACACGGCAATCTGTTGCTCAGCAATTTGTTTTGCCAAGGAAGCATGCGCTTCATCGGTCACGATCATTGCCGGCTGGGCATCGGTGAGAATGGCTTTCCATCGATCCGGCGGATCGTGCGGATGGAGCACAACAACAACTCGGCCAGCTTTCAGAACGGCGAGCATCGCCGCTAGAAGTGGTGCATCGTGCGACATTAAGAGGGCAATTCGATCTTGAATCGCCGGCGATTCATCGGCACTTCGGTCCAGATCGTCATCAAGGCGTTGCAGAATGTGATGGGCAAGATGATGAGAGTAGTCGTCCAGTTCTTGATACGTCGGTTCCCAGTCGCCCCCTGCGATCGCTACCTGATGAGCGTGGTCGCAGACAACGCGTGCGAATTGCTGAGGAACATTTTGCCGTGGATCGATCATGCTGCCTCGTAGATCGTTTGAGGACGCGTGTAGAACTCGCGATTGAAGATGCCGTGCTCAGGGAGTCCGGTGCCGGAGGCTTTCCATGCACAAAAGGGGACATCCACCGCGGCATCTGCTGTCGCTTGATTCACTTTCAAAATGCCTGCCTGTGCCTGATCGAGAAAGCGATCGATCGTCGCAGGCGAACTTGAAAAGATCGCCGCCACCAGTCCTTGACGAACTCCGTTGGTAAGCTCGATGGCGTGATCCCAGTCCATTGCGGTCTGCACAACAAGCACCGGCCCGAATGTTTCCTCTTGAACGATCTCTGCTTCGGGAACCTCACAGGTAACAATCGTGGGTGGAAACCAACAGCCCGCGAACGACGACAACGGTGGATTCGTATTCTGCGGATAAAGGACCGAGCCATGCGACGACGCCCGACCGACGACGGCGGCGACCCGATCGCTGCGCGAAGGGGAAAGGAGAGGCCCCATCTGCGTGTCTGGTGAGTGAGGATCGCCCCATTTGATTCGGGAAGATGTCGACATGACGAGATCGAGAAATCGATCACGAACGCTTTCATGCACGATGAGTCGGCGGTTGGCGGTGCAACGTTGACCTGCCATCTCAAACGCGCCATCAGCGATGGCTTGCGCCGCCCAGTTCAAATCGGCGTCCTTCCAGACCACCGCGGCATTGTTTCCGCCAAGCTCTGCTTGCAAGAGAATGTTGCGACGGGAGCAGATTTCCCTCGCCGCTCGGCCAGCCGCCTCGGATCCCGTAATCGTCACCCCGGCAACGCTTTCCTCATGCATCAATGCTTCTGCCGCTTGATGCCCACCTTCCCGAAGTTGCACGATATTCGTGGGCCAGTTCGATTCCGCGAAGCAAGTCATGATTCGCCGGGACAGGCTCGTCACTTCTTCTGCAGGTTTCCAGACCGCGACGTTCCCATAGAGCATGGCGGGAATCAGCTTGCTCAAGGGGATGTAGACAGGATTATTCGCCGGTGTGATCACGGAAACTCGACCGATCGGCCGACGCCGTAACCGTGCGGAACCTGCTCGCTCGTCATCGTGATATGCGTGAAATCGAGCGGCAACCGCCCGCATCATCATGACCGCCCGCTGCACCTCGGCAACACAAAACCTGATGGGCTTGCCAGTATCTCGAGCAATCATGGAAGCTAGGTCGGCCGACTGAATCGTCAGGCAAAGAGCCAGCGATTCAACGAGGGCAAGACGCTCATCGGGACATCGTGGCGAAGCCGAATTCTGGATCATGGGATAAGTCTCCGTGCTCGGTCTCACGAAGCCTTGCGTAAGGATGTCTGGATACAGTTGACCGCTCGGTCCGCGACCAGGTCCGAGAATTCTCGAGTGCCAATAACTCGACAGCGTGGGGTGGCCACGTCGGCCGTTCGCCAGCCTTCGCTCCACACTTGCCTGACACCTTCTTCAACAGCGTTTGCTTCGGCGAAGAGCTCGAAGCTCTCTCGGAGCATCATCGCCATGGAGAGAATCTGACCGACAGGGTTCGCTTTGTTTGTTCCCGCCAAGTCATAGGCTGCCCCGTGGTTAGTCTGATAGACCCCGCCGCCGCGTCCATTGAAATTTCCGCTGAAGGAGTTACCCCGCGACCCGAGCAGAACAGCCCCCAGATCGCCGAGGATATCCCCAAAAAGATTCGGTGCCGCCACCACATCGAAAGCCGACGGCTCATGAACCAAGCGATACGCCATTAAGTCGACATCGACGGTGTTCATCTCAATGTCGAACTGCTGGGCTGCTTCGAGAGCACACTCTCGCCAGAGTTGGCTGATCGTCGGCACGCCTGACTCTTTCCAAACGACGGTGAGGCGACCTTGACGCTTGGCCGCCAATCGCGCGGATGCGGCCAAGAATCGCTGAACCTGTTCTCGCGAATACTGAAACGAATGTGTTGCGGGTTGTTGATGCGAATGGCCTTGCCAAGCCCCTTGATAAACGCCCCCCGAATTCTCTCGCGCCACCAGGATATCCATCCCGTTGACGACGTCTCCCTTCACGCGCGATGCTTCGGTCAGACCGATTCGTGATTGAAGCGGGCTGATTTTGAAGAACAGATCGAGTCGATCACGAAGATCGTAGACGTATCTTCCACCGCCGGGCCCATTGAGAATGGCTCCGCCCCGCTCGAAAATCGATTCACAAAATCCCACGATCTCATCGGATAAGGCAACACCGCTTTCCGCTTCTGACTGCCGGCCGATCAGCCCCCCCTCTTCGATCGAAAGCCTTCGCCCATGAACTTCGGTTACCAAACGCAGAACCGCGAGCGCGCACTCGATAACTTCCGCGCCGATCCCTTCTCCCGGAATGACGCCCACCAGAAGCCGATCGTGGGGCAAAGGCATTCGCACGCTATCGTCAAGGCACGACGTCCATCGCGATGTCTCGTGCCGACCCGAAGGCGGGGTGGCCTTGCTTACGGAATCAAACTTGCCGAAGTCTTCTGGCGTGACAATTCTCATGGGCAATCCATCAGCCTCCGTTTTCCTGGGGAGATCGCCGCTGCCGACGCTACGGACAAGAAGCGAGCCTGGCTTGCTTCGTTAATGTCAAAGACTGTTACTCGATGCCACGACCATTTCGTCGCCCGGCAAAATTGGTAAAGGCAAGTACCTTTCTGTTATCGTCAAACTCGCCGCAGTCGATTCAGTTAATCTTGTCATAGGGTTGCCCGGCCCCCCCCAATAATCTGCCCGTCCCACTGCTTCTGAAGGATTGAGAGACCAAACCGTCTTTGCAGGACCCAACCGAGGCGCGACCCAGCCCGATTCCGTGCCCGCTCCATCGATCAAAACGACCGTACAAGGATCCGTCGTGTTGCCGGTAAGTAAGTGCAGGGGATCGTTAATTAAGGTGCCGCGACCACTATGCTGCACGAAAGATCGAGTCGGCGGCCAAATTTTCAATCTGAAAAATGCTTTTGCCGATCTTTCGAGTCCGCTTGCGACCTTCAGCACGAAGACCGCGGACGCATCAAAAAGGCGTATCGACCGCTCGGGTTTGGAGCACAGCTTGAGTACAGGAGGGAGACATGCCTTTCCCTAGATGCAGCCTTTAAAGTCATCGGCAGAAACGATCGGCGTTGGCAGAGCTCGATCCCGCTCAGGGCCTGCCTACTCTCAAGAGGTTTTGAGCTAGTCAGAGCTGCCGGTATACTGGCTGCGAGCGGTGTCGAGGGAACGATGGCATCTTGGCGTACTGGTCTGGGGGATCATTGTTGCTTCCACTCAGATCGGCTCCGTTTAGCTCTTTCGGATCCACCGGGCGGCGCATTTTCATTGTCCTTTCCTGATCATCCATGAAGAAGGTCATCCGGTAGGCTTTGGCTTTACACTTGCAGGATCGATCGTTCTGGATGGAGACATAGGTGACAACAGCAGAATTGCTTACGAACCGAGTCGATATAAAACTTCGTCTACCGACTTTGCGTGACGCTGTCATTCTAATGGTTCTCGCCGGCATCCTGCTCTATTGGCGGCGAGAAACACTCTTTCTTCCTCCCTACCAAGATCAGGCTGCCGGCTATTGGACCGAGGCGGATTTCCTGGCCGATACTTCCTTTGACTACCATCGGCTCCGTTACGGAGTCAATCACTATATGGATCTGCCACCAGGGCCAAGATCATACATGATTAGCATTATCCCGACAATGTTGGCTTTACTGATGAAGATCATACCAGATGCGACACAGCAAATTGTTGTAGTAAGATGCCTGTCTTTCTTAATAGGTGCTGGGATTCTTTGGGTTGTGTTCACCGCACTCTTTCCAGCGATCGGAGGCATTCGGGCAGCACTCGTCAGCCTCTTCGTTCTCTCGCTTCCATCCTTCATGGTTCAGATTGAGATTCTGGGTATGGATCCTCCTCTCGCCCTTCTCATGACCATAGGGTTTATTTGTATTGCGCAAGAGAATTTCAAGAGAGCCTCCGTGTGGGGCTCGCTCGCCTTTTTTGTCAAAGCAACCGGTCAACTCGTTTCTCTTGTCGCTATTACGTACATCGTCGGTGCGCTCGTGATCACTTCTACCGGTCGAGATGTCCAAAGAAAACAGCGGCTTTGGGTAGGATTATTGATTCATTGTGCGATCCTTGCTGCTCAAACCGCAATTATTTCTTGGGGTGATACATCGGCGTCACTCTTGGCGACCTTTGATTGGCCGATGGTGCTCAAGCCGCCTGTTGCTATTCTCCTTCTCACGCCTGAGATCGGCATGATGATCATTGTCGTCGCATGGCTAACAGTCATGAGAATGCCAAATTTTTTGGTTTTGCCAATAAATCAGTATTGGAGGGAGATCGTTATTTTCTGGGATTCGAACCGCATTGTCATGGTCTGTTGGATCGCGGTTCTAGGCATGCTGGTTTCTTCATATTTATTCATTTATACACCTCGGTATTTTTTCTGCATCCTCCCGATATTCTTTATCACAGTTGCAATTGAACTGTTTTTTATACGTCGTCATAATTATGTATACTTTCCAATAATTGCTATTTTTGCGGCATTCAACTTTGCAAACGTGTCTGGCCGGTTTTATCCTGACGTTTCAACATTTTTTGTCACGGGATTTAGTCAGTTGTCCAGTTTGACGCCACGTCTTTGCGTTTTTACAGAGAGGAGTCGTGAGTATCTAAAGGATCATCGCTCGACGATCGCTCTTATCAAGCAGTTGGAAGATCATCATTCTGGAACACCTGTCTTCGCGCCAATTCCGTACGAATTTTATCTGCGAAATCCTGCTCTTGGTTATGTTTCTAAGCCGCTTAATACATTTTCAGCAACAACGCTCACTGAGGCGATGATGGGTTTAAAGAGACTGTACTCGGAATCAGATAGAAGTGGTGGTATAAATCATAGTTTGCGTCCGATAATGATTTATTTTGGTGACAGTCGGCTTGCGGTCCCCAGACCGACAGAAGACGCTGATTGGGTTTATCGTGATCGTCTAGAACCAAGTCTTCTGGCTTACCGTCTGCATCTGCCCGAAGAGTCTTTGAGATCTGAAAGGGAATTGGAAGAGTGGTTTCTAGACGAAACTTGGAGTCGTGATTGGATGAAGGATAGACTGCTTAAACGCGCGGATTATCTTTTTCGGAGTGGGCGACTTTCTCGACTGGAAAAGGAGATTGAACAGGTTTTCATCGCGTATCCGAATGATCAAATGTTGGGAACCTTAAGAGATACTTTGAGGCAATCGCTCCAACGGCAAAACGCTAACAAGCCCATGCCGTGATCAGAGCTTGTTTCATTCACTTCCAAGGAGGAGAAGGGTCTGGTGGGAGAAAGGGTTTCGTTCAAGACGGCGGGCGAGTCGCTACCGATCCCTCCGGTTCCCCTGGGGCAGCGTTCCCCGGGGTTTCTGCGGGTGGTGCACCGCAACGGCGGTGAGCTGGCGCGCGGTTGGTAGTTCACGCTCCGTGATCGGGTCAGCGGTGATGTTCTGCGTGAATCGAGTTCTGGGTTGGATGGCAGGGGCAAACGATGATCGCGTGGCTCAACCCAACGAGCGGAATTCGCTTTTGGGGCTACGTTTTTTGGATATCACTCGCAACCAGGCCAGCGGCCAGAGTGTCGCCTGGTCATCATGATCAAGCGTCTACACCCGTGCCTCAACCCCTTTTTCATGAGCCTTTTATTCACGTTGATCCAACTCCCGGCTTGTCATCTGCCGTCCGAAACACAACACTAATTGGCAGGGGCTGTGAGAAGAAAAAGGGGGATGCGGTGAGAGGTTTCAACGATTTCTGGGTTTCGGTTGTCGGCTGCGCCACCGCAACGTTGTGGGGTTGGATGCTTCTTATCATGCCGATCGGGCCTTGCCGAGCGAACGAGCGTCCCGCCGAGGCCTCGGTCGCAGAACTGGCGGCGCTCGTGAAGGATGGAAACCCCTCGGCTTATCTGGCGGCAGAGACGCTGGGACATATCGGGCAGGGGGCCAAAGATGCTCTTCCTATTCTTGCGTCGGCCTGCTCGGCCAAAGATGCTCGGCTGCGGGTGGCGGCGGCGGTGGCGATTCTCGAAATCGATCCCTCCGAGGTCGACGACGTTCCATCTGTTGCGGTCAAAACGCTTCTCTCGATGCTGAAGGATAAGAGTCCGGACATTCGACGAGAAGCGGTTCGGGGCCTGGGCCATGTCCGAACGATGGCCCCCGAGACGATTCAGCAGCTCGCTTTATCTCTTTCGGATGACGACGCGTTTGTTGCCACGCATGCTGCCGACACGCTCGCGGAACTTGGTGAGCCCGCCGTCGCTTCGTTAATCGAGGGGGTTAAGCAGGATTCGACCGTGATGTTAGCACTTGTGGCGCTGGGGCGGATGGGGGAGAAAGCCAAGCAGGCTCAGGCGGTCATCAGTAAAAGGCTTGGTGATCTCGATCCGATCGTTCGGCAAGAGGCAGCCCTAACGCTGGGCCAGATTAAACCGGAGCCCGCATCGGCCGTGGCTTCTCTGTTGCCTTTGCTTGATGATCCGGCCAATGCCGTGAAGGGAGCCGCCGTCGTGGCGATCACCCTGCAAGGGGCCGAGGGGAAAAGAGCGGCAGGCAAGCTCACGATGATGCTCGATGACAAAGCAGAATTCACTCGTTTAGTCGGCGCGTATGGTTTGGCAATGTTAGGGGTTGTTGAACCCGCCATCGAATCGAAAGTATTGGCGATCTTGACGACTGGTCTGGCTGATCCTCGGCCCCTGGTACGACGAGAATCGCTGCGGGGGCTGGCGAGCTTGGGGGCCGCGGCGCGATCGGCCCGAGAGGCCGTCGAAAAACTGTTGGCCGATCCCGAGGAGGGGATCTCCTCGGCAGCCAAGGAAACTCTCGAGAAAATCGACGCCAAGACCAAACAATGAATCGTGGAGGTCTCCCTTGATGAAAACGATCGGCAACTATGGGGATCCTGCGAACGAGTTCATCGATTCAACTGGACGACGTGGAGGAGTGACATTCATGGCATCGAAATGGGCGTTTTCGACGGCCCTATGGGCGATTCTCGGCGTTGTTCCGATGGCGTCCGCGCAGTTTCCGCAGGGAAACTTCGTCCCTAATTATCCTGGATACCCGGCCGGTGTCGGCGTTCCGCTGGGATTTCGGTTCTCTCACGGCTTCAACCCGTACGGTCAATTCGGCTGGTCGGGTTTCGGCGGGACGGCAGCGTCGGCCAACGGTGAAGCTCTCGCCTCGATCATTCGTGCTCAAGGCGAGTACGAAGTGCAGAGTGCCCAGGCGGCAACCGTCCGGAATGAATTGGTTGTCAAAGAACGGGAAAGACGGATGGCGCAGAGGCAAGCTTATTTTCAAATGCAGCAAGCGCGATCAGAAGCTGCCCGCGAGCGGAACATCGCTCGACGAGAAAGGCGAGAATCGCAGTTCGAAAGACAACACACCGATCAGTACGCCCCGATCCTGTCGAAGGATGAATTTGACCCGGCGGGTGGAAAGCTACGCTGGCCTGTCGTCTTGCAGCGAGATGAGTTTCGTCCGTCGCGCGAACTGATTGACACGCAGCTTCGCCACTGGGCCCAAGCTCAATCCGAGCATAACACGTTCGACTTTGCCGCCGTCGATCGCGAAATCATTTCGCTGCGCGATCAATTGAAAGACGTCGTTCCGAAGTCAACATTGCAAGAGTATTTCGACGCCAGACTCTTCATCGATCGGCTCGATTCTACCCTGCGAACGACTCAGAAGAGTTGAGCGAGCGTGCCGGTGTCGAGCGAATAATCAAGGCGATCACGAGCCCGCCGACAGCTCCTTCCAGCAGCGCGTTGAAGAGTTCATCCATCACAAACGGCAGGGTGAACCGGTACCAGATTCCGTAAGAGACCACGATCGAAAGCCAAGAGAAGAGGCTGATCGCCATCACCACGAAAATCCTGGTGGCGAAGCTCCGCTGGGGGGCAAGCAAACTGACCACCCATGCCGCTAAGAGGTAGCACCCGACATTTGTCGCGAATTCGCGAGACAAGAATTGGTTCATGTTCAACGCCGACCCGGGCGGATGGATGACCAGCATTCCCGACGGTCCCTGTTTGTATTTCTCTTGCAAGACCTTCTCTTGATCGGCTCTTTGCTCGGGGGGCAAATCGGGGTTCATATCGGGGAAGAAATACATCCCCGGAGCAACTTTCTCGGCCGAGAAAACCTCGCGGATTTTGTCCTCGGAAAGGATCCCGCCGATGTTGCGTTCGGGCCAGCCGAAAACGACGTGGCCGGCAAATCCCGCATTGAAGACGGCCGCGCCCGCCAATACCCCCGCCAACACAACACGAATCACGGTTCCCAGGGCCGATGTATTTGCCATCCTTGCTCACCTTTTCGAGACGTTTTCTTCGTTCATACTGTTGTTTCGCGCTTCTCTTCGCGGGCCCAATCTAGGGGGCAAGGCGAATCGCCGACGAGAGAATCGAGTCTATCACGATTTTTCATTCAAGCAGATCCCTCGGCTGAGCCGAATACCAGAGTCGCCCCCCGCGACGATCGATTGCTTGACGAACTGAGGCAATTGAATACATTTCTGGGGGGTCCGGTTGCCAGGCAATCGACAAGTCGGGGGATTAGCTCAGCTGGGAGAGCGCTACAATGGCATTGTAGAGGTCAGCGGTTCGATCCCGCTATCCTCCACTGACTTAGTTTGACGATAACAGCCGACCCGCCAATGGTGGGTCGGCTGTTTTCTTTTCTTGCCGCCCGTAATGGTCTGGGTGAGACCATTCCGGCCGGTAAGGAATCCCGAGATTCCTTACCGAATCGAACTCGCCTTCGACGAATTCCTCTCCGCGACTCATCCCTGAAGAACTCTTGCCTGTATTTCATGGAGAAGGTCTTTCGGAGCGAGGATGACTGTTGTCGACGCCGTTGATCAAATCGGCCTCTCGGCAATGTGAGTCGGTGATCGACCTCTTAGGTCGGTTTCAGCGAACTGTTAGCCCGTCGTGACGAAACAACCGTGACGAAAGGATGGCCCCGATGAGTGTCGCGCCCGAAGTCCGTCCCTCGATGACCGACGACGACGTCGAATCCATTCATCGTTTACGCGATTGCTACGCTCGGCTTCGTCAGGAGTTGGGCCGGGTCATCATCGGTCAGTCGGCAGCGGTCGAGAAGTTGGCGGTCTGCCTCTTTGCGGGTGGGCATGCTCTCTTAATGGGGGTGCCGGGCCTGGCCAAGACGTTGATGGTCAGCAAGCTTGCGGAGATGCTCTCGCTGGAGTTTCGTCGGATACAGTTCACTCCTGATCTCATGCCGATGGATATCACTGGGACGGACATTTTGGATGACCTAGGCGAAGGCCGGCGCCAATTTCATTTCGTTCGCGGACCCGTCTTTGCCCATGTTGTTCTGGCCGACGAAATCAATCGGGCTCCTCCGAAGACGCAGGCGGCCATGCTGGAAGCCATGCAAGAGCAGAAGGTGACCGTTGTTGGCAAGACTTTCCCACTCGAGCCACCCTTTTTCGTTCTGGCGACACAAAACCCGGTGGAGCAGGAAGGAACGTATCCTCTTCCAGAGGCACAACTCGATCGCTTCATGTTTTTGATCGAGATGGATTATCCGACCAAGGGGGAGGAAATCCTCATTGCTCGAACGACGACGGGTGAACCACTGCCAATCTTGGAACAGGTTCTTCACGGGGCAGAGATTCTTGACTATCAGCGACTGGTTCGCCGACTTCCCGTGCCCGATCACATCTATGAGTATGCTTGTCGCCTCGTTCGAAAAACGCGGCCGAAGGACGAGACCGCGCCAGCTTGGCTGAAGCCTTTGGTCGCGTGGGGCGCAGGGCCGCGCGCGGTTCAATTCATGATTCTCGGAGCAAAGTCGCGAGCCGCGCTTTCAGGGAGCTACATGGTCCGACTCGAAGATCTGCTGGACGTGGCGGCGCCGGTTCTGACGCATCGGATCATCACGACCTTTGCGGCGCAGGCAGAGGGTCAAAGCGCTCGGCAAATTGTCGAAAGACTGATCGTCGAGACCTCGGCCGAGGATCGTTAGCGCACAAGAGTTTTTCACGGAGCTTGCAGGATGTTGCCCGAGCGAGCATCTCGATCTTTTCTGGATCCAGCGGTGCTCGGCCGGTTATCCGCGGTGCCGCTGGTCGCGCGTCGGCCGATGCAAGGGACGGTCTCAAAAAGGCACGCCAGTCCTCATCGAGGTTCCAGCGTTGAGTTTGCCGAATACCGCAAGTATGTCCCGGGGGACGATCTTCGCCGACTTGACTGGCGCGCATACGGTCGGTCCGATCGCTTCTACATCAAAGAGTTCGAAGCGGATACCAACTTAAGGCTTTGTCTGGTGCTTGATACCAGCGGGTCGATGGGGTACGGCTCTGTTGGGATCGACAAAATCTCCTACGCGAGAAAACTTGCGGGGACGCTTGCGTACTTGGCGGGTCAACAAGGTGATGCTGTTGGCCTCGCATGTGTGGCCGGGGGGATCGTTCAGCAGATTCCTCCTCGACAGAACCCGGCCCATTTGAGGGTTGTTTTCGATCTGTTGGAACAAGCTTCGCCGCAGGGGAAGACGGGGCTCGTGGACGTTCTTCATCAGTTGGCCGAGACCATCAGGACGCGCGCGATGGTCGTCGTCCTTTCTGACATATTTGTCGAGCCGGCTCTGTTGCTGGAATGTTTTCAGCATCTGCGATTTCGTCGCTATGATGTCTCGGTGCTTCATTTGCTCGATCCCCTCGAGATGTCGTTCGCCTTTCGCCGACCGACGCGGTTCGTCGACATGGAGGGGGGATCTTCACTCTTTGTCGAGCCCAGCGATGTTGCCGACCGTTATGAGAAGGCACTCGCGAAATACCTGGCCGACCTTTGGCAAGTCGTGCTCGAGTCGGCCATCGATTACGACCGTGTCCTTTTGGACGAAGACTACGAGCGAGTCCTGCTTCGCTTCTTGACACGCCGAATGCAGGCGAGGGAGCACCGATGAGCTTCCTTCAGGTTTGGCTCTTGTGGGGTCTGCCTCTTGTTGCCATTCCGATCATCATTCACTTGCTTAACCAATGGCGGTATCAAACGGTCCCCTGGGGGGCCATGATGTTTTTGCTGGCGGCTCAGCGAATGAGCCGAGGCTATTCACGACTGCGTCAATGGTTGATCCTCGCGCTGCGGATGCTGGCGATCGCTGCCCTCGTGATCGTGGTTAGCCGACCCCTCCTCGGAGGTTGGATGGGCAACCTGCTCGGCGAAAAACCCGATTGGACGATTGTCCTGCTCGATCGCTCGCCCAGCATGCAGCAGTCGGTCGTGGCGGGGGGGGCTGACGAAGCTGGAGTCGGATAAGAAGGAACTTGTGGAGATTCTCTCGACAGTCGGTTCAAAACACTGGGGAGTGATCGACAGCGTCTCGGCCGAGCCGAGAGAAATCGAGTCTGCACCACAATTGTTGACGCTTGCCAGTGGCGGGTCGGCAGCATCGTCGGCGTCGATTCCTCGCCTGCTGCAACGAGCCTGTGCTTTTATGGATGAGCAGCATGCCGGCACATGTGAAATCTGGATCGTCAGCGATCGAGCGGCCCATGATCGGGCCAGCGCCAGCGGCGTTTGGCAAGTGGTGCGCGACGCCCTGACCTCGCGAAAAGATTGAACCCGTTTGCATCTGCTCGCGTACCCCGCTTCCCCACGCGATGATCTATCGGTTCGCGTGAAGAGCGTTGTCAAGAGAAGAAAGGGGACGGCCGGCGATGTCTTGGTCTCTGTTCGGCTCACTCGGAACGGGGGAACGAATGAACCGATCCGTGTCCCCGTCGAGTTCGAGCAAGCTCGCTCAGTGGTGAATGTAGAATGTGCAGGCTCGACAGGGGAGTTGATCGATCATCCTCTACCGATCGAAGGAGCCGACGTTCGGGGTTGGGGTCGTGTTCGTTTGCCGGCCGATATCAATCTCGCCAACAACAGTTGTCCATTAGTTTTCGAAGATCCGCCAGCGGCTCGAACGCTGATCGTGACTGCGGACGATGCATCGATTTGGCCTGCCCGGCTCGCGGCAGGGATCGGGCAAGAAGCTCGGTCGGCCAATGCCGTGGAGATCGTTCGCCCTGATCGGCTCATGGGCATCGACAGTACCGGCGTGGCCTTGATTCTTTGGCAGGCTCCACTGTCGACAGCCAAGACCAGTCCACTCTGTCAGGAAGTCGTTGATCGGGGAGGACAGATCATCTTCGTTCCTGCTCGGCCGAATGAAAAGGGCCGATCGTGCGCCTTAGCGGTGGCTGCGGTCGAACAAGTCGCGCTCGCCTCCTCCCAACAAGACTTCACGACGGCCGTTCCCAACCCGCGACATCGCTTTTGGTGGAAGATGACGCTCGGCGGCGCAAGTGTTGTCACTCTGGCCGCGATCCTGGCGCCAGGAGCGACCCTGTCATCAGCGCAGCGATTTTTTACACCTTGGTCTAACACTCCTCGCTTCACGTTCACTCGCCTCGAGCACCTACCGGAAAGAATTGTCGTCCCGTTTGGAGAGCCATTCGAGGTTCAGGCGACGCTGACGCAGGATTCTCTCTGGAAACCGATCAGCGCCAAGCTCTATTGGAATCGCGAACCAGGCTTGAATGTCATTCATCAGAATCAAACCTACGCCTTCGCGATGCCGGGCAAGGTGGCCGAGGGAAAATGTCGATTGGTAGTCGGGGATCTGTCGCACGCGATCACCGTCGAGCCCATGCACCGACCGGAGATGGAATCGATCACCGCGCAGATTCAGCTTCCCAGTTATCTGGGAAGGAGTGAAGTCCTGGATCGAGATGTTCGCGGCGGAACTCTGGCGGCCGTCAAAGGTTGCCGAGTCTCACTGCATGCGAAAGCGTCTCGGCCGACTCGACAAAGTTGGTTCAATGGTCATCCTCAACCGACACAAGGGGCGACCTTCTCCTATCCCGACATGGTCCTGGAAGAGCCACATCCTATTGCGATCCGCTGGGAGGATGAGTTTGGTCTTACGCCGGCCAAGCCATTTGTGCTTCAGCTCGAAGCCGCTCTCGATGCGGCGCCGATCGTCTCGTGTGCTGACTGGCCTCGGCAGCGTGTCATGATCGATTCAGAAACAATGACCTTCACGGTCCTGGCTCAAGATGATTTCGGCATCAATGAGGTCGGCATCGAATGGAAAGGGATCGACAAGACGCCCGGCATCAGCATCGCGGCCGGCGAGTCGACGCTCGGGGCAGGCGGATGTGACAAGGACCGCCTCGAACTTGCGGGCACGTTCTCGCCGGCGCGGTTGGGCATCGAACCGCAACTCCTGCGTATTCGGCTTTTCGCCACCGATTATCTCCCCAACCGAGAACGAGCATACTCGTCCCCCTTCACGGTGATGGTTCTCAATCCCGAGCAGCATGCAGTCTGGGTCACCGAGCAACTCAACCAATGGCATCGGGCGGCTCTCGATGTCCGGGACCGCGAACGCGAACTCTTTCAGATTAATCGCGAACTTCGTGACTTAGCGGACGAGGATCTCCACCGTCCAGAGACCCAGAAGCGAATCGAGAAACAGGCCGCGGCTGAACGTGACAATGGCAGGCGACTGACAAGCTTGACACAGTCGGGTGAAAAGCTTGTTCGCGAGGCGATGAAGAATCCGGAGATCGGTGTCGGCCACATCGAATCCTGGGCCGCCATGCTCCTTATCCTTCAAGAGATCGCGCAAAAGCGAATGCCTTCGGTTGCCGATCTGTTGAAGCAGTCTGCCGATCTTGCAAGCGCGATCAAGGTTACTGATCGGACAAACCCGGCAGCTTCCGCATCGCCCTTGGCCGAGCCAGCCGATCCCCCCACCAAGAGCCAACAAAAGATCTCGCCGAGCGCAGCCATGTCCGAGTCGTCCATCCCGCCTCCCGGCAAAGATGGAGCACCATCCCAGCCGAAAAAGGGGAATTCAAATTCGCCCCTTCGGTTGCCGACCGTGACGGTGACGGGGCCCCCCAAGGCGACTCCGCCCTCGCCCGCGGGTGCGAAGATTGACCAAGCATTGAAGGAGCAAGAGGATCTGCTGGCAGAGTTCGAAAAGATTGCCGACGAACTCAACAAGATTCTGGGCAACCTCGAAGGGAGCACGCTTGTTAAGCGTCTGAAGGCGGCGGCGCGAAAGCAATACGCCATCGCCGGCAAGCTGACCGAGAAAGCAACTGCTCCCCTGATTCGGCCTGCTACCGCGTCCCCAAATTATCAGTCGCTGGCGGATTTGGCGAAAGAGGAAGAGGAAGCGACCATGACGGTTTCTTTCATCGTCGATGATCTCGATGCATACCTGGCGCGTCGGCCATTCCAGCGTTTCAAGATCGTGCTTGATGAGATGAAGAAAGAGGATGTGGTGGGCTCGCTTCGTCGGCTCGCGGGGGACATTCCCAAAGAGGTCGCCTTGTCGACTGCTCAAGGAGAGTACTGGTCGGATACACTCGATCGCTGGGCGGATAATCTTTTTGATCCAGCTTGTAACGGGGATTGTAAGGGACAGAAATCGGCGAAGAGTCTTCCGCCGTCACTGGTGCTCGAGGCGATGCGAATCCTAGAGGCCGAAATTCAACTCCGCGAAGAGACCCGCGTTGCCGAGCAGACCAAGCCTCTTGAAACGTCGGCCGTTCATGCCGACAAGTCGAGGAAGTTGAGTCAGACGCAAGCAAGCCTTGCTGTGCGGGCGACGGAACTGGCGAAGAAGATCGCCGAGTTGCCTGCTGGTGAGAAGGAGTTTGCCAAAGAGCTTCGCATGCTCGCAAGTATCGAGCGCGCGATGATCGATGCGCGAAACCTCTTGGCTGATGCGAATACAGCGGCTCCGGCAATCGCCGCCGAGACTGAAGCGATCGAACTCATGCTCCGGAGCAAACGGATTAACCCCAAGGGAGCTGGCGGAGGGGGCAGCAGTCCCGGCGGAGGTGGGACAGGAGATACAGAAGACCCGGCCATGGCATTGATGGGGGTCGGCATCAACAAAGAAGAAGTTTGGCAGGCTCGCCCCATCCCACAGGCGACCGGCCAAACAGGGACACCGCTTCCCGAGGAATTCCGGAGCGGACTTGATGAATACTTCAATCGGCTCGACGAATCAGGAGGGGGGCGATGAACCGACACGGCCTCCTCGCTTCTGTGGTCGTTTACGTCATGTCTGCTCACGCTCTTGCGTTCGAGGAGCCAGCCAATGGAAGCCAGGATCCGGCACCCATTGATGCGAAGAACGAGGCGGAGAAACAACGCAAAGAGCAGGCCAAGAAGGGCCTCCTCCAAGAGACACGGCCTATTGTGCTGAATGCGCTCGATCGAATTCGCTTGGCCGGCGATGTTCCATTGGAGAAACGCCCGCTCATACGCAAGGAAATTGAAGAGGCTCTTCATCAAGAGATTGATAAGCAGGTCAATTCTCAACGGCAAATTCGAAACTTCAACCTTGACATGATGCCAAGGCCAGCTTCTGGACCGAGCTTGTCCCGTTCGATCGAAAAGGCAGCGGACAAGGCAGTGGAGAAACATCTTTCTTCAGAGCATCTGGCGACCTATCGCCTGGAGATCACCAAGCGAAAAGAAGATTTCAAGCGGGCGACAATTCTCTCGATGCTTTCACGCATCGATTCGACTCTCCGCCTTTCGGGATCCCAGCGAGCGGATCTCCAAAAAGTGCTCGAGAAGGAATGGAAAGAGGCATGGCTCGCCTGGTTCTCGTTACATGATTACGTGGCGAACACTGTTCCTGCGATTCCTGACCGACTGATTGTTCCCCTGTTAACGCCGACTCAGGAGAAAGTCTGGAAGTCATCGTCGAAGCTATTCGTCGAAACCACCCATTTCTCACAGTTCAGTCTGGGAGTGGTGATCGTTCGGGACGATTATTGGGGAGCCGAACCCGCGGAGATACTTCCCGTCGCCGATCCCCCGGCGGAGGAGGCGGCGCCATGATCGAACAAAGAGGTAGATCGATGTCGCGATGGTCGACCTGGGTAACGGTTGTGGCGCTGTCGGCATCCCTCGTGGAAGCGGCCCCGGACGACGAGGTGATCGAGGTGGATCCGGCGGACGTTCAACGGTTCGACAATCTCGTGGACCAGATCAATCTCGAAGCGAATACATTTTCGAGCATCCCGAGCAACGGAGGAGAAAGAGATTGGAAAGCCTGGGCCTATCAGCAGCTTGATCTCGAAATCGAGTACCTTTCGCGTGAGGTCCAAATCACGGCGGAACAAACCGAACGAATCAGAACTGCCTTTGAAGGTGAATTGAATCGCTTTTCCGTTCTCTACAGCAATACGAAAAAGAGGTGGAAGGAATTTGATAACGACGCACTAGAGAACGAAGGATGGCAGTTATTAAGCAGCTTAAGAACCATCGTGCACGAACGTTGGTTAGGACGGCGGTCGCTGTTTCGTACATCGCTTGATGACATCCTTTCACCCGAACAGATTGCCCGAATGAAAGAGATCGAACGCCAGCGATCGGAACTTCAATTGTCGGCCTTTTTTCCTATGCGCTTCTTCTTTTGGATGAAGAAGTTCCATCGATCAGTCAGCAGCGCCACGATACCGAAAAGCTAATCTTCGAGCGGCGAGACCTGCCAATAGATATGGAGGATGTCCATGTATCGAGTATCCGTAATTACATGGCCATGTTACCAGTGATGAAACTGAAGCGGATCTATCAAGACTTTCAATGGCGCCGACTCGAAAAAATCCTCAAACCGTTCAGACCAGGATTTCAAGTACCGAACCTGTTGCCGCTCTTAGGGAAATGAATCGATGACTTCGTTTTGGTCGACCATGATGGTAATGCTTTCGTGCTCCTTCGCGCTCGCGCAGAGTCCGGTTATCCCGGAAGTGGGGGACGCGGTGCCGCGCGAAGTCCGCGACATGTACGATCGAGGTCTGCAGTTCCTGGTTAGAAGCCAGAACCAGGACGGAAGCTGGGGTTCGAACGATCGTTGGACGAGCGGGCCCGGGTCCACGGGCCTAGCGGTGTTGGCCCTATTGGCCTCGGGTGAAGATCCCAATTTCGGACTCTACTCGGCCAGCATTCGCAAAGCGCTGCGGAACATTCTCTCTGTTCAGAATGCCACGACCGGCTACTTTCCGAATAGCATGTATCATCACGGCTTCGCCATGCTGGCGCTTGCCGAAGCATACGGAGCGGTCGACGATCGAGACCTGTGGCGCGGTGCCCCCGTCAAAGGTAAATCGATCGGTCAGGCGCTCGAACTGGCCGTTCGTTTGGCGATCACCTCGCAGAAGAAGAACCCTTTCGGGGGCTGGCGATACAGTCCCGATGCCATTGACGCCGACACTTCGGTCAGCGGCGCGGTCCTGGTGGGTCTTTTGGCCGCGCGCAATGCCGGCATCGAAGTCCCTGACGACGTGATCGACCGATCAATCAAATACTTTACATCGATGACCTCGGAATCGGGTGGCGTGGCGTACTCCGGTGGATTTGGCGATGGTTTCGGAGAGTCGATGGCGCGATCGTCGATCGCAACGTTGACCTTGGCTATCGCCAAGCGAAAGGATCTCCCCGAGTTCCGCTCGACATTGGCGTATCTCGTCGAGAAGTTGGAGCAAGACCCTCAAAAAACGGTTTATCTGGAATACACGCTGTACTATCAGTCGCAAGCGCTGTTTCAGGGGGACGTCGCAGCTTGGGAGAAGTGGAGCAAGCAACTGGTCCGCCGGCTCAAGAGTTCGCAGGCGCCCGATGGGTCTTTCCGTTCGTCGTTCGGGGCCACGGCCGGAACATCGATGTCTCTATTGGCATTGGCGTTGCAGTTTCGATTCTTGTCGATCTACGAACGGTAAAGCAATTACTGGCCGAATCGAAGGATCAGGGGTGATTGGCGATGGGAATGATGTTGGCCTTGGCCGTCTCCCTTGCCCACGAGGAGACTCCTCCGCAAGTGATCCTGCGCTTTGGGGATGGTGAGTTCATCTCCGGGGGCTTATTACCTTCGGAGCAGGATCAGCTGATCCGCCTTCGCTCGCCGGTGTTTGAAGAGGTCCTGGCTTTTCCAATTCCCGCGATCAGCAGCATCAATTGGCTTACCGATCGCAAGGTGGAAGCTACCGCCGGGGATGTACGGCTGTTTCTCGTCGGAGGAGGGTCCATTCAAGGCAACCTGATTGCGATCACTGAAAGGCTGGTGACCGTCGCCTTGGATGGATGGGGGGAGGTCTCTCTCGAGAGGAGTTCTGTCGTTCGAATCATCCATCGTGGCAAAGAATTCGCTCTTCCCGAAACAGATCTCTTGTCGCTGAACCAATGGCCCGAGGCCAAGGGTTGGCAGGAATCAAGCAGCGGGCTGATCGGGACCGAAGGGGCTCTCTTGAAGCGGATGATCGAAGAGGATCGATACGCGATCGATCTTCAGTTGTCGTGGGTTGGCCAGCCTTCGTTTCGAATCGATGTCTCCGGTAAGTCGAATGGGGCAAGGGGCGATCTCCTCCATGAGCCGATCTCGATCGAAACCTGGGGGAAACAACTGGTGCTTGTGACGAGCGTCGGCGACAAAAGCCGATTCGCGAAGATCGAAGAGTTTCCAGCGTTCGGTGCTAGGTGTACTTATCGTGTTCTGGTTGATCGCTCCGCGGGCAAAGCGGTCGTTGTTTCGAACGAGGATTCCATCCTCGCTCAGACGGAACTAACGTCGAAAGCCAAAGTAAGAATTCAACAAGGCATGGCAGTGCACGACCATCACGGAGGACTCTTGATCGAGTCAATGAGGATTTCACGCTGGGATGGCCATGTTCCCGCTGCAAAGACTGTCTCGGAAACCGGCGTCACGCTCACCGATGGCCAAACAATCAAGGGGGAAGTCGTGCTCGTCGATCGCGACCGCCACCAATTGGAGTTTGCGGAGGGGGATAAAAAGGAACCTATTCCTCTCGACCAAGTCAGCGAGATCCGCTGGGACCGTCGTCCCCCCCTTGCTCAACAGCCGACCTGGCGAATCAATGGGCGATCCGGCAACTCACTTGCGGGTCAAATTCAAAAGATCGAGAAGGATGGGCTAACGTTTGTGCCGGCCGGTAGCGAGCAGTCGATCACCATCCCGCTGTCATGGTCGCGCTCGGCCGTGCAAAGTTCTGCCCAAGCCCCACTGGCCGAATCGGTCGACACGGTCGACACGGTCGAACGGGTTTGCCGGATCCAGGGAGACAACATCCGCGTTGCCGGGAATCTCCTGAGTGGGGAGGGATTTCGCTTTCACCCACGGCGGGCAAAGGGTTCGGCGGCGATCTCGCTTGCTACACCTGCGTCGATGGAGTTTCCTGAGAAACCTGCAAGCCCTCCCAACGTGGAAACGAAGGTAATGAAAAGGCGGGTCACGAATAACCTTCGACTGTTCGGCTTCCCCGTGGTCAGGACGCCTGCCGTGGCCAACGTGAACAATTCGTCGGCTCCGCATCGGATTCATTTGCGGACCGGCGATGTCATCGACGCACGAGTCCAATCGATCGATGAGAAGGGAGTCCATTTTCAATCGATAACAACGACAAGCACGACTTTCTCTCACGAGTTTGTGCAGGCGGTGGAATTGGATGTGGATGCTTTGCCTAGGAAGATTCTGAAGACCAAGAGAGATCGACTTCTCACCGTGCCGCGCGCAATCAAGTCGTCGCCCCCCACGCACCTTCTTCGATTGAACGACGGCGATTACCTTCGATGTCGACTTCTCACGATGTCCGAGAAGTCTCTTGAGTTGGAAGCCCGCCTTGAGTCGCGTCAAATTCCCAGGGAACGAGTAACCCGCATGATTTGGCTTCGGCCCGAGGATGAAACGCTCCCAGCGGCCATGACCGCAGGCCAGGTGCAGATACTCTCGACGAAAGGGGATCGGTTAATGTTTCGGCCGGAACGGATCGAGGAGCGAAAGATCCTCGGCACGAGCCCCGCGATGGCAGGGTGCGCGGTGCCGCTCGTAGGAATTCAGACGATTGTTTGGGGCTCCGCGGTGGGCGAGGCTTGTAAGACACTCGCGTTTCAACAATGGAAGCTTCGCGCCGCGACCGAGCCTCTTCCCGACCCCTCCGGTGGCGAAGGGGGTTCCCCGAGTCAAGTCTCTTCGCTCGAGGGAAAACCTGCCCCCGACTTCGAACTAGACTTGGCCACGACCGGAAAGTTCAAACTCAGCGACCATCGAGGTGAAGTAATCGTTCTGGATTTCTGGGCCTCCTGGTGCGCTCCGTGCATGATGACGATGCCCATCGTGGATCGAGTGTCACGAGAATTCGTGGACCAAAAGGTGATCTTGGTCGGTATCAATCTGGAAGAATCACCGGAAGTCGCTGGCTCGGCACTCGAAAAGCAAAAGCTGGCGATAATGGTAGCTTTGGATATCGATGGGAAAGTTGCCGCCGACTATGAAGCGTCGGCTATCCCGCAAACGGTGATCGTCCGAAAGGATGGCACCGTGGCAAAGGTCTTCGTCGGAGCGAGCGCATCATTCGAGGCAGACCTCCGGTTGGCGATCCAGGCCGAGGGTGGTTCCCTGCCGATGCCGTGACGGTCTTATGTCAGGGGCGGGCCGTCTTGAGATGGGATTCTCTTGCCTGTTCTAGCATTCCGTAAAACTGAGTGAAGACATTGTCGGCCTGGCCGTGCTCGGCATGGCAATCGTAACAAAGGTTCTGCGGGAGCGCCCGCGAGGGCTTTCGTTCGCCGGCCGTGGTGAAGAGAAAGTACGCCCAGCTTTCCGAAAACTTTTCTGTATCCTTGACCGAGACCTCGAGGCCCGTCGCCTTTCCTGCAAAGTGGCCGTGCTTGTTGATGAGGTCGGGACCAGACTTCTTCGATGCCGCACAATTGGTCATGACGAATAGGGTCTTCTCGGGGAACTCGCCAAAACGAAGATAGTATTCGTACGCTTGCGGCTGAATGAAGACGTGATGAAAATCGCCGGGGCCCTTGGGGGGTGGATCATTCGTCTCGAGATAACGAATCCCCAACGAGGTTCCGATGAAAGTCCATCGTTCGTAACCTTCCGGCCGAATCAGTCCGCCCCGCGCGTCGTATTCGGGAAGGGTCATCCCCTCTAAGATCTTTTGCTTCGGGTCGGCATCCCCCGCACGAAGAGGGCCCCGTGAAAGAATAGCAAATCCCACCGTTGTTATTGTCGTCATCAAGACCAAAGAGAAAAGCGAGAGCCTTTGTCGGCCTGTCATGATCGCACCTCTTTTCAAGAGTCGATTCTATCGTGATTCGCAAATGAGATGTTTTAGGACAAAATCCTCATCTAATGTCACTCCCAAGCCAGGACGGTCGGGGACATCGATATATCCATCTTTCGCTTGCACTTTCTCGTGGGTCAATTCATGACGAAGTGGAGAATCCTCGACGCAGTCCTCGAAGAGAAACGCATCTTCCACCGTGCTCAGCCAATGCAGGCTGGCCGCAACGGTGACAGGACTGGTGTAACAGTGATTACAAAGCCGAGCCCCGATCTCTTCCACTCGCTGGCGAATATAAAGTGAATCGGTGAAGCCATTCCTCGATAGGTCGACTTGATACACATCCAAGCAGCGTCCATCGATCAATGGTCGAAACGACTGACGACCACATTCCTCCTCACCGGCGGCAATCGGCACGGGCGAGCGGTCTCGAAGCCAGCGATAGCCTTCGTAATCGTCGGGGCGAAGCGGCTCTTCAAGCCAGGTGATTCGCTGCTCGGCAAAGGCGTGGGCTCGATCGAGTGCGGTCCGAGCATCCCAAACGCATCCCGCATCGATGAGCAATGTTCCATCATCGCCAAGACCTTTTCTCGCGCCGCGGACGATGTCGCGATCGACCGCTTCACTGGTCCCCATCGGTTCCCATCCGAACTTGACCGCTCGGTAGCCTGCATCACGCCATCGTTGGCCGATACGCGCCGTCTCATCTCCGTTCTTGCCGAACAGGATCGATGCATACGCCAGGATACGCGAGTGGCGTTTTCCACCGAGCAGCGAATGGATCGGCTGCTTGAAGAGCTTACCCTTCAAGTCCCAAAGAGCCATGTCGATCGCGGACATGGCCGTGATGGTGACGCCGCGCCGGCCAGCGTACATGGTTCGGCGATACATCTTCTGCCAAAGGCGATCGATCTCGAGCGCGTTCTCGCCCACGAGAAGCGTTCGCAACCCGGTCGCGACGTTGTGACTGAACGGCGCATCGATCACTGCTTTGACCATCTCGGGCGAAGAGTCCGCCTCGCCGATCCCTTCGAGTCCGTTGTCCGTACGAACTCGAACCAGGACCGAATCTTGGCTGCTGGCCGTTTTCGCTTCTACGTGCGGAATCCGAAGAACCTGACAAATGATCTCGGTGATCTTCATCTACGACCCTCCCAACCGTGTGCCTTCGGGTTCAATTTACGAAGTCCTGTTGTTGTTCGCTCGCCCGTCGGGTTGGGAATCGGCGACGAGCGCTTGACACGCGGGATCGAAGGCCCTCCAATCAGAGTCTGTGAATCAGGGGATCATTTCTCATGGGAGAAAGACCGGTCATGCATCGATCGATTGGGCTGATGATTCTGACGATCCCTCTCCCCGTGGCAGCGGACTGGCGCGTGGCGGCCCATGCGGAACGAATCGAGCCGGCCCTTCCTATTTCGATGGCGGGTTCGATGAGCGATCAAATCGCCAAGAGGATTCACGACCCGATCCACGTCCGAGCGATTCTCTTTGACAATGGGAAGACATCGCTCGCGGTGGCTTTGGTGGATAGTTGCGCGATCCCTCGGGCGGTCATGGATGAAGCGAAGACTCGGATTGAGGAAGAGACTGGGATTACCGCCGAGAGAGTCATCATCGCCGCCACTCATTCCCACAGTTGCCCCACATCGACCGAGGTGTTTCAAAGCAAGCCTGATGCAAGTTATCAAGAGAAACTCATCGAAGGAATCGTCACCAGCGTCGCCACCACTCAGCTTCGACTCGAGCCCGCTCGCATCGGGGTTGCCAAAGCAGCAGTTCCCGAAGAGGTCTTCAATCGTCGTTGGCGAATGAAGCCCGGCACTATTCCCCCCAATCCATTTGGACAGGTGGATCAAGTTCAAATGAATCCCCCGGTCGGCTCAGAAAACTTGGTGGAATCGGCCGGTCCCATTGACTCTGATGTCGCGATCATCTTTGTTCATGCGACCGATGGCGAACCAATGGGGATGCTCGCCAACTATGCGCTTCACTACGTCGGTGGAACGCCAAGTGGTGAGATATCAGCAGACTACTTCGGCGAGTTCTCTCGAATCATCGGGGATCGCTGGCGGCCGAAGAATGCGCGTCGAAAACCGGTGGCTCTCCTAACCAACGGGGCAAGCGGTGACATTAACAACATCCATTTCCGCTCTCGCGATTTTGTTGCCGAGCCTTTCGGACAGATCCGCCGAGTTGCCGACCGTGTGGCGAGTCGATCTCTCGATGCGGTGAACTCGATAAGCAACTCGCGCGGATATGAGCTTGATTCCATTCTCGGCGCTAAGCGCGTCGAGGTCGAACTGGGCGTCCGTCGACCGACGGCAGAGGAACTTCAAAGTGCCGAGCGATGCCTTTCGAATGCGTCGGGTCGGCCGCTCCAATCGTTGGAAGAAATCTACGCCAACGAAACGATCCATTTGAACCGCTATCCCAAAACCATGAAGCTCTGGATTCAGACGGCACGGGTGGGATCGGTTGGGATCGTCGCTATTCCATGCGAAGTCTTTGTCGAAGTGGGCCTCGAAATAAAGAAAAAAAGCCCGTTCCAAACGACGATCATCATTGAACTGGCGAACGGCTACAACGGTTATCTCCCAACTCCCGCGCAGCACGAACTCGGTGGTTATGAGACGTGGCGGGCCAGATCGAGTTACCTACACAAGGAAGCGTCTGTCACGATCGTGAAGGTCGCGCTGGGGATGCTCAATGAGTTAGCCAAGGACGCCGGACCATGATCGCGCTGCTATGGGCAGCGATGATGGTGGCCGAGGGTCCTGTGTCCCCGGAAGAGTCCCTCGCTCGTTTGATTCTGCCCGACGAATTCGTTGCGGAACTGGTGGCTGCGGAGCCACTCGTTGTTGACCCCGTGGCAATTGCGTTCGCTCGCGCCGACGAAATGTTCGTGGCGGAGTACCGCGATTATCCGCTCGGCCCGGCCGACAACAAAAGTCCGTTTCTCTCGCGCATCAAGCGTCTGCGCGATACCAATGGCGACGGCGTGATGGACGCGTCGAACGTCTTTGCCGAGGGGCTTGCGTGGTGTCAGGGATTGGCGATCTGGAAGAAAGGACTTCTGGCAACCGTCGCGCAGGAACTGATCTACCTCGAGGATGCTGACGGTGACGGCGTGGCCGAGAGGCAGCAATCGCTGCTGGCGGGGTTGGGGCAATCGAATCCGCAACTACTGCCAGCTTTCCCAACGTTGGGTCGGGATGGATGGATCTATCTCACCAACGGATTGTCCGGCGGAAAGGTCCACACGACGGCGAGCGAGTCACCGTTGCTTGAACTCGGCGTTCGGGATCTTCGCTTTCACCCGAGAGCGCGAACGATCGAAGCCGTCAACGGACCGGGACAGTTTGGTCAGTCGATCGATGACTGGAGTAATCGCTTCACGTGCAGCAATCGCCGACCAATCATTCATGATGTCATACCATTGTCACACCTTTCCACCCGCGGTTTAATTACCATGGATGGGAATCACGATGTCGCCCGTTCGGGAGGAGAATCAAAGGTCTATCCCGCCCAAGATACCGCAACGACAGCGTTCTCGCATACCGGCACGCACACGGCCGCTTGCGGCGTGTTAGTCTTTCGTGGAACTGGGTTGGGTGCCGTCATGAATGGGACAGCTTTCGTGTGCGACCCGACCGGTTATTTGGTGGCCTGCCATCGAATGATTCCCGACGGAATGACGTTTCGATCCGAGCGGATTCTGAATCAACAAGCGGCGAAGCTGGATTGGCTGACATCGACGGACTCCTGGTTTCGCCCGGTCAGTCTCGCCAATGGTCCGGATGGTTCTCTGTACGTCGTCGATATGTATCGCGAGGTGATCGAGCATCCGGCCTACATGCCTGCGGGGTTGGCCCAGACGCTGAACCTTCGCGCAGGTGATGACCGGGGCCGAGTCTATCGCGTAAGACGACGATCGGTCCATCGAACAGAGACTCCGATAACGAATGATCGGCCGACGCTGATAAAGACTCTCTCTCATGCAGAAGGTTGGTGGCGCGATCATGCGTGGCGATTGCTTTGGGAGGGGGAATCGGAAGAGATCGCTGGCATGCTGCGGGAAGGGGTGACCTCGTTGCCGACGCCGGAGGGACGCTTGGGCGCCTTGACTTTGTTGGCGTGTCGAGATGAACTCGATGATGCCACGCTCGATTCCGCTCTGCTTGATGCGGATCATCGAGTACAAGCGGCCGGCTGGGAACTTGGCGTCGATCGCATCGCGAAGAATCCCGGACGCTGGTCGACAGGATTCGCGGAGTCGCTCCGTCACCCGAGTCCGCGGGTTCGATCCGCCGCCGCTCGTTCGGCCGCACGCAGCTCGAACGATCGAGAGGTCGCTCTCTTGGTTCGCTTTATTCAAGAAGCGTCCGACGAGCCTTTTCTCTGGGAGAGTCTCCGTGAAGAACTGGCGCCGCGGGGGACTCGTTTGCTCAAGGAAGCACTGCAAGGAGCCAAGGATGAGGCGCCCGCGAGCCTCCGAAAGAAGTATCATGATCTCGCTTTACTGTCGGCGGCAACGGGCCGGCCCGCGGATGTTGTTTCTTTATTGCAATGGGTGGTGACGCGGACTGCCACGCCTGCGACGTCGATGGCGATCATCACGGGCATCATGGAGGGAAGCCGATCCTCGCCACATCCCACCCTTCGCCCCGGTGCTGCTACTGGCGCGGATTCGGTCCTAGGGCAAGTCGCGATTCGTCCCTGGAAGGAACTGGCCCAGCGAATCAGCTTGGACTCGACGGCAGAGCCCGGCATTCGTCAGCAAGCAATGGACCTTCTTGCGATTATCTCACCGAACGAGATGGCGACACACTTTGTCGAGCTGGCGACTCGAGCGGATGATGACCAAGTCGCATCGCGCGCAATCCAGGTTCTTTCGCGGTCGGGTGCCGATTTTCCATTGGATCGGTTCGTGGCTACGTGGGCTCGGCTCAGCCCGGCAACGCAAGAACGAGTCCTTGCCGCCTGCTGGGATCGAACAGCCTCGATTCGCCAAGTGCTGGACGAAATGAAACGCGGAACACTTTCGCCGGCCCTTGTCCCGATCGATCGTCGTGAACTACTCCTCTTGAGCGGGGATAATGTTACTCGCGAGAAAGCGATCGCTCTGTTCGGCGAGCGTGCCGACCCGGACCGCGCAGCGGTCATCGATCAGTACCGAGCGTCCATGAATCCTCCCGGCAATCCTGTCGCGGGGCACGAAGTCTTTCGGCGAGTCTGCGCTGTCTGTCATCGCTTGGGTAAAGAGGGAACCGCGGTCGGTCCCGATATCAGCGACGTGCGCAACAAGACGGCCGACCAGCTTCTCGGGGAGATCCTCGATCCGAATCGCGTGGTGGAGCCACGCTTTACCGCCTCGACCGTACTGACTACTGATGGGCGATCGTCTGTGGGGATCCTCGGCCCGTCGACGGAGGGAAGCATTATGCTGACGAAATCCGGTGGCCAACAAGAGCAATGGCCCCGAGCCGAAATCGAGCAGATCCAGACAACAACCCAATCTTTGATGCCCGTCGGTATTGAGAAAGAGATCACTCCCCAGCAAATGAACGACTTGATTGCTTTTCTCCGGACCGGACGATGATCGTGCTCCATGAAGTGGGCGGGTAAGGTCGATGCGAAATCGTCGGTGAAGAGTTGACAGTAGCGTGACAAGGTACAGGTCGTTACATTAATCGGTCAGGACGACAATAATCGGCCGTGGACCGAGTTTCAAAGGGGGGAATCAAGATGAATCGTGGAAAATGGACGATGGCGTTGATGTTGTGGGTGACGGCGACAGGGATTGCCCAGGAAATTCTGCCCGGCAAGCACCCAGCGACGACGCCCGTTCCTCGCGAGGCCGCTTGGATGATCATGCATCAGTCGTTCAACGAACGAGCGAAGAAGGGGGATGTCGACCTACTTTTTCTAGGCGACTCGATCACGCAAGGTTGGGCCAACAACGAGACCTGGAAAAGGTATTATGACAATCGCAAAGCGGTCAACATGGGCATCGGCGGAGACCGAACCGAGCATGTCCTTTGGCGACTTGATCACGGCAACGTCGACGGAATTTCGCCGAAGGTCGTTGTCTTGATGATCGGGACCAACAACTCCGGGGGCGAAGCATATTCGGCCGAACAGATCGGCGATGGCATCGTGGCGATCGTTCAAAAGTTGCGCACCAAACTTCCAGAGACCAAGATACTTTTGCTGGCAATATTCCCTCGTGGCGAGAATCCGAACCCACAGCGGGAGAAGAATGCCAGCGCCAGCGCGCGGGCCGCGAAGCTTGCCGACGACAAGCACGTTTACTTTCTCGATATTGGCGCATACTTTCTCGATGACAAAGGTCACCTCGCCAAAGAGATCATGCCCGACTATCTGCATCTTTCGCCCGCGGGGTACAAGATCTGGGCCCGCGCCATCGAAAGCAAGTTAGCGGAATTGCTCGGAGATAAGCCGGTATCCGACCAAGACTAGTCGATGATCTATGAAAGATATCTCCATTGCCGGAGAGGTTCTGTAAAGGTCGAAGCGTCGATCGCTGTTGATGCGTGTATTCGTGTAGAGCCGCCGCCAATGGGCGATTGCCGATATAGATATTGTTGCGGGGGGCTCACGGTGCGCGTATTGTTGGTTTCGGTGGGGAGTTTGGGAGACACTCTCCCCTTTATTGCGTGGGCTCGGGAACTCGAATCACGAGGCCATGAGGCGATTATCGGCGGCAATGGTTATTACGAAAAGCTCTATGCTCGCGAAGGGGTCAAGTTCGAGTCTCTTTATTCCGCCGAGGAACATAAAGCGGCTTTGGATCAATCGGAAGTCTGGAGTGATTCGACTCCGGTGAAGCTAGGGCGCCCATGGTTCTCGACGCTGTTGCCACGAGCTTTTGATTTCGTGGCGCGGAACCATTTGCCTGGGGAGACGGTGGTGGCCGCCCAGCATGTGTTTGCTGGGGCCCGGGTTGCTCAAGAGGTTCATGGCATCCCCACGGCGTCGTTGAATCTTCAGCCGCTGTTCTTACGCAGTATTTATGATCCCACAGGCCCCTCCGAGCGATGGCCTTTGTTTCTGCGCCGGAGTGTGGATTGGCTGATCGATAAGGGGATCGACGCCTGGCTTGGCAAGCCTCTCAATGAATTCCGCAGTCGGTTTGGGTTAACGCCGGTCAAGCGATTCACGAAATTCTGGTGGAACTCACCGGATCTGGTCATCAATTTCTTTCCTGAGTGGTTCAATCCTCGGCAGGTTGATTGGCCTCCGAACACCATCAGTGTCGGTTTTCCGTTCTTTCGTGACCAGAAGGTTGATTATGATCGAGAGCGATTGCGGGCGTTTCTGACGTCGGGTGAGTCACCTATCCTTTTCTCGGCTTCGTCCTTCACCAACGATGCTCGCCGATATTTCGAAGAGTCGATGAAAGCGGTAATCAAGCTCAACAAGCGAGCGGTTTTTCTGACGCCTTTTGGTGACCAGATACCGAAGCCTCTGCCGCCCGGCGTCGCGTACTTCTCTTTTGTTCCGTTAGAGGCGATCCTCTCGCAGGCGTGCTTGCATGTGCATCATTGTGGTTCGGGTACGCTGGCATTAACCTTCGATGCGGGAATCCCGCATCTGGCCGTGCCACAAGGAATTGATCAGGGAGACATCGCGCATCGGCTTGAGCGACTCGGCGTGTCGCGAACGCTTTTGCCGAAGATGTACTCGGCCGAGCGTCTGGTGGATGCGTGCGAACAACTCTGGCGGTCGGCCGAAGTCCGGGCTCGCTGCGCGACGATCCAGCAATGGAGTAAAGGCCAGAATGCCTTGGCCGATGCCACGACCGCACTCGAGGACCTACTCGCGAAGAGTCAGAACCATCGAATTGATCACGCCGTCGTTCGATAGCTTCGGAGTGTATTCCATGGATAATGACGACCGAGATATCCCTTGGAGGGCGTCCAAAATATGTTAGCATCGAGTCAGCGTTGATGTCCGTTCGGTGAGGCGGGAATTCGCCGGTCGGCGTCGGGAGATCGGCTTTCGAGAAACTCGGTTTTCATCGAGTCCTTCGACTCTTTTCATGACGTTGCACTATTCCATAAGTCGAGTCACGCGCAGCCAGCATTGGTGATGGATCCGAATATCACGGATGGGATGATGCTCATCGGTGAGGGGGGGCGGTTCCAGTGAGTCCTCTGAACAGAATTGCAGTTACTTCCCCGACAGGTAAGTCTTCCGCGTGGCAGTTGGCTCTGTTCGGCGGGGAGCCCCTCTTTGTCGAGCATTTCTGTGTCGGCCGGCCAAACCTTCCTCCGTTCGAAACTTATGCGAAATTGATGCGGGAGGCGTTCGATCGCCGTTGGCTGACCAACCGGGGGCCATTGGTGCAACGATTCGAGGACGAGATTGCTTGTCGGACGGACGCTCGACATTGCATCGCGGTGGCCAATGCGACGTTGGGACTCCAGATCGCGGCCGTGGCCGCGGATGTGCGCGGCGAGGTGATTTTACCAGCGTTCACGTTCATCGCCACAGCCCATGCTTTTCGGTGGGTCGGGATTGAGCCAGTCTTGGCCGATGTCCAGTATCAAACACATCAGCTTGATCCGGCCTCGGTCGTCGACCGATGGACGGATCGAACCGGGGCTATCGTCGGTGTGCATCTTTGGGGAGAAACCTGCGACGTGGAGGCTCTCGAAGAGATCGCTCGCGAGCGTGGCGTTCCGCTCCTATTTGATGCGGCACATGCTTTTGGTTGCTCCTATCGATCCAAGCAGGTTGGCAATCATGGCTTGGCCGAGGTATTCAGCTTCCATGCCACCAAGTTTATCAATTGTTTTGAGGGAGGGGCGATCTGCACAAACGACGATGCATTCGCATCGCGCGTTCGCTCGATATTGAACTTTGGCTTCCGCGACGGAGAGGCGACCGCCATGGTCGGTACGAATGCGAAAATGAGCGAATCTTCTGCCGCCATGGGCCTGGCGACACTGGAACAAATGGAAGAGATTATCGCTCATAATCGAAAAGTATACGATCTCTACAGCGAGTCACTTACCGGTCAAAAGGGAGTTCAACTTTATCCGTACCAAACCTCGGAAAGTCGCAACTATCAATACGTTGTGCTGGAAGTGAATCCTATGTTGTCGGAGCTCTCTCGCGACGAGATCGTCCGGGTTCTTGCTCTCGAGAACATCATCGCGCGAAAGTACTTTGCACCTGGCCTCCATCGACACGAGCCCTACGCCAGTGGATCGACGGGACAGGTCCATGTCCCGGTGACAGATGCTCTATGCCAACAGGTCTTTCTGCTTCCCACGGGAACGGCGGTCAGCATCGAGGCAGCTCAGCAGATCGGCCAAGTTCTGCGGACGGTTCTCGATCACGCAGGCACCATCGCCAGTCGGCTACGGTCCGTTCGAGCATAGGTTGAGAGAGACTTCTCCCACCTATCGGCGTGACTCAACAATCCCAGAGAGCTCGATTTATCACGATTGCCGTGGAGTGTATTTCAGGTCGGGTGTCGATTCCTTTTGACTCTTCAAGAAACAGCGAGGGTAAGTATGGAAACACCTGTTCATGTCAGGATGCCTGTTGATCGCTATCGCCGTCTCATTGACCAGTGAGCAAAGTGATCTATTCGTTATGACCTGCTCCGCGAAATCTGACCCGTTTCGAGGGTGAGTGATTTTGGTTATTTTCAATGGGCCGATGAGGCTCATGGAGGACCGAGATCATGAAGAAGAAGCGTTACAC
>JAIELF010000045.1 GCA_019753235.1 bacterium
GAGTCTTCGCCTTGTGCCCGCAATGATCGCAACGCCGATACTCAATTGAATCGAACTCGCCTTCGCTGATCTTCCTTCGGGTGCCTTCTGTTATCATTCGACCACGTTTGCAATGCTGGCAAAGATCACCCAAAGGAATTGCCCGTATCGTTTTCCTCTTGGGCAAAATTCTTGCTTCACGAGGGTTCGGCATGATTCCACCTTTTTTGCATGTGCTTACGAAGAAGAAATAAAACTAACTGAGTCCTGTTTTGCGGCATTTCCCGCCGGTCTCGATCGTAAATTTTCCAGCCAGGAAGGACCCGTGAACTTTTGGGGGGAATTTTCCGGAGAAATTCCCGCAATTTTCCTGGAAAATCCTGAGCAATTTTCAGTCTATTTTCGGGATAGTTTCTATTCAATTTCCGCCTGATTTAAGGGTGATTTCAGCCTGGATATCTGATGAATTTTCATGGAATTTACGCCAGTGCTCCCGAATTCTTGATGCGGTCTTGGTGCGAGTGGTCCGCGTTGGTCCGCGGACTAAGCCTATAGTAGCTCTTACTAATTACCATATTCTCTTACCTCTTGATCTTCATTTCTCTTCTCGCGCGCTGTGCGTGCAATAGAAAGTACCGCGGACCAATGCGGACCAATTAGGAAGGACGCGTTAAGTTTGATACCCTCGTAAGCTCGATATCTATCATCGTCGTCGCGGAGCCGTTTAGTTGTTAGTCCTCCGACAGCCGCCCGGAGATCCTTCCCGAAGTTCTGTTGAGTGCCGGCGTGATCCCTCCCATTTTCCTTGCACCACTCTCTCCACGCCTCGAAGAGCACGTTGACAGAGACTGTTACCCCCGGCCGCACCTCGCAACACTCACGAACGAACGCCGAGATCGGTGACCCGAGATCTTCGAGTTCGCGAACGGCTTCTTTTCCGCTCTCGGGTTGGATGAAGTGCCCGAGTTGCTGTAGGTACTGCCAGCCCTTGATAGCCCAATTCAGGATGCCAGGGAGTTCGGCTTTGAGTTTGGACTCCAGGCGAAGATCTTCTTTCCCGATGAAGCTATTCTTCATCTGCAAAACAATGAACCGAGACGTTAAGGCGCCGCTTGAGTCTTGAAGCCGTGGTAGCTCGTTGGTGCAGAGGACCAGCCTCGTTGGCAAGCGGGTTGTAATAGGCGGCAGATTCTTTCGATCGACCGTGAGATAGTCTTCGCCGCTGATAGAGAGAAGCCGCTCGATGACGATCGCTTGATTATCCCGGCCAGAAAGGCGAGCGTCAGAAATGATGCCAACGGATTTCCCGAGAAGCTGCCAGAGCCCGAACGGGCCCGTTAGGCTCGATAGGGTCGGTCCAGCGACATTGGCAGAACCAACCAAGTGCGTCAGGATTCGGCAGATCGTCCCTTTGCCAGACCGTTTGGGTCCAACAATGAAGAGGATCTTCTGTTGGCTCGTGTCGGCAGTTAAGCAATAGCCGATGTACATCTGCAGGGTGGCAATCGCGTCGGGATCGTCGCCAAAAGATGATTGCAGAAACTTCTTCCATTCGACCGGATCGGGGGCGTCGGGGTCGAAGTCACAACCAATCAGATTACCGCCGAAAAGTAGGGGTGTCTGCGGAATACTAACAAGCTGCGAGACGCAAGCGATGCCATCTAGGCTAACGATCCTCGATGGGGTCACCAGAGCCCGCTTGAGATCGAACGGCGGCAGATCGTCTCCTAGCCACGCTGGGGGCTCGACAGTTGACGGCAGTATCGTCATGCTCGCGAGCGCGTCGGCAATGTTGGTGGTAAGTGATCGCGTGACCTTCTTTGTAGTTGGCGGATCAGGGTATTTTTCAGTTGGCTCGAATATCCTGATCTCTTCAAGGTTGCTTCGGTCGAACTCATCCTTGGCAACAGAACTGACGACAGAGCGGATCTCGTTCGCAGGGATAACGCTGTAGCTCGCGTTCAACCAATGGTGCCACTCGCTTCGATGGAACACCAGGGCCCGGCCTTCTGGATGTGTGAAACGCGATTCAAGGACGATTCTGGCCAGTCGATGCGGGTCGTCTACATCCTCGTTGGGCTTGGTGATGTCGAGATTGGCGGAAGACTTCCCATCTTGCGGAACGGTCGCGGAGTTGTCACTCAAAGCTTCCAGTGACTCGCAGAAGGCTTCCAGATCACCGCCCGTGATTTGCATCACCTGATCGGCCTTGCCCGCCGCAAGCACGTCATCAATACCCTTGCCGGCGTCCTCGGGCCATACCTCAGCCGCAAAAGTGAATTGCTGTTCGATTGGAAGCTTGGCGACACCTTCTTTCAGCCCACGCACCAAACGAAGAAAAGGCGAACGCACTCTTTTGTTTGTTGGGGTATCCGCATCGAATGCGATCAAGACTTGTTTTGTGCCCCATTCCGGGCAGCGTTCCAAAAGGGTTTTTACCCCGCGTTGCCAAGCACCAACGCCAGGAATACCAATTGTCCAAATGCCGCTTTTAATTGTCGCGATATCAGCCTTAGGTTCACCTTCGGTGATGCGGATAATATCACGAGATCCGTTTGATAGCTCAAACAATGGGAAATGAATATTTGATCCAGCTCCAGGGCCAGTCCTCTTATTGCCCTGCGCATCGATCCACTCAACCTTAGATGAAGAGATGGATTTGTATTTATCCTTCGTCGCAAGCGGATCACGGACCTTTAAGGCAACAACCTGGCCCACCTCATTTCGGCAAGGAATTAGCGTGCCAGAACTACCTTTAATTGACCAGCATGGAACGTCTATGTTTTCCTCTTTAACATAGAATCCCGGCACGTTTGGAAGATGACATTCAAGCCCTTCTCTAATCAAGTTTCTGATTACTGCAATTCGTTTTCTGCTGTGCTCACGGTATCGCAGGCGGAGAATATCACCAATTTCCAATCCCCTTGGTAAATAGAATTCCCGGTCCGCAATATCGCAGGAAGACAAATACCTTGAATAAACACGGTCTAGAATCTCAGGCTTCGCCCGTTCACCGCTGTATTGCCGGTGATGATAAATCGGCGACTGCAATTCAAGCTTCGGTTTCTGAGTGCCCTTCCTGGCCCACAGGGCGAACGCGTCGCCGTTCTTGTCTTGCTTGTGGGTGGAGAACTCGAAGCTTGGATCGGTCGCCGGATCTGCGTTGCGTCGGCAGCAAACTCGGTCTCCATCTTCGGAGACAGAACAGTATTTGTCATGGCCGCAGATTGGGCAGGTCGCGACTTCGGCCCAACGTGATGGGGAGATAGTTGCCGTCATTCCGTCACCTCGATTTCTCGGAGTTGCTCGAAGAGTTTGGGGAGGATGGTTTCGTAGAGCCGATCGAGTTCACTTGTGGAAACGAAGTAGTGAGAATGCACCACTAGGCATTTCCGCAAATGCGCGGGGTTGTCGAGTTTGGATAGAATCGAGAACGTTGGTTCGTGGCTTGCTGGGGGCAGGAGTTCAATTATCTCCTCATTGTCCCTTGAATGACGCTGATGAACAAGCCTTGCTTGCCAGCCTTCGACCTCGACATAGTTCGAATTGATGCAGACAAAACGATCTGAAATGCGTATCATTTGTTGGTTCTCCGAATTTGCGAAACGCTCTCACCTTGCCGGGTCGGAGAGCGTTTTCGCATTTATGCCTCGATCTCTAATTCATCTTCAATGGGCCGGGTCGGCCGTTGTTTTGTTTTCATCCACGCAATCACGTCTTCGCCAAAGAAATAATCCCTATTCGAAATAGAATGAGCTTTGAGTCGCCCATTTCTGATTTCGCGTGATAGCGTCGAAGGTTTCACCGCAAGTGTTTTGCACAGCCCTGCGCGATCGAAGACGGTGCGAGGGTCAAGGATGGCTTGGATCATTCTTCGGCACCTCCAATAGATGGTTGGGAGAGAATTTGCTGGATGACTTGTTTGGCTTCATCGCTCTTGGCCGCGCCGATCTCGACAAGCTAATTCGAGTAAGCCCGTCCGGCGTCTTCGGTGATGGCAGCAATGTCAAGCTGGGCATTGATGGCGACTTCCTCCCACCACTCGGGATGACAATAGAGCCATACAATTGGCAGTGATTTCGCGACGGCACCGTAAAAGAGCCCCGCGAGTTTTTGGGGGTCGATGTCCTTCATTTGGGGATTCCTTTTCTGCGCGTAGAGGTAGCGTTCGCTCGAATCGAGCGTTTTGAAAAGCCGTTATTGTTTGAAGGAAGAGGGGGCACCCGTTGCTTGGTAACAGGTGCCCCCGTGCTCACCCTGCTGGAGTTCGGGACAGGGTGAGCATGTAATTAGGCGCCGTTGGCTTTGACCATAGCCTTCGGATCGCCAATTGAGACGCCGTAATCGAAGTAGACTCTCCACTGCAAAGCCAAGACGCTCGGGTCATTGTCGAGCCCGAAGAACTCGACGGTCGGCGTCCGCCTGCTACGAAGGAACCACACGTAGAGCGGCGCGGCAGTCTGTGCTGCGACCAGATACCAAGCCGTCGTGCTGTTGCCGGCAAACGCCGTGCTCGACAATCGTGGCTCGACAACCACCTTTTCAACAACCCCCATCGCTGGGTTCATTGCTGGGGTGAGCTTGCCGGTCGCGGGGTTGGCCTCGACGGTTGCCGATCGGATCAACGCCATTGCCGAGAACTCGAGTTCCGGCGGCACCAACAGCACGCGCGGACGGATGTTGAGGGTATGACTGTTGGCGTCCGTCTGCTTTCGCATCCGCTGAATGGCGACCGCCAGCGAATCGATATCGAGAGCCGATGTCGAGCCCGTGACAAGGTTGCCGTTACCGCTGGAGAAATGCGAGCCTGCCGACAGGATGGCACCGAAGACGTCATCACTCACGCCAGCCGCCGCCGACGCGCCCATTGCCTCGGCCAGTTGGTCGAAGACGCCCAGGTCATCGTTGATAACATCCCGACGAGACAGCCGCAGTAACAATGCCGACGTATCGAGTCGGCCGACGATGTTGCTCTCAGCCAGACTACCGGACTTGATCTCACCACCCGGTGGAAGCTTGATCGTTTTTGGGAACGTCGATGGCCTCAAAAGATTCTGCGTTTTGAAATCGTTCGCAGACGCGACCTTCGCGATCTCCTGCCAGTTTTCAGACTCAAGCCGGTATCTGTCTCCGAGGATTTTGTTGGCGGCATCACCAAGCGCGACCGGCATCGAGAGCCCCGAAAGCCCGTTGTTTGAAGCGCGAATCGTTTGATTGATGTCGGCCGGCGGAGTCTGGCCCACCATCTTGAAAGGCGCCTCGAACAAATCCCCCAACGATCGGGCCCGCAGGTCATGGGCCTGCTGGGTGGCTCGTTCGCCATAGGCTCGGGTAGCCAGATCCCCTCGCCCTGCGTGTAGCAGGATCGCCGCCGCAAGAACCTGGTTGTTAACCCCCTCCGATCGACGTTCCGTGATCGCAGGCAGAGCCGGGCGTGATGCTCGCATCACAGCAAGCCGGGTCTGATCGACCGACCAGCCAGCTTCGATGGCTTCGGCCTGAATCTTGGGATGTTCTCCGCGGCACGCGCGGACCACTCCCACGATTCTCGCCGATTCCTGAATCGGATCGACGACCGCCGTCGATTCCTCGGGGGCATCGATGCCCGGATTTTGCTCGTCCACGTTGAGCCCTTTCATTTTTGCCGCGATGGCGACGGATGAACTCTCATCCGCTCCCATCGCGACGAAACTTACTTCTTTGAGGATGCCACCCAGCACCACGTTTGCGGGGCCGGTGGTTTGCTGGCCGTTGACGGTGATGGTTTGCCCGTCCTTTAGGGGGGCAGTCCGAGTAGGCTTGACCCCTACGGATGCCTGCCAAGGGAAACCATTACGAGATGCCGAGACGATCTCATTGGCGACGGCATTGCCGGCAGAGATGACACCACGCACGATAAGGCGATTGCCGATGACGGCGATCTCGTCCGAGTGCCCAACGACTTGGCGGGGATCGTGATCCCGCAAGATGGGTTTGCTGCGAGCGCCGATCTCAAGGCCGGATAGATCGATGACTACGGGATCGATGTAACCCGCCACAACAAGCGGACCGCCGTTGTAGGCGACCATGCTGAACCGGGGGATCTTCTGGCCAGCCCCATCCGCTTGTAGCTCGGCGGCGCCGGTGAGAGTGATATGGCCAGCCTTGGCCGTGATTGCATCCGTTCGAGGCAAGGGCTATTCCTTTCGCTTGGATTTCTTTGTGAGTTGTTTGGCAGCAAGTTCGCGAGCCGCGATCTCATCTTTAGTCAGTGGTCGGCATTTGACGGTTGCCGGAACCCCCGCGCCAGGTAAGCCGGGAATGATGGTGATGACAACGTCATCGCTTCCTGGATTTGGTGCCACCCGGCGCGTCTCTCGGATGCGGTCAGCAAGTCGATAACCATCGAGCATTGCTGCGGTACCAGATGGAGTAAATCGCCCTACTGCCTCCATTCCGTCAGCAAGCTCATCGATCATTTCACGCGACCAGAGGAAATCTTTCCCGCCGTCGGGGCGTAGTACCGCGTCAATCCTCTTCCAATCTGCTGGTATGTCTCGCTTAATTGCAGCAAAGTGAGAAATTAGAAAGCTCCCGCTCGCATCGTACCCTCGTGACCGTAGTTGCGAGATTGCAACCGGGCTCTTCACGCGAATGCTGGGTGATTCATAGGAGGGAAAAAGCTCATCGAATTCCTCACCGCTAAGCCCGTAGCGAGAGAGAGATGGGGATTCGGCATCGAAGAAAAGATTCATTTCGCCTCCAAGTAGTCCAACAAATCCATCTTAAACATGATACTCTCGAAGTCAACAGGAAATGGTTATTTCGCAAGAATCTTTTGATCGCTGTCTGATCGCTACCCTTCGTGTTGACTGCCTCATATCACCGCTTTCAACAGTGACATGCCTATGTCACCACTACACACAGCATCGGCCCGACGTAACAGCCGATCACAGCCCAACTGTTACGTGAACTGTTACGTTGAAGTCGCTTTCGGGGTGGTTTCGGGATGGGTTCGGGAAAAGTGAGAGTTGAAATTCCTAGGGAAAACGCATGGTTTCGAGATGGGTTAGAGATGGAAGTAGACGAGGACTAATTTCAAGACCGGTGCGATCGGCCACTCCGCCACCCGTCCAAGATTAGGATCGCTTGCCGAGGGGGAAGGTTCGCGAAAACTCCCTCTCGGACGACGTCTCTACTCGTATCGGAGATCCAATGGGGGCTGTCAAGGGGGCAATCGGCAGTTGATGACGCTTTCTGAGGAAAGACAAGACTAGAGAGATGGTGCCGGCTCCAAAGCGAAACAATTTACTTGCGATAAGTTGCTGCTGGTTTGGCGGCGGGCGCGTCTTCTTCTAAGCCGACCGTGTAGACGAATCCCTGAAAGCCGACTTCTTGGCCGCGGGTGACACGGACCTCTGTGTAACGGGGGTCGGCATGAAGAACGAGAATCTCGTCTGCCCAAACCAAGTCGGCGTGAAGTTGCCTAAACCATTCTCTGGCAACTTGAATGTCTTTTGCCTTTCCACGAGTCTCCGCTTCGCGAAGCCGGCGAGTCATTCGACGCGTCTCCGCACAGAGTGCTCGGCTGCTACAGACGGCTACTGGTCTATCGGGTACGACGTTGGCACCCTCTTGATAGCGAAGCTCGGGCCAGGCCTCGAGCTTGCTTCGGCCACGAAAGTTGCCATGCGCTTGGTAATAGAAACCGACCGGCACGATCACGCACATCGCCACGAACATCAAACCGATCCAACGCATCAAAGATAACTCCCACGAGCTCCCTCGTCCGACGGGAAGAAGCTTCTCTGGTCATTGTACAGCTTGCCGTTCGCGCAGTTGGAGAAAGCCGATCCGACGGAGCAATCCGAGTGATTCTTTGGGGCTGACGGCTTTGGAGTTGTCGATACGCAACGATGCTTAGATCGTCATCATGGGGCCATGCAAGAAGTAGTCGTGTGCCACTTCGTCGAGAATCGACGGCGTCATTGCACTTGGGATCTCAAGATAGTCACATCGGTCGACCAGTTGTCGAAGTAGATCTCTCGGATGACATCGCCGCTTGGGACGATCGGCATCGCGGTAATGCTTCGAGATGAGGTGTTCGAGAGCATCGGCATTGAAACGGACGTTCATCGTGGCCGCCACATTTTGCATGAGTCTGGCGAACTCAGCGTCGTCGGGGTCGGGAACGTGAATCTTGTAAGGGATTCGGCGAAGAAAGGCTTCGTCCACGAGGTCCTTTGGTTCGAGATTGGTCGAGAAGATGACCATGGCATGAAAGGGAACTTCGATCCTTTTGCCCGTATGAAGCGTGAGCAGGTCGATATTTCGATCGAGAGGGACGATCCAGCGATTGAGCAGATCCGCGGGCGAAACGCGTTGCCGACCAAAGTCGTCGATCACGAGAACGCCGCCGTTAGCTTTCATTTGTAGCGGGGCTTCGCTGATATTGGCGAGCATGTTGTGCTGAACATCAAGTGCCTCAAGGGTCAGTTCACCGCCGGCAACGACGGTTGGACGCTTGACAAGAATCCATCTTCCGTCGTGACTGTCTTGTTTCAAGAAGCCTTGCTCTTTGTTGACTTCGACTGCTTCGTGATACGAAGGGTCGTAAAGCTTAATGACGACGTTGTCGACAACGATGGCATTGGGGATCCAGAGATTCTGTTCGAAGCATCGACCGATGCGCTCGGCGATGGTGGTCTTGCCGTTGCCGGGCGATCCATAGAGGAACAATCCCGCCCCCGAACGGATCGCCGGTCCCAAGCGTTTCTTCAAGGCGGGGACCATTGAAATCGATTCGAACGATTTTTCGATTGCGCGCTTGTCGACGAGATCTCGGCGAATCTTCTGCTGATTCATTGCGTCGAGATAATCTTCCAATGTGACGGGCGCTGTTCCAACGTACGAGCAACTTTGCATCATTCGAAGAGCTTGTTGATGGCCTTCTTCCGTAAGTTGAATCGTGAAGTCGCCAAAGGTGGCAACATCTTTACTGACGATGAGGCGGCGCGTTCGCAAAGAGGCGATCTGCTTATCGACCAGTGAGAAGGGAAGCCCGATCACGCGAGCAATTTGCCGCCCCGTCGCGTCATAGACGCCGAGCAGATACTTCAGTATCAGCGATTCGATCCACCCTTCCGACAAGCCAATTTCGTCAATGGTTCGAGGCTCGCTGGGGAAGAACGATGCTTTCTCGATGATTGAAGTGGCGAGCTCTCCGCGCTCGATGGGCGACAGCGTGGTCATGTTTGATGCGGGCTCCGAGAGAACAGCCATGGACCGAGAAATGAATCGACCTGCGAAAAGTTTAGGTCGAGAAAGGCGATCTCTGGCAGGGATTCTGAAACAGGAGTGACTGGAGAATCGAATCGTCAAAATGATGAATGGCGGCGACGTTCCTATCAGCGAGGCTAGCGACGCCTGTCGAATTCATCGACGGCACGGGCCGCTTCTTGCAAGAACGCTGACGGTTGCCTGGGACGGTTCTCGATTCGAGATGGATTCTCTGAGAGTTCGCGTGTGGAGTCAGTGCTCGGGCCCCAGTCGCTGGCCCACCGACTGATCAGATCTTCATCACGAACACGAGTCCGATTGGGCTTCGTCGGTGGTGCGATCGGCAACAAGTCGCGCGTGGCCACGATGGCATCAAACGTGCCATCGAGCAGATCGCGAATCTCGCCTGGGAGCATGGGTTCGACGGTTCGCATCACGCTGGCAGAGACTTCGCCAGCTCGGCTGGCCAATATCGTTTGCCGAGATTTCTCGCTCAAGCCGATGCCGAAGAACGCCATCAGCATGCAGAGGACGCCTCCTTTGGCCAGCCCGAATAGGAAGCCGAGATGATGATCAAATCCTTCCATGCGAATGCTGGACATCGCTTCTCGATAGAGTCCGGCAACAAGATACATGACAAAGGCAATCGCGAGATAGATCACAAGAGCAGCAACGAATCGATTGGCGGGGGTATCGGTTCCGAACCAGGGAGCCATGTCTTTAGAAAGGGGGATGGCGACAAGGTAGCCGACGATGAGGGAGGCAATCGGAGCCAACTGGCTGGCCATTCCGCGCCAGGCTCCTTGCCAAGCGGAAACAACCATAACGACTATCGAGATCAAGTCGAACCAACCCATTGCAACTCTCCGAAGTAGGACGCTTTTAGGGTTATGCCCGATCGGACATTCCACTCATCTAGATCACAAGCCAGAGTTGGGTGACCGCGTCAGCCAGCCCATCGGACAAATCAGCGAGTGACTTCATCCTGAAACGCCGAACTGATCCGATCGATGAGAGAGTCTTCGCTGTTGATCACCATTGTTCGCATATCGACGGGATGCGTGAGGTCCTGATACGCGAGTAGGCCGACAAAGAGCAGAACGGCATACGCCGCCGTGTTGGCCATGCTGCTTTGACCAAAGAATTTTAGCGCCGTGCCGAACGACTTCTTTGTTCGCGGCCCAAGAATGCCCCATCGGACAGCCCAGATTTCGTCGAGCACCAGATGAGTTAGAAAACCGAGCGCGACGCCCCCCGCTTTGAACAGGCGAACTTCTAGCGTGCCGATGTGACACATCATGAACGTCACAGTGAATGCAATGAGAAGAGCAGGGATGCTGTGAAACATTCCGCGATGAACGGTGAATCGACTGAGCAATTCCCCCACGCCAAAGCGAATGGCCAGATAACCCGCTAAGCCAATGCAGAGAAGTTCCTCGTGCGACAGATGGGCCGCTTGCAACCGACTAAAGAGAGCCATCGGGACAACGGCGGCGCCGAAAGAGAGCATTTCACGAACAGGGGTGCTGTTGTCGCTATCAAGGTCGGGTAACATGCCCGCCACACTGCATAACGTGCCAGCCACGATGCACGATGGGAGCGGCGCGAATTCGGTAAAATAGCCTGTAGCTCCGTAGGCCGCGCCGGCAAGCGTGCTCACGGTGATATGGGTACGAAAGTCGGCCATGATTGTTTCCTTGCCGAGCCAGTCCATCGCTCGTCTCCGCGAGCGATCCCCCCGAAGGAGGTAACGGATGGAGAGGTCTCATAAGCCCCGGCGAAAGATGCGTCAAGGGAATCTGAGTTGCAGAAAACCGACACGCGAACGACGGATCGTCTGGTAGGAATGAAAAATGGCCAAGCGAAGGGGCGATTCCGGACTAGCCGGTGAAGATAGGCAGAATCGGCTTTCCAACGATAAGGTGCTTGGGAACACCTTGTTGATCGTGAAGGATCGTTTCAGTCGGGACGCCGAGAGCGTGGTAAATGGTGGCTGCCAAATCGCTGGGAGAGACCGGTTGACGCGAGGGGAAAGAGCCCGTCCGATCAGAAGCCCCGAACAGCATTCCTCCCTGTATACCGCCGCCGGCCAGGACGGCCGAGTAGCAGCGAGGCCAATGCTCGCGCCCGGCGACATTGGCGGTGATCTTCGGCCGACGACCGAACTCACCGACCCAGACGACGAGCGTCTCGTCCAGCAATCCGCGCATCGACAAGTCGTCCAGCAGTGCCGACAACGCTAGATCGGCCATCGGCATCAAACTCTGCTTCAGGCGAACAAAGTTGTTCCCGTGCGTATCCCAGAACGACTGGCCGTCGTTTTGCCAATTCACCGTCACCAAGGGGACGCCTGCCTCGATGAGTCGCCGGGCAAGGAGAACCGATTGCCCGTGCGTGTTTCGACCGTATCGATCGCGAACAGTGGTAGGTTCCAGGCCGATATCGAAAGCCTGCTTGGTCCTAGGATCAAGGATCAATTGCATCGCCCGGTCGGCCAACGCATTCCAATCGCCGTTCCCCCATGGGGACTTTTGCTGATCGAGCGCTGTCACCAAATCATGACGCGACGCCAAGCGGTCGACCGAATTCTCCGGTGATGTCGAGAGACCCGCGACATGAAAACCTGGATCGTTGGGATCTCCTACAAGGAACGGATCGAACCGTCGGCCAAGCCAACCGCCATGTTGACCGGGCGCTTTTCCACCAGGAGCGGCAGGATGCGAGACGATCCAAGGCAACGATACAAAGGGGGGCAGGGGAGATGCCTCGGTCCGAAAGCTTGCCAGTGCCGAGCCGATGTGCGGCGTATCGCGTTCGCTGGGAGGGTCGGCATCAGAATTTCGCTTGGGCGCGTAGGCACCCGTCAGCATGTGATGAGCACTCGACAGGTGCGCGGGATCATCATGGGTCATCGATCGCACAATGGCCAATTGATGGACACGCTGAGCGATGTGCGGAAAATGCTCACCGATGATTGTGCCAGGGACACTCGTCGAGATGGGCTTAAACTCCCCCCGGATTTCTGCGGGAGCGTCGGGCTTGGGATCCCAAGTGTCGATGTGGCTGGGTCCGCCCCACATAAACAGAAGAATGCACCGTTTGGCTTTGCCGAAACCTGTTTGAGTTTGAGCGGAAGGGGCGGCCATCGACTGGGCCTGCCAAAGCCCCGTGGCCGATAACGTTGCGGCGCCGCACAGGCTCGACTGCAATAGGTGCCGGCGAGAAAGTTGGCTTTGCCGAAAGTCGGCACACGCGATGTTTCGTTTGCTCATGCAAGATCCCACGGATGAGGAAGGCTGGGCTCTCCTCCTCGCTGAAAGTCTAAGGGCTAACGCGGGCGAACACAATCCTTCCTTCCGCCTATGGTCCCTTTTAACCAAACGAAGCTCGAACGATCGACGGAATAAACGGATTAAGAGTCTCGCTTTGCGAGGATTCGACGAGCAAGAGCGGGGCTTCGGGCGGTAAAAGGGTCGTCTCCCTCATGCTTGGAAATCGAGTCGATGAACATGTTCATCTTGGCGTCGATGTCGTCGGCATGATGAACCAGAAACGCCTCCGGGATCATCGGTACTTTGGGAGAACCCCATTCCGGTGTCCCTTGATGAGACAGGATGATGTGCTCGAGATAGAGGAGGATCTCCGGATCAACGTGACCCAACTCGCGAGCCGCCTCGCGCACCATGTCTCTGCCCATCACGATGTGCCCGATCAGCATCCCTTCGACCGTGTAGTCGGCGAGATCTGCCCCGAGTGCTAGCTCTTTCACTTTGCCGATGTCATGCAGAATACAGCCGGCCACAATAAGGTCGCGATTAAGAGGGGGAGACAGATCGGGGTAATACTCCAAGTACTTGTCGGCAAGGTAAATACCGGTTCGAACGACCGAGACTGTATGCTCCAAATACCCGCCGCGATAGGCGTGATGGTTTCGGCTGGCGGCCGGTTGCAAACGAATAATCTCTTCATTTGATCTCAAGAGATGCACAATGACATCGCGAAGCCCCGCGTTTGAAACACTCATCGCGTGTTCGATGAGTTCTTCCCAAAGGGAATCGACATCGAATCGGGTCCGCGCGACGAAGCGGTCGGGATCGTAACCATCTTCCTGATCATCGACCGTCGCGAGGCGAATGTTGGCGATCTCTACCTGCGGGCCAAACTGTTTATGCTCTTGGTACGCGCCGCGAATTTTGAAGATCTGTCCAACGGACCAGCCTTCGCATTGATGGAAGTAAGGGGCATTCTCCCACACAGGAGCGCTGACCACGCGGAGTCGATCGCGAAACTTCATCGCGTAGTACGGCTTGCCATCCTTGGTCGATCGCTTGGTTTTTTCGGAGAGGAGCGCGAAGAAATCAGCAGTCTGACCTGGCTTGAGCAGCGAGAGTTCTGTTCGTTCGACTTTGCTCGATGTTCCGGATCCCACGACATGGTCTCCTCTTCATTTCACTGGGGGCTTTTCACCCGTGCCAGACGATCATTTTCTCTTCCGTCATCTCGCGGATGGCGTAGGCAGGTCCTTCTTTGCCCATGCCACTATCCTTTAATCCGCCGTAGGGCATGACGTCGGCCCGGTACTGCGGTGCTGCGTTGATGTGAATGTTACCTGAGTCGACCTCGCGAAGGAAACGCATCGCCTTCCCAATATCGCGGGTGAAGATCCCTGCTCCCAAGCCGTAGCGACTGTCGTTGGCCAAAGCGATCGCTTCGTCGATGTTGGCAAAGGACATCACCGCGACGGCCGGCCCGAAGAGTTCTTCGCGAGCAATGGTCATCGCCGGAGAGACGTCCGCCATCACCGTCGGGAAAACCATCGCTCCGTCGCGATCACCACCGATCAAACGTTTCGCCCCCTGGGCCGCCGCTTCATCAAGCCATTGGCAAACCCGTTTGGCGTCACTCTCGCGAACCATCGGCCCCATGGTGGTATGGGCATCGAGCGGATCTCCTACCTTGAGTGCCGACACTTTTGTTTTCAGCCGATCGAGAAACTGGTCTTTCATTCGGTGATCAATGAGAATGCGCTGCGTGCTGATGCAGACTTGACCCGCGTTGGCGAAGCCTGAGACGACTGCCGCTTGACTAACCGCTTCCATGTCGGCATCGTCCATGATCACCAGGGGGCAGTTGGATCCGAGTTCCATCGTGACCCGCTTCATTCCCGCGGTTTGACAAATCGTTTCGCCTACGGGAAAGCTGCCGGTGAAGGAGATTTTTCGAACTCGCCGATCACGGCAAAGTGCCGACCCGATCAAGGAACCCGAGCCGGTGATGACTTGAAGCGATTCGGGGGGAAAACCTGCCTCGTGGAGGATCTCGGCCAGTTTGATTCCTGATAGAGGCGTATCGCTGGCAGGTTTAAGAATGACCGCGTTGCCGCCGGCCAGTGCGGGCCCGACTTTGTGCGCAACGAGATTGAGCGGGAAATTGAATGGGGTGATTGCGACCACCACGCCGCACGGCACGCGCATGGTCCAACCGATCTTCCCCGCGCCGCCGGGAGCCGACTCCAGCGGGATCGCGTCGCCGGCAAGCCGACGAGCCTCCTCCGCCGACAGGTCCAGCGTCTCGGCCGCCCGGACGACTTCCCAACGGGACTCGGCCAGGATCTTTCCTTCTTCCTGCGTGATCGTGCGGGCAAACTCTTCCGATCGATCTCGCAACAACTGTGCCGCTCGGCGAAGCCAATCGGCCCGGTCTCGCGTGATGGTTTTCTTCATCGCCCCTGCCATGCGATCGGCGACCGCAAGGGCTTGCTCGATTTGCTTTTCGTCGGCCACGGGGACCGTATCGATGAGCTGGCCGTTGTACGGAGACCGAACCTCGGTAAAGCTCGGGGTCTCGACTCGTTGACCGGCCAGAAGCATGTACGCCATGGCGAAGGGATCCGTGATTGTAGAGAGACTACTACGCCCGCTGGCCGATCTCGCCGGCCATGATCCGCTTGGCGAAATCTTCAATCGTCCGCGCGAGCCCTTCTTTCAGCGGAATCGTCGGCTCCCAGCCGAGATTCTTTTTCGACCGAGTGATATCCGGGCGGCGCTGCTTCGGGTCGTCCGATGGAAGAGGTTCATGCTTGATCGGCGCTTTGCTGCCGACGATCTCTTGAACGAGCCGAGCCAGTTCGAGCATGGTGAATTCACCGGGGTTGCCGATGTTGTGCGGCTCGTGACAATCGGGTCCCTCGTACGCCATCAAGCGAAGAAAACCTTCGATGAGATCGTCACAGTAACAAAACGACCGCGTCTGCGCGCCGTCGCCATAGACCGTCAATGGCTGGCCCGTCAGCGATTGCATGACAAAGTTGCTGACGACGCGCCCATCGTAGAGAGCCATCCTGGGACCGTAGGTGTTGAAGATGCGAACGATGCGAGTGTCGACACCGTTGCCACGATGGTAATCCATTGTGAGGGTCTCGGCGATCCGTTTCCCCTCGTCATAGCAGGACCGAATTCCGATCGGGTTGACTTTGCCCCAGTAGCTCTCTGGTTGCGGATGGACTTCGGGGTCGCCATAGACTTCGCTGGTCGATGCTTGAAAGAACCGAGCTTTGACCCGTTTGGCCAAGCCAAGCATGTTCAGTGTCCCAAGGACAGAAGTCTTGACCGTCTTGATCGGGTTGTACTGATAGTGAACAGGCGAGGCGGGACAGGCGAGATTGAAGATCCAATCGACCTCGGCCAGAAAGGGCTCGGTCACATCGTGCCGAACCAGCTCGAAGCTTGGCTTGCCGACGAGATGCTCGATGTTTCGGCGATGGCCCGTGAAGTAATTGTCCATGCAGATGACGTCGTGACCTGCATTCACCAGGCGATCGCATAAGTGCGACCCGAGAAAACCTGCTCCGCCCGTTACCAAAACGCGTTTGCCCACGATTTTCCCTCGCCCAAGGATCGATGCCTGTGCCAGACCTGCCGACTGACAGAACTCGTTTTATGGATGCAGATCACCAGAGCGTAAAACCGGCGGGATATGCTCGTTTCCCGATTCGCGAAAAGAAAACCGGGTCTGGAACACCCGACGTACGTTTGGGCGTTTAAAACGGTCCAGCCGACACATCTTGCCCAGATCTTTCCGCCGAGCGTCCGCAAAACTGCTACGAGCCTGCGTTCGTTCACGACCAACCGAAGTTCGTCGCTTCTCCCTTCGATCCGCGGTGGGGCTTACCGTCCGCGATAGCCGAAGCTTTGAAGGGGGACGATCCTATTGGGCCGTGACCCAAAGCGGCTTTCCAAGAAGGGCTCAGGCCCATGGGGCAGGATGGGTTGACATGAAAAAGCACAACCTCACCTACGATGCCTTTCTGAGCTACCTTCGTCATGAATGTGGACTGGCCGACAATTCGATCGAAGCGTACCGGCGCGACATGCGGCGATTTGCCGACTGGATGAACGAGGCCGAGGTCGAAGACTGGAGCGAACTCTCCGTCCGCAAACTAGGAGAGTACATCGGATATCTGGCCACGCAAAAACTCTCTTCCAGCAGCGTGGCTCGGCATGTTACTTCGCTCAAGATCTTCTTTCGATTCCTGGTGCTGGAAGGCTACCTCGACCGGAGTGCGGCTTCTCTTCTGCATCGACCGAGTCTTTGGGAACGAATCCCGCACGTCATTGGCGAGGATCGTTTGGATGAGTTCCTCACCGCTCCGCAGCCCGAAGACAAACACTTTCGCCGTGATCGAGCGATCCTCGAGATGCTCTATGCCACCGGTGCGCGTGCCTCTGAAGTCGCGACGCTGACGCTGCGAGATCTCGACCTGGATCAGCGAGTTCTTCGATGTTTCGGAAAGGGCTCGAAAGAACGACTCGTCCCGTTCAGCACGCGAGCCAAAGCGACGCTGCAGGTTTATTTGTCCGTCGAGCGGCCGATCCTTACGGAATCGGGAACAAGCGATCGTTTGTTTGTCAGTCGGACGGGTAAGTCGATCGATCGCGTCGATATTTGGAAGCTGGTAAAGAAGTATGCAGCTCGGGTCGGGATGGCTCAGAATGTGAGCCCGCATACGCTTCGTCATAGTTTTGCCACGCACATGCTCGCGCAGGGTGCGGATCTTCGGGTGATCCAAGAATTGTTGGGACATGCGAGCATTGCCACCACGCAGCATTATCTTCGCGTCGACACTTCCCGCATGAAAAGTGTCCATCGTCAATTCCATCCTCGGGCTTAGAAACCTCCTCTTATCCTGCAGACGGACAGGGATCACCTCGGCTCGGCAGCAATGACGTCGATTTCCGCATACGATAAGATGGCCCGTCGAGCGGCGATCGCGAGGAAAGCCGTCGCGTTGAGTCCTGCTTGAACGCGACTGTCTTACAGAAAGGTGCCGACGCTTGGCCGACACACGCCGACCGCTTCTCATTATTTTTCTGGTGATCTTCATCGATCTGCTGGGTTTCGGCCTCGTGATGCCGCTCTTGCCGGTCTACGCGAAAGTTCTCGGCGCGAGCGGTTGGGTGATCGGGCTTCTACTTTCATCTTTCTCGGCCATGCAGTTTTTGTTCGCGCCGCTGTGGGGGAGGCTGTCCGATCGCATCGGGCGTCGGCCGGTCCTGCTTGTCGGCTTAGCTGGTTCCGTGATCTTCTACGCGCTCTTTGGATACGCTTCGAACCTGGGGCTTTTGACTTGGATGTTCCTGGCGCGGATCGGAGCAGGAATTTCTGGGGCGACCATCGCGACGGCGCAGGCATTCATTGCCGACTCTACGCCACCAGAGAAACGGACCGCGGGGATGGCAATCGTGGGGGCGGCATTCGGTGCCGGCTTCGTCTTCGGACCGATCCTAGGGGCTCTTTGTCTCTGGCTTGCTCCACCGAGTGCCGAGACAGGCATCACCGGTTTGCCCGGCTATTTGGCGGCGGCCTTTTCGATGGTTGCCCTTGTCCTTGCGATCGCGATTCTTCCCGAGTCGTTGCAAAAGGGTTCGCGAAGTGCGCACCGCGGTTGGCTTGGTCTGTCCGATCTTTCTCGCGCGACCTCCGTCCCAGGAGTGACGTCGCTGCTGTTCGTTTTCTTTTTAGCGACGTTTGCGTTTGCGAAGTTTGAAAGCACGATTGCTCTCTTCGGGCAGAAGGTCTTCCAATTGAATTTAGGAGAGAACTTCCTCCTCTACGCTTATTTCGGCTTCATCCTGGTTCTGGCGCAAGGGGGCGTCCGATCGTTGGCCAAACGTTTGGCCCCACAATCGATCGGCTTGATGGGAACGGTTCTTCTTTTGGCAGGCATGGTCGGGTTGGTGGCGTCGGCACACTACTCTTCGAAGGGATACCTGTACCTGGCTGCGGTGGTTCTCGTCACCGGCTTTGCTTTTCTGACCACCTCGTCGCAATCGCTGCTCTCCACGCGGAGCAGGGCCGACGAACAAGGGGGGATCCTCGGGTTGAATCAATCCTTCTCGGCGTTGGCCCGCATCCTCGGACCGCTCCTAGGCAACATTGCTTTCAGCGTGCAACCGACCCTTCCCTATGCGATATCCGCCATCCTGATGGTGGTGGTGATTGTTCTTTATCTTCGGCTGCCTCGCTGGGATAACCCTCAACCCTAAACGGCAGCGACATCGCCGTAAAAGGTTTCCAAGAAGGGCCGATTCTCTCGGATTGCCTCAATTCTGGGTCTGTGCTAGATTCTCTCCGGTATGGCAGACAATGGATCGCTTTTGAAAGCTTTGGAAGTCCATGGCGAATCCCTGGCCGTCGGGCTAGGAATCGTCGCCAGTGACGCTTTCGATGATGGGGCGCTCGAGATGCGCGGCGGGCCGGCGTCGTTTCTGCCGCCAGGCCAAACCCCGCCCGAATCCCCTCGTCGCGGCATCATGATCCGACATCAAGGCGAACTTGGCGCACCCGCGAGTGGATCATTCACGCTGGGATGGTTTCTCCCAACCGACGTTCAGCAAGCGATCGAAGCCGCGGCCGGCTCCCCAGAGGCCGGCAAGGAGAAAATCGATACGCTGGCTGCCGAGTTCTTGGAGAACCTTGTTACCGATAAGTACACACTTTCGTCATCGTCTGTGGTCCTATCAGAAGATTGTTGGGCAGACTATTTGGCGGGCGAGTTGCCTGTCGAGACCGCTTGGCAACGATTTCTGATCAGTGGGACGGATCACCCCGATTGGGTCGCGTATCTTGCTTGGCCCCGACCGGTGATCGAACGGATGTTCGGCCCGCCACCCGCCTCTCCTATGCCGGCTGCTGCTCCATCGGACGCGAACTCTTCGCCCGTAAAGAACATTCGGTCGATCTCGGCCAATGTCAATCGACTCCTGCGAACACAAGTCCCCGTGATCGTCACGCTCGCATCCAAAATGGAAAATGCAGGCAAGTTGATCCATTTGGGACCAGGCTCGATCATCGAGTTCTCCCAAAGTTGCGATTCGCCGTTGCAGCTTTCGGTCAACAATCTTCCCATCGGCCTGGGAGAGGCCGTCAAGATTGGCGACCATTTTGGCCTGAAAATTGTCGAGATCGTGCCGACCGAAGAACGCCTCGAACGGCTCGGCAATAAGTGGCCTTATTGACGTTTTCCCGGTTCTCTTCCCGTCGATCGGATTTGCTTCACCCCGAACATCCCCGCAATCTGATCGACCTGGGACCGGTACCCCTGCGAACCTCTTCCTAGAATAATGGCTCGTAAGGAGATTGATCGGCCCGAGAGATTCTGGTCGTCTTCCTGCCGTCGAGGATTGGGCATGATCCTGCTGATCGACAACTACGACTCGTTCACTTACAACCTCGTGCAGCGGTTGGGAGAGATCGACGCTACCCTGGAGATGCAGGTTGTCCGCAACGATAAGATCACGCTCGACGAGATCGCTGCTCGGGCCCCCGAGAAGATCATCATTTCGCCCGGACCCTGCTCGCCAGGCGAGGCAGGCATCTCGAAAAGTGTCATCGAGCGGTTCAGCCCGAACATTCCGATTCTGGGTGTGTGCTTGGGACATCAGTGCATCGGCGAAGTGTTCGGCGGGCAAGTGGTTCGGGCCGATCGCATCATGCACGGTAAGACATCAATGATTCATCATGATGGCCGAGGAATCTTTCGCGATCTCCCCAATCCGTTTGAAGCGACCCGCTATCACAGCCTCGTCATCAAGCCGGGCACGCTTCCCGATTCTTTTGTGATCTCCGCCTGGACGAAAGAAAACGAAATCATGGGCGTTCGTCACCGAACCTATCCACTGGAAGGCGTTCAGTTCCATCCGGAAAGTTTTCTCACGGGGGACGGACCCAAACTGCTGGCTAATTTTCTGAATGCGTGATCAAGCGATGCTTTCATGCGTGCCATGTAAGTCCACGGCGCGAGCATCAGGGGTGAGGTCATGATCAGCGTCGAGTCGGCCATCGACCTTATCGTCCAAAATGCCGGCACGCAGCCCATCGAGGACATCTCTCTCGCCGAGGCAATGGGTCAAACGCTGGCCGAGCCGGTGTCGGCCGACATCGATTCTCCCCCGTTCGATAAGTCTCTGATGGATGGTTATGCCATTCGCGTTGCTGATCTGGCGAACGGACGAGGATCGTTGATCAAAGCAGGCGAGGTCTACGCCGGCCAACCAGCAGGCCCATCCTTGTTGCCGGGCCAGGCGATCCAGATCATGACCGGCGCTGCCATACCTCTTGGCGCCGACGCCGTCGTCATGATCGAAAGGACTCAATCGGCAGGCGACCAAATCATGTTGGACGATCCCGAGTTGATGCTCGGTCAAAACATCATGAAGAAATCCCTGGAGTTCGCACGCGATGAAACGCTTCTCTGGCCGGGCCACACGATCGGGCCAGCCGAGGCGGGTCTGCTGGCGTCGGTGGGAAAGATCCGCATCCAAATTTTTCGACCTGTCACCATTTCGATTCTGTCGACCGGCAACGAGATCGTTCCTCCCAGCCAATACCCGCAGCCGGGCCAGATTCGAAACTCCAATGCTTCCACGCTGGATGCCTCTATTCGTCGAGTTCACGCGAAGCCCATTCCCTTGGGAATTGCCGGCGATGATGAAAAAGAACTTGCCGATAAGATCGAGCAAGGTCTCTCGGCCGACGTTCTTGTTCTCAGTGGCGGCGTCTCGGCAGGCAAAAAGGATCTGGTTCCGAAGACGCTTCTATCGCTGGGTGTCGAGCAGATTTTTCATGGTGTTGCGTTTAAGCCTGGTAAGCCCTTGTGGTTCGGCAAGCGAGGCGAAAGCCTTGTCTTCGGACTGCCAGGCAACCCAGTCAGCGTGCTCGCCTGCTTCGAGGTCTTCATCAAGACCGCCCTTCGCGCGCGGTGTCAACATCCGCATCTGAAACCGATTCCCTGGCGACTCCCTTTGGCCATCCCATTCGACTACTCGACACGCCGACCCACCTATCATCCGGCACGCATCGAACCAAGCCAAGCGGGGCTTTTCGTTCGACCTGTCTCTTGGAAAGGTTCTCCCGACTTACGAGCGCTGACCGAAGCGAATGCGTTGCTGATGGTGCCGGCCGGCGATGGACCCTATCCCGCGGGGACTCTCTTCGACACTCTCCCTATCCATCACGCATAATCCGAGAAGACTTGCATCATGCCATTCTCGTTCAGAACCAGCCCCGATTTCCATCGATGTACTCGCGCGCGAACTCGGCATCGGTCTTCGACAGATAGATGATCCCTTCGATCAGACCAATGATCCACATGACGGGGAATAGAACAAAGAAAGTCAGCAAGGACGCGAGCAACATCGTGATTCCCTGACGACGTTTCCCCATCACGAACTTGTGAACCCCCAGGCCGCCGAACAGGACGCCACACAAGCTGGCAATGATTCGGCGATGAAACACTTCGCCCTCTTCCAGGCGAGGATGTGTGGGCGGGGGAGGAGGAACAACGGGTCGGGGTGGATCTAAGAGGCCCTCGACATCGCCGGCGGCAACCCAGTCGGCCATGCCAACAGACCAAACGTAATCACTTGGACCGATGTATCCCATGTGTGCCATGATCTGAAGATCGGATCGGCGGACAGGCCCCTGAGGCTCGCCATGAGCGGAATAGAACCATTGATCTTCCATGGATAGGCTCCCCCCGAACCGATCGTGCACCGAAGTCGTCCTTAAAGTATCACGGTTATGAGATGCGATCACGGGGTCGGCCCTCCCTTTGCAGAGGCTTTCGTCCTTCGATGGCCGACATTGGATTGGGGCGACTAAGTCCGATGCATTTTTGAGTGGCTCGGCCCGAGGCACCGCCGCAAAAAGTGAAGTGGCTTTACAGCCAAGGCTTCCAATCGCCCCAGTTCTTGAGGTACTTTGCCAAATGGGGATGGCGGGATCGCTGAGAATCGATCCAACCCCGGGCCTCTTTCATCCTTGCTTGTTCATCCTTGATCTCGAGTTCGCCGGTGAGGACGCGCGACCGAAGGAAAACGAAATAGGTATCCAGAACATCGAACATGCAGTAATCGTTGATTTCTTTGATTTTCCCTTCGCGATGAAGCCTTTCGACATCAGATCCTTTCGTTTCCATCTTGCCGGGTTTGCCGAGAAGTTTGGAGAGGAGATCAAGCCCACCTGTCGTGGGAGCCGCCCCATGATTGCTGATCCAATCAGCTAGATCGAGATGCTTTTCGCCGTAGCGATAACGCCGGCCGAACTTCTCGGCAAAATGGCCCGGCGCCGCGATTCCCCAGCGGAACGCCGCCAATTCGAGAACCGGCAAATCGAAGCCCCGGCCGTTGTAGCTGACCAGCGTCGAATCATACCGAGCCAATCCGCGCCAGAAGTCGGCAACGATTTCTTTGGGGCGAAACTCGGGATCATCAAGGCAAGTGATCGCTTCCAATGAATAGTCTGCATGGACGCGCGCGACCGAGACCGCCACCGGATAACAATAGGTCAGTGGAACAAAATCCGACTTACCCTGACTCTTCTCGAGGGCTTCCTTTCGGGCCTTCGCCACCGCGCCTTCGGGGGTGATGGATTCGTGGGCATACTTCGTCTTCGCTAACAGAACCCCGTCGGGAACCGTCTCGACATCGAAGATCAGGTACGCAGGCCCTTTTTTCTTCCCGGCCATGCCGACTCCCAAACAACATCACGATCAATGAGAATATCCGCTAGTGGCCCTGGGGCGTCGCCCTAATGACTCACCCATCACTTCGACTCACCGGCGGCAACCTGGCTTGGCTTGCGGATGGAGAGAAGGATCGGTGCTGACGCTTGGCCGGCGGCCTCGTTCGAACGGGCAAAGAACGGCCGATCGGTCTCTTCCACAAAACCCCGCGCGGACAGGAAGAACTCTCGCTCGCTTTGACCCTCCGGAATCAAAATTCCGTTGAGTCCAATGTTGTCGACGATCACGCCGTGAGGCAAACCGGGCATTTCGAATGTCACGATTCCAGGGTGGTTCTTTCGATCAATGATGATTTTGGCCGAGACGGTTCCGCCCGGCGCCAGCACGATGCTCGGAGGTTCGACTCGGACCAACAGCGGCGGCGACTCGGCCAGGGCAACCACTTCCCACGGAGTGACCGGTCGCTCGGTGGGCGAGTTGGACAGGTTCGCTCGGGCGATCACCTTGGCTTTGGCCCAGATGTCGTTGGCTTCTCCCTTGGCCTCTTGGCCCGCCAACAGAACGGCCGAGACCAGTTCGTGTCCCGGTTCGATCTTGATGGGTTGCGAGATGGAGTAACCGGTCGGCAGACCGCTCACGTCGATGTCGACCCCCTCTTCAAAACCGTCGCGACGATCAACGCGGAAGACGACTTCCCGACCACTCCCTCGGTGTAGCGTCGGTCGGCGATCCTCGATCGTCACTTGAAAGTCTGGGACGGGCGCTCGGACGATCAGACGATAAGGCATTTCTTTTGAACCCATTTGCCGAACGTCGACGACGCGAATCAGATACTTGCCGTCCTCGGGCGCGGTGAAACGGACCTGCGAATCCCTCTTGAGTTGTCGATCGCTCCCATCATCGTTGTTGAAATAGACTTTGAAAACGGGCAATCCATTGGGAACCAGGCGTGTTCCGGGAGCGACCGGTTCGACGATGTACACCGGATCTTCGAGCGCGTGGGTAGAGCTAGATGAATCGAAATAGGTTCGCCGCTGTCCGCCGACCGAGTAGAAGTGGAAACCAGAATCCGGGCCGCGCGGATGACGAAAGAGTTTGCCCACCTCGCCGTTCATGTAGAGGTATTGATTGAGTTCCATCTCTTGCCAGTTTTTGCAGCGGATCTCCAATTGTGTCGAGTCGATGCCGCGAAACTCGACGTAAGAATCGCGGACCGCCGCCAACCACGTCCGTTCGATGGGCTCTCCTTGTGACGAGAGAACATCCAGTCTTGTGTCGACGTTCCAGCCACGCCGATTCGCATCCGTTTCAAAGAGCCAAGTCTCCCCCTTGTGAAGTTGAACCGCGAAAAAGTCAGCGTCCCCCGCTCGATCGATTCGCCCGGCGGCCTCGCCCGGCACGGCAAGATTCGAGGCCGATGTCGGTTCATCGTTGGGCTCTGTTTCGACGGCCGGCGCCGTCGTCGCGAGCACATTCATTGGTCGCCGCGAGCGGATCATCTTTCCATCGATCGGAAGGGGGAAATCGCCGGCTTGCTCGGGCTTGATCATGACGGCGGTGGCGGGCGGAACGTTGGGCCCGGAAATCTCGACCTTGGTCTCGGCTCGGAGGGCGACCGTCATCGGAAAAAGGCCGGTGGCATACGCCAAGGGTCCGTAGCTGAGCCGATAGTAGTGCTTGGCCGAGCCTGCAAAGGTGAGATCGTGAATCTTGACGCGATACTTACCGTTGATCGGCACCGTAAAGACGAGAAAGGAATCAGGCTGATCGAGGTAGTCGTTGTTGCTGGCGAGGGTTCGCCCGGTTTCGTCGGACACAGTAAGGACCATGTTCGCCGCCGACGCCAACCGTTGACTGGCAACGTCAAAGACCATCACTTCGCCTGAGCGAGCCTGAAACTCGAAGAGATCTTGATCGCCGGGCGCCGACAACTCTCCCCAGATGTTCCCCGAGCCAGCGATCGGCATCGGCTTTTCCCGATCGTTGTTCGGTTCGACCTCTCCCAAGGTCGCCAGCGAATCGACATCAACCGCGATGCCGGCCGTTTCGCCACCGACGGTGACGACCTTCAATTCATGTCGTCCAAGCGGGACATCTGCCGAGGCCACGACGTTAATCCAAATCTGATCCTCCTTGATGGGCTGATCGGGAATCAACTGGGCCGAGAGACCGGGGTGCGAGAACTTAAACTCTCGAGTGGTGGCGAGATTGGCCCCCGTTAGAAGACTTCCTACGGTCTGACCCAGCGTGGCAGGGATCGGCATTACCCGAGCAAGGACAGGAGGAGGTGGGGGTTTCGGCATCGGAAGCACATCGCGACGTTTCTCTCCCGTCGCAGGATCATAGATCGCTGCTGATCCATCTTGTCGAGCAACGAGTAGATCTTGACCATTGGGCGAAAAGACCAATCCGCTGGGCCAATCTGACTGCCGTTCGAGGACTCGCTCTTCACGCAAGCTCGGCCATTGCCAAATCTTCACCAGCAGATCGCTCCCCGCGGAAGCGAGCTGTTGACCCGTGGGGTTCATGGCCAGGCGAAGAACAACTCCCTCGTGGGCGAATCGGGATTCCAGCAGCGTGTTGGTCCCCTCTTTTGCCGAGGCGCTGACCGACCATGATCGGATACGGTTATCACCCCCACCCGCAAGGACAAACGCACCATCATTCGAGAAGGTCACACATTGGAGATCCTTCAGTGATTCAGACAGCGTATCGAGTCGCTGGCCCGCCAAGGTATCCCAAAGCTTCAGGGTTCGGTCGCCACTCACGCTGGCCAGAACAGACGGAACAGACGGAACAGACGAACTGCCGGGCCGAAAAGCGAGAGCTTGCACCAATTCGTTATGCCCGCGGAGTTCTTGCTTGATCTGGGCGCTCGCGACATCCCAGACGAGAACGACCTTGTCGTAGCCTGCGGTGACCAGAGACGTTTTGTCGGAAGATAGCCGAGCAGCGAAGAGGGCATCATGATGGCCCGCAAAGGTCTTCTCGCGCGATCCGTCCTCTAATTTCCAGATCACCGCTTCGCCGCGAACGCCCGGAACGCCGCTTGCTGTCATGAGCCAAGCGGAATCGCTTGAGAACGAAACATCGTTGACCATTCCTGCCAAGCCATCGATCGTTCGCTCGATGTAATTGGTGGCGGGATCAATCACCACGACCGATCGGTACCTCGCCAGGGCTATTCGCTTTCCATCACTCGACCAAGCGGCCGCGAAGGTTCTGGATCGAGGCGTGACTTTCGGCACGATGACAGGAACAACCGGGTCGCCGACGATCACCTCTTGCGGATCAGCAGGGGGGCTGGCTCCGCCGTCAATCCAGCGAGCCAAAACGTCGATCTCCGCAGCGGTAGGACCGGGATTCCCTTCGGGGGGCATTTTGGGTTCGAGCTTCCCCGCCGACATCAGGTAAAGCCGGCTCTCGGCACTTTTTCCCGCGACGAATACGGGGCCATGCTCGCCCCCTTTGGCAAGCTCGTCAAACGTGTGCATGCTCAGTTCGCCGTTCCGATCGGTCGGCTGATGGCAACCGAGACAATAGGTGCGAAGGATTGGGACGACATCTCTTTTGAAGTCCACCGCGCGGGTCTCCTGGCCCCGAAGAAGTGGTGCCGAGAGAAGAACCATCGCCCAGACCAGTTCATGATGCCTCACGTTGTCAAACTCCCGCGGTGCGACGTTGATCTCATTGCATTCGACTAATGATTGAAGAGAAACTCTTTACTGGTCAGGATGCTCCAGAAGAGATCCTCGATGAGAGCCCGCTGCTCGACCGGGGCGGTCTGCGACCACTCATGGACGATTGCGGATTTCTCCTCGGGCGTGGGAAGGCGGCTTGCCGACCAGAGGTAGATTTCTTCGATTCGCTCTTCGATTGGCCGATCGGAAGAGACCATTTTTTCGACTCGGTTACCCGATTGTTTCAGCTTCTCGTTGAGCGAGTCTCCATTGGCCAAGTGGAGTGCTTGAACCATGCTGGGGGTACTCGTCCGTTCACATTCGCAGGTGGCATCTCGTTTGGGCCGGCCGAACTTGTCCAGAAAGCTCGAGGCGACTTTCGAATCGGGAAGCTGAATCGCCCGCCAACCCGCGGGGTAATTCGGAAAGGTCGTGGCGACACCGGTTGCTTGCGAAATCGCATCGATCGTCACCTCGGCCATCAGGCGACGAGGGTAATAGCGTGAGTAGAAACGCTTGTCCCCGATATTGCCCGGCAACGGTGTGCTGGATCGCTGATACGTGTTTGACTGAACGATCAACTTCATCAGTTCACGCAGGTCGAACTTCTTCGCAATAAGATGGCGAGCCAATTCTTCGAGGAGTTGCGGATGGCTTGGCGGATTGGTGAGGCGAAGATCATCGATCGCTTCTACCAGTCCGACCCCCATGAAATTGGCCCAGATGCGATTGCTGATCGCTTTGGCAAAGTACGGGTTTTCGGGCGACGTCACCCAATCGGCCAGCGCAACTCTCCGATCGGCAGGGGAATCAATGGAAAGGGGCTTCCCATCGAGCGGCCGAGGCGTTTGTGGTTTGCCTCGAAGCGGCTGGACCAGATCTCCCTCTCGGGCGGCATAGACCGTGAACTGCCCCGGGGCTGATCCACCCTTGATGCGAACCCGAGCGAGCAAGTTGGCCATGCCGAAATATTCATCATTGGTCCAACGTTCGAGTGGATGATTGTGACAGCGAGCACAATTGATCGATAGCCCCATGAACGCAACCGAGATCGTTTCCGAGAGTTCTCGCGTGTCCTGATGAAGGACAAAGAAGTTGGTGGCTCCTTGATCCAACGTGTTCCCTTCCGCCGTCAGAAGATCGCGAACCAATTGATCCCATGGTCGGCCGGCGGCAACGTTGTCGCGGACCCAGTTCGAGTAGGCCCACATTGCCGGCTCGCGAAGCCGTTCGGAATTGACCAGCAGAATGTCACTGATTTTGTAGGTCCAATAATCAATGAAAGCGGGGCTCATCAGAAGTCGATCGATCACCGCATCGCGCTTTTGAGCGGATGAATCGGCAAGGAAAGATCGGACTTCGTCCGCTGGCGGAAGCGATCCTGTCATGTCAAGCCAAACGCGACGAAGGAACTCCGCATCGGTACTGGAAGGCGAGGGAGGAAGCTTCAACTCCGCCAACTTCGCCAGGACCAGTTCATCAATGACGTTTCGTCTCGGCTCGGCCACAAAGAGAGCGGGATCAATCTGGTTGCCGTAGGGGACGGTGATTGTCGCTAAAGCAATTTTGTTGGCGTACCAGACACTGATCGAACCCTCTCCCAGGCCTACCGTCTTGACGATCCCTTGCGTATCGACATCGACGACGTCGGCCGATGCCGAGGTGTATTTCGCCCAGGCGGTGACATCCTCTTGATGCCCATCAGAAAACCTCGCCATCACCACCAGCGGATGGGTCGAGTTCGGCGCGAGGGTTACCTGCCGGGGAAAGACTTCGATCGATTCCATGACAGCGTCGCGATCGCTGGGGGGAACCGCGCCTCGCGCAATCCAATCCGCTAGGACGCGGTAATCGAGCGAGTCCGTCTTGAACCGCTCGCCACCGCCGTGCGGGACGGCAGCTGTCGCCTTTGTTAAGAGAAGGCTCTTTGCGGGCTCGTCTAGATTGATTCGGCGACCTTGAGATTGCCTCAACAGAACGTCGTAGTCGCCGGGCGCGTCGTAGCCCCGAAGCGAGAGTTTGAAGCCACGCTTGCCCGCGGCGGCGCCGTGACAGGCGCCCGAGTTGCAGCCCTGCTTGGCCATCACCGATTGCACATGATGGCGAAAGCTCCAAGCATACTCTTCGTCCATCCGAGAGACTTGAACGCGGAAATTGGTCGTCATGCCCCCGGCACTGGCCGAGACCGTTGTCTCTCCATTGGCCAAGGGAACAATTTGCCGACCGTCGATCGAGCAAATGGCCGGGTCCGCAACTTGAAAGGTGATCTCCTCGGACATGACCCCGACGGCTCGGCCATCGACGACGCGCTCGACGAAGAATCGCTGACGAGCTTCGCGACCGGTGAGGGAGATGTCCGTTGGGAAGACAACGATCGATTCCGAACCCTGCGCGAGGGATGTCAAGAGTGTGAGGATCGCCATCCCCGCCCAAGACTGGCTATTCATGATTCCGATTCACCTCGAAGGGAAGCTTCGCCGATCGAGAAGGGCTCGACAGGCGCACAGGTAGATCGTAACCCATTCGGCTCCCAACAGCAACCAGGGACCGTTACCGTTAAGGTGAGGAACGTCAAGGTGAGGGGACTCAAGGTGAGAGGATAGTTCATGCAGGATGTTTTTGATTCAAAACTCGAAGTAACTCGGCCAGAGAGCGAATGTCCTCTGTTTGCAGCCCGATCGACAACGACCAGGGGCTCGCGCCTTCGAGGGAAGAACCGACGCGGATGACCACCTCGGATCGATCGTGGATTTGATAACCGGCGCGGATCAGGGCGCGGATCGTCCAGTCATGCCAGGGGCCGTGACCGATGACCGTCACCGTCGGGCCACCCGTTTGGCACCAGATCAGCCGACCGGTGGCGCGGTCGATCGTAGCCTCGGGCGATTCAAAAACGCGGCCGAGCGTTCCGGACATGGCGAGTTCCTCGGGGATGCCGCTGGTCCAGGAGCCCCCCGATTCGAGAATCCAGATCTGGTCGGCCGTCGCCATGGCGAGATCGAGATCATGCGTCGAGAGAATGACGCCTCGGCCGGCTTGTCTGGCCCAGCGTTTAAGGACTTTGGCCAATTCCATTCGCTGGGGCAAATCGATGAACGCGGTCGGTTCATCTAGAAGTAGGATCGACGTTCCCTGCGCGATGGTTTTGGCGAGGAGGACACGTTGTTTTTCGCCATCGCTGAGTTGATCGACCCAGCGATCGTTCCAGTCGCCACATCCGACGGCCAGCAGCGAGCGGTCGATCTCCTCCTGATCATGCCGCGATATCTGACCGGACCAGTCGGCATAGGGAAGCCGACCAAGTGACACCAACTCGCGGACGCGGGTGGGGCTCTTCAATTGAGTTGGAAAAAGGACAGCGCGGTACTTCGCCTTGGCTTTGGCAGAGAGACTCTCGATCTCCTGCGAGCCGTAAGAAATCGTCCCCGACAGCGGAGCTCGCAGCCCGGCAAGCGTCCTAAGTAAGGTCGATTTGCCCACGCCATTGCGTCCCAGCAGAAAGATGATTTCGCCTGGCAAAAGATCCAAAGAGAGATCCCGCGCGAGCGTCTGCTTCGGCGAAAATCCAATGGCCAAGTTCCGAGCCGACAACAGCGGAGAGGGCAACATTACCATCTCGCCTCCCGTCTGTTCAGCACCAGTACAAGAAGAAGCGGCGCGCCGAACAGCGAAGTGACGACGTTGATGGGCATGGGTGTATTGCCCGCCGACCCGCGCGCGATCAAATCAGCGATGAGAGCTACCATCGCCCCCAACAGGATCGTCGCCGGCATAAGAATTCGGTGGATAGAGGATCGCATCACCCAGCGGGATAGGTGCGGGACGGCAACACCAATGAATCCGATCGGTCCACAAGTGGCCGTTACCGCCGCCGCAAGCAGGCTTGACCCGACGACAAGTCCCCAGCGCGTCGAACGAACCGCGATGCCGAGCGACTCGGCACTTTCTTCACCCAGCAGAAGCGCATCCATTCCTTTCACAAGAAGGAATATTAGGCTGATGCCGACGAGGACCGCACCCGCCAGAAGAAAAAGACTCGGCCACGGGATGTTATCGAAGCTGCCGAAGGTCCAAAGGAGATATCGCTGACTGCTTTCGGGCTCCGCCTGATAGATGAGGAACCCGATCAAGCCAGAGACGAAGTAGCTCATCAGAAGCCCGACGATCAAGATGGTCAAATCGCTTCCGACGCGGGCGGCCACCAGCATAACGACGCCCAGGGCGCCAGCCGCTCCGATCGTTGCCGCCAGTAGCCGACCCATACCGCTCCAGAGACCGACCGTCGCGAGAAAGCTCTCTTTGCCCGCTCCGACAGAGAGTGTCACAAGGGCAACACCCAAGCTGGCGCCGGCATCGACGCCGAGAACATACGGGCCCGCTAGCGGATTGCGAAATAGAGTTTGCATCGCTAAGCCCGCTGCCGAGAGGGCCGCCCCAGCCAACAACGCCACCAACATTCGAGGCAAGCGAACTTCCCAGACAATCGTCTGAAAGACGGGATCGCTGCTCGGCGTCCCTTGCAGAATGCTCCAAAGGTCGCGAAGAGGAATCGTCACCGAACCAGCCGTCAAGGAGATCGCGACCAAGGCCAGCAGCATCGCCGACAGAAGCAACAGCATAAAACTCGAGGCGTCGCGTCGCAATCGCTGGCTCACTCTTTGGGAATAAGGAAGCTGAGATGATGACCCGCATGAATCCAGTTCAGCAATCGCCAATCATCGACCGAGATATTATCCATCAAAGGATAGGGGGGCAGGGGGCCGGCAAACTGCTCGGCTTCGCGAATCATCGATCGGCACCAATCGATCTTCTGCGGATCGTCTTTACCCGTTTTGCTCGGCTTGGGGAGCAAGGGTTTGGGAGCATCGAGTTTCAGCAGCGACGGGAGTCGGCCACTCTTCAGAATCGAACGAACGACGAGCGGGCCAACCGTCTTTCGAAGAATCCAAGGGAGTCGAAACGGCGCGCCGTTCATCCCCATCGCCAGCGTCTTGCCGATGTGGTCGCAGGCTTGCGACAGTGTCCATTTTTTCCCCTGAGTGTAGCCCACTCGCTCGAGTCGATCGATCTCGTCGAGAACTTGTTGCGACGATCGAAGCGAAAGTGTTCGATTCGGCATGGGACACCAGTCTCCTTTGATTGATCACTTTTATCGATCACTTTGTCGATCGGATTCTGCTCCCGATCTTACACCGCTCGCCTGCAGAGCGGAGAGGAAAAATTACCGCTCGGGGAGTTGCTTGTACCAGACCATCTCGTGCATGGGAAGCGACGGAGGATGAAAGATCCGAATGAGATCGGCGAGGACTAAGTCGGGCCGAGCGGCCCCCCGTTCGAAGTAATCGGTTCCTGATTCTTCACCGGCGCCAGCCATGTGATTGAAGACTCGGCCGGCCGCGAACGCATCGAAATGTTGATAGCGGGGATCGTTGGCCAATCCGTCGGCAAGCGTCTTCCAGAAACCAACATTCAACCAATACCGTGCCGACTTACCCCGAGCGAACACCGTCTCAAAGTCGAGCGTCAGTACTCGCGAGCCTTGATCATCCTTCCAGAGATAGTCGCTTCCCGCATCCGACAGAAGGCGAGCCATGTAACTGGTCCCGCCCGGCAAATACCAGATCCCCTGAAAAGAAGCATTTAACAGCACCGTGGGACGATCCTTGACCGCGGAGACTCGCGCGCGAAGCGATTCATATTGCCGAGCGATCTCTTCATACCGCGTCTGAGCCAGATCCACTTTCCCCACCAGCAACCCGAAGACCTTGATCCATTCGGCCCGGCCAAGCGGATCATCTTCGGTGTACTCTGCCACGACGAGAACCGGGATGCCGGCTCGCTGAATCATGGCAAAGGGTTCGACATCACTCTCATTGACACCAAAGGTCACCACCACATCGGGTCGACACGCCAGCAGACGCTCTGTATCGATCGGCATGCCGCTACCAACCTCGACCACGTCCCCATTGGCAATGCGATCAAGCAGCGCCCGATGAGAGACATGTCGGCGAGCACTGACACCAACCACGCGATCGATCGCATCTAGCTCCTCTAAAAATCCGAGATGGGTCGACGAGAGACAAACCATTCTCTGGACCGGCAAGCCAATGGTTCTGCCATCCCGCGGAGCTGGCCCGTCGAAAAATCGGTTCTCAAATTGGTTTGATCCATCGTCAAAAGAAGCCCGCACCACCAGCCTGGCCCCGTGGGCTTGTCTCTCATACGTCACGCCCTTGGCTTGCTGAAAAGTCAAGGCGATTGGCAATGCGTTGCTCGACTTGTTCGATGCATCCGTGGGAACCGCTTCTGGATGGACGCGCCCGCATCCCGTCATCGCCCATAACAAAAGGCTCGCCAAGAGAGTTAACCGACTCGCTTCGGTCGCACTCGAGAGGATCGCTCTGTAAGATGGCCAGCAGGGTTTCGAGCGTCGGTCTACATCAGTGGGGGAAAGCGACATGCGGGGATCAATCATGTTTTCGGCACTATTGCTGTTGGTATCGAATATCGCTTTGGCCGACATGCCGGCAATCTTCAACGGGAAAGATCTGCAAGGATGGGTCGGCAACAAAGACTTTTGGAAGGTAGAGGACGGCGTCATTGTCGGCACGACTCCCGGCATCAACTACAACACCTTCCTCTTCACTGACAAGGAGTACAGCAACTTCGTACTGAAGTTCAAGGTTCGCCTGGCCAATCATAATAGCGGCGTGCAGTTCCGCAGCGAGGTCGTCGACCCGAAGATGTACGTGATGGCAGGCTACCAGGCCGACATCGCCCCGAACTATTGGGGACTTCTCTACGAAGAGAAGAAACGAGGCATGATCGACTTCAAAATGGACACGAAGAAGGTCGCCGACGTCAATCAATGGATTGACATGGAAGTCCGTGCCGATGGCCCCAACATTACGATCACCACGAACGGGACCAAAACGGTTCAGTACGTCGAAAAGAACCCCAAAGCGGGAGCGACGACCGGTAAGATCGGCCTTCAACTCCACGGCGGGCCGGCGATGAAAGTCGAGTTCAAGGACATCACGTTGGAAGAACTCCCGACGAAATAGGGTGGTGATCGATCGAGGCATACCCCAAATCGGGCATAACCGCTACCCTCGGTCCATTCCATCGAATCGATACCTGCTTATCCCTCCCAATCGATCAAGTCGGACTAGGCACGTTTCTTCCTCTGGCCTACGGTTGCCTCAGAGGGCCGGCAGAAAGGCCTTCGGCGATCGAGAATCCGCTCGACGCGGCTCTGTGGGAGGCGACCGATGATGACCGAACAAGCCCGAGGACGTTGGACGCCTGTTTCAACTCTGGTTTGGCCGATCGTTGTCGCTGGCCTGATCCTCAGCCAGGTTGGTTGCCGATGCTTTGAGAATTGCCGATTTCCGGGTCGCCGCGGTAGGGACGTCGGTCGAGTCCAGAATACAGTCGGGCCAGGTTATTCGGAGATTCAACCTCGCACCGCCGTCCAGCCATTCTCGGGAGCGGTGCTCAATGGCCCTTCGGTGCCGGCAACGAATGTCGCCCAGGGAAATCGCTTGGAAGTGGCCGGCCCCATGATCGGCGCCCAGGTGCCGGTCGCTGCCACGCGCGATGGTCTCCCCCCTGGGGCGATCGACCCGCTTTCTCCGAACGCTCGGCCCTTTCCGAATTCAGCCGTTGTTGCCATCCCAGCCCCGGCGGTGGTGCCGCAACCGGTGATGATGCCCACGCCCGTTCCGGTGGCGGTGATGCCCACGTCTCCCATGGTGATGACCCAGCCGATGCCGGCGACCATCCCCGTCGTTTTCAATTCGCCGGTAACGCGATCGGCGACGGTCGCCATTGGAACGGCGATGCCGATGGCCTCCTCTCCGATGGGTGTCGGGGTCATGCCTGGCCAGCCGATTCCCATGGCCGTCGGGGGTAACGTGGCAACAGGGATGAACGGACTGGCGCCGAACTACGCCCAGGGTGGATTCCTGTCGGGAAACAACACGGGAGGTCTTCGACTTCGGCCCCGAATGCCTGATGATCCAACGGTTCGGCCCGCGGGCCCCGGCCCGGACGGGAGCCGCCCAAACGATTCCGCGCCGCCGCGAAGCAGGCCCAGCGACCGTCCTGCGATTCGGCCAGACGCGCCGGTGACGCCGAACCCTCGCGCGACTTCGCCCCTTCCCGAAAAGCCTCCCGTGCCGGCTGTTCCCGAGGGGATTCCCTTGCCAACGGGGCCTTCGGACCCACTGCCCCCGCCTCCTAAGTCCGTTCCCAAGGGGGAGGCACCGAAGAACGGGGACGATTCTCGATTGGACGACTTCTTGCCTAAGCTCAGTATTCCTGACGCTCCGGACACCGCTCCGTAGGGGAACGTTTCGGCAGAAAATATCTCCGCTTTTCGATCTTCGTAAAGTTTGCCTCCAGCCCCGCTGCGTACATACATTCATCTCGCAGGTGGCAGAGGGGTCATTTTATGCTCATTGCGTCCATGTTCCGATCCGTGACAACAGCGTCGGCATTCGTCGCGATTCTCTTCGTCGGCAGGCTCCAGGCCCAGGAGAAGCCAGGCCCGTTACCCAATACTCAATTGCTCGAACAAAAGGGGGATATTGCCTCTGACTTGGTCGACGGCGTGCAACGTTTTCTCGAGGATCAGACCGACCAAGCCGTCCTTCGTCGACGAAAGAATTTCGAACCGGATACATCTTCGATCGACGCGTACCTGAAGTATGTCGAACCCAAAAGGGAACGACTCGCAAAGATCTTGGGTGTCGTTGATCCCCTCGAACCTTTCACTGGCTTTCAGTTTCAAGCGACCAGTTCTCGCTCCGCAGCGATCAAAGAGACGAAGAAGTACACCATCCGCCGAGTTCGCTGGCCCGTCGTGCGAGGCGTTCACGGCGAGGGGCTTCTCATCGATCCCGTCGCGGAACCAGCCAAGGGGGGCGTTATCGTCGTCCCTCACGCGACACAGTCGCCCGAGGCAGCATTAGGGGTCGAATCGAAAGACCCGATGCCGGCCGTCATCCTGGCGAATGTCGGCATGAGAGTTCTTATTCCGACGATCATCGATTACGACACCCGCTTTTCGAAGACGCAAGGTGGCTCTGTCGAGACCGGCATCACGCACCGAGAGTTTTGCTACCGACCGGCCTTCGAGCTCGGTCGTCACTTGCTCGGCTACGAAGTGCAAAAGGTGATCGCGGCGGCTCGCGGGCTTCTTGCCGAGGGGAAGGGGATCGATCCAGGCTTCAAAGTCGCCGTGTACGGCGAAGGAGAAGGGGGGCTGATCGGGATCTACGCGGGCGCCCTTTCTTCGGAGATCGCCATGGTAAACCTGATCGGTCGAGATTCGTTCATTCTTCCCCCCGCGTTGCAGCCGATCAGCCGAAACGTTTTCGGACTTCATGAAGAGTTCGGGTTAGCGGAATTGGCAATGCTGATACCGCCGAGAAAGTTCGGGCTCAGCGACGCTCGATTTTCCTCGATCCCATTCTTAAAAGCCGGTGGCCGAGGCGCGCCGGTCCCGGGGTTACAGCGAGAACACCCCGCGACCGAAGAGGGAAAAGCGGCCTTTCAACAGGATCTCATCGATACTTACACGAAGTATGTCCAGCGCCGCCCTGTTGAAGCAGAGATTAAACGCTGGAAAGAGTTCGTTCCCGAACTGACCCCTAAGGTCCTTACCGGCATCGAAGGTGAGCTCGCCAATGTCATCGAGTTCCTCGGCGGCAAGATTGACGACGAGATGTTCATCGCCGGGGACATCGTCACGCCCTATACCCCAGACGTCAGTTATCAGGCGGAGCGAATGAAGAGGCAAGTCGACGAGATTCTTGACGACACGCAGTTTCTTCTCGAAGAATCCCCCTTCATTCGCGAAAAGTTCTGGGCCAAGACCCAGCCCGCTCGCGCTGCTCGTTCGGGCGAGCAATGGTTGCAAGCGACGGAGTCCTATCGCGAATACTTTTCGAAGGAAGTCATCGGACGATTTTATCTAGAGAAGCTTCCCCCTAAGCCTCGAACTCGGCTGGCGTTTGAAGAACCGACGTACACCGGCTACGAAGTCGTCCTTGATGTCTACCCGAATGTGATCGCTTACGGTTTGCTTCTGGTTCCGAAGGGGATCAAGGATGCCGAGCGCCGGCCGGTGGTCGTCGCGCAGCATGGGCTCGAAGGTCGGCCTCAAGACCTTGCCGATCCCAAGATCAAGAATCCTGCCTACAACCAGTTCGGCTGTCGCCTGGCGGAGCGAGGCTTTATCGTCTTCGCCCCGCAGAATCTCTACATCTTTCACGATCGATTTCGTGTGCTTCAAAGGCAGCTCAACCCGCTGGGCAAGACTCTATTCTCGATCATCATTCCGCAACATGAACAGATTGTCGCCTGGCTCGCGACACTCCCTTTCGTCGATGCGAAGCGGATCGGCTTTTACGGTCTTTCGTATGGCGGCAAAAGTGCCATGCGGATCCCCGCGGTCGTGAAGGAATACTCTCTTTCGATTTGCTCGGCCGACTTCAATGATTGGATCTGGAAGAACGCGTCACTGCGAAGTCCCTACTCTTACATCGGATCGCCCGAGTACGAGATCTTCGAGTTCGATTTAGGGATGACCTTCAACTACAGCGAAATGGCGGGATTGATCTGTCCTCGACCGTTCATGGTCGAACGAGGGCATCGTGATGGCGTCGCGCCCGATGACCGCGTCGCAGCCGAGTTTGCGAAGGTCCGTCAGCTTTATGTTGATCTTCATTTGGCCGACCGGACCGAGATCGAATTCTTCGATGGACCGCACACCATTCATGGGGTAGGGACGTTTGCGTTTCTGCACAAGCATCTCGATTGGCCTAGTCCGACGCCGCCGACACCGCTCGAAGCGCCGTCCAAGTAATGGTTTCATAATTGCCTTGCAAAGGCTCATTTCGAATCGGGAGTTGGTAGCAAAAAGAAGGAGGATCAGGTCGCGATATTAAATGCGACCACTGGGCCCGCGGAGCATCAGGATCCCGATCACGCCCAGAACTAAGAGGACGATCTGCCCATGAGCCGACGCCATCAAGTCCGCCATGAATTGCACAATATCGCTGAAATGAACTCTCATCGCTGACTCCGATCGAAGGGCTCGGATGGCGCCTCGTTGGCTTCTTGACGAAAGTTTACGCCACGTTTCGAAGATCGGAGGGCAAAGCGTCGGACCCTCACGCCCTTCATGCCGATCAGGTTGATACCATAAATCCCACAGACGAGTTGTTGCTTGAAATAGAGGGTGGGGCCGACTCCTTGAGCAAGGCAGAGTTTCGCGAATTGAAGGGCGTTGCCCGAACAATGATCCTCCCGCTTTACGCGCGGGCCAGTGAGTCTAAGCGGGCTCGTCCCATCTTGCGAGACCCGCGAGCTCAGCAGATTCTCGAGCAATTGAACTGCAGCCCCGAAGAATTGGCTGACCTCGAAAAGGAATCGAAGATTCTTCCCGTGGTCGCGTGTGTCGCCGCCACCATTTACGACCGTTGGATCAGCGATTTTCTCGATCAACATCCGACTGGGACCATTGTCGAGATCGGCCCTGGACTCGACACACGGTATGAACGGTTGGACAACGGCCAAGCCACTTGGATCGATATCGATCTCCCGGAATCGCTGGCGGTCCGTCGGCGGTTCTTCGAAGAGAATCAACGACGAATGTTCCTGGCCGAGTCCATTCTCGATGAGGGCTGGGTCGAGATCGTTCGCGAGCGGGCTCGTCCCCCCATTCTCTTCGCGGCCGAGGGTGTTCTTTTCTACTTCAAGGAAGAGGATGTCCGGGCTCTCTTCACACGCGTTGCGGATCATTTCCCGGGATCATTGTTTCTGCACGATAGCTGCGTCCGCGGGGTGGCTGCCAACTCAAGTAAGATTCGTCTTTGCCAAGTGGGGGGCGCGAGCTTTCAATGGGGCATCGACGACATCAAAGAGATCGAAGCGTGGGATCCTCGGTTTCATGTCGAAGAGATCGACAGCGTCCTGTATCACTACCGCAATCGATATCCCTGGATGGTTCGTCTGGTGACGTGGATCATTCCCGGTATCCGCCGAGTCTTCACGGTCAATAAGCTTCGGCTGGGAACAACCGATGCCGGCCGGCGATTAGATCTCGCTTAAGAGAGCAAAAGGATCGCTGAGGAGTTCGCAAAGCCGACGAACAAATCGGGCGGCATCCGCGCCGTTAATCACTCGGTGATCGTACGAGAGGGAGAGGGGCAGCATCAGCCGATTCTCGAGTCGGCCCTCCACCAGTCGAGGTTGTTCAAACGAACGGGACATCCCGAGAATCGCCACTTCAGGCCAATTGACAATCGGCGTAAAGCCGGTCCCGCCGATCCCTCCGAGATTGGTGATCGTGAACGTTCCACCCTTCATCGAGCCGATATCAAGTTTGCGCGCCCGAGCTTTCTCAGACAGATCCAGAATCTCATCGGCAATCTGGCGGATCGACTTGGTGTCGGCATTTTTGATAACCGGCACCAACAGACCGTTCTCTGTATCAACGGCGATGCCGATATTGTAGAAGTGCTTTTGAATGATCTCATTGCTGCGAGTGTCGATGCTGGCGTTGAAGTTGGGCATCGCCTTTATCGCCGCCACGCATGCTTTGACCGCAACCACGGTCATGGTGATTTTGGGACCCTTGTACTTAGGATCCCCGACCATTTTTCGGCGTGCCGACTCGACCTCGGTGATGTCGGCCAGATCGTGTTGCGTCACGTGCGGAATGGTTTGCCACGCGAGCGAGAGATTGCCGGCCGCCGTCACGTTGAGCTTGCTCATCCTGATTCGTTCGACGGGACCGAACTCCGTGAAGTCAGGCAAGCCAGGCGATGCCAAAGAGACCCCCGCGCTTCCCGCCACGACCCCGCCGCTCATTCGGCTCTTCACGAAGAGACGAACATCCTCTTGCGTGATTCGTCCACCCGGTCCGCTCCCCGCTACGTCGTAAAGATCAACCCCCAACTCCCGAGCCAGACGGCGCGTCGCCGGCGCTGCAGGAGGCGGGAGCTTCTCATCGTTGCGATAATCGGCCGGCGGAGCCAGCGCCGCAGCAGCAGGGGCAGCAGACGTAGGCCGAGCCGGTGCCGGCATCGCTGGCGACGGTCGATCTCCGTTGCTCGTCGCTGGTGCCGGCCGAGTGACCGCCGAAGGCATTGCCGATGCCGTTGATGGTTTTGTTGGCGTGGTCGTCGAGGAAGGGGCGGCAGCCGACTTGGCGGGAGGAGGGGGCGCCGAGGACGAGGCCGCGACACTCCCGACTTGTTCGATCGAGAGGATCAACGTTCCCACCGTCACGGTATCGCCCGGCTTGACATGAATCTTCGTGATGGTGCCGGCATGCGGGCATTCGACTTCGAAGACCGCCTTTTCCGTTTCGAGTTCGAGAACATTCTTGCCGGCGGAGATGGTCTCTCCTTCCTTGACAAGAATTTGACCGACATCCGCCGAGTCAATGTTCTCGCCCAAGTCGGGTACGCGAAATTCAATGGCCATGGATTTGTTCCATTCTGATCAAATGGCCCTTCGCCTCGCGAGGGGCAGGTCGAAAGATGATCGATCCACGGTCGGCATTCCGTTTTCTGAACCGCGGATGAGTCCCTTGATCAATCGCCGTCACGCAATCGCCGGGTCGATCTTTCCGGGATCGATCCCCAATGTCGTTCGGGCCTCAAGGAGCATTTTCTCGGGAATATGACCAAGCCGAGCCAGTTCCCCCAGCGTCACATACGCGACGTGCTCGGCATCGATTTCGAAATGACGACGGAGCGTCTTTCTCGATTCACTTCGGCCAAAGCCGTCGGTGCCGAGAATCGTCAAGCCCCCTGGAACCCAACGAGAGACCTGTTCGGGAACGAGCCGCATGTAGTCGGAAACCGCCACAAACGGACCCGGCACACCGGCTAGACTCGATTCGATGTAGCTGACCCGGCGAGGCTTTTCTGGGTTGAGCCGATTCCATCGCTCGCAAGCCATCGCCTCTCGGCGAAGTTCCTTGTAACTGGTGACGCTCCAAACATCGCTGACGATGCCGAACTTCTCCGCAAGGATGTCGTTCGCTCGGAGGGCTTCGCGAAGAATGGTTCCGCTGCCGAGGAGTTGTGGCCGAGCTTTGATCTTCGATGGGCCGGCATCTTTGCTCGGGAGCTTGTACATCCCCTTCACGATTCCCTGTTCGACACCGCTAGGCATCGCGGGCATCGGATAGTTTTCGTTATAAAGCGTCATGTAATAGAAGACCGATTCGCTCTCGGCATACATTCGACGCAGGCCGTCCTGAACAATGACGGTCACCTCATAACCGAATGCCGGGTCGTACGCAACGACGGTCGGCACCGTGGCGGCCAAGATATGGCTATGGCCATCTTGGTGCTGAAGGCCTTCCCCATTGAGCGTCGTTCGGCCGGCCGTCCCGCCGAGTAGAAAACCCTTTGTTCGGCTATCGGCCGCAGCCCAGATGAAGTCGCCGACCCGCTGAAAACCGAACATCGAGTAATAGATGAAGAAGGGAATCATGTTCAAGCCATGATTGGCGTACGCCGTCCCCGCTGCAACGAACGAGCTGATCGCGCCGGCTTCGCAAATCCCTTCTTCGAGAAGCTGGCCGTCCTTCGATTCCTTGTAGTAGAGAACGTTCGCTCGGTCGACCGGTTCGTAGAGTTGGCCCTTGCTGGCGTAGATGCCGGCCTGGCGAAAGAGGCCTTCCATGCCGAAGGTGCGCGCCTCGTCGGGCACGATAGGCACGATCATGTTGCCAATCTTCTTGTCTCGCAGGAACGATGAAAGAAGACGGACAAACGCCATCGTCGTCGAGGCGGCTGCCTCGCCGCTCCCTTCGAGAAAATCCTTGAGCGTTGCAAGTCCCGGGATCTCAAGCGGCGCTGCCGTCGCTTGTCGCGAGGGGAGGAATCCACCCAGCTCTTTGCGACGATCCAACAGGTACTTGATCTCGGGCGAATCGTCCGGGGGCAAGTAGAAGGGGGTCTCTTCGATTTCGTCATCACCGATGGGAATGCCGAACCGCGAACGAAACTCACGAAGCTCTTCTTCGTTGAGCTTCTTCTGCTGATGGGTAACGTTGCGTCCTTCGCCGGCTTCGCCCATGCCATAACCCTTGACGGTCTTGGCCAGGATGACGGTCGGCGTCCCTCGGTTCTCGACGGCGGCTTTGAAAGCGGCATAGACCTTTTCAGGATCGTGTCCGCCGCGCCGCATCTTCTGAATCTGTTCATCTGACAGATGATCGACCATAGCAGAAAGACTGGGGTCGACACTGAAGAAGTGCTCGCGAATGTAGCTTCCCTTTTCGACCGAATACTTTTGGTACTCGCCGTCGACGATCTCTCCCATTCGCTGGATGAGCTTGCCGTTGTTGTCGGCCGCCAGCAGCGGATCCCATTCTGATCCCCAGATCACCTTCAGGACGTTCCAGCCCGAACCGCGGAAGCCTGCTTCGAGTTCTTGAATGATCTTGCCGTTGCCTCGAACGGGTCCATCAAGTCGCTGCAAGTTGCAGTTGATGACAAAGATCAGATTGTCGAGGCCTTCGCGTGAGGCAAGGTTGATCGCCCCCAACGTTTCGGGCTCGTCAACTTCGCCGTCCCCGACAAAGCACCAGATCTTTTGCTTAGAAGTATCCTTTAAACCACGGTCGAGTAGGTATCGGTTGAAGCGAGCATGGTAAAGCGCCATCAACGGGCCCAATCCCATCGACACGGTGGGGAATTGCCAGAAGTTCGGCATCAGCCAGGGGTGCGGATAACTGGTGATTCCACCCTTGGGGTGAAGATCCTGTCGGAAGTTTCGCAAGTGTTGCTCGGAGAGTCTTCCCTCGAGAAACGCCCGCGCGTAAATGCCAGGTGCTGAGTGTCCCTGGAAGTAAACGAAGTCGGGACCATCGGGATGTTCTGGACCCTTGAAGAAATGGTTGAAGCCGACTTCGTAGAGTGTGGCAGACGAGGCATATGTCGAGATGTGCCCACCGAGATCGGGATTCTCGCGATACGCCCGAACGACCATCGCCATCGCATTCCAGCGAGTGATGCTTTTGATCCGTCGTTCGAGGTCGCGGTTCCCCGGATAACGAGGCTGTCGGTCGGGCGCGATGGTGTTGACGTACGGCGTGTTAGCAGTGAAAGGGAGAAGAACCCCTTCCTTATATGCTCGATTCTGCAGCATCACCAAAAGCTGCTGCGCTCGCTGAGAGCCGTGCCGGCGAATAACGTCGGAGAGAGACTCGAGCCACTCCCGGGTCTCTTCCGGATCGATGTCAACGAACTCATCAGGGTCAACAGACAAATGCTTCAACATGGACGGACTCTGCTTCCTTTGCCTGAGGGCCGTGGGGAATCCACCCATCCCCCTCGTCTCTCTTTACGATATTCTCCGCTGTCGGAGTGGTTCGATCAAGCGATCCTGCCTGATCCAAAGAGGCATTCCTGGTTAGAGCGATGCCGAGCGCGGTGAGCAGATCTCTTCATGCACCACCATCGAAGGGGGCGATCAGGACCGGCCACTCTTCGTAAGAGTAGATGCTCAAGCGGGCTCATCATCAGAAAACAGGAGCGATGGTAGAGAAGCGAATGGGCAGACTCATTGCGTTGTAACACTTGTATCGACGGAATGAATTGTACCGCGTGAGGGCGTTCGCGATGGAAAACCGGCAACGGATCGCGAGACTTATTCACTCCCTTTGATGAGACCGCGGACTCCGCATGAACGCTGACTTGAACTCCTGGACTGCTTTAGCGGATCACGAGTCTCCCCATCGGTGGAAAAAGAAAAGAGGGGGGGACCCTCCTCCTCGGCTGCGGGAATCGAAAGGGTCGGATTAACGAGGAGGAGGGTCATAGGGGAACCGTCCCTCTCATTTGCAAGGGCCATGCCAGGACGAATTTTGTCCGCTTGCCGAGCGGTTGCCTGGCTCATTGGAATCTCCCAAATCCCCCCGAACAAATGAGTTGGGAGATTCTCCTTTTTTCTGATGCAGGGTTAAGGCAACAGGCCCGGCAGTTCGCCAAGCGACCGAATAACGGGCAGGGTCGGCTTGCTTTCTAAGCAGATGCCGGCAGGATCAGCTTCTGGGCCCCTGGTTCGATCGAAATGAACCGCCTGCATCCCTGCTTTGATCGCCCCGACACAATCTTCTTCCCACGAGTCGCCGACATGAACGCCTTCGCTTGCCGAGAGGCCAAACTGATCGAGCCCGTGCGTGAAGATTTCGCGATGAGGCTTTTTTCGTCCTACCCGCGAGCTGATCACGATGGCGTCGAGCTGATCCGCCAAGCCGTGATGAATCAGGATGCTTTCAAGGATGTCATGCCAGTTACTCACCACTGCCAACTTCAAACCGCGTGAACGAAGTTCGGTGAGAACGTTCTGTGCCTCGGGAACCAGACGCCACGACTCCCCGCGATCGAAGTATTCAACTAGCCGAGCCAACCAGGTTTCATGCTGATCGCGAAGCACGCCGAAAGGATCGGCGACCGCTCGCGTGAACTGGAACCATGCTTCCTTCTCCAGAGCCTCGGACGTTTCACCGTCGGGAGAACGAGAGCGAAAGTTCTCGTTCAAGCCTCGCCAGGCAGCTCGGAAGTGATCGTTGAATCCCTGCGGATCAAGTGTGGGGGCGAACTCTCGGGCAAATCGAAGATAGGTGTCAGCGACCGGCTCGACGGGATCCAGGAGCGTTCCCCCCGCGTCGAAGAAAACCACTTTGGCAGGACGGCGATCAACGCGAGACATGGAACGATCCTCTGAATTTGAGTCGCGCTCGCATCCCAACCACTCGGCGCGTTACACTCTCTCCCTTGGGAATGTATTCAAAGGGGGAACCTGAGCATGGTCCGATTCATCACCTGCGTGACGACGGTCGTTCTAGGGACAGTAACGCTATCCGCGTGGGCCGAGGCGACAGCCCCCAAGGAGATCACGCTTTGGCCCGACGGCGCGCCAGGCGCCCTTGGCTCGGAGCCAACCGACACGCCGATCCTGCGGATCTGGCAACCATCTCCTGACAAAGATGCCCATGTGGGCGTGGTGATTTGTCCCGGCGGCGGATACGGAGGGCTTTCCGAGGATCTCGAAGGGAAACAAGTGGCCGACTGGGGGGTCGAGCAGGGGATCACGTGCTTCATGCTGCGAAGCCGACTCGCTCCCAAGTATCATCATCCCGCGCCGCTCCAGGATGCCAACCGAGCCGTCCGTTGGGTCCGATCTCATGCCAGCGATTATGGCCTTGACCCCAAGCGGATCGGCATCTGGGGATTCTCTGCGGGAGGCCATCTCGCCTCTACTGCCGCCACCCACTACGATCTCGGCAATCCCAACAGCACCGACCCCGTCGAAAAGGTCAGCTCGCGTCCAGACTTTACCGTCCTCGCCTATCCGGTCATCTCCATGAAAGATGGCCTGACCCACGGCGGATCTAAGAAAAACCTTCTCGGCGACCAGCCCGATCCAAAGCTGGTCGAACTCCTATCCAACGAAACCCAAGTCACCCCCGACACGCCCCCCACCTTCATCTTTCACACCGCTGCCGACACCGCCGTCCTCCCCGAGAACGCCATCGCTTTCTTCACCGCGCTTCGAAAAGCCAACGTCCCCGTCGAGATGCACATCTACGAGAAAGGTCGCCACGGCGTCGGCATGGGATACGCTCATCCCGAAGTAGCCGGCTGGCCCAATCTAGTCGGCCAATGGCTCCGCTTCCGCGACATCCTCCCCCAGAAATCTCCCTGACCCCCCATTGTCCCACACGGCCGGGTGCCACTGGCTATTGCCCAGGGGTGTCCGGGAAAACTTTAGCCTTGTAGGGCAGGCGCTCGCCTGCCTTCCTTCCGACATCCGTCGCGCTCGAACCTTACAAACCGAGTAGATGCAAGAAAGTCAGGCGGACGCCTGACCTACAAGACTGCATCAATTGTTTTTTCGTTGAACAATGGAAAACAGCACGATGACCGAATTCGACCATGAGGTAACGCAGCTCGTCGAGTCGCTGAATGCGCAATCGAACCGCCACGTTGCGTCAATACTTCGCGAGTTGGAACTGGAAATAATCGTGGAAAAGTTGAGACTCATCTTTCCGTTGACCCGAAGGGGAGAAACGAATTGGGAGAAAGCCTATCATTCAAGTGGCCCTATTTCAGGCGAGACGCATGCTCAGTTGCTCCGGCGGATAATGCAGGAATTCAGAGAGCTGTGTAGGATTGCTGAGGTATCGGACTATCAGTATGTAACATTTATTAGCGACGACTTTTATTCTTTAGGCATTAAATGTGAATCTCGATTTGCTGCCGACATTCTGTTCAAGTGGCTGCCGCTCCCTCACGCGATCATCATAGGCGGGCCTAAGGAGGAATCAGTTTTATGGGTCGGGTTCGGAGGAGGGGCTAGCTATGTGTTTATTCAAGAACATTAGTCTTGTAGAGCAGGCGCTCGCCTTTCTTCCGCCACCTATCGATATCGAGGCATGAAAAAGCGAATAGATTCCAGAGAGTCCGGCGGACGCCTGACCTACAAGACTACAAGACTGTAGATTCAGCCTTGCGACAACCGTTCGGGGGAAGGTAATCATGACTGAGGACCCAAACGATGATTGGGGAAACAATGAGTGGAAGGCCGTTGTGCACCATCTCTTGCTCGCGGGGCGAATGACAATAAGTGACGACACGAATTTTGTTGATCTTGTAAAGAGAACGTACCCAATGGGATTTTCAGGGGTAGATTGGACGAAGACTTCACTTTTTTACACGGACTATATCGATTATCCCAAAGCTCCTGGCAGAGAGTTTCGTAGAGATTTAGATAAAGTTAAAGTCGGGCTCATTGCCTTCGCAAATTTGGTTGGTTCATTCGATTGCAGGGTGGATGTTGCTGGCGATATGGCTACATCTTTATGCTTATCTCTATCGATTCACGATCTTATCCAAGAGGCTATCGCGATATTTGAAGTTCCGCAGACGGTTTATGTCGTTCACTGGGCATCGCAGACCATTTTCAGTTGCACAATGGGGGACTGCATCGATATTGCCAGGCCATCGAATCTAACTTAGCCTTTTAGGTCGGGCGGACACCTGACCTCCAAGACTCGAAAGACGCCCGGACGCAGGAATCGGTGAAGCGCTCGGCATTGATGTTTTTGATAATCCAGGTTTCTACAATTGGTTCAAAACAGTCGGAATACTGAAGTAGGCCCGATGACTAAACGAGTGGTACTATATCTGGCTCCGAATTGGTCTCTTCCTGCCTTTTCGCATTGGCAGGAGGTGTTTTCGGATTGCCGAAATGTGACATTAACACTTGATCGGCACAACGATAGCGATGTTGCTCTCATTCCGATCTCGTCTTGCGAAGAATATGGTTGTCGGACTGGTGCTTCTGACTCGCCGTTGGAGACAATGTACGTTTACGATACCCAGAAATTTCATCCTCCGGATGAATATTTTCCCAGGTTCAAAGTATCTAACTGTCTTTTCAAAGAGGAGCCGGCCAGCTTCATTGATGCGATCATGAATCGAATATTTGTTTTGGCGAGAACATTGCATGAGTACGAGCATCGAGAGAATATAGTCTTCGAAGTTATCAACATCGACTGTGCAGTACTGGGCTTCTGGCCAGAATGGTCTGTAGCGGATCGCCTCAATGCCATTCGTGTTGTTAGAAAAGCTGTAACAATGGCATTGTTGGCAGGAGAGTGCTGACAGGGATGAGGTCTTGGTTAAATGTGGATAGTCTTGTAGAATGGTACAGCGCGCCATCAGCCTTTTTTCCGGCGAGATTTCGTCTTCAAGAGGTTCTTAGCGAACGGCAAGAGATGCAACTTGTTTTTCGTGCCCCCAAATCGGACGTCGTAAAGCATTGGTTCCGTCGGGAGCTCGTCGCTTCGGTCGTCCGGGTCGCGGACGATGAAATCAAAGAAAACCCACCGGTGCTCCGGGGATGAGCAGCCGTAGCACCCGACCCTTCCCACCCAATGCGAACACTCGCCGAATTCGTTTTCAATCTCGGGAATCGTCCAGTCGCGTTCAAAGAACTTTTCCTCGATTTGCAGGCGGACCCGAAGCATTTCTTCTTCCGTTAAAAGCCGCTTTGGGGCGTAGTACCCGCGTCGAAACGCAACCTCTGCGAAGCAAGATGCGACGTGATACAACGCCGTATCGGGCTTAAGCACTTTCTTCCATTGGAAAGGCGGCCAGAATAAGTGCTTCTGCTCGAAGAAGTGGCCGAAGAAACCAAGCGGCGAGAATCTGTCTTCGCCTAAGTCGTCATAAACGTCGTAAACTCGGCCCTCTCGCTCGTCAATGTATGCCAAGTACGCCAGCGAAGACGTAAAGAAATCCTGAGCTTGCGATCCATTTCCCGCCCAAAACTGAGGTCGCATTAAGGCTTGGTGCAACTGGTCTAGAAGAAAACTCCGGAACTCTTCGATCGTGCGCATGGGGTTGTCCGTCGATAGTAGCACATCGGGTCCAGTTGGGTGTCACTGGCTCTGCCCAGGGGTGTCCGGGAAAATTTTAGTGATTTTGGACTGGCGCGAAGCGATTTTGATGCGCATCAATGCAGGTCATGGGAGAGAAGCAATCGCCACGGACACCGAAGCGAAAGAAGTA
>JAIELF010000022.1 GCA_019753235.1 bacterium
ACGTGCAGATTTCGATGAATAATTCAAATGAGGCTGCCAATCTGTTTCAACGAGCGATGAAGCTCGACAAGAAGAACCCCGACGCGTACGTCGGACTGGCAAAAGTCAAAATGGCCCAGGGTCACCCAGACCAGGCGGTCGAGACACTCGAAGAGGGCCTCAAAAAGATCCCGAAATCGGGCGCACTTTGGAACGAATTAGGAATCGCCCGCACGCAGATGAAGCAATTGCCCGAAGCGGTCACTGCCCTCGAGAAAGCTCATCAATTCGATCCGGAATCAACGCTGTATTTGGGGAATCTCGGCAGCGTTCTGATAGTGCAGGGTGACACACAGAATGCTTACAAATGTTTCAGCAAGTTCATGTCGTCGGCGGACGCGCATGTTCGGATTGGGGAGGTTCTAGGGGGTCAAGGGAAACTTTCTGAGGCTCGCGAACACTTCCGGTCCGCCGTCGAGGCTGAACCGAACCACCCCCGTGCCGGCATGCTGCTCGTCCAGTCGACCAAAGAGTCCGTGCAACCGGTTGACTACCGCACTTCTCGCTGATTTGTGACCTAGACTCTCCTTGTACATCGAGATGATCCCGACCAACCCGCACCTGTTGGCGCATCTGTTTGTTCGAATGAGTGGCCCTTTCGTGGAACTCGATTCGAAAGCACATCAGGCCCCAAAAAAGGGGCGGGGCCCAAGGAGATTGGAAGCATGGCTATCGCCACGTCAACCGAAAACTTCACCGACAAGTTCCGTCAAATAGGAAGCGTTCCGACCCTGCCGACGGCGGCAACCCGAGCGCTGGCGATCGTCAATGATCCGAATTGCTCCATCAAAGATTTCGCCAAGATCGTCGAGACCGACCCGGCCTTGGCGACCAGTCTATTGAAGCTTGTCAACAGTTCGTTCTACGGCGGCAACTCAAAGACTTCCGATATTCATCAGGCCATCGTTCGGCTCGGACTGCGAGAGACGCAGAATCTTATTCTCGCGGTCAGCGTCCGCAGCGTTTTCCGCTGGATGCCCAAGGGTCAGGAAGCCGAGCGAGATCGTCTTTGGCGGCATTGCAGTTTGACCGGCGTCATCAGCCGACAGATCAACGAGAAACTCGGTCTCGGTTTCAGAGGCGAAGAATTCTCGGCCGGCTTATCGCATGATCTCGGTCGAATCATGCTCGCGGTAGGCTACCCCGATGTCTTCTCGAAGCTTGCCAACGAAAAGACCACCGACGAATCTCAATTGCTGATCCTTGAACAACAGATGCTCGGCTTCACGCACCCAGAATTAGGGGGTTGGCTGACAACAATGTGGAACCTGCCGGACGAGTTGACCGAAGCCATTCAGTATCATCACGAGCCCGCCCGCGCTCCGAAGTACGCGGTCCTCGCCTCGATTGTTTCGCTGGCCGAGGAGATGGCCAATTACATGGAAGCGACCAAGTCGGCCGAGGGGATTGATCTCTCGAACAATCCCGGCTGGGCCTTCATGTGTGCACAGTGGGAAGCGGTCGACAATCTCGATGCGGATCTCTTCGCCACGGCAGTCATGACCGATGCCCTCCCCGAGGCCGAGGCTCTTTCGATACTCTCCGGCGAGTAAACAGAACCCGAAAAATCGACCATCGAAAAACCGCTTCGCGTCTGTTTCGCGGAGCGGTTTCTTCTTTTCATCCGATTCAGCGGGGCTCGCGCCGTCGGGCCAGCGATCGGTCGAGCCCTTCTTCAAAGCCAATCCGTTCGATGCCGACCTCTTGCCAAAGTGAATCGCTATCGAGCGTCAAGTCCGCCGGCCGCGGCGCCGGCGTTAGAGTCTCGGACAACCTCGTCGGCACCACCAGCGAAGAATCCACCCCGAGCCGATCCGCCACCAACAATCCCATCTGATACCGAGACAAACGATCGAGCCCACCCGCCAACCAGTAACCACAACTCTTCATTTTGCCAAGTGAGATCAGCGCGCGAGCCAGATCTTCCACGAAGATCGGTGTTCGAATCTCGTCGATGAAAAGCTCCCTACGATCGCCCCGAACCAAACCCTCGGCCAGCCATTCGAGAAAGCTTCCTCGGTGCGTCCCGCGTGGCCCATAGATGAGAGCCGTTCTAACAATGGAATGAAGCGGTAACTTCGCGACGTGCGTCTCCGCCTCCAGCTTCAATCGACCGTACACCGAAAGTGGCTTCGGAGGATCTTCGATTCGGTAAGCTTCATCTCCAGCACGAGGCTGACCATCATACACCTGATCGGTCGAGACCGCGACCACCGTCGTGGCGGGGGACTCCTCCGCAAGGCATTTGGTCAGTACGGCAGTTGCCTGCACGATGTCACGACGTGCCTCTTGCGGATTCTTCTCTGCGTCGCCAACGTTTGTTTGAGCGGCGGCATGAATGACCACACGTGGACGGAGTTCGCGACAAAGTAAACGGGTCTGGTCGAGATCCGATAGATCGCAGGATAACAACGTAGCGCCCGCGATCTCGATCGGATGATGTCGGTAAAGCCCGACGACCCGCTCGCCGCGCCGAGCCAGTTCGCGCGTCACGACCTCGCCGAGAAAACCGCTCGCACCCGTGACAAGAAACTCGACATTGAATGCCATGGCGTGCCCCCTCGTTCTGTTATCTCAGCCCCAAGGCGCGATCGATGGGGTCTTGATAGGCGTGGCGATCTCCTGTCCAGACTTCATCGAATTCGATTGTTTGGCCAGCGACACTCGATTCCAGAATAGCCAATGATGCCGCGAGATTGAGGAGCCCCTGCGTCGCACTAGACTCAGGTTGCTTGCCAAGCCGAATCGCCTGTAGCCAATCCTGCTGCGCGAGTGCAAACCAATCATCGACGCCCGGCAACGTCGGCAGAACCCCCGATTCTCGACGATACAACTCAAGCAGATTCTCCACCCGTCCATCGTCGAAGGTAACGATGTCGCCATCGACTTTTGCCTTTGAACCAATGAAGACCGACCCACTTCCCCAGGTTGTCGCTCCGCCGTGCCCGGCCCAACTGGCCGAGAGCTGCGCGGTAACACCGGTCACGAAATCGATGCTCGCCCAGACGGTATCGTCCGCGTCGCAGATGATCGTCTCTTTCTCACTGAAGCGACGGGGCTCGATGATGTGTGCTCGGCCGGTGATTCGTCGGGGTAGGCCGGCGAGCAGAAACATCTGGTCGAAGAAATGAACACCGATATCGACCGTGATTCCTCCCCCTTCCACTCGCTGATGGCGCCAAGGAGTATCGGCCACGATCCGGTTCGGCGCCCACCATGCACCGATGTAACCGTACAGCATCATTTGAAGCGTCCCTCCCCTGCCCGTGCGAAACAGCCACGAGAGCGCTTCTGTCTGTGGCAAAAATCGAAAGCATTCAAATGTGCCGAAGGTCACCCCGGCTTGATCGTTACCGTCGAGCATTGCCCGGCCTGCCCGCATGGTTGCCGCCAACGGCTTTTGCGACAGCAAATGCTTGCGATGATCGAAAGCGCTTTTCGCGACGAGATGGTGCATCCGGTGCGTCGTGAGATCCATGACCGCATCGACATCGCGCGAAGCGGTCAGATCCTCGTACGTCGAATAGACGCGGACCAGAGCGGGATCTTGAAAGTCGGAGATGAATTCATCGCCAATGGCAAGCGGGTCGCCGGCCATCATGCTGACGGCGCGCCGTTGCGGCACCGAGCCTTGCCGATCGATGTAGCCCCGCGCATCCTTATCATCGCGAGAGGCCAGGGCCGTGATGATGAAGTCCCCGATGCCGGCCTCGCGCAATAGGCGAAATCCTCTTAAATGAGCTGCCAGAATTCGCCCGCAGCCGACGATGCCGATCCGAATCAAACCTCAACTCCCCCGTTTAAGAAACGGTGCTGGTCCCAAAAGATTTTGCCTACCCTCGCTGAGGACGGATACACTAAATCGGTGAGAAGGGAACGATTCTGCGGGCCGATGGATAGACCAACCGACGATGAGCGACCCATTGGCAACGCTGGAAGGTTACGATGTCCATACGGGTCGGGTGCTGCACCTACCGATCTATAGCTTTCCCTGTCGCATCGGCCGACGAACCGAGATCGAGCTCCCCTTGTACGATCCGCGCGTGTCGCAACTGCACGCGGAGATATTTCAGGATCGCGACGACATCTATATCCGCGACCTGGCGAGCACCAACGGTACGTTCGTCAACGGAAACAAAGTGACGGAGCCGACGCTGCTTCGATCAGGGGATGTGATTCGCCTTGCCGTGGCGGAGTTTCGATTTGTCTACGGAGAATCATCGATGCCCGAAGACGCGGAGCAGACGGCCATCATTTCGGGCGAAACACTCGATCGACAGCTTTTCGCCCACCGCGATTTTCTCGATCTATTCGATCAGCAGAAAGTGGTCCCCTTCTATCAGCCGATCGTTCAACTGGGGTCGAATGAACTGATCGGCTACGAAGTCCTGGGACGCGGCACCTCGGAGAGTCTCCCGCGTTCGCCCAGAGATCTCTTCGCGATGGCCGCCACCTTCGGCATGGAGGCCAACCTCAGCGAGCTGTTTCGTGCCGTCGGCATCCGAACAGCCAAGATGGTGATGGGAGAACTCCTTCTCTTCGTCAACATGCACCCCGCCGAAGTCGGAGGAATGCAACTCATTCATTCCTTGACCGAGCTTCGGGAGGAATGCCCCGCGGTCAACATCGTCCTCGAACTGCACGAGTCAGCAATGACCGACGTGCATCGATTGCGAGAATTGCGAAACCAACTGAGCGAACTGGGGATCGGTTTGGCGTACGACGATTTTGGTGCCGGTCAGGCTCGGCTTAACGAATTGGCAGAGGTCCCGCCCGACTTTGTGAAATTCGATGTCAGTCTGGTTCGACAGATTCATGATGCCCCGCCGGCGAAGAAACAACTCGTTGCTCGACTAGTTCAGTTCGCGAAGGATCTCGGAGCACAGACATTGGCCGAAGGGGTCGAGTTGCCTGCCGAGCGGGACTATTGCGAGGAAATGGGCTTCGATCTGGCCCAGGGCTATCAGTTCGGCAAGCCCGAGCCGATTGAGCAAACGCTCGGGCCAGCGGGTTCTTAATTGTCGTGATGCTTGATTCCTTGCCATGCGATGTCGGTTATCATCCTCTCCAGCAACATCTCTCCAAGTATCAGCGAGTCGCGATTCATGAATGTGATCGTCACAGGGGCGGCCAGCGGGATCGGCAAAGGTCTGGTAGAAGAACTCTCGAAACGAAACCATCGCGTCTGGGCTCTGGATGTTGATGAAGCGAGACTAGTGTCGAATGCCGATCAGCTTGGCTGGAATGCTCGAAAAGTAACCTGGCGTGCATTCGACGTTCGTCAGCCTGATCACTGGAAAGATGTGATCGATGATGTGGTTCAACAATTTGGACAACTCGATGTGCTTCTTAATGTGGCCGGGGTCGTTCGACCCGAGTTCGCCCACCAATTGACGCCAGAGAACATCGCCCTGCAGGTTGATGTCAACACCAAGGGTCTTCTGCTGGGATGTCAAGCCGCCGCGCGCGTGATGGCCGAGAAGGGCGTCGGCCACATCGTCAATATCGCATCGTTGGCCGGCATCGCGCCGATTCGAGGGATCTCGGTTTACTCCGCCACGAAGTTTGCTGTTCGCGGTTTTTCTCTCGCGATTGCGCAGGAATTGGCCCCCATGGGGATCCATGTTTCAGTGGTTTGTCCAGATGCGGTCGACACGCCGATGGTCGACTATCAACTCCATTTTCCAGAGGCGGCGATGACGTTCTCGGGGCCGCGCGTGCTCACGACCGACGAGGTCGTACGAAGCATCATGGATGAGGTCCTGGTCCGCAAGCCTCTGGAAGCGATCATCCCGAAGAGCCGATCATTCCAAGTAAGGCTGGCGAGCATGCTCCCGAGCGGTTGGATGAGAAAGTACAGCGAGCATCTTTCGAAGAAAGGCCTCGCGGCTCAAGAGAGGATCAAGTCGGCCGGGAAGGAAAACAAAGGATGACCGCAAGACTTGTCGACCTGACGCAACCGATTCACGAAGGAATGCCGACCTTCCCCGTTCCGCACCATCCGATTGTCGAAATCACCCAACTCGCTCGCCATGGAATCGAAAATCGGGAAACGCGAAAGGTCATCCTAGGGACACACACGGGAACGCACCTGGACGCGCCTCGGCATTACATCCCAGGAGGAGCGACCGTGGAAGAGATCGCTCTCGAAACGCTCATCGGGCCGGCGAGTATTTGCGATCTTCGGCATAAATCGGATCAGGCGATTCAGATTTCCGACTTAGAGCCGCTCCTCAAAGGCAAGCCGACCGAACGGGTACTCTTTTACACCGGCTGGACCGATCACTATGGGAAATGGGACTATTTTCGGGGCCATCCCTACCTCTCGGTGGAGGCGGGGCGCTGGCTCATGGACGAGGGTTGTCGATTGCTTGGCATGGATTGCCCGCAGATGGACCATCCTTCTCACAGTCGCCATCATGACCCCGACTCTCCCATTCATTATCTGCTTCTGGGGGCGGGGGTTGTCATGGTCGAAAACATGTGCCGACTCGACCAGCTTCTGGAACATCGGTTCGATTTGATGGTTCTCCCCCTGCCCATCACCGGGGGGGATGGCTCGCCAGTCCGGGCGATCGCCCGCGTGATGGAATAACCGGGTCGGACAGGTATCGTGGGGATGCTGTGGATTCTGCGTCGAGGTGTTGGCCGCTCGTGGGGCTCAGCGTCCGCTTGTAGCCCGTTTCGAAAATCCTACGCTAACGACATACGTTCAACGATTTCGCCGTTGGGATTTCTTCGCCCATCGATGGGTAGGCGAATTGATCTCTGACTAGATAATCGTTGAAAGCCTGTCTTTGGGACCAACAGGCGCAAGCATGCGGGTGGTTTCGCTTGCCGAGAGGGTCCTCCATTTTTGATTCAATCGCGGCCTGTCAATCAGGGGTCAGCATGGGAACGTATTTTACTTTCGAAGTGTTGGATGGAAACGTCGGTCGAGTCACGTTTGATTCGCCAGGCAAAAAGGTCAACACCTTCGGCCGACCGATCGTCGAAGAGCTCGAACAGCTCGTCGGCGAACTCGAAGGGAAGAAACTTCATGGCCTGCTGTTTCGCAGCGGCAAGAAGGACCAGTTCATCGCCGGGGCCGACCTCAATGAATTGGCAGCTCTCTCGTATCTTCCGAAGGAGATGCTGGGGCAACTGTCAGGCCACATGCACAGCTTGCTGACCCGCGTCAGCCGATTGCCCTTCCCGACGGTCTGTTTGATCGATGGACCATCGATGGGAGGAGGAACCGAGTTTGCCCTCTCGATGGATTATCGCGTCGCTTCGTCGAGCCCCAAGACCGTTATCGGCTTGCCTGAAGTAAAGGTGGGCATCATTCCCGGATGGGGTGGAACTCAACGATTGCCTCGCGTGATCGGCGTTCACCCTGCCCTCGAGATGATCACCTCTGGCGAACCTGTCAATGCAGGTAAAGCGGTCAAGATCGGATTGGTCTTCGATGCGGTCCCGCTGGATCAGATGGAGGCGGTTGGCCGATCGCTGATCGACTACGCTCATCAGACCGGTGAATGGAAGAAGCTTCGCGAGAAGAAAGAACAGCCGATCGGTCTGACGCAGGATCAGGCGATGTTCATGTTCGCGATTTGGCAGGGGGGCATTTTCGGGAAGACGAAGGGCCAATACCCCGCCCCGCTGGCTGCCCTCGATGCGGTCCGCGAAGGTTGCAACGTGCCGCTCGAAGAGGGGCTTAAAGTCGAGCAAGCGAAGTTTGCTGAAGTGGGAGGGACGTCGATCGCCAGCTCTTTGATCGGCGTCTTCTTCATGAACAATCGCTTGCAAAGCGATACCGGCGTAGCCGATACCAGCATCAAGCCGCGCGAACTCAAGCGGGTCGGCGTGTTGGGGGCGGGCTTGATGGGAGCAGGGATCGTCACCTCCTCATCACGTACCGGAATCCCCACCGTGATGGTCGATGTCAAAGATGATTTCGTCAAGGTCGGCGTCAAGCGGGCGATGGATGTCGTCGGCGGACGCATCAAGGCAGGCAAAGCCAAGCCCGAAGACATGGCCAACATGCTCGCCAACATCACCACCGGAACCAGTCACCGCTACTTCAGCGAATGTGACATCGTCATCGAAGCGATTCCCGAGAAGGAAGAGCTCAAGAAGGATACTTACAAGCAGCTTCTGCCGCTGATGAAGCCAGACGCGCTACTGGTTAGTAACACTTCCACCATCTCGATCACACGACTGGCGGCGGCAACGGATCGGCCCGATCGATTCGCGGGCCTGCACTTTTTCAATCCCGTTGACCGCATGCCTCTGGTGGAAGTCATTCGGGGTGAGAAAACCAGCGACGAAACGGTGGCGACGCTGGTCGCCTTTGCCAAGAAGATCAAAAAGACTCCGATCGTTTGTAAGGACTGTCCCGGCTTCCTTGTGAACCGGATCTTGCTCCCTTACATGAACGAAGCGTTGCTGCTCCTTTGCGAAGGAGCGGATATGGACAAGCTCGACAAAGCGTCCGAGCGATTCGGTATGCCCATGGGTCCGATCGCGCTGCAGGACTTGGTCGGTATCGATACGTCTCTTTACGCGGGCTCGGTCGTGATCGAAGCCTATAAGGATCGGGCGGCGATCCCCCCCAATATCTTGCAGGATCTTGTCGAAGCAGGTCGGCTTGGAACAAAGACCGGCAAGGGCTTCCGACAGTACACCGGCAAGAAGGGGAAGGCCGAGGCTGATCCCGAGTTCAGCAAATTCCTCGAAAAGAATCGGGTCGGCAGCCGACAGATCTCCAGCGAGGAGATGACCGATCGGCTCTTCTTAGGGATGCTCGTCGAAGCGACGCTCATTCTAGAAGAGGAAATCGTTCGCGATCCGGGCGATGTCGACATGGGCTTGATCATGGGTTGCGGGTTCCCGCCGTTCCGTGGGGGAATCCTCCGCTGGTGCGACACGGAAGGGGCCGGCAAGCTGGTCGCCAAGCTTGAAAAGTACTCGTCACTGGGCAAGAGATTCCACCCGAGCCAAACCCTGAAAAGGATGGCCTCCAGCGGTGAAAAGTTCTACCCGGCACCCAAAGTTGTGGTCTAGATCGTTCATCGCCGGTGCTCGGCAACCGCTTTAGAAGGCTGAGGAAAGCCCGGTTGCCGAGAACCGAACCTGGTTGCCGGCCAGACGTGGCCCGCAGCCCTTTCTTCGCGACCCGAGCCATCAAGGGGAAACTGTCATGAAAAGTGCTGTCATCATTGATGCTGTGCGTTCGCCGATCGCTCGCGCTCATGCCGAGACCGGCTGGTTTCGTGATGTTAGGGCGGATGATCTTTCCGCTCACATCATGAAGGCGCTCGTCGAGCGAACCGGCATCGATCCGACCCTGGTCGACGACGTTCAGTGGGGCTGCGTGCAACAGCAAGGCGAGCAAGGTTTCAACATCGCTCGCAATGCGGCACTGATTGCCGGCCTTCCGGTAGAAACCGCTGCCACCACGGTCAATCGTCTTTGTGCCTCCAGCCTGCAAGCGGTCAACAACGCCGCCATGAGCATCTTGGCCAATGCCGAGGATGTTCAGATTGCCGGCGGGGTGGAACACATGGACCACATCCCGATGAACAAGGACTATAACCCCTCGCCGATGATGTTCCATCACCACTGCGAAGGGGTTATGCAGATGGGTCTGACGGCTGAGTACCTCACCATGAAGTACAGCATTTCGCGTCAGCAGCAGGACGAGTTTTCCGTCCGGAGCCATCAATTGGCCGGTGCCGCCACCGACAAGGGATTGTTTAAGAACGAGATCATTCCCGTCTGGGGTCGCAACGAGAACGGCATCAAGACTCTTGTTGCCGAGGATCAGTCAATTCGGCGGGACACGTCCCTCGAGGGACTAAGCAAGTTGCCCGCAGCTTTCAACCCCGCCGGCGGTTCGGTGACGGCAGGGAACAGTTCGCCGATGAATGTCGGGGCGGCGGCGCTTTTGGTAATGAGCGAGGACAAAGCGAAGGAGCTTGGTTTGAAGCCGATCGCTCGGGTCCGCGCGATGGCCTCGGCAGGCGTCAACCCCGAAGAGATGGGAATCGGTCCGGTGCCCGCCATTCAGAAGGCCCTCAAAAGAGCCGGTCTCAAGCTGGAAGATATCAACATCATGGAGCTGAACGAGGCGTTCGCGGTTCAGGTACTTTCCGTCGGCCGGCTACTTGGCTTGGATATTGAGAAGAACAAAATCAATCTTCGCGGCGGAGCCGTCGCCATCGGCCATCCGCTCGGCGCGAGTGGTGCTCGTATCTGCACGACCCTCTTGCACCGCATGCGGGACGAGGGAGCGAAGTACGGGCTGGCGTCGATGTGCGTCGGGGGTGGTCAGGGAACCTGCACCATTTTCGAAGCGGTCTAAGCCCTCCGAGTGTTGGTGATCCTGCCCTAGACGATGTATTCTCGCTGGGGCAGGTCGATTGCCGACGCGTTCTCTCGATGGGATTGGATAAATTGACCAGATCGCTCCGGGGACCAAGAGAGAACAGCGATTCTGCCATGCCAGCAGAGTCCGTTTTTTTGTGTGGGTCGGTCCATTCCGTTCGGTCTGACACACGAATCAATCTTGTCGGCAAAACGGCAAGTATCTGACCGGTATGGGAAGATTGGCCAGCAAGCATGTTCCTTTTTTGTCCCCTCTTCTTTCTTGCGATGCCGATGGATTTGGTCGCATGATGAGGTGTACGCCAAGGGCGACCCGGGGACGTCGTTCTTGCATGAACGTCAGGGGAAACATGTCGGGTTCGAATCGGAATCGGTGAAAAGCCGCGAGCCCTTCATGCGGGGAATAAGTTGATGACTGCTCAAACAAATCTTTCTGCAATGCACCGTGTGACGGCCAATCGTTTGGGCCCGCGCTCGGCGATGGCCTACAAGTCTGCCGGTATGTATCGCCTCTTAACGTGGAATGATTATCGCCGACGAGCCGACGAAATTGCGGTCGGCTTGGTCTCGCTGGGGATCGTGCCGGGCGACCGCGTGGCGATGATTTCCGAGAATCGAACGGAATGGCTGTTCAGTGATATCGGCATGCTCGCTGCCGGCGCGGTGACTGTACCGCTTCATGCACCGTTATCACCGAAGCAAGTCGAGTATCAGCTCCATCACTCGGACAGTCGCGGCGTCTTCGTCAGCAATCAAGTGCAGGCGAACAAAGTTCTGGAGGTGATCGATCGCGTTCCCAATCTCGAATTCATCGTCTCGTTCGATCCCATCGACACCAAAGGTCGAATCAAGACCCTCACTCTCTCGGCACTTCGGCAGATCGGCTTCCAGGCCGGTGCCGAAGGACTCAAGCAAGTCCTCGATCGAGAGTCGTCAACGAAACCCGATGATCTGGCAACCATCATCTACACCAGCGGCACCACGGGCCTCCCCAAGGGAGTGATGCTCTCGCATGGCAACCTGCTGTACAACACCGAGTGCGTTTACAAAGTCTCGTCGATCAGCGGTTATGACCATTTTCTTAGTTGGCTTCCCTTTAGCCACATATACGCCCGAGTGATCGACCACTTCTTGTCGGTGATGGCCGGCGCCATCATGTATCTGGCCGAGTCCATCGATACGCTTCCGAGAAACTTGGTCGAGACGCAGCCGACCGCGATGAGCGCCGTCCCCCGCTTCTACGAGAAGATCTGGGCGATGCTGGAAGTCCTCCCCAAAGAGATGCGAAACCAGAAACTCCGCCAACTCTTTGGCATGCGAATCGACCGACTGAGTGCCGGCGGCGCTCCTTTGCCCAAACATATCGCCGAGGGTTTCCTCGAAGCGGGGTTAACCATCTACGAAGGTTATGGCATGACCGAATCGGGGTGCGCGTTGACGTCGAATCGGCCAGGCGAGAACAAGCCCGGCACCGTCGGCAAGCCGATTCCCGGCATGGATGTCGCTATTGCCCCCGATGGCGAAGTGATCACCCGCGGGCCACACATCATGAAGGGGTACTGGAAAAACCTCGAAGCGACGCAAGAGACGATTATTGACGGTTGGCTGCATACCGGCGACGTCGGCGAGTTCGACTCGGACGGCTACCTCAAAATCACCGACCGTAAGAAGGACATCTTTGTGACCTCGGGTGGAAAGAACATTTCCCCTGCCGAGCTCGAGCGGGCTCTCACCGAGGATGTCTATATCGAGCAAGCCGTTGTCTACGGCGACGGAAAGAACTTTATCACGGCCATGCTGATTCCCAATCCGCAGCATTTGGCCCCCAAACTCAAGGAACTCAATGCCACCCTCGATAGCGATGGCGAATTCGCCACGGATCCGAAGTTGATGGCGTTCCTTTCTGAGCGAGTTGCTGCCGCAATGGCCGCCTTCAGCAAGCCGGAACGAGTGAAGGCATTCCTCATTCGCAAAGCCCCCTTCACCGTCGAAAGTGACGAACTGACGGTCAGCCTGAAGGTTCGGCGACGCTTCGTCATGAACAAATACAAAGAGCAGTTCGAAGCCTTCTACAAAGGCGCGCCTCCCGGCGATTTACACGAGGACCAATAACCCCCGCGTCGATCGACGGGACTCCGGGCCCTCCAACTCGATATCATGGCCGTATGATCATCACGATTGACGGCCCCGCGGGAGCGGGCAAAAGCACCGTCGCTCGGCGACTGGCCGAGCGGATTGGGTTCGAACTGCTGGACACCGGCGCGATGTACCGCGCCGTCACGCTCGCCGCTCGTCGAGCCGACATCGCCCCTGATGATGACCCTTCTCTCGATCGTCTTCTCCATCAAGCCTCGATTGATCTTCTTCCGAACCAGATTCGCTGGGCCGGCGAGGACATCACACTGGCGATTCGGACACCCGAGGTAACGGCCGCCATCCAAGGTTATGCCGACAATCCTCTCGTCCGTCGGCTCATCACCGCGCGAACGCGAGAGCTTGCCCAGGGACGAGACGTCGTCACCGAAGGGAGAGACCAGGGGAGCGAAGTCTTTCCCGATGCGGATAGGAAATTCTTTGTCACCGCCAGTGATCAAGTCCGTGCCGAGAGACGCCATGGCGAGTTGGTCGGCAAGGGAATTAACATCACTTTCGAAGAAGTTCTGGAATCTCAGAAACGACGGGACGATCAAGATGCCCGTCGGCCTGTTGGCAAGTTGATTTGTCCCTCCGGCGCGATCATCATTGACGCCAGCGATCTTTCAGAGGAAGACGTCCTCGCGCATCTGCTCTCCCATTTACCGACCGAAATCGTTCCGCCCGAAGCGACTGATCCGGTCCGATCTCTGGCGCAGCAGTTCCTCGGGCGGGGAGATCCCACCGGTTGGTTCGACGCGCTCTATCGGTCGGCTGGCCGGGATACGTCGAAGATCCCTTGGGCAGATCGTCGCCCCAACGAGCATCTTCTCTCTTGGCTTGACCGCGAGCGAATCATGGGGGATGGAAAGAGAGCGCTCGTTGTCGGTTGCGGTTTAGGAGACGATGCTCATCGGTTGGCCGGAATCGGTTTCGAGGTCGTCGCGTTCGACCTGGCTCCAACAGCGATCGAATGGGCTCGCGAGCGTTTCGGCAACGAAAACCCTCGCTATGACGTTGTGGATCTCTTCGATCCACCTGCCGAGTATACGCGCGCGTTCGATTTCGTTTTCGAAGCGTACACCTGGCAAGCTTTGCCAACCGAGATTCGATTTCAAGCGATTCAGCGTGTTGCCGATTTTGTCGCGCCCGGCGGAGAGCTCCTCGTCATCTGTCGGGCCCGCGACGAAGGGACAACGCCGACCGGTCCCCCTTGGCCGTTGGCTCGATCGGAATTTGATCCACTCCTGCAAGCCGGCCTGGCCATCACCCGCTTCGAGGACTTTGTCGACCGCGAAGGAATTCGGCGATTCCGCCTGTTGCTTCAGAGACCATGATTCCCAGACATTTCTCGCGGTTTCCTTAAACGCGACATCCGTTATCTCATGGATGCAAAGAGCCTGCTCATTGAGTCGTACGCCATGTAGCTGGCGGCCATCGTCATCAAAAGGAGTGCGATCCACAGGATCAAATACCAGAGTGCATTTCCGCGTATCCGTGGGTCGGTCCGAGTATAGGCCAAGTACAAAATCGCTCCGCCTAGCATGGGCAGCATCAGGGCTTGCATAACCCCGCTGATCATGATCAAGAGGACCGGCTCGCCTGTCGTGAGGTAGGCGATGGTCGCGATTTGCGGGAAAACAACGGAGAAGATCGCCACCCCTAATCGGCGCGTCTCTCCATTTTTTCGATCCAATAAACCGTTCAGTCCAAACCAATCCACCATCATCCGGGCGTGGCCGGCCGTCGCTACAAAAAGTGTTGAGAATAGAACCGCAATGGCGCCGAGCAGATAGATGACTCGCGACCAGGGACCAAACGCGTCCGCGTACATGACGCCGAGCCGTTCGATCATTTGACTCTTCTTGGGGAGCTCGGCCCCATCCACAAAAGGTGGATGAAGGATCTCGGCAGCGAGGATGTAAAAGGCAACCGTCGCAACGGTGAAGACGATCATCGACGCCCACGCGTCCAACGACATGACGCGAATCCACGATTTCGCACGGCTAACCCAATCGGGGGAATCGTTGCGGGGCCCGGTCAGCACGCCGTAGCCCTTCTCCAGACACCAATAGGGATAGGCGATAAGCTCGCTGGCACCGACGCCAGTGATACCGAACGTCGTCAACGCGGCCGCCATCGCTTGAGATCTCTGTTTGGGATCGCTCGGAAACTGAAAACGAAATCCGTCGGCCAGATCACTCCAAGAGGTTGCGAAAGGGGTAAACTGCAAGGAGATGACCGTGTAGATCGTCAGCACTGTAAAGACCGCCACCAGAAGAATCGTCCCTCGCTCGACGACGATGTAGTGTCCGCCGACCAACAAGATCGACGCGACAACGCCGGTGAGGATAGCGAAGATCGCTTCGGTGTTCGGGCCGAGAAGATTAGGAAAAGCCAGCCGTAGAGCCTGCGCGGTGCCGCCGACCATGGCCCCTTGCTGAACGATGGCCGCCCCCACCATGAAGAACCAATACCATCCGAGCCAGTTGATACGCCGACCCTTCTTGCCGACGGGAAGCGAGACCTCGCCGAATGCCTCGAGCGAGGTTTGCCCCGAAGATAGGGCGTATCGGCCGATCTCGATCTGGAAGAAAACTTTGATGACGCACGAGAGGAGAATCAGCCATAAGAACGAGTATCCTGCCGTCGCGCCTAGAAGGGGCGTCGCGACAAGTTCGCCCGAGCCGACGATGCTTCCCACTAGAATCAAACCAGGCCCCAGCCATCGCAGCGAACCCCAAAAGCTTCGAGGAGCTTCGCGATAAACGGAGCCTGCGGAGATTTTTTCGTCGGTCATTGATCATCCTTCGAGGAGACGAAACGACGTGCCGAAGATGCCTGGCCGATCCAACCTGCCTGTTGTCGCCATCGGCCTATTCCGGTACGGATTATCCAGATAGGAGTCCCCCGTTGCCAAGGGGCGAGCGGAAAAGTTCCTGATTCTTGCTCGCATGAAGCGGAGGAAATATGAACGAACTTGCTTGGAAGGAAATCATCACCGGTCAGCGAAAGGGGCTTTCGGCAAGCCTGCTTCGCGGGGGACTGCACGTCGCGAGCCTACCCTATGGCCTGGGTGTTGCTGGGAGAAACATCGGTTTTGATCGAGGATGGATTCCCAGCATCAAGGTGGATCAGCCCGTGATCAGTGTGGGGAATCTGACGGTCGGCGGGACCGGCAAGACGCCCGTGGTTGAATGGATCGCTCGCTGGTTTCGAGGTCACGGCAAGCGGGTTGCCATTCTGAGCCGAGGTTACGGCTCGGCCGACGGACCTAACGACGAGGCTCTTGTTTTGGAGGAGAATCTCCCCGATGTTCCTCATCTGCAAGGGGCCGACCGACTCGCGTTGGCCCGGATCGGCATGGAGGAACTCGACGCGGAGGTATTCGTTCTGGACGATGGATTTCAGCACCGCCGACTCCGTCGAGACCTGGATATAGTCTTGATTGACGCTTCGAATCCGATGGGAAACGGGAAACTTCTGCCGGCCGGCCCGCTCCGCGAGCCCCTCTCCTCACTGGGTCGGGCCCAGCTCATTCTTTTGACGCGGGCCGAGACCGAGCCGGCACATCGAATTGATGCCCTTCGGCAAATGCTGACGCGTTGGGGGGGAACGGTGCCCATCATTTCGGCGTCGTTTCCCGCAACGAAACTCGATCGAATCGGGTATCCCTCTTTGCCGGCGTCATCAATGGCCGGTCGAAAGGTGGCGGCCTTCTGCGGGATTGGGAATCCGAATGGCTTCCGGACGACGCTGACCGGGTTGGGGGCCCAGGTGGTTGCCTGGCGAGCGTTTCCGGACCACTACCCTACCAAGTTGCCGACATCGCCGACCTGCGTGGCTGGGGGTCGGCCTCGGGAGCAGAATGGCTGGTCACGACGCAGAAGGATTCTGTAAAAATTCGGCTGGGAGAAATTGGTGACCAACCCCTATGGGGCGTGAGGATTGAAGCGGTTATTCACGATCCAACCGGGGCCTGCGACGATCTGCTTGCGAGAGTTCTGACTACTCTTTCGTGAAATGGGGGTTAATGTTGTAAAAGGAATGGACGGCGGCCGGACAAGGAAAAACTTGACTGGCCCGGGGGCGGGACTAAGAATTTGCCGTAAAGTCCCATCATCGAAATAACTAACGTTCGACGACATATCGACCACGGGGAGATCGGGACATGCCGTCCACCCAACGCCGCATTGATGCGGAAGAAATCGGCGACGTTACGGTTGTCCGATTTTTGGATCGACGCATTTTGGACGAGCAGAACATCCAGATGATCGGCGACCAGCTCTTCGCTCTTGTGGACGAAGACCGCCGGTCGAAGATCCTGCTCGATTTCGGCAGCGTCGAGTATCTGTCGAGTGCCGCACTCGGCAAGCTTCTCAATCTCAACAAGAAGGTTGATAAGGTCCAAGGCCAGCTTCGGCTTTGCCGAATCAAACCCGAGATTCTGGAAGTCTTTCAAATCACTCGTCTGGACAAAGTCTTCAACATCTTCGAAGACCAAGGGACCGCCCTGGAATCGTTTCGCTAAACTCAGGGCGGGCGACGCCCTTCGCGTTTCGCGGGTACGGCAACAGATAGACCTCTCGGGGCGATCTCCCGCAGACGAGTTCCCCCATGGGGTCGGTTGGCCCGTCCACTTTGGGTCCTGAATAGATCGTTTCCATCAAGTTCGGGTTCGGTAGCCGGGTTTCCTTTCTGTCGGCACTGCGTAGGTATTTTTATTAGGTACATGGGAAGGGGCGGCTCTCACGCGGGGTCACAACCGGAGGCGAAGATGACGAGCGCATCGTTCGCCCAAGAGATCTGCATCGCGAGTCTCCCCCACGAAGGACAGCGGGTCCAAGAGTTGATTCTCGAGCGGCTTCGCGAGCACGCGTTCTCGGACAAGGTTCTCTTCGCGATTCGTCTTTCGCTTGAGGAAGCCCTCATCAACGCTATCAAGCATGGCAACAGGCTTGACCCTCAAAAGATGGTGCAGATTCGCTATCGCATCGACCACCAATCGTTCCATATCGAGATTGAAGACGAAGGGCCGGGCTTCGACCCAAAATCGATCCCCGATCCCACGCTCCCGGAGAACCTCGAACGCCCCTCGGGCCGAGGGCTTCTTCTCATGAGAGCGTACATGACGAACTGCGATTGGTTGGACCGAGGCAATATCTGCCGGATGCGACGCGTTAAGGAATGATTGAACCCTCCAACTCCCCCGCCGCTGACACATCGTTGACACCGATGATGCAGCAATATCGGCAAGCCAAAGAACAGGCCCCCGGAGCGATTCTATTCTTTCGCATGGGGGACTTTTACGAGCTGTTCGGTGAGGATGCTGAGACCGCGTCGCGCCTGCTTGGCTTGACGCTGACCAGTCGCGATAAGGGCCCTCAAGCGACCCGCATGGCTGGATTTCCTTATCACGCTCTCGAAGGTCAACTCCGCAAGCTGATCGATCTGGGGCAGAAAGTGGCGATCTGTGAACAGGTGGAAGACCCAAAACTCGCCAAGGGGCTAGTCAAACGCGAGATCACGCGGATCGTTACACCTGGGACGCTCGTGGATGATGCGCTGCTTGATCCTCGTTCCAGCAACTTCATCGTGGCCATCGCGCCGAGCCTTGCTCGCGAGGATGAAGGGGGTCTGGCCTGGGCCGATCTGACGGCGGGGGGGATCTCGGTCGCAAGCCTCCCTTCATCAGAGATAGCCGACGAACTGGCTCGCCTGGAACCGACAGAACTTTTGTTTCCCGAGGAGAATCGCCCCGACGGACTACTCGACCTGTTGCCAAACAGTGCCGCCCGGACGGCTCGGCCTGGGTTCTTTTTCACGCGGTCGAGCGCGGAAGACATTCTTCAACGACACTTTCACGTTCAGAGTTTTGCCGGCTTTGGCATCGAGGATGGTTCAGCAGGACTCAGGGCTGCGGGGGCACTTCTCTCCTATCTACTAGAAACTCAGCGGACAGACCTGGGCCACATCTCTCGGCTGATCCCGCATCGACGATCCGAGATGATGGTCATCGATCCTATGGCCCGACGGAGCCTCGAGATCTCTCGGACGCTGCGCGAGAACGCTCGCGAGGGGAGCCTTCTCGATGCCATCGATTTGACGAGGACCGCCGCTGGATCTCGGCTCTTGGCAGCTTGGCTCCATCAACCTCTCTTGCAACCCGAAGCGATTCGACATCGACAGTCGGGGGTCCAGGAGTGGAAAGAAGATGGATACGCTCGGCGTGAACTTCGTGAGACGCTGGCCCAGACGTATGACATCGAAAGGCTTGCCGCCCGCATCAGCACCGGTCGCACCAATCCGCGCGATCTGGCTTCTCTTCGCGAGACGCTTCGGCAACTCCCTTCGGTGAAGGCTCGTCTGACGGCCCGGACGGCGCGGATCAATGCCGACCTCGAATCGGCAATCGACTTGATGCCGGAGATTCGCCAGGAACTCGATCGATCTCTAGTCGACGAACCTCCGTTCACCCTCCGCGACGGAGGTATCATCAAGGCGGGTATTCATCCTGAACTGGATGAGCTCTTCGACATCGCGGCCGGCGGCAAGCAGTGGATCGCGCAGTTCCAGAGAACAGAAATCGAACGGACCGGCATCGCCAATTTGAAGGTCGGCTTCAACAAGGTGTTCGGCTTCTACCTCGAAGTCCCCCACTCGGCCCAATCGAAAGTCCCCAGCAGCTACGTTCGAAAACAGACCGTCAAAAATGCCGAGCGCTACATCACCGACGAACTCAAACAGTACGAGCAAAAAGTTCTCGGGGCAGAGGAACGTTCGAAGACACTCGAGTACGAGATGTTTCAGCAGCTTCGAGAGAAAGTCGCCCTCCAGACCCATCGGCTGCAGGCCCTTGCCCGCGCGGTCGCCGAACTCGACGTGCTGCTGGCGCTGGCCGAACTCGCCAGCGTCGGCCACTATTGCCGACCGACGATTGACGACTCTCGGCAAATTGAAATCGTCGGTGGTCGGCATCCCGTTCTCGATCGGCGCATGGAGACCGGCCGATTCGTTCCCAACGATACGAAGCTCGGCGACAAGGAAGGAACACTCCTATTGCTGACTGGCCCCAACATGGCCGGCAAGAGTACGTACATTCGCCAGGTCGCGCTCGTGGCAATCCTGGCACAGATAGGGAGTTTCGTCCCGGCCGACTCGGCCAGCATCGGTGTGGCCGACCGGATCTTTGCTCGCGTGGGGGCCAGCGACGAATTGAGTCGGGGCCAAAGCACATTCATGGTCGAGATGACCGAGGCGGCCAACATCCTCAATAATGCCACCGATCGAAGTCTGGTCATCTTGGATGAGATTGGACGAGGAACCAGTACTTACGACGGCGTGTCGCTCGCCTGGGCGATGGCCGAGCATCTGCACGATGTGATCGGTTGCCGAACTCTGTTTGCCACGCACTATCATGAATTGATCGATCTGGAGAACTCGCTCACCGGTCTTCGCAACGCCAACATTGCCGTCCGCGAATGGAAAGATGAGGTGATCTTTCTGCATCAAATCGTCCCGGGCGGAGCAGACCGAAGTTACGGCATCCACGTCGCGCGACTGGCGGGCGTCCCCAGGGTGATCCTCGAACGGGCCCAAGAGATTCTCACCAAGCTCGAGCGAGATCCATTCGGCCAAAGTCGGTTGCCTAAACAGCCGAAAAAGCACCGGCGGCAGTATCATCAACTCAGTCTTTTTGGAACTGCCGACCATCCGATTCTGGATGACATCAGGCTTCTCGACGTGGAGAAGCTTTCCACCGAAGAGGCAAAATCATTGATCGATGCTTGGCAACAACGACTTCGCAAAGAGTGATTCCAAGATCCCGCGCCGCAGGTGGATGATCTACGACCGATCAACCTTGACGGGCATACCAGAGACGCCCATGAAGATCGCGTCCGCCTTGGCGATCTCTTTCCCCTGTTCGTTGGTAACGATGCTTTCGGTATGAACGATTCGGCTACCGATGCGCGGCGCGGTGGAGACGGCCAGGATCTTCCCCTGCGATACGGGACGAAAGTACTTAATCCGCAGATCAAGCGAGACAATGCTTCCGCCGGATAGGTGAAGCTGGCGGTTGTACTCGGTCAGTAAGATCGCATGGGCCATCCCGGTATCGACGAGCGTCGCGATCACACCGCCATGCATGACGCCCGCGGGCTGACAGAGATCTTCGCGATAGGTGGCGCTGATGACGCTTCGGCCTGGTTCGACATCGACCAGCTCGAAGCCCATATTCTTAAAGAACGGGAAAGCGGCAAAGAAGGCTCGCAACCCCTCGCGTAACGGAGCGATCTCTTCGGGCGTCGCGGCGTCCATAGCGTAAAACCCTTATCTAATCACGGGGAAATAGACGTGGTGATGATTTCCCGCTGCCCGCTCTTTGTATGAGTCCGAGGGGGCCACTTCGCCCCAGGCGTTGGCCCCATATACTGCCCGAAACCGACCAGGGGGGTGTCAGAGGCATGGGTGTCGAAATGCCGAGCCTACTTGATCGCCCGTATTGCAACGATCTCGAATGAATGGGAGAACCCGGTGACCAACTCTCCAGCCGATCCAAGCGTTCCAGGCGTTCCAGGCGTTCCAGGTTTAGGTACACGCGCCTTGCACGCGGGGCAGGTTCCAGACCCGACGACGGGGAGTCGAGCCGTTCCGATTCATCAGACGACAAGCTATGTCTTTCGCGATGCCGACCATGCGGCCGACCTCTTTGCTCTGCGGGAGATGGGCTTCATCTATACCCGGCTGATGAATCCGACCACGGATGTTTTCGAGCAGCGATTGGCGGCCCTCGAAGGAGGCATCGGTGCTCTCGCTGTCGCCAGTGGGCAAATGGCGATCACGGTTGCTCTTTTGAATCTTTGCCATGCCGGGAGTCACATCGTCTCGGCCGCGGCTCTCTACGGCGGCACGGTGACGCTGTTGGCGCAGACCTTCAAGCGATTGGGAATCGATGTCACGTTTGTTGATGCGACCGACCCGAAGAAGATCGGGGCGGCCATCAGGCCCAACACCCGAGCCGTCTTCATCGAATCACTCGCCAATCCGAAGAATGATGTTCTCGACTACAAAGCGATTGCCGACCAGGCTCATCAACACCATGTCCCGGTTGTTTGCGACAATACGGTCCTCACACCGATTCTCTTCAGGCCCTTCGAGCATGGCATCGATATTGTCGTTTACAGCACGACGAAGTTTATCGGCGGGCACGGGACAGCCATCGGCGGGGCTATCATCGACAGCGGAAAGTTCCCCTGGTCGGCCAAGCCGGAGATGTGGCCCCAATTCATGAGCCCCGATCCCTCCTATCACGGCACGGTCTTTCACGAGGCGATCGGCCCACTCTGTTACATCATCACCTGTCGAACGCATTGGCTGCGCGATATGGGTGGGGCCATGAGCCCTTTCAATTCTTTTCTGTTCCTGCAAGGGCTCGAAACCCTTCATCTGCGGATGCCCAGACACTGCGAGAACACCCTTGCCGTTGCGAAATTCCTCGAAAAACATCCACTCGTGACGTGGGTGAATTACCCTGGGCTCGACGCGCATCCGCACCATTCCTTGACGAAGAAGTATCTCCCTGCGGGCGCGGGGGCGATCCTGGGTTTCGGCATCAAGGGAGGACGCGAAGCAGGCCGCAAGTTTGTCAGCTCCGTGAAGCTCGCCTCGCATCTGGCAAACATCGGCGATGCGAAGACGCTGGTGATTCATCCGGCCACAACGACGCATAGCCAACTCACCCCGGCCGAACTCGTGGCGGCAGGCGTGACTGAAGACTATGTCCGCGTCAGTGTCGGCCTGGAAGATGTGGCCGACATCACGGCCGATCTGGATCAAGCACTCCACGCGGCCCAGAGGTGACATGTCCAATTCGAAGAGTGCCGATCTGTTTGAAAGCAGTGATAGCTCGCGCAGCGGCAAGCCGCTTCGTTTTGCTCAGTATGTGACGTTCGATGAGCCCATCACGCTGGCGGCCGGCGATGTCCTCCCCAGCGTCACTGTCTGTTACGAAACATACGGCCAACTCAGTCCTCAACGCGACAACGCGGTACTGATCTGTCACGCTCTGACGGGAGATTCGCATGTCGCGTCGCATGATGACGAGGATGATCCCGGTTGGTGGGACATTCTCATCGGGCCCGGAAAGCCGGTCGATACCGACAAATATTTTGTCATTTGTCCGAACGTTCTGGGGGGCTGCCGAGGGACGACCGGCCCCAACAGCATTCATCCCGAAACGGGCAAGCCATTCGGATCCGACTTTCCTGTTGTCCAGATTGAAGACATTGTCGACGTCCAAAGGCGACTCGTCGATCATTTAGGTATCGACCAATTGCACGGCGTGATTGGCGGCTCGCTGGGGGGATTCATGGCCCTCACTTGGGGGGTTCGACTCCCGAGTCGGGTTCGCGGCGTCGTCGCCATGGCAACATCTCCTCGGCTGACAAGCCAGGGTTTGGCATTCGATGTGGTCGGTCGAAACGCGATCACCAGCGACCCCGAGTACCAAGGGGGGCAGTTCTATTCGAATGGGCAAGGACCGCTCGTTGGCTTGGCCATCGCCCGCATGCTGGGCCACATCACCTATCTTTCCCGCGAAGCGATGACCTCTCGCTTTGATGTCAATCGGATGGATGCCCGCAACATCAAGACTCGCTTTGAAACCAAGTTCGCTGTCGGATCGTACCTCGCCTACCAAGGAGATCGGTTCGGCGATCGATTCGATGCCAATAGCTATGTCACACTTTCAACGGCGATGGACCTTTTCGATTTAGGAGGGACAGCGGAGGAACTCCGGGAAGCCTTTGCCGTCACGAAGGCTCGCTGGCTGGTGATGAGTTTCTCGACCGATTGGCTTTTCCTTCCCTTTCAGTCGCGCGAAATCGTCAACGCCTTGATCGCGAACAACCGCCCTGTGACCTATTGCAATGTGATCAGCAAGTGCGGCCACGATGCCTTCCTCTTAGCCGACGACCTGGAGAGTTACGGAGAAATGACGCGGGCGTTTCTCGATAACATCGATGAAGGCTCGGACCATGCCGTTGCCAATCCCGTTCCGGAGCGGCCGACCAGTATTTTTCAAAATCGGCTCGAATATGACACGCTGTTAGAGATGATTCCACCAAAAGCGAGCGTGCTCGACCTCGGTTGCGGGGGGGGTGAGTTTCTCGGCAGGCTACAGGATCAGGGCCATCACCATGTGGTGGGATTGGAACTCGACGAGCGTGCGATTCTCGCGTGCATTCAGCGCGGGCTCGATGTTGTGCAAGTCGACCTCAACGAAGGATTAGCAGCCTTCAGCGACGGCCAATTCGATGTGGTGGTCCTCTCCCAAACGCTGCAAGCAATTCGAAATGTCGAGCGAGTGATCCGCGAGATGCTTCGAGTCGGCAAGCATGCAATCGTGAGCTTCCCTAATGCGGCATACGCTCCTTTGCGCGAGCGACTGGCCGAGCATGGCCTGTCGCCGCAAACCGACTCGGCCCAGGGTTATCATTGGTTCAATACGCCCAGCGTCCGAACCTTTTCGATTCGGGATTTTGAGGATTTTTGCCGAATGCAAGGGATTCGCATCGAGAGGCAAATCGCCATCGATACCCGCGCCGGGACCGCCGTCACCGAACATCCCAACATGCAGGCCGACATCGCCATCATGATGCTCTCGCGGTGAATCACGGCCAGCAAGTTTTAAACCCAATCGCGCGGCTGAGTGATGACTTGGTAAAGTTCCTCTTCTCGGCTCCCAGGTTCGGGGTGCCAATCGTAAAGCCATTTGGCCGTCATCGGTAGCGACATCAAGATCGACTCGATCCGCCCCCCCGTCTTCAGCCCGAACACGGTCCCCCGATCGTAGATCAAGTTGAACTCGACGTACCTTCCTCGGCGATAGAGTTGAAAATCTCGCTCGGCCGGCGTCGAAGGGGTATTCATCCGCTTCTGGGCAATCGGCAAATACGCGGGAATAAAACGTCGACCCGCCTCTTGCACGAACGCGAACGTCGCCTCAGGATCGGATTCAAGATAGTCGAAGAAGATTCCCCCCACACCGCGAGTCTCTTGTCGATGAGGAAGATAGAAGTACTCGTCACACCACTTTTTGAGCCGGGCGAAATCCGCCACTTCACCATGTTTCTCGCAGACCTCTTTCCATTGGCGGTGAAAATGAACCGCATCCTCTGGGTACAGATAGTAAGGCGTCAAGTCGGCCCCACCACCGAACCAGGCCTTCGATTCGCCCCGTGATAGGTATCGAAAGTTTGCGTGGACCGTCGGAACGTGTGGATTCCACGGATGAAGAACCAAGGAAATCCCCGTGGCCGAGAAGTCGAGACCTTCGCCCGGAATCTGATGAGCAAATTCCGGCTTGAATCGGCTCCGAATCCGCGAGAAATTGACCCCCGCTTTCTCGAAGACGTTCCCGCCGGACAGAACACGTGTCCGTCCCCCGCCAGCGTCGGTATGCTTCCAAGCGTCTTCGCGAAAGGCATTCCCGTCGAGCTGCTCGAGCGTCTCGCAAATCTGATCCTGCAACGATTCAAAAAAATCGCCGGCTCTTTCAAACATCGAGATCATTCGCCCCTCCACAGTCATCCTAGTCCAGTTCCGAGCCGATAAAAGGATGCGTCGACTCCGGTTATCACGAAGTTAACGAATGCGACAACTTGGCTGTTTACAAAAAGATTGCGTGGTGCGAGCAAACCTCTCACTATTGGTCATAATATCGGAGCGAGACCTCGCTGTTTGCCCATATCGCGCGACAGGAAGTTCCCACCGTCAGTAACGGAGTCTGAGTCGATGAACGTGCGTCGTTTCACCATTCACCCGAACATCCCCGCGCGGCTCGCTCCTCTCGAGCGGCTGGCTCGAAACATTTGGTGGTGTTGGAATCCTGACGCCATCGCGCTGTTTCGTCGGCTCGACGAGGATCTTTATTCCGCGTCGGGGCATAACCCGGTGAAGTTGATCGGCAGCATCGATCAATCTCGGCTGGATGAAGTCGCCGAGGACGCGGGCTTCTTGGCCCACATGGACCGGGTCGCGAGCGCCTTCGATCATTACATGAAAATGCCTACCTGGTTCAGCCAGCACCATCCCAACGACAAAACCAAGATTGCCTACTTCTCGGCCGAGTTCGGCCTGCACGAGAGCCTGCCGATTTACTCGGGCGGTCTGGGAATCTTGGCGGGCGACCACCTCAAAAGTGCCAGCGAACTGGGCATTCCGCTGGTGGGTGTTGGCCTGGCGTATCAACAAGGATACTTTCGCCAGTACCTTAACGCGGACGGCTGGCAACAAGAGCGCTATCCCGAAAACGACTTCTACACCATGCCGCTGGAACTCCAAGTCGACTCGAAGGGCGAACCGATCAAGATCGGTGTTGAGTACCCTGGCCGAACCGTTAAGGCTCAGATCTGGCGAATTCCCATCGGACGAGTCTCGCTGTACATTCTCGACTGCAATGTTCCCGAGAACAGCCCCGAGGATCGCGAGATCACCGCCCAACTTTACGGCGGCGATCAGGATATGCGCGTCCGCCAAGAGATGATGCTCGGCATCGGCGGGCTCCGCGCCATTCGCGCGATCGGCATCGAACCGACAATCTGTCACATGAACGAAGGCCACTCCGCATTTCTCGCCCTCGAGCGAACGCTTACTACCATGGAACGGTCCGGCGTCGATTTCGAATCGGCTCGAGAGGTGGTCGCGGCGGGCTGCGTCTTCACGACCCATACGCCCGTCGAAGCCGGCAACGATATGTTTCCTCCGTATCTCGTCGATCAGTACCTTGCTCCGTACTACCACCGTTTGGGAATCGACAAGGAACGCTTCCTCGGCCTAGGTCGACAAAACCCGTTTGATCGAGCCGAGCCTTTCTGCATGACCGTGCTTGCGATCCGCTTTGCCAATTTCGCCAATGGCGTCAGCAAGCTGCATGGCAAAGTCTCGCGAAAGATGTGGAAGAAGATTTGGCCCGATGTACCCGAAGCCGATCTTCCCATCCGATCAATCACCAACGGCGTTCACATTAAGAGCTTCCTCTGTGCCGAGATGAGCAGCCTGTACGATCGCTATCTTGGTCCAGATTGGGGCGAGCAAGCTGACGACCACTCAATTTGGCAGCGCGTCGAGCACATTCCCGATTCCGAACTTTGGCGGACGCATGAACGCCGACGCGAACGTCTGGTGGCGTTCGCACGAAGACGGTTGGTGCAGCAGACCCGCGCCCGCGGCGGAAGCGCGTCCGAATTGCAGATGGCCGAGGAAGTGCTGGATCCGGATGTTTTGACGATCGGGTTCGCGCGTCGATTCGCCACCTATAAGCGAGCGACATTGATCTTCCGCGATCCCAAGCGATTGGCCGCGATGATCAACGATGCCAAACGCCCGGTTCAATTCATCTTTGCCGGCAAGGCCCATCCGAAAGATCACGGCGGCAAAGAACTCATCGCGCAGATCGTCCACAATGCTCGCAACGAAGAGTTCCGCAGACGCGTCGTCTTCCTCGAAGATTATGACATGAACGTCGCCCGCTATCTGGTTCAAGGCGTGGACATTTGGCTCAACAATCCAAGACGACCGCTCGAAGCGAGTGGAACCAGCGGCATGAAGGGGCCGGCAAACGGCTCGATCAATTTCTCGGTCCTCGACGGCTGGTGGTGCGAAGCGTACGCCGGCGACAACGGTTGGGCGATCGGCTCGGGCGAAGAGTACACCGACCTCAACTATCACGATGAGGTCGAGAGCCGGGCCATGTACGATCTGCTCGAGAAAGAGATCACCCCGCTCTTCTATGATCGAACAGCCGACAACTTGCCGCGCGGTTGGATCCGAAGAATGAAGCGATCCATCATGACGGTTTGCCCGGTCTTCAACACCAACCGCATGGTGCAAGAGTACACGGAACGATTCTATCTTCCATCGTCCACCAAGTTCGGCGAGTTGGCCGCCAATGGACTGGCCAACGGAACCGCACTGTCGCTTTGGCTCCACAAAATGCGAACCGTTTGGGATTCGGTCCGCGTCGCCAATGTCGATGTGATCGAGAACGGTCGGCTCGAAGTCGGCAAAAGACTTCGCGTCAAAGCAGAGCTCGCGCTAGGAGATCTACTCCCCAGCGAAGTCAAAGTCGAACTGTATCATGGCAGCGTCGATGCCACCGGCAACATCAACGGGGCACAGGTGATTTCCATGTCCAGCACGACGAAATCCGCCAACGGCACCCATGGCTTCGAAGGAGAGATCCCGTGCCGAACCAGTGGACAACACGGGTTCGCCGTCCGCGTGTTGCCGCACCATCCGAACCTCCCTCGTACTTACGAGCCAGGCCTGATTCGATGGGGTTAAGATGTCGGCAGTCCTCGTTATCTGTAGCGACCTGATCTTTTCGACGAAGATCAAGGGAACCGCCCAGGCCCTCGGGATCGAAGCACGATTCGTTCCCGAGGGGACATCGGTCGCTTGGACGGATGATGTTCCGCGACTGATCATCGATCTCAACACCGCGGGGACGTCTGCGGACGATCTCCGTCGGCTTCGCCAAATGTTCGTCCCACCGATCGAAATGGTCGCCTTCGGTTCCCATGTCGATGTTGCTCGGCTCAAGGGGGCTAGGGAGGCGGGCTGCGATCTGGTTCTTCCCCGCAGCACGTTCGTCGAGCGGTTGATCTCGCTGATCGATCCATTCCAGCCGCTGTCGGACGGTCGTGATTAATCGCGACGGTTACTGCTTCCCTTCGACGCCAAACTGCTTGTAGTACGCGTCGTGAAATGGATTCGTCTTTGGACCGACAGCCTCTTCGTTCACCATGCCCGCACGAGCTTCGATCCACCATCGATCGTATGCCTGCCTCATGGAGGCAACTTCATTAGGATACTGATTGATGACGTTGGTCGTCTCGGCCGGGTCGTTCGACAGGTCATAAAGCTCGGCATTGTTGACAAATCGAAATTGATGCGATCGAACCGCACACGAGCGAAACTTCGCCTTGTCGGCTTGCCCGCGCTCCCATCGCCCCACGTGGGTAAAAAGGTATCGGTCAGGCCAGCCTGCGTTCGGATCGTGTAAAAGAGGAACCAGCGAGCGACCATCCAGAAGTTCCGGAGTCGGCATGCTCCCTCCCGCAAGCTCGACGAGCGTCGGAAAGAGATCAATGTGCGCGGCCAAACTCGATATGTCGCGACCGGCCGACCATCGGCTCGGCCAACGCCAAAAGCAGGAGACCCGCGTTCCTCCTTCGTACGGCGTCCCCTTCCCACCACGCATCCCAGCAGAATAGAGTTGAGTAAACGTTCCGCCATTATCGGTGAGGTAGATGACCAGCGTCTTCTGGGCAATCCCCCGCGATTCAAGAGCATCGAGGAGTTTGCCAACGTTTTCATCAATGTTGGCGATCATGGCAAGATAACGGATAGCCTCGGCAGAGAGAGGCTTATCAGCAATCGTCTTACCCCTAAAGAGACGATCGTACATCGGACCCGGACTGATCAATGGTGCGTGCGGCGCGTTCGGCGTGATCATCGCAAAAAACTGTTGGTTCCCTTGCTTCGATTGCTCGCCCATCCAAGCGATCGCCCGGTCGAAAAAGAGATCCGTGCAATAACCTTTCGTTCGAACGAACGTACCGTTCTGTCGAAGGACCGGATCAAAATATCTATTGTGTGGGGCGTCGCCGCAACTTCCGGGAAAGGTCTGTCCGATGCCACCTCCCCCGTGAATGAACGTTTCGTCAAAGCCTCTTTGTCCCGGCTGGTAAGCATCTTCATCGCCAAGATGCCATTTACCAAAGATGCCGGTCGAGTAACCCGCTTTCTTCAAAACTGCCGGCAACGTGACGGCCGAGAGCGCGAGCCTTTCGCGTTCATTAATCGTATGGGTCACGCCAGATTTGAATTCATGCCGACCGGTCAACATTGCCGCCCGGGTCGGCGCGCACGTAGGACTCACAAAGAACGACGTGAACCGCAGACTTTCCGCAGAGAGCCGATCGAGGTTCGGCGTCTTCAAGACGGGATGACCATGGCACGAGAGATCCCCGTACCCTTGATCATCGGTCATCACGATGACGATGTTTGGCCTGGACCCAATCAGATTGTCCGCGAAAGATTCCTCACTTACCGCAAGGAGAAGAAGGAACGCGACCATGCGCCACTTTCGATTGGGAATCATCATGACATGATTCTAGCGGTTCTGCTGAGCGGTTCCGCTAAGCCAATTCCATGCACTGATCCCCTTCAGTTCTCGAACAAAAACCTCGTTTCCGACGACGGCCAAATGCCCCCAAGTCTCTTGCTCGCTGATTTTCTTCTCGGCTAGGATTTTGAACTCCGCCGGGTCGGCTTGCATCAGAAATAGCGTTCCATCTTGATCGAGGCCGAGAATCTTGTTCCCGTGCGCAACCATGCTCCAGTATTTGCCGAACCGACGTGACGAAACCCATTTGAGTTCCCCATCCGTCAATCGTAGGCAGGCCATCCGCTGATTCTGCAAGTGAAGGTACACATGCCCATCAATGAGGATCGGTGTGGACATATAACCCTTGACTTTGTTCTCCCACGCTACCGATGGTCGCCAAGTTCCGTCCTGATGATCGAGCAAGTAAAAATAGCTTTTGTTCTGATACGACGAGGTAAATATGCCGTCGTTGAAGACGATCGGCGTCAAGATGTTCATGCCGCGGAAGTTCGGGACATCCTGCGTCCAGAGGACCGTTCCATCTTCGGGCCGAACGCCGGCCAGTTTCGTCCGTGTTTGCACGAGAAGTTGTTCTTGACCACCGATCGACTGCAAGACGGGGGAAGAGAACGCACTCCCCATCATTCCCCCGCCATCCGCCAGGGACTTCCAGACGACCCCGCCTGTAGCTTTGTCGATTTTGAAGAAAGATCCCCCCGCTTGCACGTAGAGATGTGGCCCCACGATCAAAGGGCTCGAAACAAAGCCGAACGTCGGAACGGACGACTTGAAGTCCTTGACGAAGTCGATCGTCCAACGAATCTGACCGGTCTTCGTATCGAGCGCGACGAGCATGTCGCGCATTCCACCGACGTAGATCGTCTCGCCATCGCACGCCGGCGTCGAGCGAATCCAGTCGCCGTTCTCTTTCGCGAAGAACGGGACCTTCATCGAACCCTGCCACTGATTCCGCCAGCGCTCGTTACCGGTTTCGCGATCGAGCGCACGAACGACTTCGTCCTTCTCCCCTTCGGTCTCGGCGACATAGACAGTGTCCGCCACCACGAGGGGTCCAGAATAGCCGGGCCCGAGTTCCTTTTTCCAATGAACCTGCAAGCCATTCAAATCATGGGGCCATTCAGGGCCCTCGGCCACGAAACCGCTGCGCGAGGGACCACGCCATTGATCCCAGCGGTCCGTTGAAGTGTCGGCGACCACGAAGCTACTGGCGACGAGAATGGAATAAACAATCCCGAGCATGGATACCCCCCTTGATAGCCGACAACGCCCCATGAGCTGCGCGCGGAAGCTCGCATGGCTCGCCGCTATCATATGGTAGGGTCGAATGGAAGGCGTGCGTCGACGCCAGGGGAGGAGACACGCATTGCTCGGCAGACGCCCAAGGGAAATCAGGGATTCTGGAATTGAACCTCGTCAAAGCTGACAAAGTCGATGCCCGGCAACCGATCGATTAAGTCGGCTAGTTCGAATAGATCTTCCGATTTCGCGATGCCACCGGCTAGGCGAACCTCTTTCCCACGAATGGTGAACGTCAATTGCCGAGCTCGCGGATCACGAGCCAAGATGGCGGCAACATCTGCCTGGATCTGCTGCGCTAATCGATCCCCTTCCACGGAATCCGATGCTTGACCTGCGGGGATCACCGCAGGAACCTGGACGCTTGGAGTCAAAGGGGGAGCGGGAATGGTCCGCTTGCCCAAACCGATTTTTTGGCCACTGGGAAGAACCTCCTGCGGCACGGAGGGCTTGGCGACTTGTTGTTCCAGGGTACGGTGCTTGATCGAAGGCATCATGGCAACCGACAGAGTCGGTCCCTGCCCCGGAGTTCGTGAAGAAGCGGGAAATGCCGGGCTCATCGGCTCGATAAAAGGAGCCAACGACGCCGAGACGGTGCCAGCCGCAAGCGGCGAATCCGAAAACGCGGGGGTCGGCTCGGCCGGGAGAAAATTGTTTGGAGGCGTCGGCAATCCACCCGCTAAGGTTCCGCCATCCAGTCGGATCGGCGGTGCGAGCATGGCGGCATAGCTTGTCTGTTCGACGCCTTGCAATGGATTGATTTCGAGTTCGTTGCGGACGTTCACCAGCCCGACCGTGTTGCGTGCCAACTGCTCCGCCTGCTGACGAACCGCTTCACTGGCAACGTGACCACGCAAAGTGATCACGCCGTTCTCGGCCAGGATATGAATGAATGCGGCTCGCACCGCCGCATCAGAAACCAACAGCGAGCGACAACGACTGACCAAGAGCGAGTCGCTGACGTTCCTTTCCTCTTGCCGAATCCGAGTAAAGAAACTCCCCGAGGATTCGACATGGTTGCCACGATGAAGCCAATCTGTCACGAGACGCCGGACCCAGCCGGCCGGCGGTTGCTTGGATTTACTTGAGGTCGGCGGTGTTTTGACAGAGGGTGTGTTTCGCGACGTCGGCGAGATTAAATCGTGGGCAAAGGCCGATGGCCGAGGGGAGAGTGGCGGCAGTGGTGCCGGGGAAACAGCCTGACCAATGGTCGGCGTGCTGGTCGGGAAATCCGTCGGCTGTTGAGCCTGGAGCATCGCCGTGGCCAAGAGGAGATTGGCCAAGAGGATGCTTCTGCTCGCGCGGCCAAACCCTGCCGTCATCTCTCTCCCCTTCCGCCGATCGGTTCGTTCCTCTCGGCTCCATGCGGATGCTTTCGGATTGCATCCCTTCCACGCAAGACTAGCCGCCCGAACCGAGAGGATAGCCGGGCACATGGTCAGCCACGTAGCGGCGACGTGGCGGACGAGCCGGGTCGTTGGCAACTATACACGGGCTTACCCCTCGAAGGAGCAGGCAATCTCGTCGAAAAGAATGCTTCGAATGGATCTCGTAGCGGACTTGGGGATCATGCGAATCGCGTAAAAGACGTAAGCTGGATCAACCTTCCCCATCAGTGAAAATATTCCGAGGTCGTACGCGTGCGACCAAAGAGTTTCCTCGGACGGCCGGCGATCCTTTCTGGCTCTTTTTGAGTGAAGACAGACGTTTTCGCGGGGCGAATGACACCGAGTGATTGCGGCCGGGACCTATTCGCGGTACCATGGCATCTGCGGAGAGGAAGCGGAGAAGAGAGACTCGGCGAACCTCTTGCACGAAGGTGTGTCTTGACCAAAGGTGTGTCTGAATCGAGGCGGGCGCGCGAGACACGAGTCCCATAAGAGCCGGCGAGCTTGCTCTAGGAAAAAAGGAACCCAATCGAGTTGTCGAATCACCATCAGCGCGAAGATCTCACCGTTCATCGCGAAGAAGCGGTTCTGGCGGGCGTCTCCACTCCTGAAAGTCCGATCGACGATTATCCAGAACCGATGTCCGAACTCCGCGGATTGGCCCAGGCCGCGGGTGCCCGCGTGGTCGGCGGCGTCACGCAGAAGCGAATGAAACCCGATGTGGCCACATACATCGGCAAAGGAAAGATCGAAGAGCTTTCCCGCTTGATCGATGACGAACAAGCAAACGTCGTGATAGTGGATGATGAGCTTCACCCCGCGCAGGTCCGAAATCTCGAAAAGCAGACGCACACGAAAGTCGTCGATCGGACCGAGCTGATCCTCGACATCTTCGCGACCCGGGCCCAGACCGAACAAGCAAAACTGCAAGTGGAACTTGCTCAGCTCGAGTATCTTCGGCCACGACTGAAGCGATTGTGGACCCACCTCGAAACACAGGGGGGTGGGATTGGCACGCGCGGACCAGGCGAAACGCAGTTGGAAACCGATCGACGACTGATCGATCGGCGGATTCGCGAGCTTCGCGACCGACTTTCGATCATCAAGAAACGGAAAGAACGCGAGGTGCAAGCTCGACAAGTTGAGTTCCGCGTTTCGCTGGTGGGTTACACCAATGCTGGCAAGAGTACGTTGATGAGGGCCCTCACCAAGGCGGATGTCCTTGTGGCCGACATGCTCTTTGCCACGCTGGATACCCGAACGCGACGGTGGGCCATTCCGGGATGGGGAAAAGTTCTTCTCTCCGACACTGTTGGCTTTATCCGAAAACTTCCTCACGACTTGGTCGAGTCTTTCAAAGCAACTCTCGAAGAAGCGGTCCAGGCCGACTTACTGCTCCATGTGGTGAATGCCGCCGACCCGCATGCCATCGCGCAGTACCACGCGGTGCTTGACGTGCTCGAAGAGATCGGCGCCCGCGAGAAGCCTACCGTGCTGGTGTTGAATCAGATTGATGAAATCCGTGATCGGACCGTGCTCAATAATCTCGAATCGCTGCACCCCCATGCGGTTGCCATCAGCGCTCAGACGGGAGAGGGTCTCGAACAACTTTGTGCGATGGTGGTGTCGACGTTAAGCCATCGCTATGTGGAAGCGGAAGTTGAATTTCATGCGGGTAACGGTCGGCTTCGGGCCTACTTTGGTGCCCACGGGCAAATCGGCCAGGAGAGTTACGATGACGACAACGTTCGGCTAAAAGTCCGTATGGCTAGACATCTGCTCGATCGCGTGCAGGGAGAAGTCAGAATCCTCTCGGCCATCCAGGCCCATCCGGATTCCGCCGCGGAACACCTCCGATAACGTCTCGACATGCCCGGCTGGAACGCAACACTCAGAATGCACCCACCGAGGAAGCGGCCGCGAACTCGCGAAGCCGACGGGGAGCGACGGCCTTGGGCCGATCCACGATGATCTGATTGTCGATTAGGTTTTCGTCCGCGACGGTCGCCACCAGTTGCTGAGCGATCTGCTTCATGAAGTAACTGGGAACCGAACCTTCCAAGATCAGCCGACCGTTGGAAAGCCCGTACTGAACGCCCCGGAGTGCGGAGTAGCAACTCGCCTGCAGGATGCGGTCGACTTCCACCAGGATGTCAAATTGCCGAGCTGCTTGGGCTTCGTCAACGATCATGAAAGTCGCTCCTGGGTTGGCATCAACTCTAAGGAAAGTCACCGGGAAGTGTGAACGTACCAATCGCGTCTGAGGGAAATGTAGCCGGTGACATCCATGTGTCAAAAAGGGAAGCTTGCGTCCTTTCGTGAAGATGGAGCGAAGTCTACTGGTCGAATCGGTTGTAACGATTGTCCAGGATCGAATCGGGCGCAGTTCGCGGCGGCCTTGCCAGTTTTGTTCAAGCGATCAAGGCTTCTCCAGTTCAAAGCGAGCCAGGTCACCCAGCGTGTACGCGCGGAGTCTAAGAATGCTGGGGATCTTCGAGAGATCCACTTTCGCCAGGAAAGAATGCTTCCCCTCGGTAAGTTCGACGTCGGCCACCGACTCTTCATCCGCAACCTGCTTCACCTCGAGCGGCTTACCGTCAAGCCAATAGGTCGCCTTGCGCCCGGGCCGAATCGTCAGACGAATCTTGCCCGGCCGAGTGACGGAAATCGTCGTGGTCCCGAAGAAGGTCGGTTTCTCCGGCGAAAGGGACAACTCTCGTACGTATACCCAGGCATCATTGGTCGTCAGCGATTCGGTCCAGGCCGATGCTTCGAGCGTTCCATCCAACATCTTGGGGAGCAACGCTGTACCCTGATCGAGCGTCACGGGCCCGAGGATCCGCCAACGCCGAGCGGATTGTTCTTCCGCAGGACCAAAGGGACCGGGCTTTCCTAATTCAGCAAGATACCGGACCAAGTCGAGCAGATCCTGCGTCGGCAGTGTGTCGACGACATCCGTCGGCATAAGCGACCCACCCATCTTCGTCTCTTCCACACGAGCTTTAGGTATGGACACAGTCGTGTTGTCAGCGAGCCGAAGAACGATCTCGCTTTCGTTTTGCTGCTCGGGGATACCGGTGACGACTTTTCCATCGTCGGTGACAAGCACCACCGAGTGATAATTCTCTTTCACCTTCGAACTGGGCAACAGCAGACTTTCTACCAAGTAATCCACCGGGGCACTGGTGCCGATGGTGGTGAGTTCGGGGCCAACTTTGCCGCCTGCTCCCTTGATGACGTGGCACGTCGCACAAGCGAGTTCTTTTCGAGCGTAGACTTGTTGACCTCGTTGGGGATCACCCGACCGCATGACCTTATCGGCCAGGGCGGCAATTTGTTGCGGTGAAACCATTCGTTCCCCCTCGGGCAAACCTCCCGCCACGCGAAGCGCTTTAATGAGAGCAGGCATCGTTTGACCAGACGCATTGATTCTTTTCACGCTCTCCTCAGCAACGGCCGCCGATAGCTTCTTGCCGGCAAGCGCCGCCGCCAATTGGATGGGTCCCTGTTGGCTCCCCAGGAACGCTTGCACAAGCGATCCCCCCTCGGCCCCGTCGGTGCTCGCGGTGATCGCGGGGAGAATCGTTTCAATGGCTCGCGGCGCGTCGATCGACACGAGTGCGGTCGCGATCAGCAATCGCGTCGACGGCTCTTGGCTCCGCGAGAAGAGGCCCGCGAGCGATTCGGAACTGGCTGATCCGCCGAGCTGACGAAGCGCATCGATCGCGGACTCTCTTTCGATCTTGCTGGTGCTCTCGGCTTTCTCGATGAGCACGGGCCTAAGCGATTCGATCTTCCATAGGCCAGCCAAACGAATCGCCTGATCGCGCGTGGTGTCGTCGTCGCTGGCCAACCATTGCCGAACCGGGCGCTCGAGATCCCCAGTCGGTTTGGCTTGACGAAGTCGATGCGCATTGATTAATGCCGAGAGAATTTTCGCCCGCTTTTCCGGCTTCATTCCTGTCCGGCGGGCCTGCTCGAGGAGAACCCCCATCTGTTCGGGCGAACCATGTTTGCCGATGAAAGCGAGAATTGAAAGCTCATCGGGAACGTTTTCGACCCGCAGAAAGTCTAGGAGAATCGGCACGACATCGGGACGATCAACGGCAAGAATCGCCATCACCCATCGATCGAGCGGCTGCCGGCCCAGTTCGCCCCGCTTGGCCGTGAATAGCCAAGCACTCGTCGATTCACGAGCCAGTTGCTTGATCGCGTATTCCAATGTCGGATCAGTGCCACGATCAAGGGCGGACAATGCCCATGCCATCATCTGTGCAAATCGGAAATGATCGAGCAAGCGAACACCTTCTGTACGAACGCGCGGATGCTCATCCTTAAGTGCCATCATGACGCGTCGCTGCTGTTGTTCCCATCGACCGTAGCCGTTTCGCCCCACCGCGCGGACGGCCGCGGCGCGAACGCGATGGTCTTTCGCTTCGAGCAACGATTGCAACAACTCATCGTTGAAGGTCCCAGCAGACTCGTAGCACCACATCGCCCGCAGACGCAGGAGTTCATCGGTCTCTGAAGCGACCCACGCATCGAGCGCCGCGTGCACTTCGTCGGCAGGACGAGCGGCCATCTCGCGACGGGCAAAGTGCCGAGCAAACTCGCTCGCACTCTTTTGCTTGGAGATCAAATCCGCCAGGCTGGTCTGAGAATCCATCGTCGCGTCGGCAAGCGATTGTTCCCTCTCCGATCGCCGATCGCGATGAGAGATTCGCCAGATCCGTCCATGGGTCTTGTCACGACGCGGATCACGAAAATCGACTTCGCCGTGATTGATGATCGGATTGAACCAGTCGCAAACGTACAGCGAGCCATCGGGGCCGAACTTAACGTCGACGGGACGAAACGAGACGTCTGCCGTCGACAGGACCTCTGGGAGTTCCTCGGCCTTGAAGCCCGCTCCGCTTTCTTCGATGCGGTATCGCGCGATGCGATGAGCACGGAAATCGCACGTGAGAAGATTTCCTTGCCAATCGTCGGGAAAAGCAGGAGTGCCGACGAACTCTGCCCCGCAATACTTTGGCTTACCCTCGACCAAGCTGGGGTACAAATGCGACTCGTTGGGGGTCCGAATCATGTGGGCGCCGGGGGGAAAGAAGTTCACCGAGTAACCATCGTTATCGACGCCGAAGGCTTGGCCGAATGGATCGAACGCCAGCCCCCACGAGTTGGTCATCCCTGTGACAAAAACTTCCAACCGGTGCGTTCGAGGATTGTACTCCCAATAGCCACCTCCGTTGAGCCTCTTGGTTCCGAAAGGCGTTTCAACGTGGCTGTGAATGTACACCGCTTGCGCAAAAAATAGATTGCCCCACGGCGCATAGCGGAACGTATGGATGAGATGATGCGTGTCCTCGGTCCCGAATGCCGTCATCGAAATGTCACGGGTATCGGCCCGTCCATCCCCATCGCGATCGGCAAGATGCAGAAGCTCGGTCGCGTTGCCGACAAATGCTCCTTGAGGACTAATCTCGATCCCTGTCGGAATCCGCAACCCATCCGCAAACGTCGTCGTCTTGTCAGCCTTGCCATCCTTGTCGGTATCCTCGAGGACGTAGATCTTGTCGCGCGGTTCGGCACCTGGCTCGAGCTGCGGATAACTTTCCGACGTCACCAACCATAGCCGACCGCGGGAATCGAAGTTCATTTGAATCGGTTTGGCAATGTTCGGATCGGAGGCGAACAGTTCGATTTGCAGTCCGTCCGATAACCGAAAGTCAGCTCCGCTGGTATCGGTCCCCGACGGTGTTTCAGCGCCCACAGACGCAAGCAAAGAAAGAAGACTGATGACAACCAGGTTTCTCATGGGGAGGTCTTCTCCTGCGAATCATGCTCGCGAATTTCTGAGCAAATAGCGTTGATATCGAGTTCGACCTTCGCAATGGCGGGGTCCAGCGCCTCAATCTCCTTGGCATTCTGACCCTGCTCATAGGCTCGAAAACCAAGCAAATAGGTGATGTTTTGCGGTCGGTAACGCTCGAAGTAGAGTTCGTTCTTACGCCGAATCAGCGTGTCCAATCGACTGACCAGCGACGGGGCAGTGTCCGCCGGCACCCTATCGGCCAAGGGATCCGCGAGGGTTTTCTGTAGCACCGAACTTCCGGGATAAAACACATCAAGGAGACGCTGCGCGAAGCCGCGATAGCCCGCGTCTCGAAGATGAATGCCATTGGGTTCGACGAAGCCTTCGCTTGAGGATGGTAGTGGAAGCAGGTCAACGTATGCTCCCTTCTTCTCCTCAGCCAATTGACGAATCGCCTGTGCATAGGCCTGCAGACGCTGTTGCATATTTTCGGAAGGTTTGGATCGGCCCGGGACGTTTGTTTGGATCGGCGACAGAAAGACCCAAACTCTCGGGGGAGGCTCGATCGCCTGCACCAGTCGGCGATACTCTTCCATGAAAGTCGCCACCGGGATCGCGTCGAGAGCACTCGCCATGCCGTAACCAACAATCAGAACCGTCGGCTGACAAGCCTTCACCTGGTCCACCAAACGCTGAAACCCGACCTCGGGGGGATCGAAGTAGGCCCGCGAGAGACCGGCCGGCGTGTCACCGCTCCAGCCAAGATTGCGAAACGTCAACCCCTTCGCTGGCGTCGCCAAGAGAAGAGCCTTCTCCGTCCAGCCAAACCGAGCCTCGCGCTCGATCAACGTATCTCCAAGCAACACGATACGGTCATGATCCTGAAGCGGGATCCCATCCCCCCCCATCACAACCAACATCAAAGGTACACCCAGCCATTCGAGCACGAATGATCCCCCTTCTCCGCCCTTCACTCCGTCGGCCATCCCGATTTCCGCGAACCTGACCCGTGCTGATCGGCACTATTATGGACGATAAGCACCGAGGATCTCAACGATGTGATGAACGAAGCCTCTTTCGCGGGAAGAAAATCGTTGGCCTTCCAAAATGAAAACATCACCCTCGTCCGACAGCAACCTCCCAAGGTTCGCCTTCGAAAAGCCGTGGGCGATCCCGATCACATGGCCGATTTGAGGGCGAATCCTGGTCTCTCGTCTCCTCTCCGAGCCGACTTCGTTTTCCGAAATTGGGGCTTGCAGACATTATTTCTTTTGAAAGCCGGGGGGGGATTTCAACTCAGTCGAACTCCCTTAGGCCCCCTCCCCTCAGGGCCTGATCGGCCAGTCATCCGGAGAAAAATCACCTATGCAAAAGGGAGCGAGCAAATGCTGAATCTTCAAAAACCCAACAAATCCATCGATCTGGCCCGGTTTTCAAGCGTCAGACGAGGAGGATTGGATCGGCGTTCTTGCTTTGCTAAAACAGTCGCTCCGTTGGGGTCGATGAAATCGACATGAGAGCGGGTCCTATTGGCAAACAGAGGCTATCTTTTGCCAACCCCGGCCATGTGTACTAAGTCGGTGCAGTTCCAACGTATTCCTCGGTAGCTCAATGGCAGAGCGGGCGGCTGTTAACCGCTAGGTTGTAGGTTCGAGTCCTACCCGGGGAGCTTTACGAGTGTCGTTAGATACGCATCCTTCCGCAACCTCTTGAATGATCTCGTCATAAGCAAATCCGCCAATCTCCTTAATCTCGCCATGCGATGGTTTGCAGCCTCTCGCGTGCGCTTGCTGCGCCGGATTTTGCACCGCTTTCTCAGACGAAGGCAGCCAGCGAATGGCTCGGTCGAAGTGCTCATCTGTCACTTGCAGGTAATGCTTGGCCGCGATCGTGGGGGAGTTGCCGATCCAAGCGCAGACAACATGCAATGGAAAGCTTTCTGCTAGTTCGGTCTCGCGTGTCGCACGGAGATTATGGAAGAGTTTTGGCCAGGGCTGTAACCCAGCTCGCTGGATGATCCTCTCCAACTGCGTTCGCCAGTTTACTCCCGCTCCCCGCTTGTGGGCCACAACGAACTCCGTTCCGGCATCGGCCCGATCGAAAGCGTCACGCAAGTGCGGCAGCAACTCGGGGAAGATCGGCATGATCCGCGATGCCTTACCTTCATGTCTTTCGGTCTTAGGGCTCTGAACAATTAGCCGGTTATGCTCCCAATCGACGTCTCCCCAACGAAGGGCCAAGTGCTCTGAGGGACAACGTAACCCCCCAAATCGGCTCAAGGCGAAGATCAGTCGCCACTCTGCGTTGGGACAGGCATCGAGCACCTTTTGCGAATCGGCTCGACTGATGAAACGCCGTCGCTTGGGATTCGCACCGACCGCACACTTGATGCCGTCGAACGGGTTTCGCTGAATCAGTTCACTGCGGATGGCCGCTTTGAAAAACTGTCGAGCGCGTCCACAAGTTCGGCGGACGGTGTTATCCGCCAACCCCTTCCCTAACAAGGCGAGCCGAAAAGCATCCGCATCGCCGCCAGTGATGGTTGAGAGCGGCTTTCCCTCTCCAAAGTGCTCGACCAGGGCAACGTGGGCTCGCCTCATGTTGATGAGGGTTTGTGGCTTAACATCGACGCGCTCAGCGATGTAGGCATCGATGAAGGGTCCAAGTTTGGTGGCACGAACGTCAACCCGAGCGACCACAAGCCCCACTCGCACAAGTCGGTCATGCAATGATTGTCCGATTCCACTTACCCAAACTGCCGTCTCACGTGCGACCGGCTGTCCATGGATCAGAGAAGCGGCCAGCGCCTCCACATGCCGGCAGATCTGCTCGGCAACGCGCTCGCTTATCTTTCCCAGCCGAATCGTCTTTCGGCTTCCATCCGCCGCGACAAATAGAATGCGTCGCGTGCCGCCGGCATCTTTGCTGATACTTGCCATCGTCAATACCCTCCGTTGTTTTCATTGTTACCGTTTGTTGCCAACTCGCGCCAGTCCTTACCAAAGCTTGCCGACATTCAGCGAAGCCGTCGCTTGTCGTGATTACTCGATCCTTTGCTCGCCAAGTCGCTGGAATCCGGGGGACTTTTGCGCGCTAGTTGCGCGGGTTCGGCGATGCGTTTCGCTTGGCAAAAACCAAGAGATTCGCTCGTTCCAACCAAGACCCCCCCTGTTTTTGAATTTCGCGAATTTACGCGGGGCAGGAAGGGCATGTTGCACGGGCTCGACAGTCCCAGAGATTTGCCCCCTATCCCCGGGGCATGATGATGATGGTGCGGGGGAAATGATCACGGTTTGCAAAACATGCGTTTGGTTTGCCGTCCCGCTTACTGCGGGCAAACGAGAGGACCCGCCCGCCGTCGGCTGGCATGAACAGGGCATCCAACCCGCCAGCGATCGCATCGGCTAGGGCGGCGCCCGATCGTGTTCGACCACTAGATTGCCAAGTACTGGCAACTTGGCATCCTTGGAATCGATGGGGTTACAATCGGCTGAATTCGCTGATGTTTCTCCAAGAGTGCCAAGATGGCCAAGTTCTTCGTCCTTAGTCGGCTTGGCAGCCTTGTCTGGCAATCGCCACCACCACGGGCCGGGAACTTCACGCCGATAGGTGTCGATCCCCAGGGCTTCCTTGCCGCGCCTCAGCGTTCGTTCGCTTCCGTCCTTTTCGTTCTTCCATTCGTCGAGTAGTTCTTTCATGAGTCGCGGGCCGTTTGCCAGTCGCTTTTCGAGCCAATCGTATGCCGCCTTCAAGGCTTTCGCTTCGGGGCCAGACTTTCGTTCGCTCGGCTGGTTCTCTTTGGCTAGGGCATCGTCGGCACTCATAGCCACGGGTTCGGCTTCCCAAACGATGCGGGCCGGCTCCCCCTTGATCAAGAACGCCAGCCCATCACCTTCGTTGGCAAGGTTGTTCTTACCGGGGAGTAGCAATCGACGATCCTTGTCCTCGACATCGCGCGTTAGGTGCCAAACCGCCCGAGCGATCCCGGTGAACGCTCGGCTCCCGAGGGCCAGGTCGTCGGCAAAGCTTCCGCTTCCCTTTCGGCGATGGGCGACCACGAACACCGCCGGCCCGTACTTCTCCGCGAGTCGAGAAATCGGGGCGAGCACTCCGCGCACTTCGTTGTCCCGGTGAGCATCGATCCCACCCCCGAGGAAACTGCCGATCGGGTCGACGATGATCAGCTTGCAACTGGGTTGCTTGATCAGCGATGCTTCGATCGCGTCGACATCCGCAAGCGTGACCATCCGCTCGTATGGCCGATCGGTTTCGACCTTGCGGACTGCCGAGAGCAAGTGAACTAGACGCACGTCCGCTTGATGCGCGTCGAGTCGCGGACGGATCGTGTCTGCAGGATCGTCTTCGGCCGAAATGAAGATGACGGAACCTTGCGGGCAATCGCTCCCGTCCGGCCACGGCGTTCCCGTCGTCACATGGGCCGCCAGCTCGGTGGTGAGAAACGACTTCCCTTCGCCCGGCCGGCCCACTAAGAGCGTGATTCTCCCGAGCGGTATCCGCCCGGCCCAGAGCCAAGGGACTTCGCGCGGCTTGATGTCGGCGAAGCAGGTGAGTACCGCGCCAGATTCGGGCTTCGCGGCCGGCGTCCAAATGGGAGCGGCGTCGACGAGTCGCTTCAACGCTTCTTTGCTGCCGCCCGATGCCAGCCAGTCGGAGACGTCGCCCTTGATCGGTAGGCCGGGCAACTCGACGATTCGGACTGATTCGGCAATCCCTCGGAGAGATCGGGCGACTTGCTGGGCATGCTTTCGGCCGGCTTTATCGTTGTCGGGTAGAATGACTACTTTTCGGCCGGCGAGAAATGCCGAATGTTCCGCCATCCATTTCCCTGCGCCACCAGCGTTGGTGGTGGCGAGCACGCCAATACGTGCCAAGGCGTTGCAGTCCTTTTCGCCCTCGGCAATGAAAACAAGGCTTTCCGGATCCTCTAGAAGGTCAACCAACCGATACGGAACAACTTGCACTCCTTTCACGCTCCATTCCCACCCCCCTTTTCCATCTGGCCGGCGTTGGCGGAACGTTTTCGGCTCGTAGCGCACCGCTTGAAATAGAAGGCTCCCCGATTCGTCGCAGTAGTCATACTCCGCGATGATTCGAGGCTTGCCTTTGGGAGCCGAAGGCATGGGCAGTTCATCCGGCCTCGGCATCAAGTCGGCGGGTTTAAGGTCGACCGCTTTACAGATATCTTCGAAACCACAGCCGGCATGACACTTGATCAGCGCCCGGCCGTCATCTCCCTCGCTCATGGACAGGCTTGGCCGCTTGTCGTCATGGGCCGGGCATCGGGCAGTCCAGCCATTGCCAGTTCGCGAAACATCTTTGAGTCTCGCAAGCAAACCTTCGACTGGCGACTCATGCGAGGACTTTTCTGAGTCGCCGTGAGCGTTCAGACTCCCCTCGCCTCGGCGAGGATCATTGGGTAAAATCATGGTGTTACCTTCGATTGATGAAGCGGGTCGGGTCACTACCCCGGCCCGCTTCGCGTTCCCTCTTAGCCCGCCCGTTCCGCCGCCGACGCGCCGGCCTGCTTATCGATCCATGCCCGCAGGTGATCGACCGAGTAGAGGACAGTCCGACCGATTTTCGCCGCCGGGATGATTCCGTCACGGGTCCAAGTGAAAAGGGTCCGCTCGGAGACTCCGAGCATCTTGGCCGCCTCACGGGGCCGGATGGCTAAAGCAGTGGGTGCTTGCGACATGGGTGATACTCCCATCGGTTCTTGTCGGCTCTCTGCGTCCGACAAGAAAGACTCTAACGAGAAGTCGGAGGAGTGCGGTCGACTAAGCACGGGCTCACAGAATTTCTGAGGAAAACTCAGCAAAAAGAGCGGTTTTCGATCGCTCGACTAACGCCCTCCGTGACGAGTTTTGGTCGGCGAAGAGTAGAGGTTACCTGTGGCGAGAATGGTGATTCGCGAGTTCGATGACTTGTGGGCAGTTCGTTCTGTACAGGAATTTCGCCGAACCCCGGGGCGGTCTTTCAACCGTCTTGAAATCAGATTTCGTCAGCTTTTTCCGCAAGTTGCCAATGGCCGCGATGAATGCATGATTGTTCTCCAATGGTATAATGAAAAAATTACATAGCTCCTGCGCTGAGTAGAATCCTTCGGCCCGAGAAGTTCTCATTAAAGAATTAGGCTCTGTCTGAAAAGTCCGATCTGGCGTCGGTCGGCTGCATCGTCCCATCTCATCGTCTGCCTCCATCGACGATTCACTTTCGAAATCGCCTGCTTCGGCCTCCTTGATCTGGGACGATTCGCTCGACCTTGGGCCGACGAGCGACTTTTCAGACAGAGCCTAGGCATACCAACATTCGACGGCTCTTTCGTAGTCGCCTTCGATTCGTTTCTTTCCATAAGCTCAGCGGCACTCTTCTTCCAAGTCGGATAAAGGAACTCCGCGATTTCAATTGTCCTTCGACCTTTTGGAATTGAACCTCTTCCATACAAGTCAGCTTCGACTATCAAGAGTTCGACTTGTAACGCGTTGTAAACTCGTTTCGCTTCCCATAAAGAGTCATACCGATATGGGACTCGGCAAAGAATACTTAATCCTTTTAACTGCTCATCATCCGGCTTTGATTTGATCTCCTTTATAAGTTGCGGCCATTCATTCCTGAGAATCTTCAGCCATCGAACTTGGTAGTGGATTATCCGACAAATGATTTCGCAGTAGCTTCCCCCTTCCTCAATTAGTTCCTTCGTCTCTATGTGTGGCTTCTGTTTCTGATTGTCGGGAGTCGTCTTCAAGATTACTTGAAATCTTTTGAATAATCGCTTGCATTTCCTAAGCTGCCGACTGAGTGGTGTTCCCCAGAATTTTAGATTTGCATTCTCTCCGAAAACGATCTCGACGAAGGTGTCTACATCCTTCATGTACCACAGACGCGCTTCTTTCCAGTCACGGCACATATCGCGTTGCGCAAGCATCAGGACATGCATCTCATATCGAAGCTTCCTTATGAGATGTTTGTCGTAATCAATATCAGAATGTGACATTTGGTCGAAGTTCCCAACGGGCCAGCGGTGACGATGTCGACGGATCGGTGAGACGTCGAGCCCGGTCCGGCCGTTATGCTGGCGGTTTCGACCTTCTCGGCCCTCCCATGGAAGGTAGCGTACCAATGCTGCTCCTTGCCGTCTGCTTGATACCCCCTCCCCCCTGAAACTCGCGCATTTACGGACAGATGGAGAGCGTGCTATGCAGAATGGAGCCGCGGTAGAAAATGTCCCCCTACCCAATTGACACCGGCGCATCGGCAGTCTCTTTGACGACCGTGGCAGCAGAAGGACGGTGTGAATGCCGAGCGATTTCGACAAACTCTTCGATTCAAGCCTTGCCCCGGATTTCCCAGATGAATCTCTAGCTCGGCCTGTTTTTGAACTCTGATCCCGCGTAAAAAGCAGGGGTTGATGCGTGCTTTGACGCTCATGGAGGGGGCCGAGCGATGGGTGAAGGACAAAAGGCCCCGCTTCGGGTTGGTTTTGATCGCAGCGTCAAGCTGGAGTTTCATGGGGCGAAGGTCACCAGCGACGCGGGCCTGCTTGTGTATCGGGAATTGGATGATGCCTTCGATCTCACCACTTCAGCGGCCGGTCGCCTCGCCGACCTGCGGACGGGGAACAATACGCAGCACTCGATGACGGCGCTGTTGCGACAGTCGATCTACAGCCGACTGGGCGGCTACGAAGATCTTAATGATGCCGAGCGGCTGCGCGTGGACCCGGCGATGCGTCAGGTCGTCGGTGGGCGTGCCCGAGAGAAGTCGGCGGCTTCGACCAGCGAAGTGGGCCGCTTCGAGACGGAGATCCTTTCGCAATCTTCGAACATGGAGTCGCTGCAGAACATGGCCGGGCTCTGGATCGATCGTGTGCATCAGGCCAAGCCGATCGACAAGATCGTCCTCGACATGGATAGCTCTGTCAGCGAGACCTACGGTCAGCAAGAGGGGACGGCGTACAACGGCCACTTCGAATGCACCTGTTACCATCCCCTCTTCTGCTTCAATCAGTTCGGCGACTTGGAGCAGGCGCTGCTGCGAAATGGAAACGTCCACAGCGCCGAGAACTGGCGAGCGGTGCTGGAGCCAGTGGTCGCCCGCTATCGCGACCAGGATCTGGCCCGATACTTCCGCGGCGATGCGGCCTTCGCCAAGCCGGCCCTCTACGAGTTCCTGGAAGAGGAAGGCTACGAGTATGCGATCCGACTTCCGGCCAACGACGTTTTGGAAGAGAAGATTCGGCATCTGTTGACGCGACCGGTGGGCCGACCGCCGAAGAAGCCGATCGTTCTCTACGGATGCTTTCTGTATCGGGCGACGAGTTGGAACAAGTGGCGTCGAGTGGTGGCCAAGGTGGAGTGGCATGAAGGCGACCTCTTTCCCCGTGTCGGCTTCATCGTGACAAGTCTTTGGATCGCCGAGGATCGTGTCGTGCGATTCTACAACGGGCGGGGGACGGCCGAGCGGTGGATCAAGGAAGGCAAGCAGGCAATCAAGTGGACGCGGCTATCCTGTCAGCGGTTCAGTGCGAACCAAGTCCGCCTGCAGTTGTTCGTCCTGGCGTACAACTTGGCGAACTTCGTTCGTCGGCTTGCCTTGCCGCAGAGCATTCGGCGCTGGTCCCTGACGACGCTGCGGGAGAAGCTCGTCAAGATCGGCGCCAAGGTTGTCCGCCACGCCGGCTACATCACCTTTCAGTTGGCCGAGGTAGCGGTGCCGAGACGATTTTTCGCGCAGATCCTGACCAGGATCGAACGACTGCGGGCGATGGTCGCTCCCGCTCCGTCCTGAGCGTTGAAGAATGGGGCATCAATCAGTTCATTCGATCGACGGCTGCGGTCGCGGTACGTCCTCAGGGACAAAAATGACCCGATTCGAGCCGTCAAGCCGGGCATTCTGATCTAAAACGGAAGCGAACCGAGCCCGACGATGGTTGGAAACAAAGTGGAACGACCGAAAGCCAGTCGGTATCATACTCCTAACGGTGGCTGAACGGAGCCATCTGGGAAATGTCGGCTTGCACCCAAAACGAGGACGTGAAGACGCCGGCGTTCAACGACATCTGGTTCGAGTCCCTCGTCGCCCAGTCGACATTTATGAAAGAGATCCGCAAAGGACGGGAATCTTGGGACATGGCGTGCCTGGCTCGAATGAGCCCGGTTCCGTTTTGTGCCAGTTGCGTAAGTTTGCTACGTCACTTTTCCAACCGGGCCATTCTCCGCCGTCGCTGTCGCCAGACGAACATCGCTGCAGTGACGATGGCTGTAAGCAGGAACGTGGAAGCTTCGGGCACGACGTAGATGTAGCCGGTGGTTCGATTGAACCTGCCGTCGTAATAGCCGTAGGTGCCGACGGCGATACCATTGGAGTAGTCGTTTACTTCCCAGTTGGTGACCAG
>JAIELF010000042.1 GCA_019753235.1 bacterium
TACAGCTTTATCTATCAAGGGTTCCTTCACCTCGCCTGCATCCTCATATGCCTCAGGAGGTTTTGAAACTGGTTCTAGAAGGTTTAGACTACTTTTCATCTCCTACGACATACATGTCAAATACGACACGTGCTCGAATTGATGTTAAGAAATCTAGCTCATCGGGCTCCAATTCAATGGAATTCGTAGCGTTGGAGAAATAAGCCACTACTAGAAGAACGGCATCGGGAGTACATTCTCTTACCGCTTCAACAATGCTGTTTCTATTCGGAAAAAATTCTTGGAATAATTCATGCACAAATGGATCGGCATTTGATGTATTTTTGCGTTAATCTCATATTCCCAGTAATTGTGTAGAGATTGATTGCCTTTTTTGGGCGTCGAGTCGTTTCCATCGTACATACGGGTTGGCTGCATGCCAATGCGTGCTGCAAAATGTTGCCAAGGAACGGTTAGTGGCAGATAAAAAATAAGAGATACAAACACTTCATCCGTGACGTTGTTCTCGGAGTTCGTCAATGTTTTCCCCCAGGTCTTTAAATTCACCAGTTCGATTTTTGTTTCCCAGAAACAAATTCCCATTGCAATCCTTGAAAACATCTTGTTTGACTCCAACGCCAAACGATCTCTTTAGACTGTGTGGATCTTTGCCAATACTGTCAAGGAATTTTATGTCGTACGGACTGATCGCTTTCAGGTACCTCCAGATATTGGGACCTGGGAGCATCGCGCCGATTACGGTAACATAAACTCCTTCGTAAATGCACGCCGCCGTCTCAATGGCGTCGCCGTACCCAGGAATGAATCCAATTAAATCTCGCCAACTTGGTATCCACCCGCTGCGAATAAAGCTGAGCATCCCTGGTATGCCCGAGGAATTTGTCGTTACCGTTGACACCGGTCCGTGGCCGAAGGGGTCGGTCTGCGGATAGTTTGGCATCGATGCTTGAGGGCCGGCACCGTCCAGTGTCATCGTCGGCAAGTTGCCCGACCCGAACGGATTCGTTGGGACATTGCTGATAAAGCCACTCGCGGCGAGCCCGGTTGGATCGGTGAAGTTCGGGGTGCTGTTGCTGACGTAGCGGTAGAGGTTCATGTCGCCGGCGGGGTCGTGGACGACGGTTCCCCGAGTTGGTCCGATGCTCTTCGTGATACTGGAACGTTCGTTTTGAGAGCTTTCGGCTCCTTTTCTGTTCCCGAGCAATAAGAGGAAATCGATTCACCTTGATGTTGTTGGGTCGCTATGAAATGCTTCCTGTGGAGGGGAAAGCCTCCTCGTGGGGATCGGGTAGAAGCGGAACGTGTTTTCTGGGGAAGAGGGGAACTCGACGATGTGGCTTGTCTTATGGGCGATTCTGGCGCCTCCCGATCCCAACGCAACGTATCAATCGCTGGACCGATCCGCGAAGGAACGGATCTATCTCGTCTATGACCGCGAGGTGAAAGCGCGACAGCGTGTCGATGAATCGGTCGACGCGACCGCCGGCGCGACTCGCTATGACGGCGGCGTGGTTCGGTTGGTTGTTTCCGAACTGAAACGGGATGGGAAGTTTCTCGAGGAGAGAAAGATCGGGCCAACCCCCAAGCCTCCGAAGAGGAGACCCAATCAGACGGCACCGGTCAACAACAGGCGCGCCAACCGGGGCGCGAATCGCCCCCAGAGAAACCCCAACGCTCAGCGGAAAGAATACACCGGCGACGGGATTGAAATGGATGAGGGTCAAGAGAAGATCAAGTTCAACAGCAAGACATACAAGTGGTATGACTTTCGCCGAATGTGCACGGTGGCTCTTGGAGAGAAGTTCGCCAGCATCCCCGAGAAAACGCCGATCTTCCTGGACGGAGTCGTGACGGCGATTGCCAAACATTGGATTGTCGTCGATGTTCGCAAGATCGACGGCGAGACTGGCCCCAGCGTGGTGATATTGAAGCCTCCCAGTACGAAGTCGTTGAAGGGACTTCATAAAGACGACCCGGTTCGATTATGGGGTTGGTTGGCCGACGAATCGCAGATCAAGGCGGCCGAGGATGCCTATTCCGAAGAAGATGAGCCGACGGCAACTTCCGAGGAGGAAGAGGAGGAAGAGGACGAGAAGAAATCATCGACCGAGAAGCAGCGTCCGGCCGGCATCGTTTTTTTTGCGATGGATATCGACCAATATCGCAAGGAGATCCCCGGGCTAACGCTTTCCGCGGCCGTCACCCCCGCGGCCGGCACGGATGAAGGGAAGGAGATGTGGCAAGTCGAGGTCACGGCCAAGAACGACGGAACGCAGAAGATCGTTCATCTTGAAGTAGAAGCTACCGTCGTCATTACCGATATCGAGAAGAATACCAAAGACCCCGAGGATTCGGCTCTGGTCTATTTCGCCAGCCTGGAGCCCGGCGCGTCGGCGACCGTCAAAACGAAGATTGAGAATTGGACGGGGAGTGACGACGAAGTTTCTGCGATCGCCCGCGCGATCAATGGCCGGGCCGCCAAGGCTGCTCCGTGATCGTTACGGCAACGGGGTCACGCGGTCGACGAGGTTGCCTCGAAGTCGAACCTGTCCCTTCACGAGTAAATTGATGGCCTCGGGGAGAGCTTCTCGCTCGGCCTCTTGAACCCTATGGGCCAAGGTGTCGGGAGTATCGTTGGGAAGAACATGGACGGCTTGCTGCAAGATGATGGGGCCGTGATCATATTCGTTGTCGCAGAAGTGAACTGTACATCCCGAGATCGTCACGCCGCGCGCGATGGCGGCTTCGTGCACGCGATGGCCGTAACAACCTTTGCCGCTGAACGCGGGGATCAGCGAAGGATGTACGTTGATGATTCGGCCCGCGAAATCGTCGGGGACGACGACCTTCTTGAGAAACCCCGCGAGGACAACCCAGTCTGCGTTGACCCGTCGGCAGTATTCGAACGCTTGCATGCTTGCGGTGGCGCTCGACGCGTTTTTCCATGGGACATGATGATGAGCGATACCTGATTCCTCTGCTCGCTGGAGGGCTCGGGCATGCTCGACATCACTCAGGACCAGGACGATCTCGGCCGACAAAGATCCCGATCGGGACCGATCGATCAAGTTTTGTAGGGTTGTGCCGCTCCCCGAGGCCCAGACCGCCAGACGTGCTCGATCGGTCATTCTGCAGAGACTCCTTCGAACCATGGCCGTTATTGTTGATCCCGTGCGGGGGGATTCAACCGATCCATTTCTTCGAGCAGATAGAGATCATGGTGAACTCGCGATGAGCTTGATGAGTTGCTCGTCGTTTTGTGAATCGAGCCACTTGTTCCATTTGCTGATCGAGACGTTTCGCTGCGCCCCTGTCCCTTCGGCCGAGAAGCCGAGATCGCGGCCGGTCATATCGACCAGTTGACTGATGGCGGCTTCACGAATGCAGAGCTCGCTCGAGTCTAGTTGTTCGATCCATGCTTGAAAGGATACGCGTGGTTTGCTCATGGCCGAGTTCCGAAAGTCGAGCAATCCCATGAGTGGAACACTGTCCGGCCCGAAGGTTTTATCGAGCGTGCTCTTGACCAGGGCGTACGATTCGCCTCGCTCGCGGACCATGGTTCGCAATGCCAACAGACTTCGCCGACGAACGGCTTCGTGCTTGGGATCGCGAATCGCCTCTACAAGGGCATCCACTTGTCGCATCATTGCCAGGGCATCCACCGCGAGGACGCGGATATCTTTGTTGTTGTCGTCGATCAGCTCGCGAAACTTTTCGGCAGGGTTACCCGTTAAAGAGACCTCGTCGCTTAACCGACCGAGGATTTTTTCCCCGGCCCCATCGGCAGACGGGTCTGCCCAAGCAGGCTTGCTGGCGGAACTGGGTGTCGGGGGGTTGGCTTCGTCACTTCGAATGACGATCTGCTCCCCGGCGGCGACCGCGACATCTTCGCCACCCTGCTGCCATTCGACGGCGCCCACCATCGCGGTCAGGTCAACTTCGTGAATGATGCCGTTGGGAGAGGCATTCTTGGGGGGGCCGAACAATCGATGCTCGGCCGTCACGATCTTTTCGGGACCGTCAAGAAGGAGCGTCCCGACGGTTGAGCCGACATGAAATTGGATCGAGGCGGGCTCGCCCGAACCACGCAGCAGCAGTCGGCCTTCGAGAAGATCGAACGAGAAGTCGACCGTGGGATCGAAACGCAAGTTCAACCGAGTCGGCCCGACGAGTTCGATCGTCACTCCCGTCGGCAACTCGATCTTCGCCCGAGACGGCTCGGCATAAGCGATCACTTCGCCTGATTGCAACTTGGCTCTCGGCATCAGACGAGTCCATTTACCCTCTGAAAGACGAAGGAGGATTCCCGCTTGAGAAGTGTACGTGGCAACGGGCACCGGTCGAACCACGGGATCGGCAGGCCGATCCTCGGACGGCTTCTCTGAAGCTGACGGCTCCTGCTTTAAGGGAGCATCCGCCGATTCCTTCGAAAGTGGATTCTCTTCGGGAGTCTTTGCCAACGTCGTCGATTCGCGATCGTTATCGACGCCCGGCACCGGATCCAACTCATCTTTAGGAAGCGCGATTACCGGCCCTGTCTCTGACTCTTCGGGCGAAGAGGACTTCCCGTCGGGATCGGCCAACGGGCTCTTTGGTGCGATCCCGACCGGCGGATCGGGAACAGGTTCTGGAATGATGGAATCTCCTGGTCGAGTCTCTCGGGCGGAAGCGATAGCCGGAGAGTCCGCGGGCAAAGCGGCCGAGATCGGCGAAGGAACAGGATCGGTCGTTGTCGATGCGGTGGGAGTCGACGCGATCGGGTTCGAAGGGGGTACCGGCGCCGGCGGCAATTCATTTTCTCTCTTCGCCAACGGAGGCATGGGTCGTTCTTTCTGACCCGAGACCGTCAAGTAAACGGTTACTCCCAGTAAGCCGAGCAAGCCCGCGACCAGTCCGGCCGTCGCGAAGGAAAATGTCTTCGGCGGATCGATCGGTTCACCGCGCGGTCCGATCGGAGAGGGAGATCCACCCGTGTTAATCCCAGGACGGACCGGGCCGATCGGTTCGAGTTCGATGTGCGACGTTCGACGGCCTCGGACCAGATTGTACGCTCGCTCGCGTGCGGAGGCGGGGATCTCGGTCGGTTTACCCAAGACCAGCGAGAGAATCTGATGGACGCTGGCAGCCTCGGCCAATTCTGAGTCATGCTCCAGCAAACGCTTTTCCAGATCAGCAACGCGCGAGGGTGTCAGCACATTGTCCAGATACTCGGCAACATCATTGGGATCGACTTCGGCATGATCGGGATCGGCCGAGTCAGCCAGGAGCTTGGTCCGGCGCATCACGTTTTGAATTCGTGTGACCAGATCATTGATGGCAGGTTCCTCGGCAATCTGTTGCCCGATGTGTCTCGATTCCGCGGGCGGCAACGTATCGTCGAGATAAGCCAACAACGTTCGCAGCGTCAGTCGAAGCATGATCCATCCCCATCCAGCCTAGCCGGTTTTTTGTCGCCGATCTTTCGTCGGAGATCGGAGTCTCGAAGGGTCCCTCTTAGGTAGAGTGAGGTCTCGTCGCATGTTTCGTACAAAATGAGCAGGTTTTTTTGAGATGAGACATCGAGTGCAAGGAATGACACGTTGAGGATTGCTTTGATTGGTTCGGGAGGCCAACTTGCTGCCGATCTGACCGTTGCTCTTCATGGGGATGAAGTCGTTGGCTTTGCTCGGCCGGAATTAGATCTTCGCGATGCCGACTCGATTGCCCGCGCGCTGGACCCGCATCCCTGGGACGTCGTCATCAATACGGCAGCGTACAATCTCGTCGATCAGGCGGAGAAAGATCCTGCCGACGCTTTCGCGACCAACGCGATCGGCTCGGCCAATCTTGCCCGTCATTGCGGCCAGCGAGAAATTCGGCTCATTCACTTCAGCACCGACTTTGTATTTGGATTCGATTCGGCCCGAGCAACGCCTTGGAAGGAGACCGACCCCCCTGGTCCCGTGAGTATCTACGGCATGTCGAAGCTTGCCGGCGAGTACGCCATCCAAACCTACTGCGCGCAACATCTGATCCTTCGAACGTGTGGCTTGTACGGGCACAAAGGTTCGCGAGGCAAAGGGGGAAACTTTGTGGAGACCATGCTCCGTCTTGCGGGGACTGGTAACCCGGTGCGAGTGGTTGGCGATCAGCGATGCACCCCGAGCTTCACGCGCGATGTTGCTCAGACGACATCGAAGCTACTTCACACGTCGGCCAAGGGAATCCTCAACCTGACCAATCGCGGGGAGTGTTCCTGGTTTGAATTTGCTTCGACGATTTTCGAGCTGGCCGGTAAGAAGGTCGACTGTCAGCGGATCAGCTCCGCAGAGTTTCAAGCCCCCGCGCGTAGGCCACCCTACAGCGTCCTATCAGATGACAAACTGTCGGCGTTGGTCCCAGCGCTGCCGAGCTGGCAGGACGCGCTCGCCCGGTACTTGAACGATCGGACCAACAAGTAACGACGGCGTGAGGTCAACCCCTCGCGCTGTGAGGAGCGGATCCGTTTTCTCAGCCTTTCTGCTGAGGCTCGTTACGTGGTTCGCATGAACCGGTCGAGCTGATTGAGGAACTCGGCATTGTTCTCGTACTTCTCCATTTGGCGAAGAAGCTGCTCCATGCCATCCACGTAACTCAGGCGCGTCATGCTTCGGCGAAGCAGCGTGATTCGCTTGAGGTCCTCGGCTTCGAGAAGCCTTTCTTCCTTTCGCGTACCCGACTGCGAAAGATCGATGGCCGGGTATGTGCGCCGATCGGAAAGCTTCTGATCGAGCACGAGTTCCATGTTGCCGGTCCCTTTGAATTCCTGAAAGATGATGTCATCCATTTTGGAGCCGGTCTCGATGAGAGCGGTCCCCAAGATCGTCAACGAGCCACCTTCGTCGAAGGCCCGTGCTTGTCCGAACAATCGCTTGGGTTGATCGAGCGCTCGCACGTCGAGACCACCGGTCATGGTTCGACCGGTCGAGCCGACGTTCTTGTTGAATGCCCGCGCCAATCTCGTGATGCTGTCGAGCAGAATCACCACGTCCTTGCCCTGCTCGGCCAGGCGTTTGCCCCGCGCGATGACCAGCTGCGCCAATCGAGCGTGGCTGTAGGTATCCCGATCGTTGCTTGAAGCGTAAACTTTGCCCCCCTTGATCGTCCGGGACATGTCGGTGACTTCTTCGGGCCGCTCGTCAATGAGCAGCACCATGAGAGTGCACTCGGGGTGATTGATGGCGACCGCCTCGGCAACGTGCTGAATGAGAAAAGTCTTGCCCGTTCGTGGAGGCGCGACGATCAATCCGCGCGTTCCTTTGCCGACCGGTGTGAAGAGATCCATCACTCGCGTGGTCAGTTGATCGCGACGAGTCTCCAATTTGATTCGGACTTTGGGATCGATGGGGGTCATCCGATCGAAGTCGGCGATGGGCCGATACTCTGCGGAGTCTATTCCCTCGACCGCCGTGACCGAAACAAGTCTTGGTCCCTGCGGCCGATCCGATCGGTCCGATCGATCGCGCTGATTGTAATTTGGTCGACGGTCCATCGGTCGGGGGCCGCGTGAAGGACCGTTGTCCGCCAATTCGCCCGTCACCAAGGAGCCCTCGCGAAGCGAAAAACGCCGGATCAGGTCGGGCGAAACATACGTGTCATCGGGCGAGATCGCTCCTCCCAACTCGAGTTTGCGCAGAAACCCGAAGCCGTTGGGATGTAGTTCGAGAACGCCCTCCGCAACGGGGGCCTTTCTTGCCGGAGGCGCGGCCGGCGGAGGAGTTAGCTCGTGCAACCCGGCGCCGAAATCATCGTCGTTGTCGGCGTGATCGTCGGACCGGACGGGCGTGGCTCGATCGGCAGGGGGAGCGTCGAAGAATTCCTCTTCGATCGGCAAGTCCGCATCCTGTTGGTCGTTGGCTCGGCGTTCGCCTGGGGGATGGAGATGTCGGCGGCGTTGACCGGCGTTTCCACCTTGGCCGGTGGCCCGGCCCTGTCCGCCATTTCTATTTTGGCCGCCGGCTCCGTTTCCGCCGCGAGCGCGGCCAACACCACCGGTTTGACCATTTGTCGAGGAAGAGCGACCGTTTCGGCCAGTCCCCTCAGGGCGTGAAGAACCGGAGCGAGAGTTTCCGCTCGGCCGACGATTGCCACCTCGTCCTTGTCCGCCCGATCGTGGAGCAGTCATGAATCAGAAATCCTCAAAAAAGCGGTGAAGCACCCCGGGGGTGCTCGGTGAGAAATTGGGAGCGGTCGGCGAAAGCCTTCACCACTCTTGGCGATCACGAGAAGAAGACCTGCGTTGGCAGAGTCTTCGCGTCTCGGGGCCGTCATTTTCAAAAAATCAAAAAGACGTCGCGTTCGCGTGAGGTTCCATTCGCGTCCTGCGGATGGTCGATCACACGAACGTCTTTTCCATAGGAAGAGCCGGCTGACTCTCTCCCTCTCCTGCGATACCACGGAGCCATGACATCGCGAGCGGAGACCATCAAACTTTTCGATGGGGAGTCAGGGCAACCTCCGTGCCGTCCCCGAGCCGTTCGATCGAATAGTCACCAAAGATGTTCGGGGCCGCCTGCTGCATGATGCGAAGCACCTGCACAGCGAGAGCCCGAATCTCGATGTCGGCATGCTCGTCCCCTCGCAACTCGATAAAGTGGCGAAGTCCTCGAGCGTTAGCCGTCACGAAGATCTTTGTTTCGCATGCGTTGGGAAGAACGCTTCTGGCCGCTTGGCGAGCAAGCTTTCGCCGCAACGTCGCTTGCGAAACATCAGGAAACTTTTCTGCCAGCCCATCGACCAAGCGACGATAAGCCGTCTGTGCATGCGATACCGCTTCAAGCCAAATGGCATGAAGCGCGGGATCGTCCGCGATCACGTCCGGTTCGATGTAGTCGGCTTGCGATTCATCGACGTAACGCTGGCTCAACTGCGAGTAACCGAAGCCGGCCCGATGGCGAATCAACTCGTGTGTCAGGCTTCGGCTAATGCCGGTGAAGACAAAGTTCCATACCGCATGTTCGAGCACGCTGCCGTGCCCAACACCGATGATGTTGCCGAGATAATCGCCGTTGGTTTTTCGACCTTTCCCAAACGACATGTAGCAAACTCGGCCCGCGACTTCGCACAGTTTCTCGGCACCGATCTGCGTGTCTGTTTCCCACGTTACGCCATGATCGGCGATGAACTGATCGACACCGGATTGATCGACTGTTTGACGACCCACCAAATAGACGGTCGGTTTTCGAACGATCCGGACACTCGATCCGTCGCTTCCCGACATTGTCCCCTCCTGGGTCGGATCATTCATCAAAGGATTGGTCGCCCTTATTTCGCGCTGCCCGAACAAGCGGGAGCATGCCTGAATATTCGCCTGAGTTCCAGCGGGGTGGCCCATCGTCGGGCCCCGCAAGGTCCCGGTTTCTTTCTGTTGCCCCGAGAAGCCCGGGATGAATCACCTTCGCCCTTGGCCGGCTCGTTCGAACTTTGGTGGCTGAACCGAAGTTCGTGCGTCGGCACGAGCAGGAAAAGAAAGAGGAGCGTGCTCCCTTTACTCTCCGATGAGAAGACAACTCTGCTTCACGGGATCCAAAAGCCCATCAAATCGAATGGAAGATAACACTGCGTGTTACCCTCGATGGTCGCAAGTGGGATCTCCAAGCGGGCCGGCCAAAGCGGGCAAGCCGGACGAAGGCCTGTCAAAAACAGGCTCATACCCCGTCAGAAAGACCGGACCGATGGCTCGATCTCGTGAAGGAGATGCCGCGGGAAGCCGAAGCTTGACCAGGCCATTTAATAAGGCCAACAGTCGCGGCAACGAACCGAGCAACAACGTGCTCGAAGGGCGAGGGCTTCCTCAACACAACCCACGGCATCTTAGCGGTCAGACGGAAGCGAGCAAGGTTTTCTTGACAAATCTACCGCTCGCCTTGTTCCGATCTTGTCCCGAAAATGAGCAGAACCGCTTTCTTCGAACCCATCCAATCCTTTTTTCCTAACCAAATCGAGCGCCGCTCGGCCATCCTGAATGAGCCACATTCTCTGGGAAAATCTCCGATTCTCACCCGAAGAACCCGAAGATCGAGGGGATTACTTGCGGGATCCCCCCTTCCGATCAAGGCATGAGTTTTCGAGGCTTGCCGAATCCGCCTGATCACGGAACGAAATGGTTCGATATCCAGACCGTACCCATGGCCGTGACCGCCAGGATCACCGCGACCCAGGTCAGCGGGATTTTCTTCTCGCCGGTGAAAGAATCGACCGAGGCCATGGAGGTCGAAGCGAGATGCTCGCGGATCGACTTTAAGTCGACTCCCATGGGAACAGGTCGCGGCCGAACTTTCGGCGTCGGAATCGTCTGCTGCACGCCGATCAGCGTCGGCTGCGTTTCCTGTATCGAGGCCTGCGTCTGCTCGACCGGGCGCGGCGGCAAAGGAATGGGGCGACCGGGCGAGATTCGAATACCAGGAGGAGGCGTCAGCGTCGGATTGGGGCTCGGTGTCAACAGCGACGAATCGCTTGCGGGCAAGCCATCCGCGCGCGGCCTCTGAAAGGTTCGGTTCGATCGCGGTGGCGGCGTCAGCGTTACCGAGAGCGTTGAATCGATCGGCGTTCCCTGCATCGCCGCGGCGGTTGAACGCCAACCTGGCGTCTGCAGATTTGCCGTCGTCGGACGAGGAACGGTCACTTCTCCATCCAGACCATTCACAGAACGAAACCCATCATCGGTCCCGCCTCCCCTGCCCGACCGTCCGGTGGTGCCAGGAGTCTCGGTCGCGGGATTGATCCCATCGCGCAGATGCCTGACGAAATCGGCCGAGCTTCGGAATCGCGCATGAGGATCGCGGGCCAAGGCCTTCCGAATGATCGAGCGTTCCGGCTCGGGGAGTGCCGACAGATCGGGCTTGTCGTTTAATCGAGCCTGCAATTGTTCCAGCATTGTCCCACGGAACGGCATTTTGCCGGTCCTCAATTCGTAATAGACGATGCCCAGAGAGAATTGATCGCTGGTCGGGGATGTTTGTCCCTCGAAGAACTCCGGGGGATCGTAGTCGTAGTGCATCAGGCCTTGCGAATGGGCCGCTACTTCATCGGTGACGGGCTTAGAGAGGCCGAAATCCGAGACTCGGCAAACCGTCTGGTCGGCATCTTCGAACAAAAGGAGTGATTCGGGCCGAAGCGCCCTATGGTGGATCGCGACCATCTGACCGTTGTATTCGTGCTGGGGTCGATTGAGAAAATCGAGACCTTCGGCAGCGGATGAAATGTACGTTAGGGTCTCTTCGAACGAGAGCCCCTGTTCGCCTCCCCTTTGTTTTTGAAGCAGGACTTCTCGCAGCGAAACCTTCGGAACGTCGGTTTCGATGATCAGGGTTTTACCATCATCGAGATTCCAAAAGTTGGTAAGAGTATTGATAAAAGGATGCCGAAGCCGAACCAGCAGCCCCAACGTTCGGGTCTCGACGGCGGCGTTGCCGACTACCAGATCGATGACCTTCCACCATCTCTGGTGTCCTTCGGGTGTGGAGACTCGCCATACTTTGAAGAACGCCGTCCCTTCCAGCTCCTCTAAGAGCCGATAGCCCGGAACGGGCTCATCACCAACGACAAAGATGTGTTGCATCGGGGTTGCGCCTCACTCGCGACCTTCATCCTCGTATCGACTCGGTTCGTGCCGAACGACGAAAACCCGAAGGCTCGTCGCCTGTCGAACTTCTCTGAGTTATCAGCACCGAGGGGCGGAACATTTTTCGCCTTGCTTAACGGGCCAAAACAAGGGCGATCAAAGGAGGAGCATGGTTCCAACTTTTTTGCCGGTACCCAAGACGAGATGAAACCAGACGGGCACCTTCCTTGGCGTCATCCAAAATCTAGCACGCAATTCACCAGATCAAAGAAGAAGCGGTCGCATGGCAAGAATTCTTCGTCTCCGACCCTCCTCGATGCCTGCCGTCCTGAAACAAAATGGGAGGAACTTGGCGAATCTTCCGGGACCAAATCGCGTGAACGGACCGGTTGGACGATAAGAGGTGTTCGCTCATCCCTCTCATAAACGTAAACTAGAGGGCGCTCGAATGGACGTGGGTATCGTGGCCGACGGAGTTTTTCGTTAAGAGAATCATGCTCGCGGGCACGCAAACCTTCGCGCTGACACTTATCGCCACGATAGATGGACTCGATGGATGAACCGAACTTTTCGAGAAGGGATGCGAAATCAGGCCGGTTTTCCTCCATGGGCCGATCGCCGAAACGAGAAGCAGCCATCGAGAGAATCAAGAAAGCAGATCGACATCATGATGCAGGCAACCCATTCCACGAAGACCCGAGCGGGCGATTCGTCGCTGGCGACCTGGATCATCCCTTTGATTCTGGTCCTCTGCTTTCCCCTGTTCATTGAGGCTCAAGACCCGGTTCCGCCGGCCGAGGGAGATAAGCCGGAACTCTCCGAAGTCGAGTATCTCCTGGAACTCCGTGAAGCGGAGCGAGACTGGGACAAGTTGATGTCGGCGACGGTGAGGCCCGAGTCGACGCGGTTCAAGCCGGTTTTCGATCCTGAGAAGTTGCAGCCGATGCTCGAAGCAAGCCAAGTTTTGCTTTCGAAGATGGACGCGATGCTGAGCAGTCCCCGAATCACCCAGATTCGAAAAGATCAAATTCGTTTCAAAAAGCTGAGCTTCCTTTACGACGCGATGAAGATCAATTCCGACGCCTTCAAACCGAGCCGAGATGCTCTCTTGTCGGAACTCTACGACCAGGCTCGACGAGAAGAGGGTGAAGAACAGCGGTTGGCGGCCCTTTTGGCGGCGTACAAACTCCGCGAAGACTTCATCGATAGCGAAAAGGATATCGACAAGATCCAAGCCGCCTTGGATGAGTTCCGCCGAGCGTACCCCAGAAGTGGTCTGGTCCTGAACCTCTACTTCCGCCGAGCCGAGAATCTCGAAGAGGTCGGCGACATCAAAGGGGCCATCGAAATCCTTCGCCGATTACAGTCGGAGTTTCCCTCCGATCCCCGGCTGACGTTGTTGAACTCTCGCATCAAAAGGCTCGAGATGATCGGCACCCCTGCCGAACTTGTTGGCCCCTCTCTTGATGGATCAGAGTTCAACATCGCCGACCACACCGGCAAAGTCGTTCTTGTCGATTTCTGGGCGAGCTGGTGCAAACCTTGTCTCATCGCGTTTGCTGACATGAAAAGACTTCAAACGAAGTATCAGGACAAAGGACTTATCATCGTCGGGCCGACCCTCGACGATAATCGAGAGGAAGTCAATAAAGTCCTCGAACGAATCCCCGCGAGTTGGACGCTCCTCTTTTTCGAACCAAAAGAAGGGGAAGGTCGCGGTTTCGAAAACCCTTTAGCGACGAAGTTCCAAGTCAACTACATCCCCGCCCGATTCCTCATCGGCAAGGATGGAAAGTTCATCGGCACCAACTACCCTCGCATCGATGTCCTAGAACTCAGCATTACCAAGGCGCTGGGGCTAGAGTCCATTCCGCCCGACCCCGAGATCATCGAGGACGAATCCAGCGAGCCCGCGGCCGAGGCCGCGCCGGGAGCAGACTCGAAATCGGCACCGAACGGGCCCGACTCCCCCGCCAGCGAACCGACCTTGAAGTAACGTTTCCTCGACATCGTCTTCCTGGACGCCATTCATTTCGCATTTAAGCATTCTGGGGAATCTAGGCGTCCTGCGCGGCACGAGTAAAAGAGACGCTGTTGACGCGCAAGTCAGCTCTGTTATTTCCCCTGCCTCGAAGTCTTCTCGCTCTTTCCAGTGGGAGGAAGCGTGCTGGACACTTGTCGGCGGAACTCGTCGTCGAGGAGGAGTTCAGTCGACACAGGATGAGGTAATACATCGCATGGAGGCGATGACCCGAAAGGTTTTGATCTTCGGGCTGTTTCTATCGATGAACGCGTCTCTCTTCGCGCAGGAAAACTTGCCTGCCGAGGTCGCGGTCCCTGCTGCGCCCGAAACGACCGATACGACCGATACGACCGATCCACCTGCGGTGTTGGCCCAAGAGCTACCCTTCGAGACGCCTGGGATCCCGAGTTATCTGCCAAATTATCGTCTTCAGATCGACATGCCCGCCCCGTGTGGAGCGATCCAAGTCAAGCAGTCGATCGAGTGGACCAATCCCTCTGCTCGGCCGGCTGACGAAATCTTGCTGCATGTTTACGCACGGCATCGTCCCAACAAAGAGCAGCTCAAAATCTACGAGCGGACGATGGAGACGTTTCGCATCAATCCGCGCATCAGTATCGACCGCGAAGGTCGGCGGTTTCATCTGCGTCAACTTCGCGTCCAAGGACAAGAGGCCGAGTACTACTGGGATGAGAATGCCGACACCGTCATGCACATCAAGTTGAACGACCCCATCAAGGGTGGCGAAGTCGTCACGATCGAGATGGACTATCAACTCGACATCCAAGAGGTTCATTATCGTCTGGGTTATTGGAAGGGAGTCACCAACCTTACCAACTGGTATCCCATCGTGGCGTATCACGGCCCCGATGGCTGGATCGCGCCGCCGTTTGTCGGCTGGCATCAACCCTTCCTGAACGAGGCGGGAAACTACGACGTCTCGCTCAAGACCCCATCGAGTTTGGAAGTCGTCACCGGCGGAAAGCTGGTCGAAACAATCGAGCATCAAGACGGGACTAAAGAACATCGCTGGACCGCTGTCGGCCTGCGCGACTTTCCGCTGGTGGCCAGCAAAAGGCACGAGGTCCACACCGCCACGGTTGAGGGGGTGAAGGTCACCGTTCACGCCTTTCCCGAGCATCGCTTCTACGCCAGAATCGCGCTCGATGCTGCCACCGAATCGATCGCCCGTTACACCAAACTCTTAGGCCCCTATCCACAACCCGAGTTCAAGATTGTCGAGACCTACTTCGGCTGGAACGGCAACGAAACGTCGGGAATGGTCCTCATTGATGAGCGAGTCTTCGATGCCCCCAAGCTCGGACACATCTATGTCGATCATCTCGTGAGTCACGAGACGCTCCATCAATGGTGGTACAACACGGTCGGAACCGATGGCTTCCACGAAACATGGATGGACGAAGCCATCGTCAGCCATCTGACCGAACATCGCATGCACGAGAAGTACGGCGACAAGATCAACCTGCTCGACCTGCCGCGCGGGCTCCGCTGGCTTCCCAACATCGACTACGACTCGTTCATGCACAACGGCTATTACCTGTACCGAGCGCGGGGAGGCACGGGGCACGTCCTGGCGCCGCTCCCTGAAATTGGCCACGTTCACAATCTCTTTTTTCTGGCTTATGACCGAGGTGGCCGAGTCGTCAGCATGCTTCATCAACGGCTGGGGAACGAACGCTTCTACGAATTCCTTCGAACCGTTTATGCCAAGTATCAGTTTCGTATTCTCTTCGTGGTGGACTTCGAAAGAGAGCTCGAACTCTACACCGGGCAATCGTGGAAACAGTTCTTCGATGATTGGCTCCGTTCGCCAAAATCTACCGACTGGAAAATTGGAAAGGTGGATGTCGATTCCGTCGACGGCGGTTACCGCACCACGATCGAAGTAAAACAACTAGGCGAGATCCTCGAACCGGTCACCATCGGCATTCGCGATGGGGGACAAACCGATCTGCGCGAGATTCGTCTCGACCCGGCCGGGGGTACTTATCAAGCAGGATCGGCCGAGGTGGCGCCCAAAGGCCCTGGCACTTGGCAGATCGTCGTTCGATCGCCGGAGCGCCCTACCCAGATCGAAGTCGATCCTCATCGACGGATTCTAGACGAGAATCTATTCAACAATCGCTGGAAGCCAGCCCCTGCGATTCGTTTCTCGCCGCTGTATACGCCGCTCGAAGAGATCGCCTTGGCTCGGCCACTCGATCGACCGTCGTTCTTCTTCGGGCCGAGTGTCGATGCCGAGGGACGCGTCGGCGTTCGTGGCTCGTTGATGGAGGTCAATCGCTACAGGATTTCTCCTTACATTGTCTATCCCTTGACACGAAATGACAGCGTGCTCGCCGCCGGAGTTGAAGGCGAAATCTATCACAAGCCCTTCCCGAATTTCTCGATCGGTGGTCGATACGAACGAACATTGGCAACCGATCTCTTTGACTTGCCCAACGATCAAGGAGAAGTCTTCCTTCGTTACCATTACCTCTACACGTCGAGTTTCCTTTATCCGAACCTAGGCTACGTCGATGCCTTCTTCCGGTTCGGCGATAACTTTTTCCCTGACGAGAATTTTCGGCAACCAGACAACCCCCAGGCCGAAGTCTATCGCAACATCCGAGCGGGCGGGTTGCGATTCCATCTCGATACGCGCATGCCCTACTGGAATCCCGAGCGAGGCTTCGCGATCGATGCGACGTACGAAGGTGGCGAGAATATCTACGCGGGTGGAACGTTGTTTCAGCGAGGGTTCGGCCAGGTCTCGGCCGTGCGGAAACTCCCCGAGGGATTGGGCTATCTCTCAGAGACCCGACTTGCCTCGCGTCTGCGAGGAGGGATCGGCGCGCCCGATCGTGGAGAACACTTTCATTTCGGCGGCCCGCTAGGCTTTCGAGGTCAACGATCGGAAGATACCGAAGGAAGTGCCTTTTGGCTGACGGGGGCCGACTGGCGATTTCCAATCTGGGGGCAGGTCGACAAGGAGTTCTTCGATCAGACAGTGCGTGCCAACAGCATTTACGGCTCGGTCCTGTACGATGTCGGCGAATCGTTCATCCTCGGACAATCACAAGGTGTTGATCATGCGATTGGAATGGGACTGTATTTGGATATCGGACTGTTCAGCTTCGTGGATCGATTGACGATTCGGGCCGAATACGCCTATTCCCTTCGCTACGATTCCGACATCGTCTGGTTCGGCATGTATCACGCCTACTAGAGAAGCGCTTAACGAAGCTCGACAAGGCTCGATGCGATCACCCTCAGAATGCCTACGGGGCTCGATTCATTAGGTCCTTGGCGACGAGCCTTGTCGACCGCACCAGCACCAAGCCTCGACCGGTCTCTTTGTCCTTGCCGGAAAGAACCAGATTCTCGCCGTCGCGAGTCATGACAGCATGCGAGATCTCTTGCAGCCGAGTCGTCTCGCGAAAAAGCTCCTGGGGGAGATGCACATCCCAAATCCGAATCGATCCATCCGCTTGTCCAATGACGAGATTCTTTCCATCGACCGAGTAGCAGATCGATTGACCGACCTGGTCGCCCGTCATCAGCGAGGCAACTCGCCGACCGTACTCCACGCTCTCAATCACCGTTGGAGAATCGGGGGACGCGATCGCCAGGAATGCGGAGGCGGGATCAAAGACGAAGTCAGAGATCGTGTGAGGTCGGTGCAGCGTCCTTATCCAAGCTACCTTTTGCGGATCCCAGAAGGCCATCGTCGAATCAAATGCTCCCGTGACCAACAGCGCACCGTCCGGCGAGAATCTCACTTTCGACCAGCGATCTTCCTTGGCGTGGATGGGTAATCGCTCGGGAGGTGAGACCTTCCCCGCTTCCGACACGTTCATCAGCAACACCGATCCATCCAGGCAGGCGATTGCCAGTCTTCTTCCATCGGGTGACATCGCCAGATCGAACGGACTCGCGACCGTCGCCCGGTCGAGCAAATCCGCTCTTTTGTTGTCTGGTTGCCACGCATACATCTGAACCGTTCCCGACGCCAGCGCGACGGCAAAAGTCCCTTTCGTCGACGAATCTAATGCGACGATCTCATCATCGAGCTTCCAATTCCCGAGTTGGCGCATCGAGCCGACATCCCAAAAAGTCAGATCGCCGATGCGCGAGGCGGCAATGACTTCGCGCTCGCCCGGACCGGCAACCAGATCGATCGCAGGCTCCGGAAACCGAGCCAGCGTTGGGCTCTCCCCCATATGTGATCGCGACCAGACGCGGATAACTCCATCCGCCGAGGACGTCGCGATCTGTTCCTGATCGGGATGGATCGCCGCTCCCCAAAGCCGTTCATGTGCCGCCACCACCCGCGCGATTAAACGCCCGGTGGCCGACTCCCAAATCTTCATCGTGCGGTCTCGGCTGACCGAAACAATCCAGCGTCCGTCGGCCGAGGCCACCAGCTTTTGAATCCAGTCGCGATGAGCCGACCATTGTCGAACGACTCGACTCGTGACAATATCGACCTCAGTGATCTGCCGATTGCGTCCCCCGACCATCACTCGGCCTGGTCCCTTACGGGTCGAACGGTTTGGCACCGAAACCATCGCCAGCACCGAGCCCGCTAATCGAGAGAGGAGTCGTGGCTGCCCCGATTCAAAATCATCGACACACCAGATCGCGCCGTCGGAGTCCCCCGCCAAAAGTCCTCGACCATCAATGGTAAAGGCAACCGCATCAATTGTCCGGCAATCAATCAACCATTCCCCGGCCAACTCGCCCGTCTCGATGTTCCATAGAGAGATTCGCTTGTTGTCGTCGCCGGTCAGCACCAAAGGAAGCTCCGGATGAATCCGGACCGCGAATAAACGGGATCGACCACAGTCTAAAGTCCGTAGGTGTTCGCCCGCCGAATTGCGAACGTGAATTGTTCCGTCATCCGAACAGGTGACCAACCACTTGCCGTCCGCGGAGAAATCAAGCTCGTTGAGCTCGCCCTGATGTGCTGGCGTGAGCATCCGGGTCTTTGAGGTCGAAAGATCCGTCAGGGCCAATTCTCCTCTCGCACCTCCGGTAGCGAGGAACCGACCGTCAGGAGAATAACCGACACAGTACGCGTTATCGGGATGAACCAGAATCTCTCGGTCCCACTGGTGGCAAAGTTGCCAAAGAAGCTTCCACGCGAAACTTCGGCGATCCCCCGTCACCGAGTCGGTCAGATGTCGCGACAGGATCTCGGTCGCCCGCGACAGATCAGCAGCATCCATTGCCGCCCGGGCATCGCGCAAGTCCGAAGCATAACGCATGTCCAAAAGTTTGCTATGTTCCACTCGAGCGGACCGCTGATGTTCCTCGGCCTGCAGGTGGGCTTGTTCTATTTGCCGCTCTTGATGCATAACCTGTTCGTGATGGAGCCAACCAAGCACGCCGGCAACGATGGCAAACGACGAGAGAACGATAACCAGAATCGATTCGGTGGGGTGACGCTTGGCCCACTTGACGAGTTTGTGGCCGGGCCGAAGCGGCCGAGCGATCGTCGGCCTACCCGCGATAAAGTTTTGCAAATCGATCGCCAGCTCGGCGGCATCGGCATAGCGCTCGGCAGGATCCTTCTTCAAACAGCGAAGCACGATCGCTTCGAGATCGCGAGGAATATCAGGGCGACGCCGACGGGGATCGGTCGGATCATCGAGCAAGACTCGGCGGAGTTTATCCGCTGACGTTCTTCCCTCGAAGGCCGGCCGCCCGACGAGAAGTTCGTAAAGGACGGTCCCCAAACCGTAAACATCGGTGGCGGCCGTGATGTCTTCAAGTCGGCCCTCCGCTTGCTCGGGGGCCATGTATTCGGGCGTGCCGATCATCGCCCCGGCCGGGGTCCGGTCGGAGTCCTCTTCGAGCATTTTGGCCAGCCCGAAATCGGTCAGCTTCGGAATCACCCCCAGCGTGGCGGCAAAAGTGTCGCTGGCAAAATCGAACTCGCGCGGCGGCTTGGCCATCAGAATGTTGCTGGGCTTGATGTCGCGATGCAAGACGCCCGAACGCTGCGCATAAGCGACGGCATCGGCCAGGGAGAGAGCAAATCTGGCAGCCACGATCGAGGGGACAGGCTCCCGTCGAGCCGCCAACCAATCACGAAGATTCGATCCCTCACAGAATTCTGAGACGATGTAGCAGGTCGGCCCGTGCTCGCCGGCGTCATAAACCTGCACGATGTTGGGATGAGATAGCCCGGCCGCCGCGCGCGCTTCGTCCTGAAATCGATCCACCATCGACGGAGAAGAGAGGACTTCGAATCGGGGTAACTTCAGGGCCACCGCCCGATCCAACTGCGGATCATAGGCTTGGTACACGATGCCAAAGCCCCCATCCCCCAGAACGCGATCGATCCGAAACCGAGCGAACTTTTTCGGAAACGTCTCCGAACTCGATCGACCGATCATGTCGATCAGATCCAGGATGGGCCTAACCTCTTCGACATTAAAGTCTCCGAGCGCTTCCTCCAGGTCGAAATCATCAATCGCGGTGTCGTCGTCATCGTCGCCGGTGACGGAGGCTTCGTCGGGAAGAGGTTCGCCCATAAATCGGTCGGCTCCAGAGTCCGTCGCCGGGAGTCCGCCGTCGAGACGACGACCAACCCGCAACGACCAACCTGGTATGATACCAAATCCATCCTCGGCTCCCCCCATCGAATAGAGGGATTTTCTTCCCCCCAACCAGGGGACCTCCATGGTGAAAAGATTGCATCATAAACTCAATCCAAATAATAATTTAGAACCTATCACGAATCGTGATTTCCGGCGGAAATGGGATCTCTTTTCTTGTAAAACGACAGGACATGTTTGGAGTCTTCAAAACACCCAGGAACGGATGACCTGATGGCCGATGCGACCGACCCGCCGCCCCCCCAGAAATCTCGCCCGGACACCTTCGAGGAAGACGCTCGGCTGGGGATTCGCGATCTCAACATCGACGACGATTTGCGCGACAGTTACCTCTCCTATGCAATGAGCGTCATTGTCTCGCGAGCGCTCCCCGATGCACGCGACGGCTTGAAACCCTCGCAACGACGCGTCTTGATCTCGATGCACGATCTGAACCTTTATCCCCGCGCGAAAGAGGTCAAATGCGCCCGCATTTGCGGCGACACCAGCGGTAAGTACCATCCGCACGGCGAAAGCATCGTCTATCCGACCTTGGTCCGCCTTGCACAGCCTTTCAACACGCGCTACCCGCTCGTGAGCAGTCAGGGGAACTTTGGCTCGATTGATGGTCTGCCGGCGGCGGCCATGCGGTACACCGAAGCGAAGATGTCGGCCGTTGCCGAGGCCATGCTCGACGATCTTGACAAGGACACCGTCGACTCCGTTCCGACGTACGACGAAACATCCACCGAGCCGATCGTGTTGCCGGCCAAGTTCCCCAACCTGTTGGCCAACGGCTCGCAGGGGATTGCCGTCGGTATGGCGACCAGCATCCCGCCGCACAATGTGGGCGAGTTGGCTCGGGGGATCGAACTCCTTCTCGATAATCCCGCTTGCACGCTGGCCGATCTGCTCTCGTGCATTCCGGGACCAGACTTTCCGACCGGCGGGATCATCTGCGGCCGGCGCGGTATCGTCGAAGGATACAGGACCGGCCGAAGCACCATCACGCTTCGCGCGAAGTGTGAGATCGAAGAGGAAAAGAATCGCCAAAAAATCATCGTCACCGAAATCCCCTACATGCAGCAGAAGATTCGCCTGGTGCAGAAGATTGCCGACGCGGTGAAAGAAGATCGCGTCCTGGGGATCTCCAACGTGCAGGACCATAGCGATCGGCACGGAATCCGGATCGTCATTGATGTCAAGCGCGACGCCGACGCCAACATTGTGCTCAACCAACTTTACAAGTTCACGCCTCTCCAAGATACCGTCAGCGTCATCATGCTGGCGCTTGTGAACAATCGTCCGCAAACGCTTTCGCTGAAAGCCATGTTGACCGAGTTCATCCACCACCGCATGACGGTCATCCGCCGACGAACGCGGTTTTTATTGACGAAAGCTCGCAACCGGGCTCACGTCGTCGAAGGTTTGCTCATTGCCGTATCGAGCATCGACGAAGTCATTGCCCGGATCCGAAGTTCCGCCGACATTCCAACGGCTCGCCAAAAGCTGATGGACCTGGAAGTCTCCGCGGCTCTGTTGCAGCGTGCCCTCGGCGATGAAGGTTTCGGCGCCTTTCAAAAAATCATGGGAGTGCAGGCAAGCTACAACCTGACCCGAACACAAACCGATCAGATCCTGCAGATGCAGTTGCAGCGATTGACCGCGCTCGAACAGGACAAGCTGCTCAAAGAGTATCAAGAACTACGCGACGAGATCACCGAGTACGAACGGATCTTGTCAAGCGACGATAACATCCGCGACATCATCCGGGCCGATATGAGGCAAATTGCCGAGAAGTTCGGCGACGATCGCCGAACCCAGATCGAAGAGTACGAAGGCGACCTCGACATGGAGTCGCTGGTTCCCGATGAACTTGCTGTCGTCACCATCAGCCATGACGGCTACATCAAACGACTTCCGCTGGATACCTACCGTACGCAAGGGCGCGGCGGCAAGGGCGTTACCGGCGGGCAGACGAAAGAGGGGGATTTCCTCTCGGACGTCTTTGTCGCCAGCACGCACGCGTACATCCTCTTCTTCACCAATATGGGGCAATGCTATTGGCTGAAGGTGTACGACATCCCCGCCATGTCTCGCACCAGCCAAGGTCGCGCGATCGTCAATCTCCTGGAACTCCGCCCCGACGAACGCGTCGCCAGCTACGTCGTCACGCGTGAATTCGACGACCGGAGCATCTTCATGGTGACCCGTCGTGGGCTCACGAAGAAGACCGCGCTGGCCGCCTACAGCCGACCGAAAAAGGGAGGCATCATCGGCATCTCGCTCAATGAAGGAGACGCGCTGATCGCGAGCCTGCTGGTCAAAGAGGGTTCCGATGTGGTGCTCGCGACCAAAGAAGGGATGTCCATTCGCTTCAGTGAATCGCAGTCTCGGCAAATGGGTCGCGATACCCAAGGGGTCAAAGGAATCGATCTCGGCGAAGGGGACGAAGTCGTCGGCAGCGTGGTCGTCGATCCGCAAGGCTCGTTGCTTACCGTCTGTGAAAATGGTTACGGCAAGAGAACGCTTTTCGAAGAGTATCGTTCCCAAAACCGCGGCGGCAAGGGACTCATCGACATCAAAACCACCGAGCGCAATGGAAACGTCGTCGCCGTCGCCAGCCTACGCGAAGACGACGAAGTGATGCTCATCTCACAAGAAGGCATGGTGGTTCGGATCCGGTCCTCACAAGTGAGTACCATTGGCCGAAATACGCAAGGCGTCCGCGTGATGTCCCTAGGCGAAGGGGATAAAGTGGTGGCGATCGCCAAGATTGCCAAGGAGGATATCGACGAATTCGCCATCCCCGTTGATACCGACCCTAACAGTGATGCTGCCACTCCATCTACCAGCAGCAGTAGTCCTGCCGACAACCCCGACGATGCGACCGGCCCGACCCCAGAAGAACCCTCGGCATCGTAGCGAAAGCCGCCTGTGGGTATCGATAGGGCGGCTACTTCGCCTGCGGAAATGGGACCGATTCGCTAGTGCCGATCGCGTTATCGCGCGGGCCTTGGCCGGCGGCGACTTCTCCTTCGTCATTGCGAAAGAGTTCATCCTTGCCCAGACGCGCTTCCGTGAGCCAACCGACATGACCGTCGGCAAAAAGGATATTCTGCCCCATCGCGAAATGATTCGGGCTGATCGAAGAAGCAACACTCTCATCGCGACGAGCGGGCCGATCCGAAACGAGTGCCGCGTACGAATCGCCGAGTGCCGGGGCATGATGGCCTCGCTCATCGACATAACCCAACGTGTAGCCGTACGAGCCACCCATCTCGCGAGCCTGCAGGTGCCGAAGGAGTGAATCGGTCGGCGTCGCGAGATACTCCGCGACGCGAGGCACATAGATGACGGCGCTGTCGGCCATCGGACAAACCAGCAATCGGACGTCGGGGATCAACTCCCTCGCTTGAAGCAACATCGCCAGAACACCGGCGTGATTCAGAGGGCCATCGGTTGCCAATGCGGGGAGCTGCCCCCCTTCAATGGCATGATAGCTTTCGATGGCGACTCCGATCTGTTGAAGGTGACGAGCACAGGTCAATCGACCTTCGTCGCCACGCATGCTGGCCAAGGCCGGCAACAGAAGACATCCAACAACCAGCAACATCCCCCCGACGAGCGCGACATCCACGAGCCGCCAAGATCCCGACGTCCCCCAAGATGAGAGAGCCCCTAGCGTCGCCACTGGATCGCGAGCGGCCCGAATGGTTCGGTCGGCCAAATCGGAAGGGGGAGCAATCGCATCGTCGATAGCCATGGAAGGGAGGAGCTTCTCGCGAAGCTGACGAAGTTCCTCCCTTAATTCGGGCCGATGAGCCAGCTCGGCTTCAACCTGCCGGCGTTCCTCATCGGAAAGCGCGTCCAACAGATAACCGATCAGGTCCGTCATGAAGGTATCGGCTCTCGACGTTGATGCTTGCCCTATTTGCGACTCTCGCCCGGAAACGATCACGTTCCAACGAGAAATCTCCCACACCAGAGCCAAGCGCTCAAGTCGCATTTCCCGATGGAGTCAAGCAGAGGATGTGATTGCCGACAACATGGGTCGAACACCCTAGGAAATGGTCGGCTGGTAGAATCCTCTACTTCGAACGCTTTACGCAGGATCGCCGGTGAGCAGGCCCAGTTTTCGCCAAGATTCGGTGAGTCGAACCACGGCCGCGTGCAGTCGCGATTTGACCGTTCCCACCGGGATGCCGAGTACCTGAGCGATCTCCTTGTACTTAAAGCCCTGGTAATAACAAAGTACGATGGCCGATCGCAAATGTTCGGGCAATTCCTCGACACTGGTGCGGACCAATTGCGCAGTCTCGGCTCGTTCGACTTCGTCATTGGGACTGGCTTGGGTGGAAGAGAGGAGATCGATCATCGTGGTGTGCTGATCGCCTGTCCCCTGATCGACGCGTTGATTCAGGCTGGGGCGGTTATGGCGACCGTTTCGCCGCATCGCATCGATCGCTTGATGCGTCGCCAACGTGTACAGCCAAGGCCGAAAGGGCCGGCCCGCCACAAAAAGGTGTCGTTTTGTGTGAACGGTCAAAAAAGTGTTCTGAAAGACATCCTCGGCCAACATGGCGTCGCCGAGCATCCGCTGCAAATAACTGAAGAGTTCCTTCTCATACCGATGAACCAGAAGCCCGTACGCCTCGCGATCGCCCGCTAAGTGCGAGGCCATTAAAACCTCGTCGGAAGCCTCTGCCATCGGCCGCGTGCGCCCGACGCCCCGCGTCGAGACCCGTTCGCGAACCTCGCTGATTTCCTGTAGCTTTTCCATCGCTTTTCCCCCCTCGGTGGGCCCTCACCCTTCCTTACGATTATGACAATCGCTTTTGATGCTGTGAACCGTGAATATAAATTTTTGCTCGTTATTTATTTCACGATCTCCATCGAGCGACGTCGCCTGTCCGGAGAGAGAGATTGGAGAGGTGGGACGCTAGGACGGCCTGAACGCCGGCCGACGCAGGGCAACGCGCGGGTCGATTCTCGCGGATGGCGACGAGCCAATCTTCGAGGTGGAGTTTTTCGCCGGGAGGCTGCGTGTAGAAGTCGGCGCCGCGTTCGCCTTGGCCGAGGATTTTCTCCCGGTACGCGCCTTTCTGATTCTCTGGATGGATTTCATATCGGCCACGATCGATGTAAAGCGTCCCGTCGCTTCCCATGAATTCGGTCATGGCCCGGTTTCGGTGATTGACGAACGTTCCTTCGAAGTAGACCTGCACCCCTTTGTCGGGGTAGTGAACGATGGTTTGCACGGTGTCAGGTGTTTCCCAAAGGCCCGCGCGAAGAAAGTGGTCACCGACCGCGGCCGCCGAGGCTGGCTCGGCAAGATCGAGATACCAATGAACGACGTCCATCCAATGGACCATCAAGTCGGTGAAGATTCCGCCGCCGAAATCCCAGAACCAGCGCCATTCGATCATGCGGTAGGGATCGAAAGGTTGGTCGGGCGCGTTGCCGAGAAACCGCTTCCAATCAATGAGGGCGGGGTTAATTTTGATGTCGCGGGAGCCTCGTGGTTGGTTTCGATTCCACGTGAGATGGACTTTTCGAATCGTGCCAAGCTGTCCCGAACGAAGGATCTCCCGAGCCTCTTGCAAGTGTGGCATGCTTCGCTGTTGCATGCCGACCTGAATGATGACGCCGCTCTCTTTCTCCGCTTGAAGGATCGCATCTCCCTCGGCAAGGTTGTGCGTGAGGGGTTTCTCCACGTAGATGTGTTTGCCGGCTCGGCAGGCATCAATCGAGATCGGCACATGATGATGATCGGGAGTCGCGATCAAGATAGCGTCGACATCGGCTCTCTCGAGAAGTTTTCGATGATCGGCCGTGACAAAGGCGCTGGGGCCGGCCATCTGTGCCGCGGCAAGACGATTGGGTTCGAAGACATCGCAGACGGCCGTGATCTGGACGCCGGCCATCTTTTTCAATTCGTCGACCAGGGCTCGGCATCTGCCGCCGTATCCGATGATGCCGAGCCGAATTGCCTCGTTGGCGACATATCCGAACGATGTTCCATATCCACCGGCCCACCAAGCGCCGCTGACCAGTGTTGTCTGGACGAAAGATCTCCGATCCACGTCGCCGTCCCCTTCCCTGGATCCGATTCGGGGCGAAACGCGAAGACTGTAATGTTCACCCACAGGTCAAGTTTGCAGGTATTTTTGAGCCAATTCCACCCATTTCTTTCCGAAAGACGCCGATGGGTTGAGCAAGCGCCTATGTTCGAAATAGAAGCGGGGTTCATCGAATCTTTACTCGGCTCAGGATTCCGCAATGAATCGCCCCAATGGATATGATCGTCTCGCCCGAGACGACGTTTCATCACACGCGACGTTTGATGTTGGTCATGTTTCGGAGGATTGCTTTCGGTGTTTTCACAAACGGTCGAGTATGCCCTCCGCGCGGCGGTTTATCTTGCCGACCAAGCGCCTAGCGGCCAAACGACGGATCAGGTGGCACGCGCGACGTATGTCCCGGCAGCCTATTTGTCGAAGGTGCTCCAAGCTTTAGCACGCTCTGGAATTGTTCGGTCGCAACGGGGCGTGAAAGGAGGATTTCATCTGGCGAAGATGCCGACCGAAATCACTGTCCTTGATGTAGTGAACGCCGTCGATCCTCTTCGCCGGATTCCATTTTGTCCGCTTGATCCCGAAAGCCAATCGTCGATACTTTACCCGCTGCAGGAGAGGCTTGATGCCGCCATCCGTTCGGTAGAGGAGTCTTTTCGAATGGCCACTTTAGCTAGTATCGTTTCTGAACCTCACGGTGACGTCCCGGTCGTCCCCATCGAACATCACAACAACGGTGTCAGCAATCACGCAAAATCGTCGTAGGAGAAATCAACCCCTCTGGTTTCAGAGGTGAATGGAAGGATCGAGAGCGTTTCTGGCTACTCGTCTTCGGTGTCGGCTTCATCTTGATCGACCGACTCCGCTTGGCGATAGATCGACGATCGTGCGATCGGCACCTCGACACTGCTGGCTCCCTCGACCATGATGATCTTCGAGGCCTTGCGAGCGAGGTTCTCCAGTTCATGCAGCGATGCCAGTGGGACCATACCCATGGCATCGACCAGATCGTTCTCGATCTTCGACAGGAAGTAAACCTGATTGTTGGCAACGGCCGAGGCAATCTGCCAGGCGGCGACCGCATCGGGCGATTCGGATTCGCGAATCTGTTGGGCTGCCGACCAAGGATCGTTTTGGGTACGAAGGATCGAGATGGCCGGCCCCATCGTATCGGCCAAATCCGATACCAAAGCGATCTTGCCCGAATCATGTCGATAAAGTCGAGTTGCCGATTCCAGAGCACTCGCCACATCTTGCCAAGACGATCCCCGGGCGTCGGGCGAGCAGACCGCAATGACGAGATCGGGAGAGACGGTCGGGGCCTCGACCCTCCAATTCGCATCGACGTACAGATCCCCTTCGCGGGCGACTCGGTCGTAGCGCCCTACCCATACACGATCGTGTTGACCGTCGGACCCGACCGCGACACCGATCGCATAAAAGAGCCCCGCCAACTGCGCGACTTCTTCGGAATCCTGCTTGGTACACAAATGGTCGGCCAGCCAGCGAGCTTCCATGGCCGTGCGCCTCGCTTGCAAGTGAGTCTCTTCGTTCGACATCATCGGGAAGAGTAAACCCGCAGGTCCTTTTCGACCCTGAATAGGATCGAAGCCGACACGACTCACAAGCAGATAGAAATCCGCATCAATGACAGCGCGAGAAAGATAGACGCGACGCCCGCCGTCGGTGCTGGCCAGGTACGCTGTGCCGGTGGCATCGTCGGGACGATGTTCGACCATTTGCACATCGGCCCATTCATCTGGAAGCTCATCCACAAGGGCATCGATCTTCGATTGAGGAGAGCTACTGTCGTAGACAATCGAAATGTTGGCAGGCGATACGCCCCCCTGTTGACACAACGATTCCAAAAGCGGCACCAAAACATCGACTGCGTGAGGCAGGCCAGCGTCGAGCACGATCGAGACGCGATCGTCGGCCGTGCACGCGCGATGAATCGGCGGAGCATCGAGCGGATTCTGCAATTGCGTTCGAACATCATCTTGTCGTTCGGAAGCGGACCGATCGGAAGTCGGCCCGACAAAATGCCCGAGCCTAGGGACCTCGGCCAACCGAAATTCGCCGCTCGAACGACCAAACGCCAACCGATACTGCATCGCGCATCCCCAAGTCTTCTTTGTTCGCGATTGTTTTACCGCGCGGGCATGCCTGTTGCCGAGAATCGCGCGCGAGGTCTTTCCTTTGGACACCGTGAAATCGAACGCAGAACCCCGGGGGGTTACAACGATTCTCGAACAATCTGCACGAGTCTGGGGACCGGCTGATTCATGTTGAGCACCAGGACATTTTCGGTCGGTAGTTCATCGGGGGGCTCATAAAGGCCCGACTGATCCTCAAGTAACTCGGGCCGAGAGCCGGGACGCGTTCGATTCTTCTTGTAGCGACGATCAAGCCGAGCAATCGTCTCGGACTTCACCAATCGGCACTCGAGGAAGAGAGGAACGATCTCCATCTTCGCCGCCATTTCGAGGACCGCCTCCCGATGCCTTCGTTGCAAGTAACTCCCATCGACAACGACCGAGATCCCCTTCAGGAGGGTCGATTGAACCTGATTCAAAAGCTCGCCGTAGATCCGGTCTCGGTGATCGGGGTTCAGACGATTGGCGTGCGACTTTCCTTCGGTCCCGGTGGGATAGAGAGCGTTCCCCACCTCTTCGGAGGAGAATCGCGTCACCCCCCATTCGCTGACGAGCGCCTCGGTAAGCGTCGTCTTCCCCGTCCCCATCAAACCTACCGTCACGAGCAATCGAGGCCGATGAATCGACCGAGCATGATGGACCGCGATCTCCAACCATCGCGCGAGCAATGGAGCCCGAGGTGTGTCCGTGCTTGCTTCTCGTTTCGCCAACATGAGCGCGCGAAATGATCGGTAGAAAAAGAGGAGCGGCGAATCGATCGGCTCATTTAGTCGATGGGCCAATCGCTGCCAGACCCGCCAACCGACGTCGCCGTGCCCAGCAAACTCCGCATCAACGAGCAGCACGGCCAGATCACTCAGTATGTCGATTTGCCGAGGGCGATCCTTGCTATCGATCGATCCAATGGCGATCGGCGGCTTGACCAGACAGAGATGCTCGATGCGCAAGTCGCCGTGACACTCTCGAACCTTTCCCTGCGTCCAACGCTTCTCGAAGATCTCTTGATTCTGCGACACGAACATCAAGAGTGCCGGCTCGATCTGGGCAAGCGAATCGTGGTCGGCACCCGCATCACTCAACAGGGAAATCGCCAATCGTATGCTCGACTCAACCGCTTCGATCGGCTCAACCTTGGGAGATCGACTGAGCGTCTTTGCTGACGAATAAAACTCCGCCAGAAGATCCCCCAGCGAATCGAGATCATCGTCGGTGATCATCCCCTGCTGAAGAAGCAGGGGCATCATGCGGTCTGCCGGCAATCGCTTCATCCGCAGAGCGTAGTCGACTGCGATCCCTTCGCCTCCAAGGATTCGACCCGTGTCCGACTCGACGATCGGCATCACATCGAGGTAGATATCGCCCCCTAGACGACGATTGAGCCGAATCTCTCGTTGCAGCGATTTCTCGCGAAGCACGGCCGTCGAAAGATCTCGATCATCATTCTTCACCGGCAAACAAATCTTGTAAGCGAAATCACCAGCCAGCGCCACGACGGCTTCATGCGTCGTGATGATCTCGACGGCATCCACCGGCCCAGGAAACACTTCGGGACGCGAAAGCCATTCGGCAAGGGGACCCGCGGGAGTCATAGCCCGGGCCCGCTCTCTACAACGAATGTCAGCCAGAAGCGGGAAGCGAGTGGAGAACTGCCGAGCCATCCGACTCGCGGGGCGGTCTTAGCAGAATTCATCAATGATAAAGAACCGACATTTCGCATACCCTGCGATTGTAGTTTCGCCGAGACAGGGAAAGTAGTGGGACCTAGCCGACGATCGAGCCTGGGCTCTTTTTGAAAAGAGGCTCGTTGGCCCAAAGTCGAACGAATCGTCCGGAGACAAGGAGGCCGAAGCAGGCGCCCATGCCGTCGGTTTCAAGGAATAATCGTCGATGCAGGCCGACGCCGGATCCGGACGATGCAGCCGACCGACGCCAGATTGGTCTTTTCAGCCAGGGCCCAGCATCAATGCGATCCCATGGTTCGGACGCATGGCCATCGGCATTGCGAGAGCAATCTGTCTCAGAAAGGGAAATCCTTTGTCGATGGTTCAAGGCCGAATCCTGATCCTGGCTGCGGCGATCCTCTGGAGCACCAGCGGGGCATTTGTGAAGTTCCTCGACATGCCGGCCGGCGCCATCGCCATGGACCGGACTCTCGTCGCCACGTTGTTTTTGGCGGCTTACTTCGCGTCTGCAAGGCGATTACCGACGTTTCATCCGGTCATGATCGTCATGATGATCTGCTTTTCAATGATGAACTATACCTTTGTCGCCTCCCTGACGCTCACGTCGTCGGCCAACTCCGTCTTTCTGCAGTACACGTCGCCCCTTTGGATAGCGCTGGGTGGCCTCGCTTTTTTGGGAGAGCCTTTGGACCGGAAGAGTCTCGTTGCGGTATCGGGATCGCTGATCGGCGTTGTCATTATCGTTGCCACCAACCGCCAAGTCAGTGCCGGCGAACAATGGGGAATGATCCTGGGACTGACGTCGGGCATTTTCTACGCGGGGGCGGCCCTTAGCCTTCGGTTCCTTCGGGACCATGATCCCCGATGGCTTGCTTTTCTGAACCATTTGGGAGCAGGAACAAGCTTGTTGATCGTCAACATGATCGGCGTCTCCCAGGGATGGATCTCGCCGGAGGTCTTTTATCTTCCCACGGAGCCAACCCGCTTGGCGGTCCTTATCGCGTTCGGCATTCTCCAGATGGGCCTACCTTATGTGCTGTTTGCCCGGGGACTCTCCGTCGTTCCTGCCAAAGAAGCAGGGATTCTGACACTCATCGAACCGGTGCTGAATCCGATCTGGGCTTTTCTGATCGCACGCGATTTGCCCACCAGCGGGACGCTGGTCGGGGGCGCGATCTTGCTGACGTCGCTGCTCTGGCAGTATTGGCCTCTCGGCAAGCACGAGAGAGGAAGGTAGGAACCTTCCTTCACGTCGTTCAAGGTATCGGCTTCGATGAGAACCCTGAGAAGAATCGTTCCCGAGGGTTGAAGATCAGCAGAGCACTATTTGCGGTGCCGAATCCGACTTCTCATCCGGCGTTTCTTTCGGCCGATCTTCCGGCGACCCTTACCACGACGACGACTGCCCATTCCAACCCGATTCCCGCTAAGTGGCTGATCTTTTCTACCTAGAGCGAAGCGGTGGTATATCGCCGACGGGGATGAATCTCAAGCCCTCGCCATCCTTTTTGAGCGAAACGGTACCGCGATGACGGCGTCGCTCTCCTCTCCGCAACGCCCGTCACCGACCGATCGACGTTCCTTTGAAGGAGAATAACGGATCGAAACCGACTGATACTCCCCAGAGGAATCGGCGGCAGCGATTCCCTCGACCTAGTGTCAATGGAAGGGAGCCTACTCCCCTGCCCGGACGATCGGGTCCCTTTTTGATTTCTGAACACGACCTGACAATTCTGGAACGAGCTGAACCGGAAAACGGGACCCTTGCGTATCTGCTGATGAAACAGCAGTTTGGGAAGTGGAGTGACAATGGGGTGTCAAAGAGTCGCCCAAATGGGGTCGATTCTGGCGCCAGATAAAAATCTGAAACGATCCGCAAGTCCTTTGTCATATTTGTCTTATGAAATAGTACACCGCTTGTTCTTGAATTGACCGACTTTCGCGAACCTCATTTGGCGGCGGATCTTCCCTGAAAGAGAAAAAAACTTTCGACACGTTTCATGCTCACAAAACCTTCACTGAACGAAGCTTCCAGAAATTGGCCTCGCGCCGAAAACGTTCACCTTTTGAGTCCTCGAAGTTTGATGTTGGCAATCGCGTCGGTGGGGAATAATTTTGGCCCTGTCCTCGAACTTAACTTGGTGATCTGCCCCATCCCAGCCGGTGGTGGACTCCATGCGTTGGGGAGCAACACTGCGCAGGAGGAAAGACGCCTTGGAGACCGATGCGCCAGGGATTTTGGCGACGTTCGCTCAGGACCTACGTGAGGCAATAGGCGAACCTCGTTACAGGATGTGGATCTCGAGGCATACGAAATTCACGCTCAACAACGGCGAGCTACTCGTCGGTGTGCCGAACCGGTTCTACCGGGATTGGCTTGACACGCACTACCGAGCTTACATGGAAGGGTGCGTTGCCCGAACCATCGGGAGCAACATCGCTCTCGTGTTTCGGATCGACCCCGAACTTTTTCGCGATCAACAGGGAACCGAGACCAACGCGGGATCCTCGACAAGTGCGGATAGTCCGCCGGCCGCTGGACGACCTCGCGGTGACCACCCCGAGAATCTGGCTCGGCTCAATCTGAGTCGTTTCGCGCTTTCGCGTTTTGTCGTGGGCCCTTCCAACCGGGTGGCTCACTCGGCGGCAACGACTCTGATTGAGGATCCCAGACGCGGGCACAGTCCCCTTTTCATCTACGGTCCCAATGGCATGGGCAAAACCCATCTATTGCGGGCGGTTGAAGATGAGTGTCTCCGTCGGCACCGTCATCTCCGAACGGTCGCGATCACCAGCGAGGAGTTCACCAATGCCTACATTGATGCCCTGAAAGGGCAGCGCTTGAGTTCGTTTCGGCAACGGCTTAGGTCGGCGGACATTTTGCTCGTGGATGACATCTCTTTCCTCTGCGGAAAGACTCGGACGCTCGAAGAGTTCCTGCACACGATGAATGCCCTTGAGAATCGTGGGGCCAAGATCGTGATTACCTCGTCGATTCATCCGCGGAAGTTGGACCGCATGCCCGAAGAGCTTCGCTCGAGGATGATCGCGGGCATGGCTGCCCGGATCGAATCACCGGATCGAGATCTTCGGCGTCAGATGGTGGTCGATAAGGCGGTGAGCCGAGGAATGGATCTGTCGGGGGAAGTCGTCGACTTTTTGGCCGACCAGCTTCGTTCGAGCATCAGTGAGATCGAAGGCGCGATCAACTACTTGGAACACTTTGCCGACACATTTGGTCGGCGTTTGACTCTCGAAGGTGTTCGAACCGCGCTAGGGGACATTCTTCGTCACAGCGTGCCGGTTCTTCGCGTCGATGAACTTCGCGATCGATTCTGCAAGCTGTTCGAGATTCAACCGAGAACGCTGGGGGCAAAGAAGCGGATCCGATCGGTATCCCATCCGCGGATGCTGGTTTTGTATCTGGCCCGCAAGTACACCTCGGCAACTTACAGCGAGATCGGCCGAGAGATTGCAGAGCTGAATCACAGCTCGGTGATTGCTGCCGAGAAGAAAATCCTCCGCGACTTGCACAAGGATGGCGAGATCGTGCTGGGAGACCGGACCTGGAAAGTGCGCGATGCCGTCGAGGCATTCGAGCGTGAACTTGGTCCGCGTTGATCCCAGTGGGATTGGCCCCAGGATAGGAAACCGACGGGGCGTCGCACGGAGGCAAGGGGAAGAGGGATGGTCCCCATATTAGTCGGCTCGCTCGGCCGACGCATCCCTAGGGATGGGCAGTCGGCCGAGCACCGATTTTTTGGCCATTTATGACCGAGGCAAGTTCAGAAGCGTTTGAAAGAGTTCCTGCGTCGTTGCGATGACTCGGCTATTGGCCGAGAACGCGGTCGACGCCGTCAGAAGACTCACAAAGCTGGTCGCCACATCGGTATTAGAAAGCTCGAGTGCACCGTTGAGCAGCGTTCCGACTCCGTTGCCTGGTGCGGTAATGAAAGGCAACCCCGAGTTGGGCCCCTGACGATAAAGATTGTTGTCCAGAGAAACCAGGCCCGAGTTGTTGCTGAAACGAGCCAGCACCACTTGGCCCAGGGTGCGTGACGCCCCGTTGTCAAAGACTCCCTGAATCACGCCGTTAGGTCCGACGTTATAATCGACCAGCGTTCCCGGCGGCGTCCCATCTTGGCTGACAACGGCCAGTGAACTTCGATCGACTGCTAGAGCGGAGATCCCCGAGACATCCAGTTGAAATTCAAGTGGGCTGCTGGCTCCGGTCAACTGACGATAAACAGTCAGGTCATTGCCTGTCACGGTTTCGAGCTGACCCAAGGCGTTAAAGGAAAGGGTCCCGCTGCCGACGCTGCGATCGAAAGCATCTGCAAACCCCGTCGGCAAGTTGGCGGCATCGAGTTTCTGGTTGGGGGATTCAAATAGGACCCGGAACCTGCTCTCTTCTGTCCCCAGCGATTCCAAGTACGCGGTCAACTGCACGACGACTTCCGAACCAAGCGAGTCGTAAGCCGTGAACTGCGTGAAGATACTTTCTCCGTCGGCTTGCTGCTGCTTGGTAAAGACGACGTTGTTGTTGATGTTGAAGTCGGAACTCTGGATGCTGAAGTCGCTGGCGCTACCGAGGTTTCCTGTGAAGGAGAGCGCGCCATTGCTGCCGACCGTGAAGCCGGCGGTGGGGGATTGCGTGATGTTTTTGTTGATGCCCAACGAGCCGGAAATAAAGTTGGCGAAATCGCCAAGCGTCGTGGCCGGCCCGATGGTGAATGTTTGTGGCGCCAAAACACGTCCTGCTTTTCGCGGCGTGTAAGTGAGCTGGGTCGTGCCACCTCCCTGAAAGGTCGTGTCGCTGATGAGAGGATTTCCGCCCGCGACTTCGACGTTGCGAAGGAGTGTTCCTGCCGTGGCGGAGCCACCGCCAGAAATACTGAGAGGGCCCGTCGTTTCGATGGTCGGCTGGGTTGCGATGTTTCCCTGCGGATTGAGGGTTCCATCGATGAAGGCTCGAGAGGTCGATTGAGCCACCTGCAAGTTGCCGATGGGGATTTTCAAAGGAACGACGGCGGCCTGCTGAAGATTAAAGTCGTCATCGACGCCGAACCCGAGCACGTTCAAGCCCTGGGCGGTCACCAGGTCGGCATTGCTGTTGGTTCGGAAAGCCCCATCTCGCGTAAAGACCTGTTCGTTTCCTCGCTGAATCACGAAGAAACCGTTCCCCTGAATGAAGAGATCGCTGGAGAGGCCCGTTTGGGTCGGGGCGCCCGGGCGAAAATCGACGGAGACCGAGCCGGTCGTCGAACCTTGTCCGATCTGCACGGGATTTTTGCCGGCGGTGTTCGCATCAGGCGTCGAGCCGACGCTGATCGTGTTGTAAAAGTTGTTGATGAACTCGTTTCGCGAGGCCTTGAAGGCGGTCGTGTTGACGTTGGCGAGGTTGTTACCGATGACGTCAATCGCGTTCTGATTGACGTTCAAACCGCTGACGGCGGTACTAAGCGCGCTGCCCAAACCCATGTTGCGTAACTCCCAGATGCTGACTCATGTTGTGCGTAATGGAGAGTGAACAGAGAGGCGGGACGTTTTGTGTGCGTCCCCTCTCGCTCAGCAGACGTTAAGCGTCTGCCAAGTCTTCTGTGGGCGGGTCGGAGCCACCCCCTATGTTCGCAAGCAGATCGGCCGCCTTCGCGGTCGAACCATTCGCTTCCTCCACCGACGTGATCTTGTCGAGCGGAACCTTGTTTTCGCCGACTAAGACGAAAACCTTTCCCTCTTCAATCACCACTTTTTCCACGGTTCCCGTGACCGTGGACCTTCCGATTTTCGCCGTCACATCTCGGCCGATGAGATTGCTCGCGGCTCCGACGCTTTGATTCAGCCCAAACGAGCTGAGCGTTTCGACCAGATTCTGATTGGCCGACAACGAGTTGATCGAGGAGACCTGCTGCAACAGCTCATTGTCCTTGAGCGGCTCGAGCGGGTTTTGATTTTGCAGCTGCGTCACGAGCAGCTTGACAAAGTCCTCTGTCTTGAGGGTGTTGAAACCGTTGCCGTCGCTGAACTTAACAGGATCTTGCGTCCCTGCTGCGGTCTGTCCGATGCTCGCGGTTGTCGTCATTTCTGGTTACCTCTACTTTTCCGGTCCTTGGCATCATTGCCGGAAAACTCGCTCGCCTTCGTCGGCAAGCGAAGGGGAACATCCCCCGCCATGACTTAAATCACCTGGTCCACACCATCGGCCAATCCGAACAGCTCGGCCAGGGAGACAGACGAGAGCGCCTCGCTATCCTCTTGGCTGGGCAGGTAGAATTCTCGGCCACGCTGCTGCTCACGAGCGTCTTGGCCTGGATTCTGTTGGCTTTGATCCTGGGATCGTTCACCCAGTCCGGAATCTCCTGTATTCGTTTGATCGACCTGAAACCGCTGAATCTGAACTCCTTGTTCACCAAGATGTCGATCCAGGGTAGAAAGGTTGTCCACCAGCAGGCTTCGGGTAGTGGTTGACTCGACTTCGATGCGGGCAGTCAGTTCGCCGTGCCGCTCGATTACTTGCAGTTTGATTTTTCCTAAAGCCGGCGGCTGGAGCTCGATTTCGATTCGCTTAGGTTGTTCGAGGTGGGCTCGCTCGAGGGCTTGGAGCACGCGGTTCACGAATTCGCCCCGATCGACGCGAGCCAAAGCGGTCGCGTTTCGGTCCTCCACCGTCGAGGCCGGATTCTTGAGCTCTTCCGGCGTCAGAATCGAAACCCCTCGCTCGGCAAGATGATCTTCTTTCGTCGTGCGCCCGAGCAGTTTCTCGACTGTCTTGAGGACCGACTTATCGACGACTAACCGGTTGGAGCGACCCGACCCCAGAATCGACTCGAGCGACGGTTTGGACCCCAAGTCAATCGGACCAGTTGTCAGAGGAAGCGAACCCGCAAGTTGTTCGGCATCATTGATCCGTCGAGTGCCGAACTGGAATCCAGGCTGAAAAGGCTGAACTCGCCCCTTCGGGAGATCCGTGTTGGCCGGAACGATCACGTTGGCGAACTGGCTGATCTCTGTCAGTAAAGAGGTCGCGGCGACGTCGGTGTTCGCTGCTGCATTACTCGAAGGCACGGTTGTGTCGGGGACATCCTCACTCGTCGATGGCGCGGTAAGGGAAACGACCGGCAAGAGAAAGTTTGTCAGTAGGTCGGTGGAACTCGCCGCAAGTTCGGTCGAATCAATCGTCGTCCCCTCCTCGGCCGGTTTGGTCTGGGCGGGTCCCGCGACGACCGCGGGGTTGGCCGTTAAGAAGTTCGCCAAGGCGGTCGAGAAAGCTTGAATGCTTTCAAAGGTCGGGATCGTCTCGGTGGGCAGCGTTGTCTTCACGTCGCCCGCGATAATGGGTACGGTGGTAGGAATCGTCGAGTCCCCTGCAGGCAAGGTGTTGGAAGCAAGCGAGGGGGAGACGAGGTTGTTCAAAGAAGGAAGGTTCGAGCCGACCAGCCGAGCGAAGATCTCTGCAAAGACATCCGCGGAGGAGTTTTCCCCAGTCGCGGCCGGCAGGGTTCCATTGGAGAAACCAGCGCTCTCGGCAGAGATCGTGTTCGCAGGTAGGATCGTCGCGGTGGAAGTCATCGGTGTTGGCTCTTGACCGACTCGCGCTCGCAGGAGCACGACGCTCGGCCTATTCAAGGAGTCCGCGCGATAGGCCTCACCCGTTGGGGATGGGTCGATCGCACTACAGCCTGGGCATGGGGCCGATCCCGAAGGATCCGCTTTTGCCCGCCATCCTTCGGCGAGAACACCTCGCTGGGATGGGAAGACCTAGCTAACGGGCTGCTTCTGGGTTTGTTCCAGCAGCAACTTTAGTCGCTTGGCCTCTGGATCTCCTTGCCCTAACCGATCGAGCCAACTGTTTAATGTCCTTTGATCAGCTGGCTGTTTAAACTCCCTGAATATCTTTTCGGCTGTGGCAGGATCCATGGTAATGAGCATGCGGAGGATTCTCTCCTCCATCGGGTCGGCAAGGAGATACTCCTTGGCCTGTTTGGGCTTCATCGTGCTCACGAGTTCGAGGAGTTTTTTCTCCCCATCCAAGCGAGCTTGCTCGATGGCGTCCTGAGTCTTGTTCTCGAGTTGCTCTTTGGTCCTTCGCAGTTCGGATCGCGCTAGGTCCAGTTTTTTCTGGTCCTCGGCAACCGCTCGGCGAACGGCCTGAAGCTCTTCGATCTTGCGGGCTATCTCTGGGGAGGCGAGTAGCCGCTCCTTGAGGAGGTCTTCGTAGGAAGGAATCTCCGGGGGAGGCGGGGCCTCGGCAGGCTTGTTCCCATCGGCCAAAGCCGATCGGTCCGCAAAAATCGCCTGCCAAGCCAAACCTAGCTCATTCGATGGAAATCGGTCGACCACTTTCAAATAAATCCCGAGAAAAATCCCCTGAAGCAACAGGATCGTCGAAAGGTGCCCAATCCACTTCATGAGACACCTCCCCTGGTTGTCGCGTCCCTAAACCAAACCGAAACGTTAAAACCCATTCCACCCCGAAAACCCTACCACGCGTTGACGCGATCCTCTGGGGTGATGAGAAAAAGGGCGCATCCGCCTCGGGGCAGTAACACTACTCACTAACTCCTTGACGCCTTTGATGAGCCACCAGCGCCAACTCGTCCATCAATTCGCGATCGAGATGGTCGACATGGTCGTCGTACCGGAGCTGCTCTTTCTCTTCGAGCTTTTCGAGCATGCGGACCCTCTTCTCGGCTTCGAGAAGCTCGGCCCGTCGCTGCTCCACGACGACTTTCACCTGTTTAAGCTGTTCTTCGAGACGACCTTCCAATCGAATGAGAAGCCCGTCATAGGACCGACTCTGGATGGCGTCATTGATGAGGACATCGCGGCGAAGGAGGACTTGGCGGAGGTTGTCCTGCTCGTCTTGACGGATGGATTCAAGATGATGGATCTGGGCTTCGACTCGGCCCTGATAGTGAAGTGCTTCCGCAAGAGAGAGTCGCCGACGCTCGCGCTCCCGTTCCCGAAGTCGTCGAACGCGTTCAAGACGGAACTCGAACTTCTTCATGGCGGTTTCCCCAGCCTATGGGATCGAAAGAATGCTGGGCTCTTTCCCTCTTCCATGATCTTCTTCGGAGCGTCGCAACCATCTCGCTTGAGACGGATGATCGCCTCGCTTGCTTAATTCTTCTGCGCTTCGCGGTAGTCGCGCTCGGCTTCCGACATCGCATTGAGTTCATTGGCCAGCGGGAACTGCGGTCCCTTGGGGAAGTATTGAATATCATCCCGCAAATGGTTCGGGCTCGGCAAAACCTGCCCCAGCTGATACGTCTGACAGCCTGTCGAGCTCAGGACCGCCATCAAACCGAGCAAACAAAGCGAACCCAGCTCCAACGACCGCTTCATGTCCAATTCCCTCAACAAGAGGCCCGAGGTCGTTCCACCGGATGGAAAACCCTCTTGTCACTGTTTCGACTCGGCCGGCGCTCTCCCTGCAGGAAAAGTTGGCAAGATCGGCATCTTCGGAACGATCGTTCTCTCTCGACCTATTCTCCACGGGTAGGGCTTTCGCCCTTTACGTGATTCGCCCAAATTCAACCTCTTGCAGGAGTCGAGATTGGTCGAAATGGCCGGGCCGCTATGATGAATTTCGAGTCGAAAGGAGCTTTCGGGGAGTTGCGTTTTGAGTCAGAACGTTATGACGCAGTTGGATCTCGACGCCAGCAACCGAGAACTGGCCAGCCTGTCCGCCCGGGACCGCATCGCTTGGGGCGTGAGCCGATTCGGGCAAAAGGCCGTACTTCTGTCGAGCATGCAGCAAACTTCGTCCGTGCTGATGCATCTGTTCCACGCGATGAAGCTGCCCAATGAGATTCTCTTCGTCGATACCGGTTTCCATTTCCATGAAACGCTGGCTGTCCGCGACGAGTTTCTCCGACGATACGGTCTCAACGTCGTGACGCTTTATCCCAAAAATACCCCCGAGCGACAGGAACAGCTTTACGGCGTCAAGCTGTACCAGTTCAGCGACGGGCAAAAGCAATGCTGCGACATGCGAAAAGAGCAGCCGTTCGTCGAGGCCATGAAAAAGGCCGGCCATCAACTCGTCATGAATGGGCTCCGCCGAGCCGACGGAGGGAAGCGAAGTTCGATCGATTTCCTCGGCACCGATCCTCGTTTCGATGGCTACAAGCTGAACCCCATTCTTGACTGGACCGACGAACAATTGACCGAGTATCTCGAGTCCAATAACGTCTTCGTCCATCCGCTCCACGCAAAGCAATATCCGAGCATCGGATGTGCTTGCTGCACCACCCCCGTCGAACCGGGCGAAGACCCCAGGGCCGGTCGTTGGCGACACCTGCGCACGAAGGATGACGATGGGCCTCGCTATTGCGGCATCAATTTCTCCGATGGCAGCGGCATCTAGACGTCCAGATCGGACCGATCGATCGCGTGGCTTTTACGCCGTTTTGCCGCCGTCGATCACGAAGACCTGACCCGTCGTGAACGATGAGACATCGCTGGCCAGGTACAAAGCGATCGGCGAGATATCCTCGGGTTGACCGAGCCGAGAGATCGGCTGCATGCCCAGGATGATGTGGCGATTCTCCTCGTTCTTCCAGAAGTATTCGCTGAAATCCGTTTGGATCAATCCGGGGGCGATCGCATTGACCCGCACGCCAGAACTGGCGAATTCGCGGGCCCAACTTCGCGTCATCATGATCAGGCCGGCCTTCGTGAAACTATAGAGCAGTCCCCCCGGTTGCGGCTCTAGGCCTGCAATCGAGACGATGTTGATGATCGAGCCCCCCTTGCCCCGGTCGATCATTTTCGGCACCGTCAAGCGAATCAGCCGAAGCGTCGCCTTGACGTTGACTTCAATCATCTTGTCGAGCATGTCATCGGTCACGGACAGGGCTGGCCCCTGGCCGATATTGGTCGCGCTGTTGTTCACCAGGATGTCGACCGGCCCGAGTTCCTTCTCGACCGTTTGAACAAGGTTGTCGATGTCCGACGCTTTGCCGACATGGCATGCGACCGGGAGAATCTTCCCCCCGAGACCGGCGAACTCTTTGGCCGTCGCTTCGAGAACGTCCATCTTTCGGCTTGCGATCGCAACGTGGGCACCACCGGCCACCAGGGCGCGCGTGATGGCCTTGCCAATCCCCCGACCCCCGCCGGTCACGATCGCTACCTTCCCGTCTACGCGAATTTCCACGATATTCTCCCCCCACACCTTCGTCTGTTTTCGATTTGATCAAAAACGAACTATGCCTGTCGCTTTCTTGGACTCGAAACCCCTTTTCTATGACGTCGGCCCGCGAACGGTCGAAAAAGGGAATGGTGCGGGAGAGGGATTCAAAATGTCCTCTCCGAACACACAAAGCCGACCAAAAAACCTATTTCTGGGTCGCAGTCCGGGGCAAAACGGGCGAAACTCAGACGGCTACCGGGAGGTACGTCCCGGTAACCGGTCTTAATGTCCCGCACAGGAGCGGCACGATGCTGAATTGGATCCTTTTGGCCACATTGCCCGTTGTTCTTTCTGCCAAAGTGGATGAGCCGACCCGGGTCGGCAAACAGGTGGAAAGTTTCCGCCTTCGAGATCAACTCGGGACTTGGCACGAGTTGGCTCAGTATCAGTCGAGCAAGATTGTGGTGGTGGCCTTTCTCGGGACGGAATGCCCCTTGGCGAAGCTCTATGGCGTGCGTCTCGGCGAGATGGCCCGGAAGTACAAAAGCAAAGGGGTCACGTTCCTAGGGATCGACTCCAATCGGCAAGACAGCGTCACCGATCTGCAGCATTTCGCCACTAAGCACAAGATCGACTTCCCCATCCTTAAAGACACCGACAACAAAGTTGCCGACCAGTTTGCCGCCATCCGAACGCCGGAGGTATTCGTTCTCGATGGCAAACGCATGGTGCGGTACTGGGGACGTATCGACGATCAGTATGCCGTCGGCATCGTTCGGCCCCGGGCAGAATCTCATGATCTCGCCAATGCGATTGAAGCGTTGATCGCCGACAAACAGATCGCTCGGGCCGTCACCGAAGCCCCCGGATGTTACATTGGCAGAATGCGGACTCCCAAGTCTGACGCCTCGGTCAACTACACCAAACACATTGCTCCGATCTTCCGCCAACGATGCGAGTCATGCCACCGCGAGGGAGAAATCGGGCCGATCTCGCTTCGAAACTACGACGAAGTGGTCGGATGGGCCGACACGATCGCCGAGGTCGTTCGCGAGCAGCGAATGCCCCCCTGGCACGCGAGCCCCGAGCACGGCAAGTTCCGCAACGATTGTCGACTCTCCGATCAAGAGAAGCAGACGATCTATGATTGGGTCGACGCCGGCGCCCCCGAGGGTGACAAAGCTGATCTTCCCGCACCGGCGGTTTTCACCACTGGTTGGCAGATTCCTGAACCGGACATGGTGGCGACCATGCCCAACCCTGTTCGCGTGCCGGCGACCGGCGTCATGGGCTATCGACACATCGTGGTCGATCCTGGTTTCGACGAGGATAAATGGGTCGTCGCCGCCGAGGCTCGCCCGGGGGCTCGATCGGTGGTGCATCACATCATCGTCTTTGTGAAGCCACCCGGCGAACACGAGGACAACGATCAAGGGGCACTCGAGCAAGCGGGATCCCGCTTTCTGGTGGCGACCGCCCCCGGAGCTAAGCCGCTTCTGCTCGATAAGGGGAACGGCAAGCTGATCCCGAAGGGTTCGAAGCTGGTCTTTCAGATGCACTACACGCCCAACGGCACCGAGCAGATTGATCAGAGCTCGGTCGGATTGGTCTTTGCCGATCCCAAGACCATTCAGAAGCGGGTCAAAACCGCCTTTTCCGGAACATTCGTGATCAATATCCCTGCCAATGATCCGAACGCGTCGGTCTACGCTCGGCGGACCATGGTCTACGACACGCTTCTGTTGCAGTTCATGCCCCACATGCACCTGCGAGGCAAAGCGTTCCGTTACACCGCCTTCTATCCCGATGGGACAAAAGAGATCCTTCTCGATGTCCCCCATTATGACTTCAATTGGCAGAACACGTACGAGTTGGCCGAGCCTAAGCTGTTGCCTGCGGGCACCGTGCTCGAAAGCCATGCCGTTTACAACAACGGCGCCGACAACCCCGTCAATCCCAACTCGGAAACGTCCGTTCATTTCGGCGAGCAGACTTGGGAAGAAATGATGCTCGGCTTCTACGAAGCCTGCCCCGCTGATGAAGACCTCCTTCGGGGCGGAACAACGCTGTTGAGCCGAACGGAAGCTTTCCTCGACGGCTTGGGCGGAGACGGCGATCCTGTTTCGCCTGAGTTACGGCAATTGGCTCGTCAGGCGCTGGTTCAGTCGAGCGACTTCCGGAAGTTCGCCATCGCCACCCGAATGCTCGTACCGCAGATCGATCGCATCTGCATTGCGATGATCGATAAGAGCAATCTCGACGTTCGCTACGCCGAGAGCGGTTCGAAGGTCAACTCTCGCTATTACGCCCAGGGGACCAAGCAGGCCGCCAGCGGATTTAAGATGGCCGACTACGCCCGCAAGGGAGACCCCGTCGTCAATAATGACCTCTCGAAGGTCAAAGGCCTTGACATGAACCTCATGAAGCGTGAGTTCAAGTCCAGCTTCCATGTGCCGTTCGTCTTCGATGGCAAGCCAGGCGTGATCTCCTTCTGGAGCAAAGACCTCTTGGCTTTCCCCGAATTGGCCACCGATGTCTTGAGGATGATTTCTCAGGAAGTCTCAGGAAAGGTCTCATCGACGGAAAAGCCCACGGCCGACCCGAAGAACGAGTCATCCTCGGCCAACAACGATCAGGCCAAGTCTTAAGCACGAGAGTCGGACCAGCGCTACTTCGTCAGGAAGGTGCCCGCGGACGAGCGCCGATTCTATCGACGATCGATACTGCGCCGGCCCGCCTGCATGACTCGTTCGATCTCGTCGGCGCTCATGCCGCGAGCGACCATATCCTGTTTGAGTGCTGCTTCTGCTTCGCTCGCACGGACCCGAGCCCAAGCCTTCGCAAGGGACGAAACCGAAACGATGAACGCCCCTGCCCCGCATCCCATAATGATTCCCAAAACAGGGATCGGGTCTTGATCGATGGCCCCGGCAATGCTTTCCCAAATACTGGTCATGGTCCATGGGCCCCTTTCATTGAGATGAATCGGCGAACTTGAGCACGCCCGCGTCGTGCTATTCAAAGCCTGAAAAAACGCCATCAGAGAAAGCTTCGGGGCGATCTCGCCGGTCGCTTGGCAACAATTCATTCGCGGTTGCCTCGACGATCTTGGCTCGTCGGGCGATCTCTCGCAACAGAATATCCCTTGCCGAGCGCGGCTGGAACGGGTCGGCAACGGTCCCGAACCCGTCCCGGCGAGTGATGGTTCATGAACCCCAGGTTCATAAAAACGCAGACTTAAAGAGGAACACCGGGAAAGGGTCCAAAGAACATTCTGTTCCCGGTAGAGACCAATCTCATCATCCGAGGAAGAAATGGCAAAGTACAAGATTGCGACGATCGGGGGCGACGGAACCGGCCCGGAAGTGCTGGCCGAGGGAATGAAGGTTTTTGCTGCCGTCGCGAAGCTGGAAGGTTTCTCGTTCGAAACTCATCCCCTTGATTGGGGCGGGGAGCGGTACCTAAAGACGGGCGAAGTCCTTCCCGAAAACGCCGTCGAGACTTTAAAAGCCCATGATGCGGTCTTTCTCGGAGCGATCGGCCACCCTGATGTCGCGCCGGGAATTCTCGAACGAGGTATCCTTCTCAAACTCCGGTTTGAACTTGACCAGTACATCAATCTTCGGCCGGTAAAGCTTTACCCGGGCGTGGAGTCTCCTTTGGCCAACAAGAAGCCCGAGGATATCGACTTTATCGTTGTCCGCGAGAACACCGAGGACCTTTACGCCGGCATTGGCGGCGTCTTCAAAAAGGGAACGCCCGACGAAGTCGCCACCCAGACCAGCATCAACACCCGCAAGGGGGTTGACCGCTGCCTGCGGTATGCCTTTGAACTCTGTCGCCGACGCAACAAGCGAAAGAAACTGACGCTGGTCGCGAAAACCAACGTCCTGACCTTTGCCCACGATCTTTGGTGGCGAGCCTTCCAGGAGATGGGGAAGGAATTTCCCGATATCGAACTCGATTACAACCATGTTGATGCTTGCTGCATGTGGATGGTGAAGAATCCCGAGTTCTACGATGTGATCGTCACCACGAACATGTTCGGCGACATCATCACCGATCTGGCCGCGATGATTCAAGGGGGGATGGGTGTTGCCGCCGGCGGGAACATTCATCCGCAAGGGGTCAGCATGTTCGAACCGATGGGAGGTTCCGCCCCGAAGTATACGGGCAAAGGACAGATCAATCCTATTGCCGCCGTCGCGGCGGCCGGCATGATGTGCGATTTCCTAGGGCAAAACAAAGCGGCCCAAAGAATCGAGTCGGCCATCGTGAAAGTAACGGGAACGAAGCTCAAGAGCATGTCCGCCGGCAAGATGGGCTATTCCACGAGCCAAGTCGGCGACTTGGTTTGCGAAAACCTTTAAGGGCGCCGCACCTCGAACAAATCGCATCCACTGAAAACAGAAACGCCCTGCGGAGATTGCCTCTCCGCAGGGCGTTCGATTTTTGATCGCCCGGACGGGATGGAACTTTACAGTCCGACGACCGTCTCTCCGACGGCGACATCGGATGCGAGATCTTGACCGATCTTGATGTAGAAGAGGTCCTGGTCGGCGTTGCCGAAGACTTGGTCTACTTCACCATCATCCAA
>JAIELF010000077.1 GCA_019753235.1 bacterium
GGATCGACGGATAGGTGAATCGTCGACGCCTCGGCCCAGCCGTTCGGCCGGCGGTTTCGAACCCGCGCGGCCTACCCGTTTGGGTGGTCTACAACGCCGGCTGGCCGTTTGCCAGAGCGTACCTAGGCTGCTAGGGCTCGTTCTCGGTCGACTTCACCGAGGTAGGATGGGCATAGGTCTAACGACTGTTCAGACGAGTACGACAGATTCTCGCGGCCTGCCGCCTCCCTTCTGACCGCCATCAACAGATCCATCGTGACGACCGATCCGCATGAGTTTTATTTGTCGGCTGGCTGAAACAGACGGTAGTTCAACACGGGCTACTAGCCAATGCGGACTCCCGTCAGGATCGATCTTCTTCGTTCCGAGGTGACATTCTCCCAATACCTCCAGAAATGGCTTAAGGATGCCCGACAAACCCGATCATTTCAGATCAGCCCGATAAGACGACGGGTGCATAACGAATGAGTGGCTCATCCTGACAAGCCATTTCACTACATCAAGCAGGACGAGGAAACGGGGCAAGGTTGAGCAAACTATCTGTTGACGAGTAGTCGAGCGCGTTCACCTCTGCGATGGTAAGGAACATCCAGTCCTCGTCGGGCCCGCCATAGACCTGATCAACAAGTTCGGTGGTGTCCGTAGCAAGCCGATCATCAAATAGATTCGCGCCGGGACGAAGGAAGTTATCTCCATTGGCGCTTGAAGGATTCCCCTGTCCGCTGAGATTAGCCATTCGCTCGCCTAGACTCCTGTTGCTCGTCCACTCTGCTCGGACAAGCGCGAAGTTGATGGGATTCAACTCCGTTGGAAACACGAGTCCGGAAACGATGATGTCCTGTCCCGAACCACCCTCAAGCGTATCGACGCCGCTCGCTCTGTTGTTCAATATAGATGGTCCACCATCGCCAACAAGGATGTCACGACCATCCCCGCCCGCAATGCTGTCCGCCGCCCCTTCCCCTCCATCGCCTCCCAGAAGGATGTCGTTACCCACTCCCCCCTCAAGGCGATCATTGCCCCCTCCACCATTGATGAAGTCGTCTCCGTCCTCGCCGTAGAGTCTGTCGGCCGCTCCTTCGGCTCCATCCATGTCACCGTAAATGGTGTCGTTACCATTGCCGCCCCAGATCGTGTCAAAGCCATCGGAAGCGCCCTTGGAACCGTCACCGTAGATCGTGTCATTCCCATCGCCGCCACGAAGTTCATCTGCGGCCCCTTCACCACCGTCGCCATCACCGTAGATGGTGTCGTCGCCCGAACCTCCGACAATCGTGTCTCTCCCATAGGCCGCGCCATTTGCGGGGAAAATCGTCTCGCCGTAGAGGAGATCATTTCCATCACCGCCGTCAATCGAGTCGTTGCCCACACTGCCGATGACGGTGTCATTACCTCCGCCCGCGAAAACGAACAGTCTCCCCGTCACGTTATTGACGTTAAACGTTTGATTGACGCTGGCTCCATTCAGCGTTGCTACCGAAACCTGAACACCATTGCCTTCCAATCGTGCGAAGCTCACGGCGTCTGAGCCGCTTGTTCCACCCCACGCAACGGCAAAAAGGCTCTGATCACTTGGGTCAGGCCTGATCGTCCAATCCTGTACTTGAATTAGGATCGTGTTGATGCTGCTAACGCCTCCATCCTTATCGGTGGCGCGAATTCGAACGGGGTAGCTGCCACTGGTTGCGAACGAATGGTACAGCAGGGTTCCGCCGATGGGACCCGTGCCCGTTGGCCCATTGGTTGTTTCCTCGAATATGCCGTCGTTGTTCCAATCGATGTCGTAACGGAAGAAACTCGATTGGTCCGTCGGCGACGGATCGACTGCCCGTGCGTAGTAGAGAGCCATCTCGCCTCGGACGGGACTGTAGGAAACCAAGTTCGCCGTAGGCGCTGCATTATTCACTCGAAGCGTCGTCGACGCAATTCGACCCGCCCCGGCGAAATCCGTGACCAGAATAGCCATGGACCGAGGATTCGGCGAACTGTCAAGGATGCCGAGGGCGTTCAACTCTACCCATGAGAGTGAGGGGTTGACGCCGAACACGTCTCCAAACACGCCGTCGCCATTCACGTCCCAAGAGTATTCAAGCGATTGCCCATCGGGATCGGTAGAGGTAGCACCGTTCAACACGAGCGACGTTCCCTCCAGAATCGTGTATGGGCCACCAGCGTTCGGGACGGGTGGACGATTGGCCGCCGCAAAAATCCGCAAGCTGTAGTTTGGATTGTTAAGACCATCGACTTTGATGAAATACTTTTGATCGGCGACTGCTGACCAATTGACGAGATGTCCATCCGTTATGCCAAACTGTCCCGTGATGTATTGTCGATTCTGATCATAGATCCAAATGTCAAGATCACCCTGTGAATTCAAAAAATCGATCGTCGCGCTCGCGATACCAGTTCCTGGCGCGATGAAGGAGTAGTAGTCACTATCGAACGCCTGGTCCATATTGAGAGTGTTTTCGAACAAGCTCGTTCGATAGCCAAAACTAGTCGCAGTATCGAATGTGTCGTTCTGCTCAAAACGATCTTCGCTTACAAACGGGGTCACGATCGACAACCCGTACTCTTGGGAGCGCAAGCCTAGCGAATTGCCGTAGACCTGAATCCGATAGGTCTGATTGGGGATGGCGTTGAAGGTCACCGTTTCGACATTGCCGCTTGTCTGTGAAATGCCAATCGATCCCAACGGACTCTGCCAAACGACAAGCGATAGGTCACCTCGCGCATGCTCAAAGTAAATGCTAGCGGTAACTGACCCTGTCCCTTTACTCGTGAATGCGAAGTAGTCCGGGTCGGATTGAGAGACTGTCAAATTCTCATCGTAAAAGTTCACCACCCGGCCTAGGTCATACGCACCGACGTACGTATCGTTGTCCTCAAACCGATCTGGTAGCCAATACCTCAGCGAATAGTTTGGATTGATCGCTCCGTTCACGCCATAAACACGAGCGTAGTAACGCTGGCCGGCAACCACGGAAAAACTGATCGATTCTGAGTCGGTAGCGGTCGTGCTTGACGTGAGTCCTACGAAGTTGGCGTTATAGGCAATGAGGTCGATGTTTCCGCTTGCGTTACTGAATGAGATAGAGAAAGACGCGGTGCCCGTGTTGGGAGCGACGAAGGTGAAATAGTCGTCGTCGTACGCGCGATCAATGTTTAGGCCGACATACTGGCCCCAAGAGTTCGCCGTCGAAACGGAAGTGGCATCCCCGAAAGTGTCATTCTGTTCGAGAGCGTCATTGCCGATCGACACATCGATAAAGAGGCGGTACGTGTTGATGGCGTTTGCGACGCCGAACACTCGAACGTAGTATGTTTGCCCTGCCGTCACCGGAATCGATCCTCGCTCATCGTCACTTGAGGAGGAGAAAGTCTGCAGAAGGTTTCCAGCCCCGTTGTAGAGGGAGAGGTCGAGGTCGCCGTAGTCGCGAGCAAAATTAACCAACACACTGGCAATCCCCGTGCTGGCTGCGGTGAAACGGAAGTAGTCGTCATCGAGATACTGGGACGTGAGCGAGCCGTTGTAGTAGCTTCCAACGTTTCCGATCACGCTCGCCGTGGCAAGTGAATCGTTGTTTTCGAAAGAGTCCGGTCCGGGGGAAATGACTCCTGACAGGCCGTACTGTCCGACGCGTCCGTACTTGCTTGGATCGGTCGCTGCGGTGCTGCGCACTCCGACGCAGTAGCGACCAGCATTCACGGATGCGCTGATGGTGACCGGGACATTGTCTGTTGCGTTACCCTGAGTCACGAGCTGTCCGTTTCCTGCAAACAGTCGGAGATTTGCCTCAAGATTCGCGCCGACGCTTGCGGGCGTCACCGTGAACCGGACGGGCCCGGTGGGAACGTCCACGTAATACCAATCTTCGTCCGTATTGGTTGTGATGTATCCAGCGGCACCAACAGTGATGGGTGAGCCGACGGTCAATGGGATCGCGGACAAGTACGAGTCGGGCGCTTCGTCGGCACGGTAGCCAAAACCGTTCGTGCTATTCGCTAAGATTGCCATGTCATCCTGCGAACTCCCCACACCCGCTGGTGTTGGTCCTCGGTTCCAGGTGGTAAAGCTTCGATCGCGTGCATCCCCCATAATCGGCCCCCATGCGCCGCTACCCGGGTTGTACTCCGTGAGGGTCCAGCTCAATGTTGATGTGTTGAATGTCCAGGAACTCTGATGCTCGAGTCCGAAAGAGTGACCCGCCTCATGGGACGCGTCTTCGGCAATCCGCCTGACCCAATCAGCAGTCGTTGGAAGTTGCAGCCGGTAAGGAAAAACCCATGCAGTGTTGTCGGCGTTATTGGTGAATGAACCGATCCATGCGACGGCAGGATTTGATTTCGTAAACCAGGTCGTTCCATCGGGGCGATTGCCGTTACCTCCAATCGCAATGCGCAGCGCTGCACCATTGTCAAAGTTCGCTGGTTCTATCGTCGTCACGTTGATGTTGAATGGGGAATAGTCCTCACTTACACGCTGCCAGATTTCGCGGATCGCGTCGAGTTCGACCGAGCTGTAGGTGGTTGCATCGTTGTCTAGATCAAATGGGGGAACACTTGCGTTAGGATAGATGATCGACGAAGCGCCAAACCCTCCGTTCCTCCAACCGTCAGAGTCCGTGAATCCATCGAAATCAAGAAATAGAACGGCAGAGGCGCTGCTGTTACTCGTCAGCAATGGGAGACTGGAGAGCGGTGATCCTGAAGCCGCGACGGAAAGGCTGATTTCCCCCCGCGCGGAGACATTAGCCACCGATGAATTCTCCATGGGGACCGGATCAAACGAACAGCAATCGTCCGAACCTGGGACGAGAGCCAAATCAAAGGGCCCGAGCGTGAGAACGCGACGCTCTTCAAGGCGTTCAAAGTTGAAGCGTCGGACGAGAACCCTCTCCGCTGGTTTGCGTTTGACTGACCGCATGGAACCTCCAGGTGATAAACTTCGCAAGCAACCTGGGGGGCGTCCTTACCTGAAACGAGCCCTCCTTGATCTAATCCGCGCGCTCTCACGGAACGTACACAGGGAGTTTTGCGAAGGTGTTTCCTCAATTGAGAATAATGACATAAGGCTCTTGCAGAAAAAGCATTAGGGCGAGACCGTTGTTCGAGGCAGTCCTCTTTGAAGGGAGCGAGACAGAGCGTGATACTCCCAGGGAACAAGGCGGCCCGCCGCCGCGTCGGCCGTCATGGCCTTGACCCACCGGTCGTAATAATCGCTTGCGATCTTCCTCGACTCGACAGCCTCGTTTTCTTCGCCGAGGACACGAAAAGCTTCCCAACGAAATCGATGGAGCAGCGTTTGCCCCATCAAGAATTCAACACTTTCCTTTGGTGTCAGAGCACGCGTCGCTTGCAAAAGTGCTTCTGCGCGATCCAACTGCCCTTGGCCTTCTCGGGCGCGGTCTTGGCGCACAAGAGCGGCCCCGTAGCAGATCGCGTGCAACGCCGAGAGAGGATTCCTTTCGTTGAACCCTCGAGCAAGGGAAACGACAGCGGAGTAATCCTTCACGGCGCCCGATTCCAAGACGATGGCCGCGATCATCAGCTCCGTGGCAACGTTCAGGGATTCGTTCTGGGAGCGAGTCAGAATCGTTTCACAAAGTTGCTGATATCCTTGCCTGTCCTGTTCGGCCATAAAGAGAAGGCAGAGTCGAATCTGGTCAGGCCAATCATCATTGCCGGCCTTCATGGATTGCTTCAAATCATTGGTCGCCTCCGTCCAATGATGCAATGAAGCGTGACACTTTGCTCGCAATGCCCACATCTTGCTCGAGCCGGGAGGAACTTCCAGGATGCGATCTAGGATTTCGATGGCGGCCGAATACGTTTCTTGATCGAGTGTGAAAGGAGGACGAGTGAAGCTCAGTGCATCGTACAAATAGATAACAAGTAATTGTAAAAATGGATCGCTAGGCCGACGTTTCATCAGGCGTTGAATCCTCGCCGTTGCCGACTTCATCACCCGAAGTGCATCCGGTAGTTTTCCCTGGAAGGCAAACGCCGCTGCCGAAAGACCTTCGGCTTGCGTCAAATAGATGCTGAAGTCGATGATATCGGGATTTTCAGCAGCGAGCTTCGCGAACACTTGGCGACATTGTTCCGCCGCTGCCACCGCGTTGTTCAGATCGCGAGCACGGTACTGTGCAATGGCGACAGCCCCGAGCGCGAGCCCAAGATCTCGTTGTAAAGGGATCACGGCGGGGGACTGGTTAACGAGTTGACGAAGCAGGTCTCGCGCTTCAATGGCATCTGCCGCCCCTGGCAAGGAAAGCTTCGTCGAGTTGGCAAGTTCCGCCTTCTGAAACAGCACTTGGCTAAGCTCATATCGATAGGCGTCACATTCTGGTTTTTGCCTGACGTTCGATTGGTCGATGCGCTCGGCGGCTTGTAGTTCGGAGAGTGCATCATGCGGTCGGCCGATATCCGCGAGAACGGTGGCGAGCTGCCGTTTGGCCGAGGCGAACTCATGTTGGAGGGCAACGTCCGATGGAAACTCATGAAGCAGGTGACTCCAAATCGCGATGGCCTGAGTCGATGCCGCATGGCTCTCGGCCAAGTTGAGATTAGGCCGTCTTTCTACTTCCCCGAGGCGGGCGTAGCACTTGGCCAGCGCCTGCGAGTCGGAGAGGTTGTTCGAAGAATGTTCGACAAGCCGACCGTATTCGGAAATCGCTTGCTCAAAAGCGTTCTTCGCGGAGGAGGATTCGCCGAGTTCAGATTGAATGATACCGACGCGATAATGGGCGTTGGCGACGTCGCGTTGTAGGGAAGGTTGAAAGGAACGGCCGGATAGAAATCGCTCGTAGTAAGAAAGCGCCGATAGTAACAGTTCTCGCCGAAGTGGTTGCGTACCGGGGATTTCAATCAGTTTCGATTCGCTCACGGACGTCAATAACTGATCAACCGCCAATTTGGCTTCCCGAAAATTCTGCTCGGCCAAGATCCGGTTCGCTTCCGCTCGGCGCCATTGCCAAACAACTCCCGTGACTCCCAGGCATCCGACTGCAATAAGGATCATGGAAAGGGTAGCAACGATTGGATTTCGCTGGGCCCATCTCTTCCATCTCAGCACAATTCCCGCCGAACGAGCGAGCACTGGCTCGCGTCGAAGGTACCTGTCGAGATCATCGGCGAGTGCCTCTGCAGTCAAGTAACGGTCTTGAACTTCGTACGCCGTCGACTTCTGAATGATCGTGTCTAAGTCGCGAGGAATGCGAGAATCGATGGTTCGGGGCGAGAAATGTGAGCCTCGCCGGATTCGTTCGAATGCGCTTGCCAGATCCTCCGTCAGGTCAACTCGCCTTCGACAGAGTAGATCTCGCAGTGTCAGGCCAATGCTGTAGATGTCTCCTTGCGGTAGCGATGTCCCCTTGAATCGCTCGGGTGCAAGATACCGCAGGGTTCCAACGATCTCGCCGGTTCGGGTCAGATCTTCGGCGTCGCGCTGTTTCGCCAGCCCAAAATCGGTGACCCATGGAGTATTCTCACGATCCAAGAGAATGTTGCCGGGTTTGATATCGCGGTGAATCACGCCATGCCGGTGGGCAAAGTCAATGGCGCGCGCAATTCTCGATCCGATGGACGCGACGAAGTCGAAGTAGGCTACAGAATCCTTTTGTTGATCGGGAATGCCTTCAAGCACGCTGCCAACGTTTGTGTTTGGTGTGTCGTAAGCCGTTAGGACATCGTTGAGGCTTCGACCATCGATCAACTGCATCGCGTAGAAGAAGCATCCATCGGCTTCGCCCGTTCCGAACACAGGAACAATATTGGTGTGATGCAGCTTTGCTGCTGCCAACACCTCTTGCTGAAATCGATTCCACGCCTGGGGAGCATCAACCTTATTGACCCGTAGTACCTTCAAACCCACGAATCGATGCAATGACTCTTGCCATGCCTCATAAACGACGCCCATACCTCCTCGTCCAATTTCACGGACGATTCGGAAATCTTTGATGTTTGGTGGTTGGGCCATGGTATCAAAGAGGCCCTGTGAACTTGCGACGGCAGAACGCTTTCGCTTGCTTGCCTCAATGATCGCAATCGTTTGAAGAATTTCCAGGAGTTCGCCCCGTTGCTCCGGCAAACGCTCAGCGAACTGGTGCGGATCGGGATGACCACCGTCTCGAACTAACTGCAAATACTCTTCGACGACTTCCGCGATCCGCTCGGTGTCATTCATTGTCTGGCCTGCCGATAAAGCCTTCAAGCCTCACACTTGTTGAAAACAGTGAACAACTTTTGAACTCCGATTCCATTCAAGGCAGTTTAACGCTCGACCGCGCCAACGCCTGCAACCTATCGGGAGTTTTCCCTTGAAGTCACTCGCTCTCATTTACATCAGTGAAGAAACCAGGGAGTTCCGAGACAATATTCTTGAGCCGCACGATGGCGCGGGTGTACCGGTTGCTTGCGGCAGCGGGCTTCAGACCTAAGACTCGCGCAGCTTGAGCGTTGGTCAGTTCGTCGAAGTTCCGAAGAACAATAATTTCTCGGTCGACGTCGGCGAGGGATTCGATCGCTTTTTGCACATGAGAAATCAGCTCCAGGCGAGCCAATGTCGTGCTGGGCGAGCTTGAGTTTGCGACCAATCCCTGGGCCAGATTGAAGAGCGAATCAGACGTCACATCGTACTCAGGCAGTCGTCGTTCTTGCCGAACATCGCGGCCAATCACCTTCATGTGAAAGCGGTGCAGCGTTTGCAATCGCTGCAAAACAAGGCCCCGCATCCAAGTCAGCGGAGAAACAACCGGATCTTGCACGTACTCCCCAAGTCGGCGTTGCAAATCAACAAACGTCTCTTGGATGACGTCCGACGGGTCAATCCGTTGCGACAATCGGCGGTCGATTCGGTACGCGACCAACGTCCGTAATCGCTCTCGATTTCGATGGAACAATTCGCTTGCCGCGACGACATCACCGCCGCGTACCCGTTCCATCAGCAAAACTTCCGAGTTCGTCATATTGGCAATTACGTTGATTCGCAAGCGTGAATGGAACCGACCAAGGGAACACCACCTCTCGATGTTGTACGAAGGCACCGTTCAATGATGCAAATCCATCTGTTAACAGTTCCTTCGGTACCTGACAAATTACCTTGGATTCCCATGACGAGCCGTCCTGTGCGACGACCGATGGGGGATAGATTCTCCCTCGGTCCCATCAACCTTCCCAACAACTAGTTTCGCTTCCATGCCTCGGTGGTCACGACCGAATCGGTCTGACGCGGTGATTCGGCAGGCTCAGCGAGGTGAGGCTTAGGCGAGGCGGTATTCATCTTCAAGCTCCCTCAGTTGAACACACCGGCGCATTTGAGTCGACGCCTCGGCCCAGCCGTTCGGCCGGCGGTTTCGAACCCGCACGGCCTACCCGATTTCAATGATCATAGCCGAATCGTTCGGCATCGCGAAGAGGCTGGGGGCATGCCGGCAAGTACCGTTCCCCCTACCCTGTTTGCCGGACGATCTCTAGCGCCCGTTCGGTGTTCGCCTCGGCATAGACTTGGGTAACGTCGCATCGAGCATGCCCCAAGACGACGCTAGCGGCCTCTAGGCCGAACTGCCGGCGGACTTCGGTTGCTCTCGCGTGCCTCAGTCGATTCGGACCCCAGACAGAGACGCCAGCGGCATGGCAAGCGCGAGTGATGGCTCGGCGGTAGCTATCGACGCTGTAGGAATTGGTTGGAATAGGCTTGCGACTCCCACGCTTCGGTTTGGGAAGTTGTTGGTGAACGCCGGCATCGAATAGGTAGTCGTCAAGGTTCACTTTTAGAAACGGCTTGAGGATCTCTTGGGCTTTCGGACCCAGGTACACTTCGCGAACCTTCCCTCGCCAAGCGTTCTTGTGACGTGGGGGGGAATAGACCCAGACATCCGCCGACATGGTCAGGTGAGCCCCCTTCATCGAAACAACCTCAGCGGGCCTCATACCCGTGAGTCGTTGAATCTGAACCATTGCCGCCACGGTTGACGGCATGTGGGGTAGGCATAGATCGACGACTTCATCACTGACAGGCTTGATCGGTTCCCGCTCCGGCGCCGCCGATCGGAACATCGGTAGACCTTCGACGATTCGTAGGTCGTTGTACACCGACGGCGGTACCAGTTTCCGTTGGGCCGCCCATTTGAATACCCGCCGGATTCGGTACGTGTTGTGATTGCAGCTTCGACGGCACCAGCCCTTGGCGACCATGATGTCTCGGCATCCGACCAACTCATCGGGGCCGAACAGATGGGCATCGACGGTGCCGTACCGATCCTTCAGGATCTTGACGGCTCGCTTGATGTTGTTGATCTCATTTGTCGGCTTGCCGTCAGGGTGGAGGTAGTAACTCTCGCAGTGCCGAAGGTACTCAACGAGGACTTCGTTGATCGATATGCCCGTAGCGGCAGGTGCTTGATTCGTCGGAATTTGCCCGGTGGTCTTCCAATCGGCCAAGACAAGGCGGTACCGTTGCTTGCTCTCTTCCGACCCGAACTTTCCCAGGTAGACTCGTTTACCTTTCAGAGAGACAAATGCTTGTCCGCTGGCCTTGTGGAGACGGTATTGTTGACCGATTCGCGGCATGTGCGACCCCTTTGCATGGGAAAGGGGTATGGACTACCCCTTTCGTTTCGCTTTGGGCCGCGCTGCCGAACATCGGCAGGTAACTTAAAGGAAGGATTCGGCTAGGTTTGTGTGCAGGGTGAGTGACGGGGCTTGAACCCGCGACCCGCAGAACCACAATCTGCTGCTCTACCAACTGAGCTACACCCACCATCAGGCTACAGAGAGAACGCCTTCTGACGGGCGAGTCTCTGTTACTCAAAAAGTACGCAATCGGGCCAATTTTTCAATCTCGGCAAGCCGCGAGGAAGACCCCTTCTCAAAAGATGGTCCGTCGAGTCGACCCGACGTCATGAGAGCCATCCCTCGCCTACGGGGCAATACTTGCCGACGGGGGCCGATCCATCCCCTTCATCTGATAGACTCGTTCCAACATCGGAGGTTCACCGAGTTGATGGATTCATCGGGGCAAAAGGGAGCCAGGGCTTGTGATTTGTGTCGAGGCAACTCAACTCTGAAATGGATTCTCGGCAGAAGAGCTGGGTAGTTTTGAGGAGACATTGCCGGGGGCTATTGGTGTTGGCGCTGGCTTCGGTGGAGTGTCGACATCGGGAGCAGGTGGGTGATTTCGGGCCGAAGAGCGGCTGGAAAATCGGGATGAAACTCGATCTCGCCGGCACGAAGCGTTCCGCCCCATCGGCCATTCCAGAGAATGAGGGAACTGCCTGGCGTTGCGGAGACTCTCTTTTCGTCGTTGAAGATGCCGACGAGGTTGAGAGGATCGCATGCCGAGATGATGGCCCAACCGACCTGATCGGCGTTGTCACCTTCTTGTCGAACGGTGTCGATGACGCCAGGCCGGGCATACTGCTCGGCCGAGCCTGCTCGCACGAATCGCCCTCCTTGCACTTTCCCTTGAGCTTCCCATCGCCGAAGGACGGCGGCGATTTGCCACCATGGGGGGGCGGCGGTTTCGCGGGTTAAGAGGTCGCGAAAGAGAATCAAGTATCGATCGAGGAGAAGAGCGGCCCAATGCTCGGCCCGGGTCCACCATGTTCTGTCGGCAGGGGCATCATCGGGAGGGAAGATCGACCAGCGCCCCGCATGGGACGAGGTTGGTTTGGAAATTGCGACTCGTCTAGCCCTTCCAAAAGCGCGCGACTTTCGGCTTGCGGACTTCGCAACGAGGGATCGAATACTGGCAAAGCCGTCGGCCGAGATCAACCCGAGCGAGGCCAACTCGCCGAGCGCTTGATCGAGATGGGCGGGAAGAAGGGCGACCTGCTTGGCCAGATCGGCGGCAAAGAGCGCACCTCGCTGAGTGAGAGTTTGCCAAACAGCCAGCGCGTCGCCGCGAGCACGATCAACGGCAGAGGAACGTTCGATCGGCAAGAGCCAATCGAGATCCTCGCGGGCGAAAATCGAGATCGGCACCGCGCGTGTTAGGCCGGCGGTCCATTTCTTCGTTCGCTTTTCATCGTTGGGGGTGGGTGGTTGCAATCGCCCCCAACCGACCTGGCCCGTCCATGAGAGCTCATCAAGCCAAGCCGGCTCGTACGGGTTCACGCGTGCTGGAAAGAGTTCGTTCTCCCATGTGCCGGCAGGAGCTTCAAAGCCAGCGAGTCGCTGAATGATGGCCTTGAGGCCGGCAGGGCCGCCGATTGTTGAGGGGTTGGGCCGATTGGACCACGCGATGCCGTGATGTTGAAACAGCGCCACCATGAATGTGGCCGGCTCGATGGGTTGCAATCGCCGGCGAAATCCTGCTTGTGTGTAGCGATGGATCCTCGCGAGTGTTCGGCGATCGCACCATTCGATCTCATGGAGACCTGGGGTAAACCGCCCGCGGAGAATACTTCCGTCGGCCTCGATCATTTCCAGCGTTCGCTCGACCGCGTCGATCGGCAAGCCCAGATGTTCCGCGATGGGGCGAGGTGTTGTCGGCCCCAGGGTCTCCATCCAACCTTTGATCAGTGTGGTTCGGGCAGCAATCGATTCGACTTGTTGATCGAATGAAGCGGGAAGTTCAATGGGCCGATCAAGCCGAGCATCGGTGTAGATCGAGCGAGCGATCGGCCAACCCTCGTGCGTGACCCAGAATCGGCCAGCGTCGGTTTCGAACCGGCTGACGCGATTTGAATCATGCAGATCATTGAGCCAATCATTCCAGCGCGCGTTGTCAACATTATCCCAAGGAGGCAAAACTCTTGATGCGTCTGGCCAGACAATCCAAGCACGAAGCAAATCGAAGAGTTCTTCCAAGTCGCGAGGTTGCGGCCAAACTTCTCGGGACGCCTGGTCGATGGCGGCAGGGTCAAGTGCCGACAGATCATCGGCGGGTGTCAACGTCCTGCGGAGAGTGACCGCACGCGATCGGCGTTCTTCGAGCGGGGCATCATCGAGGAAAGCATAGGGCCGGGCGTTGAGACGTTCATGGCTGAAAGGGGAAGGCTCTCGGGTCTCTTTGCCGATCAGTTGAAGCTGGCCCGTCTCGATCGCGTCGAGGACGTTCAACCAACGAACGAGATCGGTTGCCTCGAAGAGGCAGTCCTCGATCGTTTGTCGAACGATGGGATGGTCGGGGATCTCGATGTTCTCTGGTCGATTTTCGAGGCATGCCGTCGATGCGGGGAAGACCAAGGTCAAGAGATCATCGGAACGAAACCGCTGTAGCGGAGGAGGAACGCGTTTGCCGCCTCGCTGGCGAGGGACCGACAGCGAGCGGGTTGCGTTCCAACGCCATCGGACCCGGAAGAGCGGAGAGTCCAGGATGGCCTGCTCGAGAAGGTGGCGTCCGTTTTTCGGGTTTAAAAGCGTAAAGAGGTGATCAATGGGAAAGCTATGTTGCGGTCCAAGTGAAAGCAGAACACCGTCATCGTCGGCACTGGCTTGCAGTTCGAAATCGAAAGATCGGCAGAACCGCTTTCGAAGCGCCAATCCCCACGCGCGATTGATTCTCGTCCCCATCGGCGAATGAATGACCAGTTGTTGCCCACCCATCTCATCGAAGAATCTTTCGAAGATGATGAGACGATCGTCGGGAACGATCCCGAGCGAAACCTTCTGGGCAGCGACATAGATGGCGGCTTGACTGGCTGCCGAGAGGCCGACGTGCGTGTGCTCTACGATCCACTCGATGGCGCGGGCAAGCTCGTACGGTTTCTCTGGATCGATTTGCTCGGCTATATCGCGCCGGATCCGAGCGACCAACTGGGAGAGTTCAAAGGTTCGTCCGGGAGCCTCGCCGAACCAAAACGGAATCGACGGAGGCGCGCCGCCTGCATCTTCGACGATGACTTCTCCGGAGGTGATGCGAAGTATCCGCCAGGAAGTGTTGCCGAGAAGGAAGATCTGGCCCGCCATGCTGTCGATGGCGAAATCCTCGTTGACGGTGCCAACGAGCGTGCCGTCGGAGAGAAGCACGCGGTAGTCGGCATTGTCAGGGATCGCGCCGCCCGAGGTGGCGGCAACCAAAAGCGATCCGCGAGCCCCTTTGATTCGACCGGCCAAGCGATCGCGGTGAAGGTATGCCCCTCGTCCAATGCCCCCCGTTGGTCGCTCAGAGAGAATCTTGATGACGCTGTCGAAGTCCGATCGGGACAGCTCTCGATACGAGTAAGACTGTCTGAGAACCTGATAGAGATGATCCTCCGCCCATTCTTCATGAGCGGCCATCGCGACAATTTGTTGTGCCAAAATGTCGAGCGGCGCGGTCGGTATGTCGATTGTGTCGAGGATCCCCTCGTGCGCGCCGGCTAAGAGCGCGAGTGATTCGAGCAGTTCATCTCTCGTGAGGGGAAAGAGGCGGCCTTTGGGGGTGGCCCCCAACGAGTGCCCCGAGCGACCGACACGCTGAAGAAAGGTCGAGATCGAGCGAGGCGAGCCGATCTGGCAAACAAGATCGATGTAGCCGACATCGATACCTAGTTCGAGCGAAGCGGTCGCGACGATGGCTTTCAGCTCGCCCGATTTCAATCGGGACTCGGCATCGAAGCGATGTTCCTTCGCGAGACTGCCGTGATGGCTGGTGACACTCTCTTTGCCCAGCCGTTCCGAAAGATGGAACGAGAGTCGCTCGGCCAGTCGGCGAGTATTGACAAAGATGATCGTCGAGCGGTGCTCTTCGATCAGCGTCACCAAACGGTTGTAGATTTGATCCCACTGTTGATTGGAGCAGACGGCCGCTAGTTCTTCGCTGGGTGTTTCGATGTTGAGATCGCGATGGCGGACATGCCCGGTGTTGACGATGGTGCAGGGTCGCGGCAAAGCGGTCGCGGACTCGCACCCAACAAGGAAGCCGGCCATCGCCTCCATCGGTTTCTGAGTGGCGGAAATACCGATGCGAAGAACTTGCCGACCGACCAGATGGTCCAGCCTTTCGAGACTCAGCGATAAGTGTGATCCTCTTTTGTCTCGAGCAAGAGCATGGATTTCATCGACGATTACCGTTTGGACTTGTTCCAACATTTGCCGAGCTCTGGGCGAAGTGAGCACCAAGTAGAAGGATTCCGGCGTGGTGACGAGGATGTGGGGTGGATGCTTGAGCATTCGTTGGCGATCGCGCGCAGGAGTATCACCGGTGCGGACGCCGGCCCGAACCGGGAGTATGTCGCCCCACGCTGATCGAGCCCGTTCGGAGAGCTCGGCCAGGGGAACTTCCAGATTTCGATGGATGTCGGCACTGAGTGCCTTTAACGGGCTGACATAGAGAGTATGAACGACATCAGAGAGTTGATGGTCGCGTGCCAGGGTCAAAAGCGAATCGATGCTTGTCAGAAAAGCGGCCAACGTTTTTCCTGAGCCGGTGGGAGCAGCTAAGAGGGTTGATTGACCCGACTGAATGGCGTTCCAGCCGGCCGACTGAACGGGGGTGGGCTGCGAGAATCGCTCGCGGAACCAGTCGACCGTGACTTCGTTGAATCGGTCCATCGTTCCTTCCCTTGTCGATCGAGGGATAACAAAGAGAGCCGATCCCGAAGGACCGGCTCTGCTCGCCGACAAAAGAAGTATATCCGGCCAGTCTACTTTTTGGGTGGAGCAGCCTGCTCGGGGAGCTCTTGACGTTTCTTCTTGCCAGAGGCCTCGACCTCTTGCGGAGTCACTTCTTCGACCTTGCTGCGATCGATTTCAGGAGGTGGAAGAGCCAGCAGTGCCTCGGCGACTTTATCCGGGTCTCCCTCATATTTATCGCAAATCTCGCGAAACTCTTTCGGGGCCAAGCTTCCTCGCGAGACAAGTTCCAGTAGCTTGAACCGAAGAATCGGAAGCAGATAGTGCGACTCGCCCAGCTTGCTCGCCTCGGGCGAGCCCCAGATCGCGCCGGGCTGCGTTCCGCGGATCTGCGGACCCCGTTCAGGAACGAACGACGAGGAGGTCTTGAGGAGCTGATAACCCAGGTTCGCCCAAGTGAGGAAAAGTAAGTCGCCGTTCTTTTTATCGCTGGCTCGGACATCGATCGTCGGGCTGATGAAGCGATCGTCGTTTCTGGCCTCGGGCGAATCAAAGGCATGGGCAAGCCAGTCCGTTGCCTCCTTGTAGCACTCTTCGCGATTAACGTCATCGACCGATTCGAACGTGGGGGCGGCTCCCAAATCTTCGCAGGTGATCATGTAAAGACCATAGAAGAGCCGTTGAATCGCTCGCAGATCGTCGAAGAGAGGTTTCTCCGAACGCTGACCGTTGGGCATGATTCTTTTGACATCTCGAATCGACTGTGGGCCGAGAATCGCCGAAGCTGCGCGGAACATGTAATTGTAAGCCCGCGCCGATCGAAGATAGAACATCGGCATCGGCTCGATGCGAAGCTTCGGCGAGATCTTTGCTTCGTCGGTGGGGGTCCAAGTGGTCGCTTGCATATAGCGATTGGGGTCGACCACCTTCTTCGTCACCGCAAAGAACGGGTTGATCAATCGCTCTTTATAAGGAAGCGTGAAGAGTACCTTGTCGGACTCGATGGTAGGCTTCTCCGCAAGCAGCGCATCCAGAGCCATCGCCTGATACTGTTCCAGTCCCGGCCGACCCGAAGGAGGGATGAAAGAGATAAATCCGATCATGCTTCGCTGAGTCAGTTCGCTGATGGGATCGAGTCCTGCGTGAACTCCCATCGGCAACATCTCGGCAAAATGGATCTGCTCGCGACGCCAACTCGGCGGAAGAAACATGATTCGGTAGTGCATGCCGGCACGCTTGCGGAACATATCCATGATCGACTCGTCGCCGACCAATTTAAAATTCGTCAGATCATCGATCGTGAAGACCCGGCGAGGAAGATAAATCAGATCGAACGCTTCCAGGATATACCTGTACTGTCTGAGGAGATCGGCATTCTCCTCCTTCGCAAGCGTTCTGGCTAATTGGGCTGCCATGAACCATTGTTTTTTCGGAAACTCATCCTGCAGGAAGGTTTCAACATCGTACGCCCGGACGAGGTCGTCGTTCCAGGTGTAAAAATCGACGGGCGGCGAAGCGACTCGCCGATTGTTGCGATAGCGATTAAGCCAAATGTTTCGGCGAACAACCTCCTCGGGGAAGACGTCGACCTTTCGGCCGGCGATCTCGAGGGCCGCCGCCAAGAACGTTCGAACCTGATCGGTCTTCTCGAGCTTGTTGAAGATCTTCTCCACTACATCGACCAGGCCGATCTTCGCATCGTTTTTGCCATCCACAAGGGCCAAATCGAGCGCTCCGAGAACACCGCTGTCGAATTCACGACCCATGGCAAAGATCATCGACGCGGAGGGGATCAGCGAGGCTTCCCCTTTCTCGATTCCGGCGACCGCTTCGCGGACTTTGGCGGCGGAGGGGAAGATTTTGGTGAAGACCGGTTCTTTCTCTCCGTCGACCAAGTCCAGGCCAAGCTTGATGACCGAGTTGCTGATGTTGACCTCGTTCTCCTGCCACTTCCAAGGAGACTTCACCGATTCATCAAAGTTGAGAGGGCGAGTCAGCTTGGTCGCAAGCAAGTCGTCGCTAATCGCGCCGCTGAGCGGAGACTGTTCGGGCGCGACGCGCACCTCGACGGTTTCGATGACTTCGTGTTCTCGACTGGTGACGAGCGAAAGCCCGTAACCGATCGCCCCGATAAAGACAAAAACGCCAATGATGGCTGCTAAGAATCGCACGGAGCTACTCCTACGATGAGACGAACTCATCACCCCCAGGCCGGGAACAAATCGCGCCTTTTCCCAAGGAGAGGCTCAAAGAAACTCTCATCCCGATCCAACCCGCCATTGGTGGAATGAAAGGCCCCCCTCGGAAGTGATGCAAACGGACAAGCCAAGGCGATTTGCCTCGTGACCATCCGCCCAACGGGCTTTCGCCCACAGTCTATCCTACGGCACCGTTCCCTGCGAGGAAGCGGCCCGGCAATCTTCTCTGACACTCTGGTCTCGGGATGCTTTGTCCCGCTCCCGCTAACCCCAGGGGTCAATGGAGGAGTTCGAACCAGTCCCAGCTTTGGCTAAAGTTAATCTGTCGATTAGGACCGACCAGGACCACTTGCGGCTTGCCGGACTTCGTCAGCGTCGAGTTTGGTGGCGCGAGAAAAAGAAACTCGTCGTCACTGGACCAGGCCGGGGCCATCGGCGCGGGCAAAGAGAGCCCCCACACGTCCTTGGGCTCGGGGGCCTGTCGTTCGATCCATTGAATCACCCCATTTCGAATATCCAGCCGGCCTGTCCCTCCCTTGCTGGTCGACAGAGCGATCGTCAGATTATCGCGAGAGACTCCAAACGCCCCGACAAGGAGCGCTTGTTCGACGTCATCGGACGGTTCGATCGCCAGCTTGGTGATGCGCGACGGCATGGACGGATGAAACTGATAGAGTCCGACCGATTGGGGTGGCGTTTTCGAGCTGGAAGGCAAAACGCGTTCCGGCGAAACAAAAAGGACCGAGCCATCATTCATGGCATGAATTTTGGAGAATAGACCGACGGTGGCGTCGACAAGCCGAACGACGCGCGGCGAGCTTGTCGAATTCGTCTCAGGCGTCCCATCCTCTCTTGTCCACTGGCAAATACTCCCCGTCGCGAAGTCAGTGGCCCCAGGCAATGTTTGAACAAAGTACAGAGAACCACTGTCGGGCGACCAGCTTGTCCAGACACTGGTGGACTCGGCAATTCGTGTTCGTTGATCCAGGTCGCTGATCGGTGCAACGTAAAGCTCGGTGACGAGCTCGTTGGCATTGTCACCTGGGATGGCCTCGTTTCCGGTCTGCTTGCTTAATCCGAAGACAGTCGACAACCATTGGCCGTCCGGCGAGACCCGAACCGACATGATGACATCCAGCGAATCGACCAGATCTTTCTCCAAGGTCGCTTTCAGTCCGTCGACACGAAATAGCGAGAGGCGGTTGATCTTCGGGGTGTACGACTTCAGTTTTTCCCAAACGGCCGAGTTGCCGAACTCTTCGCCCTTCATGGCTGATTTGAGCTTCGCAGGCTTGGTTTCGGCAAGCCAGGCCCACGCACCGGCCACGATCGGCATCGGATACGTCCCCGGAAGATCGAAATCTTTCCAGCGGTCGTCCACGATCTCGGGCGATTTTTCCACGATCAAGTCGGCAAGTTCTTTGGCCTGTTTGGCGCGATCGGGCCCAAGCAACTTTTTGATCTCGGGCCAGTGGACGGCGACTTGATGGACGACGAGAACCCCATGCCCATCGGGAAGCCAAACCACCGGGGTTGCCGACCAAGGACGAGCTTCCACCGCCAGCGCGGCGTTTCGCTCTTTGTCGGACAGGTAGATCCCTTTTGAGGTCGCGACCGCTAAGGTTTTTCCGTCAGGCGACCACACCGCGGTCTCCAGCGTGCAGCCCACGAAGCCGGGAAGCGTCAAAAGGAGAAAGAGTCGTCGCATCAAAAACAGTGTCCTTCAAAAACCTGGGTCGATCGCCAGCCAGTACGTCTTGCCGAGCGAAAACGCTAATGGAAGCGATCGAGTCGGGCTAATCGCCTCTTTAGGGTATTTTTAATCGGCCAAAGATGATGCGAGAAGCTCGCCCGCCCGAACGCGCCGTCGGCATTCCTCAAAGGCCCCCATTTCGACTCGGCTGCCGACGACCAGGGGAGTTCGCTGATGGACCGAGTTTGGAACGATGTCGAGGATTCTCGTTTCGCCGTTGGTTGCCGCCCCGCCCGCTTGCTCGGCCAGCATGGCAATCGGATTGGCTTCGTAAAGAAGTCGAAGCTTGCCGTGATGATGCGACGCGGTTGGGGGATAAAGGAAAACGCCTCCTTTGAGAAGAGTTCGGTGAAAGTCCGACACCAGCGAGCCGATGTATCGACTCGCATAACGCTTATTCCCTATCTCACCTCGCCGAAGCATCTGGAGATAGTGGCGATACTCATCCGGAAACGCATCGCGGTAGGCTTCGTTCACCGAGTAGTACTGCCCTTGATGGGGCATGTTGAGATGTTCTTCACTGAGGACGAAGGCTCCGATGGATGGATCAAGCGTGAACATGTGCACGCCGTTTCCCGAGGTGTAAACCATCACTGTCGAGGAACCATACAGAACGTAGCCTGCCGCCACTTGCTCCGAACCCGCTTGCAAAACCTCGTCGGTCCCCGATTCGAGATGGGGATCTTTTCGCCGAAGGATCGAAAAGATGGTGCCGACGCTGACGTTGACATCGATGTTGCTCGACCCGTCGAGCGGATCGAAAACCACTGCGTATTTCCCGATGCCCGGCGAGCGTTTTAAGAGGACGGCATCCTCGTTCTCTTCTGACGCTAAGATGCCGACACAATCGCGCACACCGAGACAATGAAGCAGCACGAGATTGGCATAAACGTCGAGTTTCTGCTGGGACTCTCCCTGCACGTTCACCATTCCCGCCGTTCCGACGATATCGGTCAGCCCGGCTCGGCGAACTTTTGCCTGGATCATCTTGGTCGCCAGCGTGATCCCCGACAGCAACCAGGAAAACTCCCCCGTTGCGTGCGGGGCATGAAGATTCTGCTGTTCTTTGATGTGCTGTTGAACGGTGACAATCGGGTCTTCTCGCCTGTGCATGGTTCCCCCCCGGGATCTCTGCCAATGACATCTCCGCGCATCTGAACATACGACCCACCCAAAGTCATTCTCGAAAGGAACGGTCTCCCTTTCCATGAAAACCGCGTTTCAGATCGGAGAAGTCATTGCCTTCGTTGATTCCTCGCGATGATGAGAAACCGGGTCGAATCCATCCGTTGACGGGACCTTCGCCGTCGGCAGGTTCCCCCGGCCGACGGAGATTGGAATCGTTTAACCTCGGCCTGGTAGGCAAAAAATCCACGGACATTCCTCTCAACCCGACTAGACTCCAAAGAGGAACAGAATAAAGGGGGATATCACGGGTTTTCGAAAGGGGAGACCCGTGGGGGCTCTTTGCCTGGATCGGCCGAATTTTACATGCCAAGGGGGGATGTTCTCGTCACTTCCCTGGCTAAAGTAGCTGGCTCAGGCGGAACTTCTCTGAACAACAGGTCGGCCGACGCCGTCCAACCCCTTAGAATGGAACGACCCCGCCGGGTTGGGCCCAACGGTCCCGGGGCCAACGAGACCCTTGTTGCGTCGTCAATCTGGAGAACTGCAAAACCATGTCTGCACCCTCGGCAGAGGCTTCCTCGTCTTCCCGAAACGAACACGTTGAAGAAAGGGATTCCGTCATCGTTCGCTTCGCGGGCGATTCGGGGGACGGTATGCAACTGGTCGGCGGCCAGTTCACCAATACCTCCGCGATGTTCGGCAATGACGTCAGCACGTTCCCCGATTTCCCGGCCGAGATCCGCGCCCCGGCCGGGACCCCAGCCGGCGTGAGTGGCTTTCAGATCCACTTTTCCAATCACGACATCAAGACACCCGGCGACGATCTTGACGCTCTGGTGGCGATGAATCCTGCTGCTCTTCGGCAAAACCTGCGGAGTCTGCGCAAGGGGGGGATTCTGATCGTCAATAGCGACTCGTTCGGCAAGAACGACCTTCGCAAAGCTAACTACGAATCGAGTCCGCTCGATGACGACTCCCTTCAACAGTACAAGCTGGTCAAGATCCCGATGACTTCGATGACCCGAGATGCGGTCGCCGAGGCGGGTTTGGGGACGCGGGCCGCCGACCGGTGCCGAAACTTTTTTGCGCTCGGCGTGCTCTATTGGCTTTACGATCGCGCGCCCGATGCGACGATCGACTGGATCAATGAGAAATTCGCGAAGGTTGCCGACGTCGCCGACGCCAACCGTCGAGCGCTAAAAGCCGGGATGTTTTATGGCGAGACGGCCGAACTCTTGCAGGGTCGGTACCGCATCCGCCCCGCGACCGACATTCAACCGGGCACGTATCGTCAAATCATGGGGAACCAAGCCCTGGCGTACGGCTTGATCACGGCAGCTCGGCTGGCGGGGAAGGATCTTTTCTATGCCTCGTATCCGATCACGCCGGCCAGCGACATTCTGCACGAGCTTGCCAAGCTGAAGAATTTCGGGGTACGAACATTCCAGGCCGAGGACGAGATCGCTGCCGTGGGCTCGGCCATCGGGGCCTCTTTCGGCGGCGCGTTTGCCGCCACCGGGACCAGCGGTCCAGGGGTTGCCCTCAAGTCCGAAGCGATCGGCCTGGCGGTGATGACCGAACTTCCCCTTGTGATCATCAACGTTCAGCGGGGCGGGCCGAGCACGGGGTTGCCGACGAAGACCGAGCAGGCCGACCTTCTGCAGGTGATGTTCGGGCGGAATGGCGAAAGTCCCGTCCCTGTGGTGGCGGCGGCCTATCCCAGTGACTGCTTCACCATGATTCAAGAGGCCTTTCGTATTGCTGTGGAATACATGACCCCGGTCTTTTTCCTTTCGGATGCCTACATCGCCAATGGTGCCGAGCCCTGGAAGGTTCCAAGCTTTGAGAACCTTTCGAAAATCGAGGTCAAACACCCCACCGCCCGCGTCGATGATGGGACCAGCGGCGACGGGTTCCTCCCCTACACTCGCAACGAAAAGAATGCCCGACCCTGGGCGATCCCCGGTACGGCCGGCTTTGAGCACCGTATCGGCGGACTCGAAAAGGAAAACAATACCGGCAACGTCAGCTATGATCCGGCCAACCACGAACGGATGGTCCGGCTTCGCCAAGCGAAGGTGGATGGTATTGCCGATTCCATTCCACTTCAGACCGTCGATGGGCCAGCCAGCGGCGACCTTTTGATGGTCAGTTGGGGCGGAACCTACGGTGCGGTCAGCACGGCCGCGGCCGAGGCTCGCCGAGAGGGTCTCTCTGTCGCCCATGCCCATCTTCGATACTTGAATCCCTTCCCCAAAAATCTGGAGGCGATTCTCAAGTCCTACAAGAAGGTACTGGTATGTGAACTCAACCTCGGCCAGCTTTGGCTGCTGCTGCGGGGTAAATACCTGGTGCCGGCCGAGAAATACAACAAGGTGCAGGGTCAGCCCTTCTTAGTGACCGAACTGACCGAAGAGATTCACAGGATTCTTGGTTCGTAAAGCGGGTGGTCCAGAAAGACTGCTCGCCAACAAAAGAATTCAAACGAGAGTTAGGAAGATAACATGGTAACCAACGGCCCCCTTCCGGTCTTGACAGCCAAGGACTTCGAGAACGATCTCGATGTTCGCTGGTGCCCCGGTTGCGGCGACTATTCGATTTTAGCGCAAATGAAGAAGGTCTTGCCGGAAGTCGGCATTCCCAAGGAGAAGATCGTCTTTGTCTCTGGGATCGGATGTTCGAGCCGATTCCCCTACTACCTTTCGACGTTTGGTTTCCACACGATCCATGGCCGCGCTCCGACGGTTGCCTCTGGACTAAAGCTGGCCAATCCTGATCTGTCGGTTTGGGTCATCACCGGGGACGGCGACGGTCTATCGATCGGCGGCAATCACCTGATGCATGCGATCCGCCGAAACATCAATCTCAACATCATTCTTTTCAACAACCGGATCTACGGCCTGACGAAGGGGCAGTACTCGCCTACGTCGCCGGTCGGTCACAAGACGAAGTCGACGCCGTTCGGCTCACTCGATCGACCGATCACCGCATTGACGCTAGCGATCGCGGCCGAGGCGACTTTCGTCGCGCGGACTGCCGACCGAAACCCCGCGCACTTGCAGTATGTTTTAAAGCGAGCCGCCCAACACCAGGGAGTCTCCTTTGTCGAGGTCTACCAAGACTGCGTTGTCTTCAACAAGGGGGCGTTCGACTATTCGATCGAGAAGGGGGTCAAGGACGAAACCACCATCAACATCGAGCATGGCAAGCCGCTCATTTTCGGGGCGAAAAAGGACAAGGGGATTCGTCTGAATGGACATACTCCCGAAGTCGTCTCTCTGGCCGACGTCTCTCCAGACGAGCTCCTGATTCATGATGAACGGGCCCCCGACAGTGTGTTGGCCCACATCCTAAGCCAGATGGCCCAGCCTTATCTCCCGGAACCGATGGGGGTTTTTCGTGCGATCGAAGAGCCTTGCTACGAGCAGGAAGTCCTGCAACAGGTTGCCGACACCACGAAGAAATTCGGACCCGGCGATTTGAACAAGCTCTACCGATCCGCCGACACCTGGACCGTGAAGTAGCACCCTCTTCAAGAAACGACTCGCCGTCGGCAACCGATGAAAGGTTTGCCGACGGCAGCGAGATTCATCCGCACTCTTACTGACTGTTCCTTACGCGCTTTCACGCTTGGGGGTTGGGAAGAGGGGTTTCTTTTTGAGGACGATGTCTCGATCGATGATGTACTTCTGGTTGGCTCCCTTTTCGGGGAGTTCAAACATCACGTCCAACATCAAATCCTCGATCATGCTTCGCAGAGCGCGGGCACCGGTGTCGCGTTCTTTGGCCATCTGCGCGATCGCCTCCAAAGCATTCTCGGAAAACTCGATATCGGCATTCTCGAGTTCGAAGAGTTTCTTGTATTGCCGAACCACCGCGTTCTTCGGCTTCGTGAGGATGTCGATGAGCGCTTCGATCGACAGCGGTTCGAGCGGCGTCAGCACCGGCAATCGTCCGACAAACTCCGGAATCATTCCGTACTCGACCAAGTCATCGGCGGTCACCTGCGAGAGGAGCTCGCCGATATCGCGATCGGGTTCGATCGTTGATCCGCCAAAGCCAATCGACTTACGACCGACTCGGCGACTGATGACGTTCTCGATCCCGGCAAACGTTCCGCCACAAATGAACAGAATGTTCGAGGTATCGATCTGAATGTACTGCTGCTCGGGGTGTTTTCGTCCACCTTGAGGCGGAACGTTGCTGACGGTTCCTTCGATCATCTTCAGCAGGGCCTGTTGCACCCCTTCACCAGAAACATCGCGAGTGATGCTGACGTTGTGGCTGGTCTTGGCAATCTTGTCGATTTCATCGATGTAGATGATGCCTCGTTGAGCGGCCTCGATGTCGAAGTCGGCCGCGTGCAAAAGCTTGAGCAAGAGATTCTCGACATCTTCCCCGACATAGCCGGCCTCGGTCAGCGTGGTCGCATCGCCGATCGCGAAGGGGACGTTGGCGATCTTAGCCAGCGTTCTCGCAAGGAGCGTCTTTCCGCAACCGGTCGGCCCGATGAGCAGAATATTCGACTTCTCGATCTCGACCGAGTCCTTGGCGGCAGTGCCGGTCGTATAGGAGAGTCGCTTGTAATGGTTGTGCGTAGCGACCGAGAGAACCTTCTTCGCCTTCTTCTGGCCGATGACATACTCTTCGAGACCTTCGAAGATCTCGCGAGGCGTCGGCACGCTGTGCGAAACGGGGCTTCCCCCTGTTCGACGTCGCCGTTTCTCTTGATCGAGAATCGACTGACAAAGCTCGATGCACTCGCCGCAGATGTAGACATCGCCCGGCCCTTCGACCAGCGGTCCGACCTCGCGATAGCTTTTGCCACAGAAAGAACAGTGGGCGTTCTTTCGCTTCTGCTGACCCGTGGTGCCGATCTGATGATCTTTGGGCATGTCTGTTTAACTTTCCTCTTTCACGAGGCGAGCGGAGTCATCCCCGCTCGCGAACTCCTCTTCAAATCTCCGCGGATACCAGTCTCTCGTCAAGCAACTTGCTTGCCAATCTCGAGAATGAACCGAGATGTTGACGTTAGTCCCTACTCCGTAAGGCCGTCGATCACGAGACTCGACGTTCATCCGCGGCGCCCGTTGCCGAGATTTTGGAGCATTTTTCCCTCAAGTCCCTCGATCGTTGGACTTTTGGGTTGTCGGCCACCCATCTCCATCCGAGGTTGGCTTGGCGACCGTCCCAGGGCCGACGGGCTCGGAACCAATTCTTCCAACCACCTTAGGTTGACCTTGCTCCTTTATCCGAACCCTTCGGGGGACACCGGCATCCGAACCGAAGGGATTATGAACCACACTTGCGGAACATCCCCTTCGCCGACGAGAAAATGTCGCATGAGAATCGATATGTGGGAATCCCTCTGACGACTTCGCGACTTAAAAGCATCACAGGGAAGAGGGAAGTTACGGCAACTGGAGGGTCGACTTCCGATCCGATCGGCCCGTATCTTTGGTAATTTCCTCAAGCTGGGGCATGACCGATCGAGATTGTTCTTGCTGAAGCAGGGTCATCTCGGCAGCTTCCACGATGAGTTTCCGCCAGTGTTCGATGGTATCGGGCCAAGTCTCACGGCTATGAAGCCAATGATTTCCCTCGATTCCCAAGCGATTTCGGAGGGAAGCGTCCGCGATCAGCTCTCGGACGGCCTCACGCCAAGCCTTCCCATCAAACGCCCGCGCGACGCGCCCCGTGGCCGGCCGATGAAGCAGATCCCCCGATTCAATGATCGGCGTCCCGATGACGGCCTTCGAATAGGCCAATCCTCTCATCACGGATCTCGGCCGAGGATCAAGCGTCTCATGGGCAAGGACCAGATCCGCGCCTGCAAGCCCCCCCTCGCCGGGCCCAACGATCGCGACCGAAGCCGCGTATCGCCTGAACATGTACCGAAGCCGATCCACAGCCTCTCCGTCGGGAGATCGGTCCCACTCCACCACCAGTCTGGTCCGCCCGTGCATCTCGGAGGGCAATGATGCGAACACTTTGATAAGGAAACGCGTTGAATCAAAGTCCTCGGCCCGAAGAGGCGCCCAACAGAGAACATCCGCCGGCGCCAGGCCCCATCGATACCGAGCCTTCTCTCGTTCCGCCGGGTCGACGGGGCAAAGATCATGTTCGGACTCGAGCGACGAAGCAACCAGTTCGAGATTCGGCCTGGGTAAACCGGCGGCTGCCCAGCCGATCGAGTACGGGTCCGAAAAGACAACCTGATACGCATTCTTGAATCGCTCGACGGTGTCGAGCAGATCGGCTCTGTCGGCCGATACGGGTCGGGCCGGCAACATCAATCGGCCCGGCATCGACCAAAGAACGGCAACGTTCGCGCGATGGGCGGCCTCCATCGCTTCACGACGATCCGCATCGAGCGGACCTTCAAGCAGCAGAACTTGGCACTCCGCCAACGAAGCAAAGGGAGACGGCGCGGTGATTGCTCCCTCGACCGACAGGGATTCAAGGATCGGTTCTAAAGCCGAGGGTCCAGAGGTCGCGGGATAAAACGCGATCCGCGGAGCTACCGCCATGCCGACACCTCGAGAGCGACGCCGAGGCGAGATCGCGAAGTGTGGGCTGACCCGGCTATAGTTCGCATTCCAATAAGGGTCGGCAACGCCGTAACTTCGCCGCTTCATCGCTAGGACCTCCGCGGGTCGAGCAAAGCGACCCCGGCTGACACCTTCGTCATGGATCAGCTCGGCCTGGGGCGAGTACGCGATTCGTCCGCCTTTTTGAAAGAGCCTTAAACAGTAATCGACATCATTGAAGCTGACGGCGAGTTCGTTGTCGTCGAACCCTCCTTCGCGAAGGAAGGTCTCTCGCCTGGTTAACATGCAGGCGCCGGTGACGCCGATCGAGTTGTGGGGAAAGGTCATGTAGCCGCCGTAGGCGAGCGTGTCGGCAGGCAAGCCGATCAGCGCATGCCAAGGACCCCATCCGATTGCTCCGAGAATCAGGCCGGCATGTTGATTGCGTCGACCAGGATACAGGAGTCGTGCGCCGACGACCTCGACCTTCGAAAAATGGAGTGTTCCGACCATCGCCGACAACCAGCCCGGCTTTAACACCTCGGTATCGTCGTTCAGAAACAACAAGATTGGTGAGGTCGCCTGTCGCGCCCCTTCGTTGTTGAGTCGAGAAAAGTTGAATCCTTCGGGGCCACTCGCGATTCGAACCACGCGATGCTTTTTCGCAAGTCGCTCGAGCAGCCGACGCGATGCCGGCTGGGTGTTATCGTTGTCCAGGATCAAGATCTCGTAATTCGGATAGTCGGTGAATCGTTCAATGCTTTCGATGCATCGGCGAAGCCTTCGAGGTTGATCCTTCGTGCCGATGATGATGGTCACCCGGCCTAGGTCCATCCGCTCAAACCGAGGCATCACCCAATGCCCGACGATGTCGGCTCGGGCGGTGGAACCGATCCGCTCGAAATGGTCTTGCACGACAAATCGGGTAGTCTCATCGATATGATCGCACTGGACCAATCGGCGTGATTCGTTCTCGACGAATCGGCTCATCGACCGGGCGACGACGTGCCAGCGGTACAACACTCGCGGGATGTGAACGAACCGATCGGTTCGCTCGGCCAATCGAAGGACAAGATCGAAGTCCTGCGCCCCTTCGGTGCCGGGACGCAATGGGCCAACGGCGTCAAATGTCGACCGCTTCACCACCAGCAGGTGGCAAATGTAATTGTAAGCCTGCAACTGTTGAGGAGAAAACCCAGGCTTTAGATGCGGATACGCGAGCCCCCCCTCATCATGAAAGACCTCTTCGTCTGTGTAGAAAACCTCGGCCGCGGGCGAGTCTTGAATCGCCTTGGCAACCCACCAAAGCGCATCAGGAAACAGTTCGTCATCGTGATCGACAAAGGCAATCCACGAACCATGCGACCATTCGACACCACGATTCGTTGCCAGACATACACCTTCGTTGGCATCCAGTCGGTAGACGCTGATGCGATCGTCCCGAAGAGCGACGCGATCCAGTGCCGATACAGTCTCTGACTCGGTGGATCGATCGTCGACGAGAATCAACTCCCAACGATCGTACGTCTGCGCCAGGACCGACTCGATGAGCCGATCAATCCAGTCTGGCTGCGCGTTGTACACCGGGACGACAATACTCACGAGAGGTCGATCGGCCCATTGAAGTGCCAACTCTCGCATTGCCGCTTTCTCGGACAGTGAAATCGCGTTGTTGGAACGATACGTCGCATAAAGATTTAGCGGTTCGCGGATCGGCCAGTCGCGCCAGACCACAAGGCGAATGAGAAAATTGCTTTCGATCTCTCGGCGCATCCAGCGAAAACTCGCCAGGCTGGGCAAGCGTCGATCGGCCACCATTGACTGCATGGCCCGCTTGACAAGATAAATGCTCAGAAGAATCGAGTACAACAGAGGGGGACGGTCGGGGCCCTCTCGAAGCTGCAAAATCACTCGACCCGCGATGGCCGATCGAGCAAACAGCCATTCGACGCGGAGCCGGCGGGCGACTCTTTTCCCATAGAGAATAATCCGGCTCATCCGTGCCATTCCTTCGCTCGGCCATCGATCCCTCTCCGCCATTCTCCTGATTCGCCGCTTCAGGACAAGCAAAGTTGTTGGATGTTCCATCACCAGAGAATGTGGAAATGGGCAAACCGAGGCACGTTTGTCGGCAATCCCTATCGGTGAGCGGAGGAATCGCGATTACGAACGAGGAATTCGGGGAGGGATCGGCGAAGCAACCCCCGGAGATCGGCTCATCTGTTGGCTTCGGTCGACCAGCTCGGCCAACTTCTGACAGGTTTCGCCGAAGGGCGTGTGATCGTTCATTGATTGCCGAAGAAACTCGTTGATCGGCTCGCGCATCGCAATGGCGGTATCGATCTCGGGACTTGTCCCACGGACGTAGGCCCCGACCGAGATGAGATCTTCGTTTTCCGAATAGGTTGCGAGGATCCGTTTCAGCTTCATCGATTGATCGAGGTGATGATCGGGGACAACGTCGGGCATTGATCGGCTGATACTGTCAAGAACATCGATCGCAGGAAAGTGAGACAACGCTGCCAAGCGACGCGAGAGCCAAACGTGCCCATCCAAAATACCGCGAACCGTGTCTGAGACGATCTCATTCACGTCGTCCCCTTCGACCAGAACCGTGTAAAGCGCGGTGATACTCCCTCGCGATCCCAGGCCGGCTCGTTCGAGGAGGCGAGGCATCATCGCGAAGACACTGGGGGGATAGCCTTTGGTCGTCGGTGGTTCGCCGGCCGAGAGCCCGATCTCTCGCTGCGCCATGGCGAGTCGGGTGAGCGAATCCATCATGAGAAGAACATCCTTCCCCTGATCGCGAAAGTATTCCGCGACGGACGTCGCCGTGAACGCGGCTTTTAGCCGAACCAGGGCAGGTTGGTCGCTGGTCGCACAGACGACCACGCTTCGTTTTCGCCCCTCTTCGCCGAGATCCTTTTCGAGGAACTCTCGGACCTCGCGACCTCGTTCGCCGACGAGCCCCACGACGATGACATCGGCTTGACAGTACCGCGCGATCATTCCCAGAGTCGTACTCTTGCCGACGCCGCTCCCCGCGAAGATTCCTAGTCGTTGACCCTTCGCACACGTGAGCAGCGAATCAATCGCGCGGATGCCCGTGGGCATCGGCTCTTTGATGCGCGGGCGCTGCATCGGCGGGGGAGGATCACGATAGAGGCTCACGCGGTGGGGAAGCATGACGGGAGGGCCTTCGTCATCGATCTGACCCAGCCCATTCAAGACGCGACCTAATAGCATCGGTCCGACCGGTACCAGCGGGGTCGCGGTCACCAATTCAACAACATCGTTTCGTCGAACACCGCGAAGATCGCCGTACGCCACCATCAGCGTGAGATCATCGCGAAAGCCTACGACTTCAACATCCAGGGGCGTACCCGAAGATCGCTGAATTCGGCAACGTGCCCCCAGCGGCACGGGGAACTCTCGTGCGGATACCGTAAGTCCGACGACGTTTTCCACCCGCCCGCGGATCTCCATCGGGATGATCTGCGCGATCACTTCCTTGAGACCGCTCGTGGTCATGTCGGTCCCTCGTTATTGTCCTTCGACTTTCCACCTTGTTCCTTCGCGACCATCTTGCATGGTGATGCCGATGGCCAAGAGCCCGTCGCGAATGCGATCGGAGAGGGGGAAATTCTTTTGTTGTCGGGCTTCTTGACGAAGCGCGATCAGCAAATCCATCACCTTGGCGAGCGTGCCGTCACTGCTGGAATTGGCCGACACGGGTGGATCCAACAAGATCCCTAGCAACGTCGTCAACTCTCGCAGGATCATGGCAGCCGACCGAAACACCTCTTTGTCTTCAGGCGTGCCGACGGCCTCTTCCAGCTTTTTGTCGGCCGCGAATCGATTGAGGGCCTTGACGATCTCGCCGACGACCGCCACCGCGCCACCCGTATTGAAGTCGTCATCCATGTATTCCAGAAACCGTCGGCGATGTTCGAGTCCTTCTTTCACGAGGGGATCACTGCAGCTGGGCGCGATCCATTTATCCCGCTGGCCAGCACGAGGCAAAGCGAAATAGCTGCTGCCGATCACTCGCTGATAGAGTTCTGCAAACGCGAGGAGTCGATGAAAGCCGGTCCCGACTTCGTCGAGAGGTTCGTCGCCGAAATTGATGGGGCTCCGGTAATGCGTCGCGAGAAGAAAGTACCGCACGAGCGGCGGAGGATACTTCGCAAAGAGGTCATCCAGCGTCCGGACGTTCCCCTTGGACTTGCTCATCTTCGCTTCTTCTTGCGAGGCGAAATCTCCTGCGCGGGCGCCGATCTTGCGCGTCTCGCTCGAATACTGCATCAAGCCGTTGTGCATCCAATACTTGGCGTACGGTTTCCCCGAACAGCATTCCGACTGCGCGATTTCATCCTCATGGTGCGGAAAGACCAGATCGAGCCCGCCGCCATGAATATCGAATGTCTCCCCGAGCAATTCCGAACTCATCACCGAGCATTCGATGTGCCAACCGGGCCGGCCTGGACCCCAGGGGCTTTCCCACGCAGGCTCGCCTGGCTTAGCCCCTTTCCAAAGGGCGAAGTCAGCAGCACTCTTCTTAATGTCGCTGACCTCTTTGCGGGCGCCGGCCAATAGCTCATCGATGCGACGATTGCTCAGCTTGCCGTACTCGCTGAACGATGTGACATCGAAGTAAACGTCGCCGCTGGCGGGATAGGCGTGTCCTTTCCCGATGAGCGTGCCGATCATCTGGAGCATCGCGGGGATGTATTGCGTTGCATGGGGGAAATGATCAACTTCGACACTCAGGCTTCTCAAATGTTTTTGGTAGTCGGCGGTAATCCGTTGGGCGAGTTCCTCGATGCCACAGTTCTCCGCCTTGGCTTGATTGATAATCTTGTCGTCGATGTCGGTAACGTTGACGACGAAAGTTGTTCGAAAGCCGTTAAAGGTTAGGTATCGTTTGACCGTATCAAAGATGACCGGTCCCACCATGTGGCCGATGTGGCTCTTGGAATAGACCGTGGGTCCACACAAGTAGATGCCAACCTGTCCCGGTCGAATTGGCTCGAAAGCCTCCTTCTGCCGGGTCAGCGTATTGTAAATGCGAATCGGATTGGACATCGTTATCTGCCAATGGCTCCGGAGAATATCAAACAAAACAAGAGAACGTCTCTCTCGGTTGATCTAGCGAACCTGGGTAAGGTTTCGACTCCGAGATCCCTCTGCTTAACGTGGACAGAGTTCCGGAGCAAGAGGACCGCGCCCGCCTTGAGTCCCTCGAAACGTTGGCTCAAGGGTGCCGAGCGATCCGAAGTCGAGGATTTTATCGGCCGGCCCTTCCGGCCGGTTGAATCGGTACAATTCTTTGGAACTCTCGAGATCGGGGTGGGAAGCTCACGGCCGAGCCTTCTCCGCCAACGGGCCCCGCAGAGGGCGATGACAATGACAGCCATTGGGGAAAAACGGTGACTTTCTTTCGACGCATGCCCTTGGGACTGATTCTCTCGGCAGTCTGCTTGGCAAACTCGCTGCACGGGGCGGAGCTTTCGATTGATGATCGACTTCGTCAGGATGTCGAGTTCCTGGCTGCGGACAAACTCGAAGGACGCGACGTCGGTACGCCGGGCGGCGCTCAAGCGGCCGAGTTCATCCGCGATCGCTTTCGCTCGCTGGGTCTTGTCAGTGGGCCCGCCGACGGATCCTATTTTCAGAACTTTCCCGTCCGGATCGGCTCGAAGGTCACCGACGATTCCTTCCTCGAATTGATTGCCCCCGATGGGACCACCACGCGGCTGGTCCGTGGCGAAGACTTCGAGCCTCTCGTGTTCGGCGGCGATGGCGAATTCGACGCGCCCATTGTGTTCGTCGGTTACGGCATTAAGTCGGACGATCCCCCCATCGACGATTTCGCGACGCTCGATATCGAGGGAAAAGTTGTTCTCCTTATTCGTCGAGAGCCACAGATCGATGATCCGGCCAGCCCGCTGGCGGGCAACGAACTCTCTCGCCATGCCGAGCTGGAAACAAAGGTGCGAAACTGTTGGGAGCGCAAGGCAGCGGGAATCCTGCTCGTCAGTGATCATCACACGATCACCAAAGATGGGAAAGACAATCTCCTGTCCTCCAACTACATCCCAGGCAATAGTTCGGTCGGGGTCGCGGTTTGTCACATTCATGAGTCGCTCGCGGATAGGTTGGTGGCAGGGTCGGCTGTCGGCACCATGGCCGAGGTACAGAAGAAGATCGACGGAGACCTGAAGCCACAGTCCGCCCCGATCGAAGGCTGGAAGGTAAAGGGGAAGATCTCATTTGTGCGCGTGCAAGTGGAAACGGCCAACGTCGTCGGCATGATCGAGGGTGAAGGGCCCTTGGCGGCGGAAACGATTCTCGTTGGAGCGCACTATGACCATATCGGCATGGGTGGACCGAACTCGCGCGATCCGGGGCTGCGGGCGATTCATAACGGGGCCGACGACAATGCCTCGGGGACGGCGGTTCTGCTGGAGACAGCTCGGCGATTCGCCTCGCGACCTGCCAAGCCGACGCGACGGCTGGTGTTCATCGCTTTCTCCGGAGAAGAGCGAGGTCTTCTCGGGAGTGCCTACTACGCGAAAAAAGGGCCGATCGTTCCACTCGAAAAGACCGTCGCGATGGTCAATTTCGACATGGTGGGCCGGGTCAAAGATAATCGTCTCATCATCTACGGAACAAAGACTGCCGACGCTTTCGAGCCGATCCTGACGAAGCTCGACGAGAAAGCCGACTCGCTGGCGCTCAAGCTTGTTCCGCTAGGGGTGCCCGCCAGCGACCACATCACCTTCTATCGCAGCAAGATTCCGTCACTTCATTTTTTCAGCGGGACGCATGCAGACTATCACATGCCGACCGATGATGCTGACAGGATCAACTATCCGGGCATGACCTCTGTTGCGGATCTTTCGGAAGCCCTCGTGGATGAACTTCTATCGTTGCCTCAGGCGCCTGCCTACGTGAAGGTGGAAGAGAACGATCCGCACGGCGGAATGCAACTTCCCGGCGGCAAGAACACGGCCTATCTTGGAACCAGCCCCGATTACAGCGACGAAGTCGATGGCGTCTTGCTCAACGGCGTTCGCGGGGGGTCGCCGGCCGACCAGGGTGGACTCAAGGCGGGCGATATCATCGTCGAGTTTGGCGGCGAAACGATCAAGAATGTTCAGCAATACACCTCGGCCCTGTACGCTCATAAACCGGGTGACAAAGTCACGGTGATTGTTCTTCGGGGTGAGGATGGCGCCAAAGAACGGCAATCATTGGACGTAACACTCGGGACCCGTGGCAAATCAGAATCGGAATAGGTTCGACCGTGAAAGAAAGGTACGAAATGCCCGTCGACAAGTCTTTCGTGATCGGACTGCTTCTGCTGATGATGAACTCGGCACATGCCGACGGCTGGAAAGTTGGTCTGGCCAAGCGGATCATCACGCCGACCGAACCCTTATGGATGGCAGGATACGCCGCTCGGACGAAGCCGGCAGAAGGCAAACTTCAGGATTTATGGATCCGAACCCTCGCCATCGAAGATCCCCAAGGGAATGAAGGAGTCATTCTCTCGGCCGACGTCGTGGGGATTTCTCGATATGTTTGGGACGCGGTGATCGATCGGCTGGGCGAAGAGTTCGATCGATCGCAATTGATGTTCAACTCATCGCATACGCATTCAGGCCCGGTTTTCGGCGGAACACTCTCGGACATGTACCCGCTCGACGAAACGCAGAAGGCTCGCGTGCAGGCTTACACGGCCTCGTTCATCGAGCGATCAGTCGAGGCGATTCAAGAGGCACGTCAGAAGAAATCTCCCGCCCACCTGGCGATCGGTCAAGGAACCGCCACCTTTGCCGCCAATCGTCGAAACAATCCCGAGGCAGAAGTCCCCGCTCGTCGATCGGCGGGCACGCTTGTCGGTCCGTTCGATCACTCGGTCCCGGTCCTTCGGTTGACGCATCCCGACGGTGGACTTCGTGCGGTGGTGTTTCTCTACGCATGCCACAATACTGTCTTGGATGGTTACGAATGGTCGGGAGATTATGCCGGCTTCGCGCAAGATAAACTCGAACGAGATCATCCTGGGATCCAAGCGATGTTTGTCGCTGGGTGCGGCGGCGATCAGAACCCGCTTCCTCGACGAAAGGTTGCCCTCGCCGAACAATACGGCAACGAATTGGCGGCAGCCGTCGACAAGGTCCTGTCCCATTCGATGCGAGAGGTGAAGGGTTCCCTCGACACGCGGATGGAACTGGTGTCTTGCGATCTCGGCGAACGCCCGACGCGCGAAGATCTTGAGAAGCGGGTTGCAGGCCCTGCCGACTATCAGCAGCGCTGGGCGTCGCGTATTCTCTCCGACATCAAGGCCGGCAAACCTCCCCTACTCGCCTATTCCGTGCCGGTCCAGCGTTGGCGGGTCGGCGATCTTCTTTGGATATCGATGGGGGGCGAAGTCGTCGTTGATTACGCTCTTCAGTTCAAAGCGTTGTTCGGGCCAGAGACCTGGGTATCCGCCTATTCGAACGATGTGATGGCCTACATTCCAACTCGGCGAGTACTGCTCGAAGGGGGATATGAAGGTCGAACAGCGATGATTCCATATGGAATGCCGGCATATCAATGGGCTGATTCGATTGAAGATCGCTTGACCCAGAGCGCTTTGCGACTGGTTCGGGGTCCATCGGTGACACAGCCATGACAACACGCCAACGACTCTTCAAAGACGATATCGGCGGCGTCAAAATCGAATCACCCTTTACGCTGGCGGCCCTTTCCGGGTACTCGGATGTCGGCATGCGAGTGGTCTGTCGCTCGTTGGGAGCATCGCTGACTCGGCATGAAGTAGTGCTCGACAAATTCATCAATGAGCAGGGCAGCGGTCCGAAGAGCGGCCTTTGGATGGATCCGTCGGATCGGCCGGTAGCGTGTCAATTGATGGGTCGCGACCCGGTCGAGATGGGACAGGCTGCGGCCCGAATGGCCGGTTTTGGCTACGACATTGTCGACATTAACTTTGGTTGTCCCGTCAAAAAAGTTCTGGGCCGATGTCGAGGTGGCTTCCTGCTCAGTGATCCTCAAACCGCCGTTGCAATGGTAAAGGAAGTCACGCAAGCGGTTCGCGTCCCCGTCACCGTCAAGATGCGGCGAGGGTTGGATGACACACCCTTGTCACGCGATCGCTTTTGGGAGATTCTCTCTGCCGCCGTCGATCTAGGAATCGCCGGCGTCGTGATTCATGGAAGAACCGTCCAGCAGCGTTATGAAGGGCCCGCCATTTGGGACGCCATCGGCGAAGTGAAAAGGCGATTTGCTCATTTGAATGTGATGGGAAGCGGGGATCTTTACTCGGCCGAGGATTGTCTGCGCATGATCGAATCGACGGGCTGCGACGGCGTCACCATCGCGCGCGGAGCGATCGAGAATCCCTGGGTATTTCGCGATTGTCTGGCTCTGTGGCATGGTCAACCTAAGCCGGCTCCGCCGACGCTGGCTGAACAGGCCGACCTCTTCAGCATGCAGTATCAACTCGCCATCGCCCAGTACGGCTTAGAGCGAGCAACTCGTCAAATGCGGAAGTTCGGCATCAAGCGTGCTGGTCTTCATCCGGATCCCGCGCGGGTTCATGATGCCTTTATCTCGCTCTCCTCGCCCGACGATTGGAAGCGGATCCAGGACGAACTCTACGGCGAAGATGCTTCTTTCGCGTCAGGCCGAACCTGACGCGCTACCCACCAATAGGGATCGTTGAGCACCACGCGGAAGGTTTGTCCGCGAATCGTCAAAGTCTCTGGCCCCCCGCCGTCCCGTCTTGCCAACGCGACAAGAAGCTCTCGATCGGGATTGTTTGGCTCGCGTCCCCACCAACCTTCGGTTCGGTCGATGACGATCACATCCCACAGGGCCGCGGTCACGTTGCCGCGATATTCAGGGTAGGTGTAGGCGGCGGCAAAATGCGTGAATCTGGTCCGCGCGTAGTCGGTAGCGGCAACTCGATCGGTCGGCTTCACGACCTTCATGACCTCGGCAAAGTGCCGAGATCGATCGTCGGGAAGGTAGACATCGCGGAAGTAAGATCCCAACGGCTCAAAGAGCGTTTGCCCGGCCCAGACCTTTCTCGGCGAACCATAGGCAGGATCATAAAAGCGAGTTGCCAAGGGCGACCGGCCATAGACGAATCCACTGATCAAGCAGGCGGCCGCGATCGACCACGCCAACCCGCTCGCAGGGAGCCACCGCGAAAGGTGCCTGATACCTGCCAATGTTGCCCAAAAGAGAATCGGGATCAGCGGTGCTTGAAAGTGAAACCACGGAGTCGCCAAGCCTGGCCGAGAAGAGAGCATCAAGTACGCAAACGTGGGCAACGTGATGGCCAACCGAGTCGGTGAAGCCAGCGGTATAAAGAGAAGCGGACCTACCATCAGAACGATGAACCATCCGTTGGCGGGCGTCAAAAGCCGCTCGGCGAACAACATCGGTTCGGTCATGAGTTTTGATGCCATCTCGATCGGCCCTGTCCCGAGCCCATCGAAGTACCTCGCGAAGTGCGGAATATCACCACGAAAATAGGGGATGATCCACTGCACCGCCGCAAAAACCAATCCGACGGAGACGATGGACCAAACACTGCCCCAGAGTAAACCCTCTCGATCGATCGGCCGACGCCAAAGCGACATCGCGGCCAGCCACGCCCCCAGGCATGCGGTGGTGATGCCATAATCTTCCTTCGAGCAGAGCGTGGCGATTAAGAACAGCGATGCGATCCGCCATCGACGGTTCTCCATGGCCCAGATCATTCCAAAGAGAAGCGGGACGCCGAACGCTTCGGGTCGAAATGTTTTCCAACTTGCTTCGAGATTGAGATGCTGCAACGGAAAGTAAAGGAGGTAGGCAATCCCGACCCCCAGGCCGGCTTCTGGGATCTTCATTGTCCGCGCGAGCAAAAATATCGCGATCGCTCCCCCCGCCAGACAAACCGTCTCGACCACTTGCAGCGTTTCTAGCGTGGGCCAAAGGACGTAAATCGGAATCAGGGCGAGATGGATAATCTGCGGATGTTCGCCAAGAAAGAGTCGGCCATCATCGATCTGGCTTCGAAAACCTTTGCCGTGCAAAAAATTCCAAAGATGCTCTTCGTACATGCCGCTGTCGCCGTGCGGCACGCGAAGGGCCTGATACTGAAGAATGCCAAGCGTCCCCATCACGATCGCGTAGATTGTCGCGGCCAGGACCACGATCCGAAAGTCACGCGATAGCCGAGAAGGGTTAAGTGACATGCAAATCCGCAACGACCTTTCCTGGTGAAAGACTTCGCTCTCCCCTACATCCTACGGATGTTCCTGCCCAGAAGGCTGATTGATGAATGCCGACCTTGCCGCGGGACTGATTCGCAACCCTCTTGACAGAGACCCCGCCTGTGGTCATAGCCCAAAGGACTCTATCAGCGAGAGGATAGACCGTTGACCAGCACGCATCCCGTCCCCGCCTCAACACCGTTGCCGCTTCCCGAGACCGGCGGAGAATGGTCCAACTTTACCCCGAAAGGGGAAAGTCGACGACGCCGGGAAGGCCGGTGGCCGCTTCTCTTGTTATTTGGGACGCCGATTTTTCTTTTGACCGTCACGGCAACTTTGGTGGGAATTGATCCCCCGTTTTACCACTCGCGGTGTGCGGAACATCACCCGGAAGAATGTCGCCAGCTGTCGAATCAGTTTCTGCAAACGGCGAGCCGACTGATCAACGATCTGCAGAACGCACCGGCGTGGTCGACGGAGTTTCGCGAGGATCAGATCAACGGCTGGCTGGCCGACGACTTTGAACAGAATCATGCGTTGAAAGTTCTGCCGACGGGGGTGACTTCGCCGAGGGTTCAGATTTCGGGGGACCATTTTCGCTTGGCTTTTCGATGCCAGCGAGGGCCGATCCGTACCGTCATTCAAATTGGCGCTCGGGCTTGGGTGCCGAAACGAAATCTGTTGGCGATTGAATTAGAGACCGCGCAGGCGGGTCTTTTGCCGTTGCCAACAACTTACACGCGCACGGTCATCGAGCAATTCATCCTCGATCGTGGCCTCGACATCACTTGGAAGCGAAGTGGATCGTCGTTGGTAGCGCTGGTTGATTTCGCTCGGGCGGAAAGACAAATCATCCTTCGCAAAGTCGAAGTGAAGGATGGCCATCTGGCCGTGGAGGGTCTGAGCGGCCGACTCGCCATCCCCAATACTGACTACGCACCGACGGCGAACTAAACGAAATACACGCGCCGATTTAATGCCCAAAAAATCCTGAAGACATACCTTCCATCGCGATTTATTCAACGACGCTTAGGTATGTTCACTCGCTGTCAAGCGGACGGCCGTCCCGTAGGCGAGGACTTCGGTAATCGACGGGGCGAACTCAGTCGCGTCGTATCGCATGCCGATAATCGCGTCGGCTTGCAACGACATCGCATGCTGAATCATGATTTCGTAGGCATCGCTTCGCGCCTTTTCGCTGACCTGCACATACTCGATGATGTTGCCCCCAAAAATTTGGCGAAGGCCCCCCATCAAACCCTGCGCGATGCCCGGCGATCGGACCACAATTCCCCGAACCACACCGAGCACACTTTCGACTTCATACCCAGGAACCTCGAAACCGGTAGTGACAATCATGGGTTCTCTTTCTTCGTGGGGCGTTTATCGATCAACGAGGGAGGAATAAGATGGATCGGGCAGAGTCTTGCTCCAGCGAATCGTCTGCCTGCATTGCCACAGGGCCGATTCATCGACACTGTCTCCCTCAAGTTCAAGGATGCCGGCATCTTTCGTTCCACGCCATCGCAATCGGAGAAGCCCCGGTCGATTCACAATCGTATCGAAAGTGCCGGCATCGATCCGACGAACCCAACCCCGGTCCGGATAAACCGGCCCCTGATAGGTCAAATACGCGTGCCGATGCGGGGCGATCTCCTCGGCCGGCTGGGCCGTCCCGTTCGGGGCTTTAGCCATTCGCCAGGTACGCAGGTGTTCGGAACCCGGCTGCTCGACCATGAAATCGATATGCGTGCCAAAAACCCGATCGTGATGTTCGAGAATAACAAATCTCATGTCAGATTCCTCGGCGATGGTATTGACACGTTCAAAGAAGAGTTTATGAGCTTCGACCAAACCTGAATTTACGCGCTACAGAGCCAAGCTGCCAGGAAGAAGGATCGAAGATCCGGGGGGATCTTCGTGCGACTTTCTCAAGCAACTGGCAAAGCGCTTCGGATCTAACGGGAAGGGGATAGAACATGCTGCGCTCACCGACCATGCTGCGCTCCTTGGCGACGACGATCTTACTGGGAATGACCACGTCGTCGTTCGCGGGACTGACGCAGACCATTACCGATTCGCAGCCGATCATTGATTGGCCCTTGTGCCGATGTGGGACACCGTTGCCCGGCGTCCTCGATTTCGCTCTTTTTGATTATGGCAACCAAGCCAAGCTCTGCACCATCGACAAGATGGAGTTCACCTTCACCATGGAAGATGGTGACACGGGCGCGGGCAATTTCGATTTCAATAATCTGACCTTGGCTCTGGACGATGTCGACACCGGCATCAAGTTGAACGGCTTTAACTCGGGACAAGAGAACACCGTCACTTTCTCGCTCGATCGCAATAGCCCCAACTGGATCAGCGACAGCGTGATGAATCAGATTCTCAGCAATCTCAATAGCGACGGCCAGCTCTTAGCGAGCATCGTCGACGCGACCCCCAACGATAACGATGCCAATCTTTACAGCATCTTCGACACCACGCTTAAGTTGACCGGTACCTGCCCAGACGCAGTCCCCGAGCCGGAAGCGATTCTGGTTTGGGCAGCGGCGGGAACGGTGCTGGTGGTCGCGCGGATGCGCCGGAAGAAGTTGGCCTCAAACTAACCGGTCCGGCATCGGTCCGATCCATTCCGTATGATACCCCCTTCCGAGACAAAGGGGGCTATCCGGTATGAGCGATGCTTCTCGTGAGGCAATCCTGAATTGCGTCCGCCGGGCTTTGTCGGCACCGTCCGAAAAGCCTGCTTGGTTGGGGCATCCGGAAACGCCCGGCCCTTTTTTCTCTCTGCCCGAGCCAACCATCTCGGCATGTCGAGATCGATTTCGCGAGGAACTTACCTCTCTTTTTGGTGAGTTCCACGAAGCCAAGTCGATGGCCGACGCACGTACTTGGCTTGCAACGTTCTCCCAGAGTTTGCCCCCTTCCTCGAAGATACTCTCTGCCGGCGGCGCGTCGCTTGATCCTTTGTTGACCGGCCTGGAAAACATTGTTCCGATTAATCCCGCAGGATCATCGGTCGACTGGGCCAAGGCCGCCGCGGGGATCACGCTCTGTGAATCGCTGGTTGCCGAGAGTGGTACCATTGCCGTCAGTGCCGCACAAACGGGCCGGGCCGGCAGCATTCTGCCGCCCATCCACCTCGTCGTGGCCACGGCCGATCAACTGGTCCCCGATCTTGATACTTCCCTCGCGCGACTTCGAGAACGGTATCCCGATGCACTTCCGTCGACGATGTCCTGGATCACGGGACCAAGCCGAACCGGCGATATCGAGAAGATCCTGGTTCTCGGGGCGCATGGACCGAAGAGACTCTTAGTGCTTCTGCTGCCGGCCGGTTCCTTGGATTGACCGCACGGGTGGACCACGATTCATTTGCCGGGAAGTCGAGGACCGGGCTGCTGAAATAGGGCGTCGTGTTCTTGACGGAATCCCTCGCGCAGATGCTCTCCACCCAATTCGGGATGCAGGATTTCGAGCGTCTCCAGCAGACGTCTTGCTTGTTCAATCTGCCCGGCACGGCGAAGAGAAATAATGAGATAAAGCTTCGCCCGGTACCATCCGACGGTTCCTTCCGGCAAGCCTTGTGCGAGTTGTCGAAAGATGTTCGTGGCAGAGTCGTATCGCTGCGATCGCAAATAACAAAGGCCGACCAGCTCGGAAATACGGGCGTCTTGCGGATGCGTTTTGCGAAGTTCCTCGAGTTCATGAATCGCCTCGGCCAGTTGCGTGTCGTTCCCTAAGTGCAACTCGACCCGGGCAAGTGCCAGTGTCCAGTCAACCGTCTCTTTCGACGTCAGCGAATCTTTATCACGGCGAGCAAAACTCACCAGGTGCGCTTGCACCCGTCCGACAAACTTCCGTTCAAGTTCGGAAATGGCCTCGGCCTCTTCGTGCAAACGTTCCAGCGTCAGACGGATCTCTTGCAAGTTGGAACGCGCATGCAGGTCTGCCCAGCGCTCGGCATCGGCGAATTGTCGCTGTCGAACCAACGCCAAAATGAGGTAGCGACGCGCTTGCTGAATCCATTCATGAGGTGTTTGTGGATCGGCCAAAAGAGCTTCTAACTGCTTTTGAGCGGCGGCAGGCTGATCGACGCGTCTGTCGAGCAAAAACAGCGACAACCGAACAATGAGCTCGGCTCGCGACTCGGCATCAAGGCGAGTCATGTCTGGCGACAAGGGAGAAACCAAACCTTCGTGAAAAGCGATCACCTGACCCAGCGATCCATCCGCCGGCGATTCCGGATCGAGCGGCGTCTTCCAGAGTTCATACGTTCGACTGGCGGCGACACGAGACGGGATGTACAGACGGTGATCGCGGGGGACCGCAAGGAATTGCGCGACGGCTTGTTCATATTGCCTTTCCGCTTTGCGTAATGTCCCCATCAGGTAATGAACATCGCCTGCCGAGTCATCTTCCCCGTAGCGAGACAGATGTTCTTCCGCGATTTTCCAAAGGGTCGCGTAGAGGGAAGGGTCGCGGTTCTCGAGGTAGGCCCGACGAGCGTTGATGGCTGATCGGAGTTTCGCCTCGGGCGCCAGGGGTGAATCGGGACTGGCCGCGACCAGCGCCTCGAATGAATCGCGAGCCCGAACGAAGTCGCCCGCCTTTTCCCACGCCCGGGCGGATTCATCCAGCAAAGAGACGACGTTGTCAATCTCGCCTTTCGCGCCGGCTTTGTCTGCTGCTTGCTTGAAGACCTCGGCGGCTTGGCGATGATCGCCTGATCGCGTCAAGATCTCCGCCGCCTGGCGGTACTCAGTTGCCTCGGGGAGCATTAATTGGCCCGCATGCTTGCTGAGAAGAGACTCTGCCCGCCGAACCCAGATGCGGTCGGCAGTGCCGTCGAGTAGTCGAAGTTGCCGAAGGGCCGACGCTTGCAACTTCGATGCGGACTTGGGATCACTAGGCATCTCGCTGGCCTGTTGCAGAACAACCTTCAAATAGAGGTATTCCCATCGAGGATCGACGGAGCCTTTCTCGACAGCGCTTGCCCTCGCGGATCGCTCGGCATGGACGATTTTGAGGGCTTCCAGCGTTTGGTGGTCCGCCAGAAGAACCTCGACTTTTTCGCACAAGATCTTCGATCGCTCGGGCTCGGCGAGGGAGGAAATGGGAATCGAATCAAGAAGCAGGATGGCCTGGTCGGGCTGACCGAGTTCCCGCAGCGCCTCGGCAGACCCTCGGATCGCCAACAAGTGTGCCGTCGGTTCTTCACTGGTGACGGCACGGAAGTCGGCGACTGCCTTTTCCAAAAGTTGTTTCTGCTCGGCTTGATCACTCTTGGGAAGGGCTTTGCTCAGGGCTAAAGCGACATTGCCGCGAGCCAGCGTGACCGATTCGGCGATACTCTTGAGCTGGGCAATCGTTTCTTTCTGCATCGACGCGGGAGCCTGTCGAGAAAGCTCTGCCAGACGATCCCCCATCCAAGTGACGAGTTGATTGGCCCGTTCAAGTGTTTGACGAAGACGACCGACAGCAGACGGATGCCCGTCAGTCTGCCCACGAAGTTCGTCCCAGTCGGCGAGCCAATGGCTCTCGGCCCAACCAAGCTCGACTCGTTCGAGCCAAAGCCTGGCTCGAAGAATCGGTTCGGTCGCTTGCTGGGTCGCGGCGTCGAGAACAGTGTCGGCGTTCTGCCAGAGAGACTGTCTCTGTTGGAGATCCTTCGATTCGGCCGCTCGCTGGGCAAGCGACCGGGCCAACTCCACCGCCAGCGCGGGCGCGATTGCCGGGGTTAAGCCTGACGGAGAAACGCCCGCGTGAGTCGATTCTTCTCGAACATACGACTCTAGAATCCCATCCAAACGACGGGACCGAAGCGCTTCCACGAATCGCTGTGCCGCTTCTTCCTCACCCGCGTAGGGCGCCAGCAACCAAACAGCGCCCATCATCAACCCGCAGAGCATCAACGCCCATTCCCCTTGTGACGACCAATCGTTCGGCCAAACGGGCACCGACGAAGAAAGACCAATGGCAAGCGCCCTACTTAGAGTTTACCGGCTTCGCTCGGCGTTCGGCCGCAAAATGAATCGATGAGAAGCCACGAGTCAACGTTTCATCGTAAAGGTCGATCACCGGTCCGATCGGGACATCTTTGCCGATATCAAGAATCACCGGGGAGCCGGCCGTGATTTTTCCTAGCTGTCCCAGCCGGTCCAGCAATTCGGACATCCCCGAGAGAGCTTGATCATTGAGTCGATAAGTGATTGCCCCTGATGTTCCCTCGACCAGGACCCGAATCGGGTCGGCATCCCGCTGAATCGGCCGGGGAACAGTCGCCACCGCTCCGGTCGGAGGCAGCTCCGTCGGCAAGACCGCCTCGGGCACGACAAAGCCGGCCGTGCAAAGAAAGAAGATCAGGAGTTGAAAAATGACGTCGATCATTGGTGTCATCTGCTCTTGGAAGCCAAGCCTGTTTCGGTGACTCATTCGCGGATGTCGCATCGATTCTGGCCCGCCCGTCACTCAATATCGATCGTGATCACTTTGAAAGCTAATTTCCAGATCCCGGCATCCGCACACGTGGTCAAGATCGGCTCGATCTGACCGAACGGAACGCTGCGGTCCGAGCGAATCCAGACTTCGAGAGGCGCGGGATCGGCTTGAATTTTTTGCAGACGAAGGAACTCGCCCAACTCGGCAAGCGGGATCGGTTTGCCCGCCGCCACGATCCCCTCTTGCGGGCGAATGTTCAACACCACCCGGGCCGCCGTCGGGGCGACGTCGGGCTCGACATGGTTGGCGGAGGCTTTCGGCAATCGAATCGATTCGTCCGTTTCCGCTTTCTGAAATTGATTGACGGCTAGAAAAAAGATGATGAGCTGAAAAATGATGTCGATCATCGGGGTCATGTTGAATTGAGCCGACCATGCCGAGGGTCTGACGACTCTTTTCATCCGTTCCCCTTTGGCCCGTGTTCGTTCCTGCGGCAGAGTCCGCCATGCTAAGCCGATCGAGCCGCTCGAACGGTTCGATTTTTCCCACCAGTTCTTAACAATCGCGTCGATCACCCGTAAGGTGATTATGGGGACCCACTCTCGAATTGCTACCGATCGATGGAATCGGCCCATCATGCGTGAATGGCGGGCGTCGGAAAAGAGGCAGAATTCGTCGTCTTCATGGATGACGATCGACGAGGTTCAAGATTTCAATGTCGGTGAACATGGAACATCAACCCACTTGGCGGATTAGGTACCTCGATGGGGCTCGCTTCGCCCGGGCGGTGGTCGCTGGGGCTGGCCGGGTTATACGCATGGCCCCGAAGCTCAACGAAATCAATGTATTTCCGGTGGCCGAC